>JAZQFV010000046.1:0-2409 GCA_045539715.1 Ruminococcus sp. | reverse complement strand
TGACGCAGTGCTTAGCGCCTTTATCGGCGATACGGTAGAGGTCACCGTAATAAGAGAGGTTGTGGGCGTGGAAAAGGAAATCACCCTTTCGTCCCTTATCACTGAGGATTGCATTTCAATAACTAAATAAAAAAAAGAGCTATCGCTGAAGTTGCCGCCCCATAAGGAAGTATTTGTATGTAGGAGGTATTGTGACCGATTTTGGTCACAATACCTCTTGCTGTGTTATACGGCTTCTTTATTGCCCTTGGTTCTGCCGTGAAGCACGATGCAATCGTCCTCTTTTGCGGTGGGCAGGTTAATGATGCCGACAGCATTGTAGTAAATCTCGATTTTTTGTTTTCTGTGTCCGTCGCTCTTATCGGGAGCGTGGACAAGTATCTTATCAACCAAATCGTTAAGCATTTCTGCGGTCAGTTCCTCGGGATCGGTGTACTTGCGAACGTTGGCAAGCAGTTATTTCGAATCCTTCAACTGTTCCTCACCGTTTTCAATCAAGTCCTCAAGCTCGGCAATTCTGCGTTTGACTTCCTCTTGCTCCTTCTCGTATTCCGAAGAAATAAGGTCAAACTTCGCATCGGTAATTCTTCCCGTTGCCATATCTTCATAGGTTCGCTTGAAAAGCAGGTCGAGTGTTTTGTCGCGTTCCTTCAAGCTCGCAATCTCTTTCCTTGCATTTGCTATGGTACGCTCTCGCACTATGTCCGCTTTTTCGATCTCGTGGCTTACAAACGCTTCCTCAAACTGTTGCACGTAGGCAAGCATTCCCTTGATGTGCTTGAATACCAATTTTTCGAGCGTTTGCTGACGGATATAATGCACCGTACACGTGCTCGTGTCCTTTCGGTATTGGGAGCAGTTAAAGAAATCTTTACTTGCATCAAAGTCCTTGGTCGTGCAATAATAGAGCTTTGAGCCGCAATCCGCGCAAAACACCTTGCCGGAGAATATGCTGGCTCTTGAATATGACCGTCTCAACGGCATCCACGAGCGCATAGGCGTACAGAGGCGCCGAACCCAAATAACCGCCCGTATTGTATTTGTAGGCATCCACGCCAAAGGCAATGGCAAAGCCTACGACCAACAAGGCAGCCACGATATATAGGAATTTATAGATGTTTTCTTTTTTCATCACAATTACTCCTTGTTTTCTTTAACTTCGTAGATAAAGAGGGTGTCGGAAATGATGGCATAAGATACCGTTTTACCAACCATTTCTTTTGCTTCTTCGTTGCTAAAATATGCGGAAGTCGAATATTCCTTATCGTCAACCTTTACGATAACCGCACCTGTATATCTGAAGAAGCCTGCCTCCCAATTTGCTATTACACCATCTACGGGAGTAGCACTCTCACATTTCTTTTTGAAGACAAAGAACATCGTGAGATAATATCCTCCGGGAAGTAATAAGCAAATAAAGTTTGCTATGTTTATCAAAGCAAATAGTGTTGCTTCGGCAATTCCCGAAAAATGCAAAACGCATATAAGAATTTCTAACAGAGCAAAGGGCGTTAGCCACTTCAAGGCTGTTGTTAGATATTTTGATAGTGTTAGTTTTTTCATAATGGTTTACCTTCGGTTTATTATCATTTTTTCAGATTTCCTTTCCGCAGTGGGGGCAGAACTTGGACTTGCCAAGCAGAGTATCATTAACCTTGCCACAATGCGGACAACGGCTACCAATAAACTTGTAGCACACAACAGAGCCGAGAAAAATCACAAAAGAAATACCTGTGATTATAACCTCAGCGGTTGTATCGTAATTTCCGTCAAGCAGCTTTCCTCCTACAACGCCCAACGTTATAAAGAGGACTATTGCGGAAATAATCGCGAACCATACGCAAACTTTTTTCATCCTTAACCTCCGTTCAAATCATTGCTGCCATCAGCGTAGTCAATGACTATCTTCTTGCAGTTCGGACAGTTATAGGCGATGCAAGCCGAGCCTTTCATAAATGATAATTCTGACAGAACGACGGAATCCTTATGAAATTCTGCTCGGCCAAAAAGCTTTCGCTTTTCACCTTTTAACCAACTTATTTCTTGCGGACTTTGAATGAGTCCTTTTTCCATTTCATTGTTGCAATAAGGACAGATCATTTTGACCCCTCCTTTGCCTTTTGTTTTGCTTCAAAGACCATTTGAGTTATTTGCTTTGCCACATCCTCGCAATCTGATACAAATCCGTATTTATAACTGCCATAATAAGTTGACAAAGTGATTGATCCCCAACGGTATTGAATTCCTTTTGCGGATGCTCGTCTGTATGAAACATCGCTGATAGACTCTAAAGAAACAGTAACACCTTTTGGAAGTATAAGCGTACCATCCTCAGAAAGAACGACTATGTCCGAAGGAAGTGAAAGGAATCGGATGGACAGTACCGTACTAATAATCGTCAGTAGCGCA
>JAZQFV010000045.1:0-3053 GCA_045539715.1 Ruminococcus sp. | reverse complement strand
AAAAGTGACCATACGGAGCCGCTTCTCATTGATGCACTTACAATTGCAGAGCCGAGTTTCAGAAAATCTCCTGTAATTTCTATGGTGAAACGTCCATTTGTCCAGTTTTCTTATGATTGGAATGAGGGGCATAAAACAGAGATTTACAAGAATATGGCTGAAAGAAAAATGCTTGAAAATCAGATTTCAGCTCTTGAAAAAAGTGAGAATGCTGATTCTGATGAAATCGCAGAACTTCATACAAAATTGTGTGATATGGACGTAAATTCATTCCGTCGTATTGTCGTTGATGATATAACGCCTGAATCACTTGTAAGCCAATTAGAGCAGAACGGGACACTTCTTATGATTTCGGATGAAGCAGGAATGCTGGGCAATTTCAGCGGACGATACAGCAATAATATTCCTAATCTTGACTTGCTTTTAAAATCATGGAATGGTGAAACCTATATTTCTGACAGAGCAACCAGAGATAGCATTATTTTGAAAAAGCCATATCTTTCAATTTCTCTTGCCTGTCAGCCTTATGTTTTCGATAGCATAATGAATAATGCTGCATTTCGTGGAAGCGGTCTTGTAGCCCGATTCGTTTACTGTTTCCCGAAAAGTAATATAGGCACACGAAAATATGATACAGAGCCTATTTCAGAGAAAACTGCTGAAAATTACAAAAAGCTTGTCTATAAACTGCTCTATAACAAATTCTCGTACAACAGTGAAAACGAGATGTATCTTCATTTTGATGAAAATTCTTACATGGAATTTGTTAATCTGTACAATAACCATATTGAGCCAAAGCTTATTACAGATATGGCATTCTGCAAGGATTGGGGAGGTAAATATCACGGACTGATTTTGCGTTTATGCGGAATAATTCACTGCGTAAAATGTGCTTTAAACAATGTTAATCCTGCAAATGTTGATGTAGGAATTGAAACATTCTGCAACGCTGTGGAAATAGGAGAATATTACCGTGAGCAAGCAATTTACGCTTACAGTCTCGGTGATGTTGATACGGCGACATTAAAGGCAGAACGTGTGATTGACAGAATTCGTGCGAAAAATATCAGAACAATCCGACAAAATGAACTTTACAAGATTTGTCGATGTACGCTTTTCAGAAATGCTAATGATTTCAACGAAACAATAATAATGCTTGAAGAATATGGCTATATTAAGCGTAAAACAGTACAAGGAGCAAACGGCAATAATAAAAGCAGTATTGTGCTTCACGTTAATCCGTTGATTTATAATTCGTGAATTATCAACATTTTCAGCACAATCGACACTTTGAGAAAAAAGCCGATAATGTCGATAATGCTGAAAGTTCACAAATCTATAACTATGATTTTATTTGATTGGGAACGTGATTTTAGTTCTCAACATTATTTAACACTTCCGACAAGAAAGAGAGAGGGAAAAAATTATGACTACACAGAGAAAAAATGAAATTATCGACAACATTATGAATCTTTTGATTCAGCTTACAAACGATGAGCCTGTAACCCAGAGCGTTGCAGACACAGCTGCAAAACCTGTGGAGATGCTCACAATCAAGGAATGTACAGAGGTTGTTCATGGACTTTCAGAGCATACCGTCCGTCAGCTTGTGGCACAGGACAAGGTTAAATATGTCCGCACAGGTCAGGGAAAGCGTGGAAAAATTCTTGTAAATAAGGCAGACCTTATGGCATATTTTCAGAAATGACGATTTTTGAAAAAGTTAAATCTGAAATTGATATGAAAACAGTTGCGGAGGGATACGGCTTACATATTGAACGTGGAGGTATGACGCTCTGTCCGTTTCACAATGAAAAAACTCCGTCTGCTAAAATTTACGGTGATAATTTTCATTGTTTCGGCTGCGGTGAACATCACGATATTATCGGTTTCACACAGAAGCTTTTTCAGTTGTATAAACCGATTGATGCTGTGAAAAAACTAAACACGGATTTCGGATTAAATATCGACATAGAAACAATTCCAACAAAAGCTGATATTTCCGAATATCAGAAACGTGTAAATGAGCAAAAAGCATATCGGGAATATGAGAAAAATGCGTGGCAGATACTTTGTGATTATCTCTGGCTTATGCGAGAATGGAAAAAGATAATTCCTGTATCGCCTGATGATGATTTGGACGGAAGATTTGTTTATGCTTTGCATCATTTTGACTATGCCGAATATTTGTGCGATGAGTTTTTTAAATCGGACAAAAACGGCAGAGCAGATATGGAAAATTGCGTATCGGAGATAGCGGATTTTTTGAGCCGATTATGATGAAAATTTTTCGATTTAACATTTTTGATTGTGCGAAAAATTATTAGTTCGTGACGGCTGTGACGGTTTTTGTGGCGGTATAAAATAACCGTCACAACTGTCACCAACCGTCACGCAAGGGAGTGCAGAGGGAACGGCTGCTTCTCAAAGAGCGCCTGTATTTGTGATGGAGGAAGAATTCCCCGTCACAAGTACTATGGCGTTACAAATGGCGCAGCCTTTTGTAAATCACGGCTCTTTGAGCCGTCTTATCGCAAGCACACTGCCGTCACTCTCATCAATCAATCGTGACGGTTTGTGCTTGCCCATTGTGAATATGAAATGAGGTGAATTATGAAAGAAAAGAGAATTTCGTTCTGTCAGGGTAAGGGCAGCCTTACACATAATAATCGGGAGTTCATTGCGGAGAATATTGACCGAAACAGAATCAAGGATAATGTTACATTTATCCGTCAGGATTTGGGTAAGGCTTACGATCAGCTTTTCGCTGAATCGACAGAGCGTTATAATGCAAAGCAAAAGCGAAATGACAGAAAAATTCACAGCACATATTATGAAAGCTTATTTCATCAGAAACCGTCAAATACGGTTGTTACAGCTGCCGACAAACGAAAAAGCTTTTACGAGGACGTTGTACAAATCGGTAAAATGGATGATTCGGGAGTCGGTACAGAGGATGCTGAACTTGTTGCAGAATGTCTGAAAGAATATATGAAAGATTTTCAATCAAGAAATCCAAACTTTTATGTTTTCAATGCAGTTCTGCATATGGA
>JAZQFV010000044.1:0-1506 GCA_045539715.1 Ruminococcus sp. | reverse complement strand
CAGACCGATGACACCCGAGAAATGAAAGAGGTCGTATTGAGTGCTGACGGAGATCTGTCGCTCTATTTAGTACCTGCCGACGTTGCGGATAACCTTGCCACCGTTGCAAATGAGTTTGCTTTCAACTACGTATGGCACGGTGAGAAAAGCGGTAAGTTCTTGCAGCTCTGCGGAGAACAGTACGGCGCGGTGTTTGATGAAACGGATTTTATCGAATATCTGAACACGGTGCTGTATCCCGATTTGCCGTCGAAAAAGCTCAAAACCTTTAAGGCAGCCGATGACGAGGACGTGCCGGAGGAATATCGGAAATATCCGCACTATAACTTTTAAGGAGGTAGTTATGGGATTTTGGATTTATATGTTCATTATGGATTTGCTCATACCGATAATAATGATATTGTTCGGGCGTGCATTTCTCAAAAAAGCACCGAAAGAGATCAATTATGTTTTCGGATACCGTACCTCAAGGTCAATGAAAAACAAAGATACTTGGGAGTTTGCGCACCGTTACTGTGGCAAAATATGGCTCATCTGTGGTTTTGCACTCATTCCTATCGTAGCGGGTATTATGCTGTGCTTCATTGGGGCAGACACTAAAACCGTGGGATATGTGGGCGCGGCATTATTGGTATTTCCGCTTTTACTTATAATCCTCTCGGTTATTCTTACAGAGCGAGCATTGAAAAATGCTTTTGATAAAAACGGAAATCCGTTTTCGGAAAACACAACGATTGGCATAGTCCTATCCGTCAAAAAGCAATGGTGGCTGAAGGTCAATACCAAGCCCATAAGAAAGCACGCTCTTGACGGTGCAACCTTTCCTCATATTGTTACGGTGAAATATACTGTGGACGGAAACGAAATCGTCAAGAAAAAATGGCTTAAATCCTTTGTCACTCCGCCGAGCGTGAATGAGCAAGTGACGGTGATTTATCGAGAGGATAAGCCTACCAAGTTCAGATTGGAGATCTAACCGTGGGCAAACTAATTATCTTTAATCTAATTCTTATAGCCATAATTGCACTCGGATTATGGCTCGTCAAAAAATGCGTTAAGACAGAACGCACACAAAATATCATTCTGATAGCTGCGGCGATTTTCACTATCGTGTTTCATTACAGCTCTTTTATATTCAAGCTGTTGTCGGGGGACAATGCGATAGAATACTTGGGTGAAACCCCTAATCTGATTTTGCCAATATATCCGTGCAACGTGGTCATGTGGTCGGCTCTGATTTTTGCGCTCTTAAAGAACAAGAAGTCAAGAATCGGTTCGTTCTTCGTTGATTATTTGTTTTGGTTCGGTATCATTTCCACCCTTGTCGGAATGTTCGCCAACGTGGATTTCATAAACAATCCCACGCTTGCAGATTATGAGAATTTCAAGAGCATAACGGCACACGCCACGCTTCTCTTTAATATTCTTTTGCTCCCGATCTTCGGCTACATAAAAATAGACGTCAAAAGAAACATTACAAACATCATCATATCAATTTTTGTAATG
>JAZQFV010000043.1:0-30257 GCA_045539715.1 Ruminococcus sp. | reverse complement strand
ATTAATGCAGCATATTTCCGAATCTCTTTTGGATTTAGGATTTGCCCCCAACCTCAAAGGGTTTACTTATGCAAAAGAAGCAATATATATTTACATGGCAAAATATCATGAAGATGTAAAAAACAGTGATGTATTATTATCCATTGCACAAAAGTACTCAGTTACTGCTTCAAGTGTAAATCTTACAATCAGAAAATCAATAGAATTAACGTGGCTAAGCAGCAGGTTAAACACTAAACATAAAATGTTTGAATGTTCCTATATAGATAAACGATTTCCACCTACCAATTCAGAATTTATTGCTACAATGGTGGAAATAATCAGAATAAATCTTCGTGAAAACGATAAAAGTGTTGGATAATAATTCCACTAACGTGACGCTACCCTCAGGTGCCAGTCGGGGCAACTCGGTGCAGGTTCAAGTCCTGTCACCCGTACCATAAAAAATTAAGGCTTCTCGAATAAAATCGGGAAGCCTTGTTTGCTATAAGCTCTTGCTTTTTTATAAATAAAATGTTATAATTAGGTTGAAAAGCAATTAATAGGGGTATATTGTATATGAATAAAAAATTTAAAATCTCAATTACAGTTATTATATTATTGATAATCGGTGTATGCACTTTCAATTTATTGACAACAGATACTAAAACGGGAGTAGGAGTATTTGACGAAAGCGTGTATTATTCTCAGGGTAAATATATTTATATGACATATAACGGAGTTTATTCAATGAGTGACGGTAGTTCTCAAAAGCTGTTTGAGGCAGATGAGTGCTATTCATTATTTGTACAGGATGAAGAAATCTATCTGATATACTATGAGAATGGCAATGTTAACCCGAAAATTGTCATATTAGATTTAAACGGAAATGTTTTGAATACTGCACAATTGAAATTTGAACAGCATTTTACTGATTATAAGAATCCGGTTGCAATAAAAGCAGTTATTGATAATGTAATTTTTGTTTTCGATGACCGGAACGGAGTCAGTTATGCTTTAGATGCAGATGAAAATTTTGAGCTGAAAACAATAGAATTTAAAGATAATTACAGCATAGATAACGGATATGAGGTAGGCACGTATAACAATCATTTGTTTTTATATTATTATTCAGACGGGAAATTTATAATAAGAGTTATCGTAGATAAGGAAAATAGCCGTTATTATCCGTTTTTTGGTTTTGATAGTCAAAGCTTTTCTAATGACATTATATTTGAATGGGATATCGCATTTCTGACTGATTTAACTGCATATGACATCAATAACAAAATCGCAAAGAGGTACGATGACTTTTTTGATGATACCAAAACCCATGGCAACAAAATCAAAAATATTGTTTCATATGATGATATGCTTCTTTTGACAACAAATTCAAATTCAAGAATTGATAGTAGCGATGACTTCAATGAGCATGATGTGTTATGTGTAGTTGACACGAAAAATCTTTCTGTTGAAAAGGAATTTAAAACAAAAAGATTTGAGCATATTATTTATGCAGATAAGGAGATAGCTATAACTTATCGCAACGGCAGATATACAACGTATTCCCTTAACAATTGGAAGAAAATTGAATCTCGTCCAGCCGAAAAAATTGAAAAGGGCAGCTCATATGCCTTTGAAGCCTGCGGAGATTATATTTTTGTTTTTTCGGGAGAGTTGGTTGATATAATTGAGATACCATAAAGCTGTTTTAGATTGTTCCCGATTATTGTTTTAATTCCACTAACGTGACGATGCCCTCAGGTGCCAGTCGGGGCAACTCGGTGCAGGTTCAAGTCCTGTCACCCGTACCATAAAAAAGGCTTCTCGATTCTATTCGGGAAGCCTTTTTACATATAGCTATCAGCAGGATAACAGTGCCAATGTATCACCATAGGGCGTATCGGGTCTGTTTTTGAATTTAAGATAAAGTACCTGTTGCCTACTTTTGCTTGACACTAACTTCTTTACATTGTGGCTTGTTTTTTATTAGTTGATGTGGTATAATAATATATGGGCATCTCTAAAAACCCCTTTTGAGAAAAAACAGCTATGTACGACATCTGCTTCGTCAATCTCCCTTGGAGTGCGACAGCACTCCTTCGGAAGGTTTCCTTGCAGCTGTCATACCTATCTGTTTTTTCTTTAATCAAACGAGTTTTTAGAGATGCCCATATAGAATTTTAGCGGTGGTGATATATATGAATGCAGACATTACCTTTGGTGAAAGAAAATTGCTTTCTTGTTTAAGAAGTAAACCTGGAATATTCATCGGTACTGCCAAGCTGAGCTATTTAGAACATTTTATTCACGGATATGACACAGCAATGAATTTCCTTGGAATCAAACAAAGTCACAATATACTACCTGAAGGATTCGATGAGTATATTGCATTAAAATTTCTTGGTACAATATGGACTCCTAAAAACAGTTTTGATTTGATATTGGAAAATTCGTTTGATGAAGAAAACGCATTTGACACGTTCTTCGGTTTGCTTGATGAATACTTACTCGTTATTAAATTTCAACCAATACCTTTATGGGATGATGAAACTGATAGTATAGAACAAATAAAAGCACTTCTTAAATAACATTTTTAACTATAGATTAGCCGTATCACAACTGATACGGCTTTTTATATTCCGCTTTTCTATACTTTCAGCGTTAGTGCAAAGGCTGTGGAAAAATTTTTTAAAGAAGAAATTAAGAAGATTAAAGGGCATCTCTAAAGAAAGTGTAAATTGACATATTTGGAAATATTTGATATAATATCAAAAAACGATGTCGAGGTGATTGGATGTTAGATAAAGAAATCTGTGAGATGATAATAGACAAATACTATTCGGATGTATATAAATTCTGTATAAATCGTCTGCATAACATTCATGCTGCCGAGGAATGTTCACAAGAAGTTTTCTTTCTGTTGTTCAAGAAACGAGCAAAGCTTGATTTTACAGAAAGTCTTCGTTCCTGGCTCTATGAAGCGGCAATAAGGATATGCAATAAGTACAAAAGCAAAAATTCAAATATAACACTTGATATTGACGATTACTCTGATATTATTTCTGATGAAAAACAAGGAAAACCATTTTCAAAGGAAATATATGAAATACTTGACAAAGAAGAAGCCGATTTATTGCTTGAGTATGCCGAAGCCGACCATGGACAGCGTGAAAAAATAGCCAAGCGAATGGGAATTACAACGAAAGCTTTATATCGAAGATTAGACCGCATACGAGATAAGGTTATAAAGTATCTTAGTGAATGATGCATAAATTAAAACGAGTATATTTGTGCAATGATACAAACTTCAAAAATTGAACGGGGAATTTGCCATATTCACAGGCATTAGTATATGAATGGAGAAAACACAATGAATAAAGAAAATTCAAAAAGGCAGATGAGATATATGAAAAAAGAAATTTTATCTGAACTGAACCGTGAACTTGAAGCTGAAATAAGCAAACCCAAAAATAAAAGGGATTTGGAAAGAATATGTGAGCTTAACGAAATGATTTTTCAGCTTAATTGTTCTGATAATGAGGCTGTACAGGACAGCGTTGAAGCTTCAAAAAGCAAACTAATGAATAAAATTCAGGAAAGCAAGCCGAAGAATAGCATAAGGCTTTACAAGTGGCTTTCCGTGGCGGTTGCCTGTGCTGCGGTAATAGTGGGATTAAACGCTTTTTCGTTGAGAGCGTTGGGGCAGAATATTTTTTCGGCGGCTTATCAATTTACAAAGGGTGGTATTACCATTGATATGAGCAATGATAATAATGATAATAACATCGAACTTCCTGTAACATCTGCTGACCCTTATGGAATGAAAGCCAAATGTGCGGAATATGATATGTATCCGTTAACCCCGACGTATATTCCAAAAGGGTTTGAATTAGTAAATGTTGTTGAAGATAGAAATGAAGTTTTTACTCATGTTATTTTTCAATATAAAAATGATGAAATAAAATTAAACTTTGATTTTTGTCGGTATAATAATGGAATGGAGATACCACCTATTGGTATACCAACCGATACATATAACATTGTGGAAGAACAGATAAACGGTCATAAAATGTATATTCTTAAAGAGGGTAATCAATTTACAGCAACTTTTCTTGAAGAAAATATAGTTTATCTGATTACAGCAATTGACTGTGATTATGATGAATGTCAGAAGGTCATAGAATCTTTTGTATGATAATGCTAAATATTTCAGGCTGTTTTGTGCAAGTATACAAAGTTGATTTTTTGAGAGGGGAATTTGGGGTGTTCAAGAGCATTAATATATGAAAGGCAGTACAAACTGGCAAAAAATCAGGAGGTGTTTCCAGTGAATTTAAAAAGTTTTGCAGTTTAAGTCATTGGGTACCAGAATTATTCCCACATTACTTCGTTTTTATAAACTAAATCCATATATTTAAGGAGGAATCACTATGAAAAAATTATTATCTTGTTTAACAGCCCTTTGTCTTAGTGCGTCAATGGCTGCTCCTATGGTTTCAAATGCGATTTATCTTGAAGAAGATTCTGAAAGTAAGTTCATTGAACAACTTAAAGATAAAGAAAAGTACGTGGAAATTGATAATAAGTATAAGGAGTTGTTTTATGTATCAGTATTCACCAATTCGTTCCCTATTGCTGTAGAGGATGAAGTACTTGAAAATACTGTTTTTTATTCAAAGTTGAACGGACAAATTGTATATGCACTTGTACCTAAAAAGCCTTCGTTCTTAAGTGAAGTATCAGCTCTTTTCAATCTTACAGAAGGTACAACGGCAGAACAGGTAAATGAACTTCTTACCAAAGAATTCGGATATGAAATAAACATAGAAAAAGATTTTAAATCAAACTATGATTACAGAACGATTGGTTCAAAAAAATATTTCAAAAAAGTGAGTGATTTATTAAAGAACGCAGGCTATGTTGACAGCTTTGTTATTCCGGGCGAACATTTTCAAATTATAGAATTTGGTTCATATGTAGCTCCAATGGCGTATGTAATTTCTGATGAGAAACTCAAAGAAGTTGAAGATTACGTGAATGAAAATGAACTTGGTCAGCTTAATTTTGTTGAAAAATATTTCAATTCTTATTCGATATATACACTTGATTCCGACAAAGAAAATACTCTTGCTGAAAAGCTTGATATTTCACTAAAATTATGTAAGGAAACAGGAATAACAATGAACTATGAAATTCCTGAAACTGCAAATGCTGAAGTCGGAACAGGTGATATTGACGTATTCAACTCTATGGACGGCGATGCAAACAACGACAGCACAACATCAATTGCCGATGCCGCAGCTATTTTCCAGTCACTTGCCAACCCCGATAAGTACAAATTATCTGCACAGGGCGAGTTCAACGCTGATTTTGCTTGCGACGGAATTACAGTTGACGACGCTGTGAGAATTCAGAAGAAGCTTGCAGGAATAGCCGAATAATGGACGATATATCAACTGAAAGTCAAAGCCCGTCATTTGATGGGCTTTGATTTCTTTCCGAAAAAATCGAGGAATATTCACACTTGACAATTCATAAAAATTGTGATATAATAAATTGAATAATGGACCGGGGAGCCTGAATAAAGGCTGAGAGGATGAATTTCGACCCGTTACCTGATGCGGATAATGCCGCCGTAGGAAGTCTTTAAGGAACGTACACGGAGATATTCGCACAGAGTATCTCCGTTTTTTATATGAAAGGAAAATGTGAAATGAAAAATTCAAAATTACTGCCATACGTAGAGGGTGCAATTGTTATTGCAATGGGAGCAGTTCTCAGTATGATAACGATTTTCAAGCTGCCGTGGGGCGGTTCGGTAACACTTCTGAGTATGCTGCCCATAGTCGTATACAGCAACAGATACGGCATAAAACAAGGTCTTGTTGTAGCCTTTGTTTTCTCATTATTTCAGTTCTTTCAGGGAATCGGTGACGGACTTTTCGCATGGGGACTCAGCCCTGTAATGCTTATCGGCTGCATTTTGCTTGACTACATTTTAGCATATACGGTAATCGGGCTTTCGGGAATGTTCCGCCAAAAAGGGGAGTGGGGCTGGATTTGCGGTACAATAATGGCACTTCTTATCCGTTTTGTCTGCCATTTTACAAGCGGAGTTGTGATATTCCATAGTGCAGGAAAACTGTGGGAGGGATTCACAACGGAGAATACCTTGCTTTATAGTTTCATCTATAACATCTCATATATGCTCCCTGAAATTGCGTTCACCTGTATTGGTACATTTGTTTTCTTTAAAGCTCCTGCTGTGAAGAAAATTATAACTGCAAAATAAAAAAAGGCTTCCCATTGTTTCGGGAAGCCTTTTTATTGGTTATTTATTCATTTTCTTTTCTCGTTTTTACAACAAGTGCTGCACCGCCAATTGTCATAAGAGTTGCAAAACCTGCAATCACCTTATAGATATTCGAGTATCCTGTCTGTGGAAGTTCTTCGTCATTGTTAATAACAGTAGTTGTAGTTGTTGTTTCTTCATCAGCAATAGTAGTAGTAGTAGTTGTTGTTGTTGTTGTTGTTGTTGTTGTCGTTGTTGTTCCTTCGCCTGCGACAGTAGTAGTTGTTGTAGTAGTTGTTGTAAGTGTATCGTCCACTACTTCTATATTGAGATAACAACCAAAAGCACAGCCTTCGCCCATAATATACATACGAGCATTACCAGTCGCAAGAGCAGTTATTGTAAGTGTATCAGAACCTTCCTCATAAACATAAGAAATATTTTCAGATACTTCGTATGCTGTCATTTTTGTCATTGTCGGGAGTCCTGGATTATAAAAACGTACTGTTCTTGTTTCTCCTGCCTTCATAGGAGATGAATCGTAGTCAAGGAAAGTTCTGTAATCTACTATAGCTGTTGATGTGGTAATCTGTTCATCAACGTCAGGAACTGTAGTAGTGGTCGTGGTAGTAGTTGTTGTAGTTCCTGTACTGTTAGAAGCAGCGGTAGAGGTATATTCATGCGGCATATCATCAGGATATATATATGCTATACATTCAGTTTTAGTATTGTTTTTATAGAGGTCGTATCTGTAATCGTAAGCACCATAATAAGCACAAACGGTATAGCCATCTTGTGGCTCTTGATAGTAAGTATATCCTTCGGGCATATTATTGATTTTAATTCCGAAAACAGCCGAAGGACTGTCATATGTGTCATAGGTAATTGGAATAGTAATTGCATAGCTGTCTGCGGCGGTAGTCCAACTATCAACAGTTTCAACGTAATTGTACTTATTTACAACATTGGTATCCAATTCCATTTCTGCAAGTTCAACATCAAGTCCTTCGATAACCTGATTTGTTGATTTATCCACAACAGAAAAAGTGAATTCACGTTCAATATCAAGTGGATACTCCAAATTCGGAAGTGGATTGTGAGGCTGTAATGCGATGTTGTAGTTGACAGTTCCACTCAAAGTACCGTTTCCATGAATACCGGTTATAACATGATCTTCCCAGCTGTAGCAATACCCTTCAGGAATATTGTCGATTTGAACAGCATAGAAATGTCCTTTAGTAAAAGTGATGTCTGAAATTTCATACGGATTTACATCTGAGGTGTTCCATTCAGATAATACCTGTACAACATTTGCCTGAGGTTCCGGTATTGTTGGGAGATCTGCATCATACTCAACAAACTTTACATCAATACCTGTTACAGGTTCTTGCGTTTCGTCATTGTACACATTGACTACTGCTGTAAACGTAGTTTCCTCAGCAGCACTTGCCGTTATAGTTGTAAATCCATAGGTTGACAACATAAACGAAGAAGCGAGAATGGAAGCTAAGAGTTTTTTCATTGTGATCATCCTTTCATAAATTAAAAAAACGATTCTGCTTTTAGAATATAATAATTCTTTGTGCATATTATATCAGAAATCTTGCTTAATGTCAATAGTATTTGATGATTATGTGAGAAAGATTGGTATATATATATATATATAATCACTTAAACGTGAAAAAACCGTTTAAAACGACAATTTGTATTTCGTGAAGTTTGTAGAAACTATAAGTATCTATTTTCTTTCACCCCCCAAAAAAAATTCCGCCTGTCAACATCAGCGAGCAGAGAAATAGACTAATTATGAATTTTGCAACGTATAATATAAGTCGCATGTTTATTACATTCAATTTGTTTTCGATGATAAATGACAAATTAAACGTATTAGAATTTAGTGAACCAATCAGTTATCAATAAAACACCCATTACCAATCAGTTATCAATAAAACGCCCATTAAAAAAAGAAATGCACTAAGTGACAATAATAACAGCGGTATTTTCCATACGTAGTTATTGGAATAAATACCGGGCTTTGAAAATGAAGTCAGATGTGATTTAAGTGTGGTATGAATTGACACCACCTTATAGGGATCGTCTTTTCTTATTTTCAGTACAATTTTCATGCCAACCTCTGGAGGACCGCATATAAAATATTGACTGAACAGGGGACACGATACTTCATTAAAAGTATCGCCTTTTATTTTGTATCTTATGTGAACAGTTTTAGCCTCAATGTCTTCACCAATAATTGTACCGTTAACCTGTCTGACACCTCGTATTGCATCATAAATCCAAAAATATATTGTTACAAATAATAATACCGCACCGAAGAAAAGCTCTATACAGCCCAATATTACATCATCATTCATAGTAAATCCCCTTTCAAAGTTGAAAAATAAAGTTGTATCATATTACTGTAATACTACTTTAACACACTATAGGGCATCTCTAAAAACCCGTTTGGTTAAAGGAAAAGCAGATAGGTATGGCAGCTACAAGGAAACCTTCCGCAGGCGTGCTGCCGCACTCCAAGGGAGGTTGACGCAGTAGATGTCATGCATAGCTGTTTTTTCTCAAAAGGGGTTTTTAGAGATGCCCTATATATTGTACCATATATACCATTGACTGTCAATTCAATTTTCAAAATAGCATTGCAAATTATAAATAACGCAGTTCGGAGCAGGTTTGATTACAGTTAAATATGAAGAATTTGCAATAAAAAAGAGCAGTATTCGGAAATTTTCCGAAACTGCTCTGAAATATCTGCGGCAATCCGTAGCTATGACAAAAATAAATGCACCTTGATTTGTATCAAATCAAGGTGCTAATCTGGCGGACAGGGAGGGATTCGAACCCTCGATACGCTATTAACGTATACACGAGTTCCAGTCGTGCGCCTTAGACCAGCTCAGCCACCTGTCCACTATGAGAGATATTTTATTTTACGGACAAAACAGGAAAGAAAATCTTTCCTGTTTCATCTGTGGTGCGAGTAATGGGACTTGAACCCATACGTCCTTCGACACACGCCCCTCAAACGTGCCTGTCTGCCTATTCCAGCACACTCGCAAAGTACATATAATATTATACAGCAAAAAGTCGGGTTTGTCAATAGGTTTGGAGATATTTTTTTAATTTAATTAAAAGCTATTGTAATGAATTGCTGAAAAACTGAATTTCATATGAAAATGGCGTAATATAGCCAATTCATAGGGGATAATTCCTGCAACGTCCTGTTGCTATGTTTCAACAAACAAAAGGGACAGCAGAAAAAAACTGCTGTCCCAAAAAGCTTACGGCTTTTTACCTCATATTTCGTCCATTGTCGAAGGCTTAGTATCGCATTTTTCATATACATAGCTGTTATTGCCAATACGCTTTACTTTGTTCTGAGTTATGCGTTCATATGTGGACTCGTATTCCGTCTTGATATTGTTCTTTTGACGTTCTTCTTTCTGCTTTTCAATAAGTTCGTTGAAATAGGGGTATCCGGGCTGATTTTTGACATAGCTGAATTGAGCGATATTATACATATGAATTGGTATAAGCAGGGCTGTTAATATTGCTGTTCCAAAGTTGAAACCGCTAACCGTCCCCATAGAAATAAATCTGAGGCTTGAACCTAACGCAGCATCAAGACCGCCGCAGGCTATGGAACTTGCAACAGCTATTGTTGTGGCAAGAACGGCATATATGAGATTTTTTTTATAGCAGCCAAAGTAACCCATAAAAAAGATTGCTATACTTGCGGCAACTCCGAAAATCAGAAGAAAAATCGTTTCAAGTCCGAATAGAAACATTCTCATAGCTGAAAAAAGAAACGTAGGGAAACAAATGATAAAATAAAATACGCATAAAAGTTGGTCAAGCCGCTTTGTTGTTTTTAGTATGTCACGGTTTTTCTGAATTTCAGATTTATTTGATATAATCATAATTCTTCCATCTCCTGTACAGGGGTTGTGAATTGTCCCGACATAAAATCAGAGGGTTCAGCCTTGGATAAATCGCTCATTTCATCGGTTTCCGTCTTTTTAAGACGCTCGTAATTCTGCTGGAATTTGTCTTTGATGTTCGACTGTTTTATTTCAAATTCCTGATTAACTCTACGCTCGTTGAAGTGGGGGAAACCCTCTTGTTCTGAGAGATATTTGTATTGATGATTATTGGAAATTGTGAATATAGCGAGAACAATTACAAGTATAAGCAGCAGACCGTTGAAGTTCATTCCGCTTACATTGTATGCTGTGATATAATCAAAAAATGTACCTAATGTAGGACAGAAGAATAGGCTAATTGTTTGAATGATTAAAGCCATAACGGCATAAATATTACTTTGCTTGCGGCAGGACATAAAACCGCATAATGCAACTCCTGTTTTGAAAAGCAGCGAATCAAGTAAAACGAGAAGATTATTATTTCCCGGCGTTACCCATATATAAAGCAGCATTGTCAAGGCATAAACGAGAAACGCAATGACATATACTGTAGAGATGATTCTGTATCTCTTTGTGGTTTGTCGGTATAAAGTACCATTATGTGCCATTTCGTCTACGTTGCTGTTAATCATTTTACCATTTGTATTCATAATAGTCACTTCTTTCTGTTTTGCGGCATATTATATATCAGCGATATTCATTAAAATTCCCGACGGCACAATGTTTATAGTGCCGAATGAAGGCTTTTTGCCGTCGTGGGGATTTCCTGCACTTCCCGGATTCATAATGTAGAGGTCGTCCTCGAATTTATTGTATCTCACGTGGGTGTGACCGTAAAGAACGATGTCGCAGTTCAGTCTTTTAGCGGTTTTCTTGATGATTTCAAGGCTGTTTTTTACGGCATAGATATGACCGTGGCTGGCTAAGATTTTATGGCCGTTGGCAGGAATAATCTCGAAATCGTTGCTTAAACTGTTGAAATCGCAGTTTCCTGCAACGTGAATTACCCTTGATGCATAAGAGGGGTTTTCAAGGAGAAATGCGTCAATATCTCTTTCGCCGTCGCCGAGGTGAATGAAAAGGTCAGCGTCCGAATTTCTGAGAAATACGGAATCAATGGCATTTTTATTGCCATGGGTATCTGAAATGACGATAATTCGCATACAAAAACCTCCCGAAGTTCATAAAATTTTCATAAATATTATACCATATATTAAATCAATTGTCAAGGAGGATTTCATTATGAATGGCAATATTGACAAAAATCAGTTACAAGGTCTGCTCAATACGGTGAGCAAAAAAATCGGAGTTCCGCCTGAACAGCTCCGCAAAGAGCTTGAAGCGGGAAAATTTGACAGCGCATTGTCAGCTATGAATCAGCAGGAGGCGGCAAAATTTCAGCAGGCGGTAAAAAACCCCCAGCTTATTGAAAAGCTGATGAGTACACCACAGGCAAAGGCGTTGTATAACAAGCTTACAGGGGGAAAATAGGTGGGATTTTGGATAAGGCGATGAACAGGATAAATGACATTCTGAAAGACGAGGAGAGCCTCCGCCAGTTATCGGAATTGGCGGAAATGCTCCGTTCGGGGGAATTCACAGGGGACAGCGGCGAGGGAGATTGCCACAAATCAGAGGAGGAAAACAGCGTAAATTCGGGAGATATGCCCGATATGGAAATGATGCTGAAAATTTCTTCCCTTGCAGGAGCGATGAACAACAGCGACAAAAATACGGAGCTGTTAATGGCTCTCCGCCCTCATTTAAGTCCCGACGGTCAGCAGAGATTGGACAGGGCGGTGAAAATTCTAAAGCTGATTTCGGTTTATGAAATGGCGAAGGAGTCGGGAATTCTCAATAATTTTCTGTAAGGGGTGAAAAAGGGTGTCTGTTTACAATTGCGGCGAGGAGAGAAAAAATCTCCGTGATATACCTTTAAATAGGAATGTTCGGAATCGGGCGAAAAATCCCCTTGAAAGCCTTGACAGGGATACCCTGCTGACTGCGGCGGTGCTGCTTCTTATGGTGAAAAATGGCGGAGATATGCGGCTTATCCTTGCCCTTGGATATATAATTGCAGGAGGTGAAATGGGGAAATGAACACACAGCAGATTTTTTACATCGTCTGCGGAGTTGTTGCAGTTGTAATGCTAATTTATTACATAAGGCGGAAAAGGCGGCTGTTATCCGCTTTTTTCGGTGCGTTTTCGGGAATTGCGGCACTTTTTGCCGTCAATTACTTCGGCGGAGCAATGGGAGTTGACCTGCCGATTAATCTGTTCAATTTTTGCGGAAGTGCAATTCTGGGAATTCCTTTTGTTGCGTTATTGATAATTATTAATATTTTATGAAAAATCGAGGAAATCTATTGATTTTTTATAAAATGTGTGCTATAATATTGTAAAGTGAAAAATTATACTTAAATTATACTTATAAATGTATATATAAGGTGGTGGAAAAATTGAACGCAATTGACATTATCAACAAAACAAAGCGAAAAATTCAGCTTACGGAAGATGAAATAAAATTTCTTGTAAATGGCTATACATCGGGCGAAATCCCCGATTATCAGATGTCGGCATGGCTTATGGCGGTCTGCCTTAACGGACTTACCGAGGAGGAAACCGCTGCTCTTACCCTTGCTATGCGTGACAGCGGCGATATACTCGACCTTGGCTGCATTGAAAAAATTACTGTTGATAAGCACAGCACAGGGGGCGTGGGCGACAAGACAAGCTTTATAATCGGACCTGCTGCTGCTGCCTGCGGAGTTGCCGTGCCGAAAATGTCGGGCAGAGGTTTGGGACATACAGGCGGCACAATTGACAAGCTTGAAAGCGTCAAGGGCTACCGTGTAGATGTGGAATTCGACGAATTTGCGGATATTGTCAATAAAACAGGATTTTCAATTATTTCCCAGAGCGGTCAGTTATGCCCTGCCGATAAGAAAATTTACGCTTTGCGTAATTCTACGGGAACTGTGGATAGTATCCCTCTCATCTGTGCAAGTATTATGAGCAAAAAGCTTGCACTTAATGCGGATTGTCTGCTGCTTGACGTGAAATGCGGCACGGGAGCATTTATGAAAACTCCCGAAGATGCGAGAAAACTGGGCGACCTTATGGAAAAGGTGGGCAAGGCAGCAGGTAAAAAATGCCGTGCAATCGTAACTGATATGAATACCCCTCTTGGCTGCTGTATCGGCAATTCCCTTGAAGTGAAAGAGGCTGTGGAACTGCTTCAAGGCAAGGTTAAGGGCAGACTTTATGACATCTGCATTGAACTTACGGCGAATATGCTTGAACTTGCAGGAAAAGGCACTATTGAGGAATGTGCGGAAATGGCAAAGGAGGCAATTTCATCAGGAAAAGCCCTTGAAATTTTAAAGGAAACCATTGAAATGCAGGGCGGTGACAGCCGTATCTGTGATGATACGGAACTCCTTCCAAAGGCGAAATACAGCCATATTATCTATGCTCCCCGTGATGTTGAGGTCATCGGCATTGACGCTGAGGAACTTGGTATGGCGAGTCTTATCCTTGGTGCGGGAAGAATTAATAAAGATGATGAAATTGACTATACGGCAGGTATCGTTCTTGAATTTGAGCTTGGAGATAAGGTGTCAATGGACGCTCCCATTATGACGCTTTATTCGGATTGCGTAAGCGATTTCTCAGATGCGGCATACAGAGCGTATAATGCACTTAAATTCAAAACTTTAACAGACAACGCATTGACATAAGTTATTGACATATTTCACAAAATATGTTATAATAAGAATATAAAAACAGGAGGTAAATACCAATGGGATTTAAAGAAACTTTAATGAATTTAGCTGACAAAGTAGGCGATACTGTTGATAAGGGTATCAACAAGGGAAAGGAAAGCTATAACAAAATGGCTGAAAAAGCCCGTGTTAACAAGGAAATCAAAACCCTTAACTCGGAAATCGACGAAATTCTGTTATCTGTAGGAAGAAAACTCTTTGCCGAGAACAGCGAAAATGAGCAGTTCAAGGCTGAATTCAGCGAGGTAACTCTGAAAGAGTCTGAGCTTGAAAAACTCAAAAAGCAGCTTGAAATTCTTGAAAGCGGAGCCGACCCTTGCCCCTCATGCGGTGCTGCTGTACAGAAAGACGCTGCTACATGTGATTCATGCGGTGCAAAGCTTGTAGAGGAGCCTCAGAAAGCTGAGGTTGAAGTTGTTGATGCAGTACCCGTTAAGGCTTGTGCTAATTGCGGTGCAGAAATTGATGAAAGTGCAAAATTCTGCAATCAATGCGGAACAAAGGTAACTGATTAACAATTTCGTCATATTTTGATAACAGTCAATCTACAAACGTCGGCATATCGGTGATATGTCGGCGTTTGTTCACTTTTCAGCGATTTATCGCCTTTTTTCAGTTGTGAAAATATGCAATTTTTCAATTGATTGAAAGCTGAATTTAGCAAAAAATGATAATCGAAAATTTTTTATAGCAAAAAACGACTTGAATTGTTCACAAAAAAGTAATAAAATGTAATTGTAAACAAAAGACGGAATCGAGACCGGGGACTTGAATGTTTACGGTAAAGCATAATCTAAGTTGGAGGTTTTCGTACAGAAATCTATCTCCGATGCAGAATATGGCTCAACCGAAAACAGGATTTTCTCTGAAAAATCAAAGGAATCCCCAAAGGGTTCCGCACACACACAACAAAGTATATAAAGGAGGGTTTTTCAATGAATTTGAAAGGCAAATTTAGCAAATTCCTTGGTTGCGTAACTGCTGCAGTTATGGGACTTACGATGCTTCCACAAGTATCACCAACTTCATTCAATTCATCCGCAGCATCTCCCGGAGACAGACTCAGCGTTGGTAACGGTACAAACCAGCATAAGGGCGTCAGCGATGGTTACAGCTACGAAATCTGGATCGACACTACAGGTGGTAGCGGTACAATGACACTCGGACAGGGCGGTGCATTCAAGGCTGAATGGAGCGCAAGCGTTCCAAGCGGTAACTTCCTCGCTCGTCGTGGTAAGGATTACGGCTCAACAACAAAGGCTACACAGTGCGGCGATATCGTTCTTAACTACGAGGCTGATTACCGTCAGACAGGTAGTGCAAACGGTAACTCACGTCTTTGCGTATATGGTTGGTTTGAAAACCAGGGCGCAGCAGGAAATGTTCCACTCGTTGAGTACTACATCATCGAGGACTGGGTAGACTGGGTTCCTGATGCTGCCGGCAAGATGGTTACAATCGATGGTGCACAGTACAAGGTTTTCCAGATGGATCACACAGGTCCTACAATTCACGGTAGAACAGAAACATTCAAGCAGTATTTCTCAGTTCGTCAGAGCAAGAGAAAGTCAGGTACAATCACAGTTTCAGACCACTTCAAGGTTTGGGAACAGCAGGGTTGGGGTATCGGTAACCTCTACGAAGTTGCTCTTAACGCAGAAGGTTGGCAGAGCAGCGGTGTTGCTGACGTAACAAAGCTTACATTCGGCGGCGGAAGCCCTGTACCTACAGAGCCTACACAGCCTAAGGACCCTGAAAAGCCAGCTGACGGTACAAACTATTTCAACGATACTTTTGAAAGCAGCACAGGTGGCTGGGAGTCAAGAGGCGGTGCTACAGTTGCTGCAAGCTCTGCAAATGCTTATTCAGGAAACAAGTCACTCTCTGTAAGCGGCAGAACAGAAAACTGGCACGGTGCAGCTATTTCCCTTGATCCCGATCAGTTCGTTCCCGGTCATTCTTACAGCTTCAGTACTGCTTTCCTCCAGAACAGCGGTTCATCTGATACAGCTAAGATTACTCTCCAGTACAACGACGGCGGTACAGAGTCATACGCTACAGTTGCTGAAGCAACTGCAAAGAGCGGTGAGTGGACAAAGCTTGAAAACACATCATTTGAAATCCCTGCAGGTGCTACAGATCTTCTCCTTTATGTAGAAGCTGAGTCAACTACAGATTTCTTTATTGATAACACAGTAGGTGCAGTTGAAGGTACAAAGTCATCTGTAGTAACAGGCGGCGGTGATGTATCTCAGACTCCTACACAGGGACAGACACCAACTAATCCTTCTCAGACACCAAGCTATTCTTCCGATTCTTACATTGGCAAGTTTGGTCACCTCTTCAAGATGGGTACATCTGTTTCACCTCGTGAGCTTAGCAACAGCACAGGTGCAAGCTTCATCAAGAAGCACTTCAATTCAATCACACCCGAAAACGAACTCAAGCCTGATTCAATCCTCAAGCAGGGTTCAACAGATAACACACGTTGTAACGTATCTCTCGCAAGTGCAGCACAGACACTTAAATTCTGCGAGGATAACAATATCGGCGTTCGTGGTCATACATTCGTTTGGTATTCACAGACTCCTGATTGGTTCTTCAGAGAGAACTTCTCAACAAGTGGCAATTATGTTTCTAAGGATATCATGAACAAGCGTCTTGAAAACTTCATCAAGGATACATTTGATCTCCTTGCTAAGGAATATCCTAACCTTAACGTATACGCATACGACGTATGTAACGAGCTTTTCGTAAATGACGGCGGCGGACTCCGTCCCGGTTCTAACTCAGGTTGGACAAAGGTTTACGGCGATACAAATGATGAGTTTATCATCAACGCATTCACATATGCAAGAAAGTATGCTCCTGCAGGATGTAAGCTTTACATCAACGACTATAACGAGTATATTCCTGCTAAGACAAACGATATCTACAACATCGCTATGAAGCTTAAGGAACTCGGCGTTATCGATGGTATCGGTATGCAGTCACACCTCGATGTAGGTTATCCTTCAGCACAGGTTTATAAGACAGGTCTTGAGAAGTTCCTCAGCACAGGTCTTGAAGTTTCTATCACAGAGCTTGATATTACAGAATCTTCAAAGAATTCACAGGCACAGGCTGACCTTTATAAGGCAATTTTCGAGCTTGCTGTAGAGCATGCTGACCAGATTCCTTCATTCACATTATGGGGAACACACGATGATATTAGCTGGAGAGGCTCACAGACTCCACTTCCTTTTGGTTCAGGTTATACACCTAAGAAAGCATTCGATGCTATCATGAGCATTGATGTTCCATCTCCATCACAAACAACAACTTCTAAGACAACTGAGAAGCCAAATACAACAACTCCAACTACACCTGCACAGCCTACAGGTCTTGCTGGTGACGTTAACTGTGACGGCAAGGTTACAATCGCTGACGCAGCTGCATTATTACAGAACCTCGCAAACGGCGACAAGTATAAGCTTACTGACGAAGGTAGAGTAAACGGTGACGTTGACGGAAACGCTGGTTTAACAGCATCCGACGCTCTTGAGATTCAGAAGTATGACGCAGGTCTTGTATCTAAGCTTACATTAACAGGCGGTTCTTCAACTACTCAAAAAAAAACTGATGTAGTTACTACAAAGGCAACTACACCTGCTGCACAGACTTATTTTGACAGCAATTTCAATTCTTCAGCAAGCGGCTGGACAGGTAGAGGCGATGCTTCTGTCGAGATTAGTTCAGACAGCTACTATTCAGGCAAGTCACTTTTCGTAAGCGGCCGTTCAGATTACTGGCACGGTGCTGCTACAGAGCTTGGCTCTGACTTCAAGGCAGGCAACACATACAGCTTCTCAGGTGCAGTTATGCAGCAGAGTGGTTCAGCTACAACAATGCAGCTCACTCTCCAGTACACACTTAACGGCGAAGAAAACTATGATCAGATTGCTTCTGCAACAGTTAAGTCAGGCGAGTGGACAAAGCTTGAAAACACAGCTTACACAATTCCAAGCGGAGCTACAAATATGCTTATCTACGTTGAAGCTCCCGACAGCTACACAGATTTCTACATCGACGAATTCGTTGGTGCTACAGAGGGTACAAAGTCCTCAGTAACAACAGGCGGCGGTATGGTAGGTAAAGCACCTGTAACAACAACACCAACTACTCCTCCAACCGGCAATTTCCCTGATCCTACAAAGCCTATGATGGCAATCAGCTTTGATGACGGTACAGATCCTAACGGTAAGAAGATTATCGATGCACTTGCAAAGGAAGGCTTCACAGCTACATTCTTCTACGTTGGTAACTGGATTAAGGACGAAAGCCAGGTTAAGTACGCTTACCAGAAGGGTATGGAAGTTGCTAACCATACAACTACACACCCCTATCTTACAAATCTTTCAGCAAGCGAAATCAAGAATGAGTACAATCAGACTTACACAAAGCTCAAGAACATCATCGGTGCAGAGCCTTCAAAGCTTCTCCGTCTTCCTTACCTCGCAAGCAATAGCACAGTAACATCTGCTCTCAGCGATGTTCCTATGATCACTTGTGCAATTGATACAGAGGACTGGAATGGTGCTTCTAAGGATCAGATCGTAAGCAAGATTAAGAACGCTATGAACAACGGTTCAGCAAACGGTTCTATCATTCTTTGCCACGAAACATATGCTTCCACAGCTGCTGCAATGGAGGAAATCGCTCCTTATGCTAAGGCTCAGGGCTGGCAGATTGTAAGTATCTCTGAGATGTTTGCTGCTAAGGGCAAGACTCTCAACGGCGGTCAGATTTACCAGAAGTGTAACTGATAGCTACAATTAATCAAGTTAATTCCTAATTAATTATCCCAAAATGCAGAACATCCTCCCGATTTATCGGGGGGATGTTCTGTTTGTATTTGAAGATTTAGTATTAGTGCATAAAAATAAGGCAGTACCGAAATACTGCCTTTTATTATTATAATGAAGCGTAGAGATTTGTTTCCCAAGCAGGGATATAGAGCTGATGACGAATGTACAGCTTATAGTTGGGATTGAGCATTTTTACAAGGAGGGGAAGCTCAAAAATGTCCTCATTTCTGTGGTAGAGGGAAATCATAAGCTTCGGGGAATAACGGGCAATAGTCTGTGCCGCACCCCATATAGCCTCACGCTCAAAGCCTTCAACGTCCATTTTTATAATTGTAGCCGCCTTGCGTCCGAGGATACTGTCAACGGAACGTGCAGAGATAAGGTTTTCAGAAGCCGCTGAAATAGCAGATTGTCTGCCTGCTTTTGCGGCAAAGGGGAGTTCCGTATCAGTACACCATGCAGCTGAATTATAAGTATAAACCTGCTTCATACCGTCAACAAACTTCATAAGTTTCTTGTAATTCTTCTTATCAGGCTCAACAGCGTAAATTCCCGCATATCTGCCGTGGGTAAATTCAAGAACCTCACGGATTGTATCGCCGTTATATGCACCTAAATCCACATAGGTTTCGCCAAGATGAGGTTTGATAATTTCACGGTATATCTCCGATTTCGGAGTAGTAACAGCGTCAAGATAGCTTATATCGCCGCTGATTTTGAAGTTGATGATATTTGCGTAAACCCTCCGTGAGAAGTCGTCAGCAAGGCTGTCATATACCTCCTGAAGCTTTTCCGCATTCTGAACACAATACTCGTATGTAAAAAGTCCACCGCCGGTAACAGGCACATCGGGAACATAAAGTGTGTGCTTTGCGGCAATTTCGTGGATTCTATCAACGATTGACTGATAGCCTGCGGCAAAGGCAAGAACTACAACAAAATCGCTTTCAATTTCTTCAACTTCGGAGAGCTTCATAACCTTATAGCCCTCGAAGGAATGACCTCTTACAAAGTCATCGCTGGCAAAAATGCCTTTGAGCTGGATACCGCACTTACGGAATACAGACATAATTTTGAGAGCACCGTCGCCCATACCGTATATATAAATCGGTCTTTTTTCCGCTTTAAGCTTATCCCAAGCGGTAACTTTTTCTTTAATAAAGGAAATCATAAACTACTCCGAATTGATTGAAATTTTTATATCAGAAAAGCTCTGAATCAACAGAAACATCATCAGCGAAATCACCGGGGATAACGCCGACCATATCACGGCCACGAATACCGTATCTGTCACGCATATTGTTCATATGTTTGTCAATGAGATTTGAAACCTGACGGACGCATTTAATGCTTTTTACTTCCTTAGTGGGAGTATCGGCATCTTTACTGTGAATTATAATAGTTCCGCATCCGAACATTCTCTGGAAGAAAGGACGCTGAACGCTTTTATCAATGATTTTATAGAGGTCAATTTCGTCCTCCTCAACATTAAAAAAGCCTACTCTTGTGATGAATTTAGTTGTTGTGAGATAGTATCTCGTGAATGAAAGAGGCAAACCAAAAAGTGTACGTTTTTTATCTGTCCAAACGTATTTTATTTCTTCTTTAGCCATAATAATTCTCCTTTCGGCTTTGGAAATAACTTTCCTTATACTATTTTACCATAAAAACCGAAATAAGTCAACAGTAAATTCATACAATACACGGAAAATTCAGCGTCAGTTAATAACTAATTCACAGGAATTTTCGGGGAATTACTTATTCATCATATTCTTTAATTCGTCGAATAACTCCACATCATTTTCGTTAACCTTGATGTTGGTACGCATTGTATATCCCTCAGCATTCTGCACGGTAATTTCAATAATGCTGTCCTTGTTGACTTCGCCTGCCGCAGCAGAGAGGAACATCAAAAGCTTTGGGTGGTCTTGTGTAAAACGCTCAAAAAGGGGCTTGATTTTCATAAATGCCAATGGATTCATATTTATCGTTCCTTTCGTTATTTGTCGGAAAATCGCAGTATTAGGTGGTGAGGCAGGCATACCACAGGGATTTCCTCGGATTTGAGAGTACCTGTCTTTACGCAGGTTTTATCGGGGCAGTCAGCCTCGGAAATGCGGATTTCGCCCTTTTCAATCTCAACTATATTATAGCCGCCGTCCTCATAGTCTATGCGGATAGTCTGATTTTCAGCCGTTGACAAATCGAAGCTGTACAGCACCTCATTGTCACGGATAATCACTACGTTTTTACTGTTAGACGGACGAAGAAAATACAACGATAATACAGTAGATATCGCAAAAACGACTATAACGCATATCAAAATAATTTTTACACCTTTTGTCATATACCTCACCATTTAATAAGAGGCTGATTTCGTTCAGCCTCTTAAAAATAAATTTTATTCTGCAATATAAAGCCATTTTCAGCCTTCAACTAAAAGCTGACGGCTAAAGGTTCAGTCTTACTTAATAAGAAGTGACTTACCTGTCATTTCAGCAGGCTGTGGAACTCCCATAATATCGAGCATTGTGGGTGCAAGGTCAGCAAGAACGCCGCCCTCAGCAAGCTTGCCCTCAACGCCTACAGCAATAAGGGGAACAGGATTTGTTGTGTGTGCTGTGAAAGGACTTCCGTCAGGCTCATACATCTTGTCAGCGTTGCCGTGGTCAGCAGTAATAAGAGCAGCACCGCCCTTTGCAAGAATAGCGTCAACCATTCTTCCTACGCACTCGTCAACAGCCTCAACAGCCTTTACAGCTGCATCGAAAATGCCTGTATGTCCAACCATATCACAGTTAGCATAGTTGAGAATAATAACATCGTACTTGTCAGCTTCAATAGCCTCAACAACAGCGTCACATACCTCGTAAGCGCTCATTTCAGGCTTCATATCGAATGTAGCAACATCGGGTGACTTGATAAGAATTCTGTCCTCGCCCTCGAACTGCTTTTCCTCACCGCCGTTGAAGAAGAATGTAACGTGTGCATACTTCTGAGTTTCAGCAATACGGAGCTGAGTTTTGCCGATTTTTGAGAGGTATTCGCCCATTGTCATTGTAAGCTGCTCAGGGGGATATGCAACAGTAACATTTGGCATAGTTGCGTCATACTGAGCCATACAAACGAAGCTGAGGGGGAAGAAACCGTTGTTTCTTGTAAATCCTGCGAAATCGGGGTCAACGAATGCTCTTGTAATCTGTCTTGCACGGTCAGGACGGAAGTTGAAGAAAATCACGCTGTCGTCAGCCTTGATTACATCGCCGCCCTCAATAACTGTGGGGAGCATAAACTCGTCTGTAGCGTTGTTAGCGTAGGAATTTTTGATAGCCTGAACGGGGTCAGTTTCCTTAACGCCCTCGCCGTAAACCATAGCGGCATAAGCCTTTTCAACTCTGTCCCAAGCGTTATCTCTGTCCATTGCGTAGAAACGACCGCTGATTGTAGCGATTTTTCCAAGACCGATTTTGTCAAGCTCAGCAACAGCCTCTGCCATATAGTCAGCAGCAGATGAAGGGGGAACGTCACGGCCGTCAAGGAATGCGTGAATGTAAACCTTGTCAAGTCCGTTCTTCTTAGCCATTTCTACAATGCCGTAGAGGTGTTCCATATGGCTGTGAACGCCGCCGGGGGAGAGAAGTCCCATAAGGTGAAGTGCGGAATTTTTCTCCTTGCAGTTGTTCATAGCGTCAAGGATAGCCTTGTTGTTGAAGAATGTGCCGTCCTTGATGTCCTTGGAAATCTTAACGAGCATCTGATAAACGATACGTCCTGCACCGATATTTGTGTGACCAACCTCAGAGTTGCCCATCTGACCGTCGGGAAGTCCAACGTCAAGACCGCTTGCACCGATGAGGGTGTTTGGTCCCTGCATATATTTGTCGATATTAGGTGTGTTTGCGGCTGCGATTGCGTTGCCGTAATCCTCGGCATTGTAGCCGAAACCGTCCATAATAATAAGAGCTACGGGTTTTTTAGACATAATAGTCCTCCTAAATAAAAATTTATTGGTTTTGTCATTTCTTGAATGTCATATAAATCGGGCTTATGCCCAGAATATTACAATTCCGCTTTCGTAGTCAAGCAGGCAGCCTGATGTAAAATCAGGTCTGTTTCTGAATTTGTATACGATAACATTATGGCTTAAATCAAGGATTTTTTCTTCTTCCGTAAAATTAACAATATACTGAGGAACGCCTTTTTCCTTGATATATGTTTTTGTAAGCCAACGGGAATCCATTTCTGAAATTTCAGAAAGATTGATTTCATTTTCAATCATTATATCTTCAAAGGTTTTATCGCTGTTTGCCTTTTCATAGCCTTTTCCTGCAAATTCCCTTTCGTACTTTTCAATTGTTTCTTCGTCTGTATAGAAAGAAACGCAGGCGAAAGTATCAGGGGCTTCGGGGAAAGGTGCATGAGGCTTGATTATGAAATAGTAGTCCTCACATTCCTTTGGCAGAAAGTCGGGAAATTCCCTTGTACGCAATTCAGATATATTGCTGAATCCGCAGTAATACACCGCTTGTTTAAGATGATAAAATGGCTTTGTGCGGTTTAAAAACAATATCATCGTGGGTGAACCGCATATAATGACAGTCAGAGCAATCGCAATAATACGGCAGATATTTACGTGCTTTTTATAGTAAAAGAGTATCTTGGATTTTTTATAATAGTCTGTCAAAAGTATAACTGCAATTAAAAATGGTATTATCAGAGTAAAAGCAATCTTATTAAAGGTAAACAGATTAATAAATCCTGTTAATGCAAGGACGAAAAACATTACTATATTTGTCAGAGTAAATGGGGAAGTGACGGGAGTTTCTCTTGTTTTATCTTCCATATCGCCACCTTTTACGCCCAGAAAATGACAATTCCGTTGGTGTAATCAAGTATACAGCCTGCGGAAAATCCCAGTTTTTCGCTGAAATCATACACAATGACATCATAGCTTAAATTAAACGTATTATCAGTAAGATGCCCGTCAAGGTACCAAGGCACGCCTATGTCCACAAGATAATCCGTAATTGCATAATTCATGGTTTCATAGTACTCTAAAATTTCATCCTCTTTTATTTTATTCTTACGTAGGAAATCTTCAAAGGTGAAATCGGGAGATAGCTGTTTATAGCCTTTTTCGATGAATTCTGCTTCATATGCCGCCAAAGTATCATTGTCGGTGGAAAATTTAACAAATGCACTTGCTGCATCAAATTCCATTTTGCTGAGTCCATGACCTAATCTGAAACGATAATTATCACAGTTTTTGGGAAGCTTTTTTGGCAGAGCCTTTACACGGTTTTGCATAATATTTTGACCACCGTAGGAAAATGCACAAAGTTTCAGACCGTGACAGGCTTTGTTGTTATTGAATCCCATGCACATAGCCATAGGAAATATGATAGCAGCGGCAGTTATAATTGAAATAACACGGCTGATTAATACGTGTTTTTTGTAACGGGTGTCCTCTGCGGATTTTTTAAGAAATATGCCGAATGAAATAGTTGCTGCAAGAAGAATTGCGAACAATGCCGTACAGAGCAAAATGTTTATAAAAAATACAAACATTGCTGAGAAACATAACAAAAGAATCGTAAGTATGTTAATTACAATGAATATATCTTTAGTGTACAAAATGCATACCCCCTTCCCAGATGATAACAAGTCCGCTGTCATAGTTGAAAGCGTATCCGTGGGGTATTTCGCTTTCACAGGTGTAAAGTACGGTATTTCCCAGTATTTCCGCCTGTATTTCCGCATCAAGATACTCAAATGTATCGTATGTGAGTCCCTGTTTAATATAAAATTCCTGTTTCAGATAAGATATCATTTCCTTATCGTCAAGATATTCTATATTTTCTTTTTCCTTATGCAAATATTTCTCAAATTCCTTGTTCAAATCCGTGGATTTATAGCCTTTTTTCTTACATTCAGCTTCGAACTGCTCAATTGCAGCCCTATCGGTGCGGAATGAAAGAAACGCCATATCCACATAGTCGGGAGCAATTAAACCTAAGTCGGTATGAAAGAAATAGTCCTCAATATTTTCGGGAAGCTGTTCGGGAAAACGCTCTAAGGTTGTTTCTTTGCCGTCATCATACCTTACGCATTTTGTAAAAATCTGCCTTTTAGCGGAATACATTTCCTTTTTGTCGGTGAAACGTGTAAGTATTGCCGTGGGTATAAGTGAAACGGCTATTGTCAGAACAGTTACCACACGGAGAATATTAAGGGGAAGTTTTAATTTTCCGCTTTCTCTGTAAATGAGATAGAATATCACAATTAAGAGGTTTTCAAAAAATATTACAGAGTGAAAGGGATAGATAAAATCGGACATTCCGAATGTAAGAATTGTGTAAACCGGAACACCGAAGAATAAACATACAACATTGATAATCAAAAGTGCTGTATGTCTTATTTTTCTTTTGGAAGCCTCAGCTGCGTCGATTTCTGTGATTTGCTTAGTCATAGTAACCACCTCATAAAAATAGTGAGTACAGGAAAATCCTGCCTATGACTATAGTATACCACATAAAATATTATTTGTCAATAGAAAATTATTGTTTTTCGATAAAATTTTTCTGTTTTTCAAAATTGGTGCATTTGCAAATGTAGGGGCGGATATTATCCGCCCGCAAAACATTGAACTTGCTTTTCAGGTTATTGAACTTCTCTGTAGAAAACAACTACACAAAGTTCACCAAGAGCACCGGGAGTTTCGTAAGAATGAAGCATCCAGCCCTCAGCTGCATATTTGTTTATTATATCCTGTAATTGCTGGGTAAATTTAGTTCTTGTTGAAAATGTACAGCCAAATGAATCAATTTTATATTCGTATTTCATAATTATTTCTTCCTGAATTAGCCGTTTACAGCAGCCTGAACGATTGTGTTGAAGTCCTCAGCCTTGAGTGAAGCACCGCCGATAAGACCACCGTCAATGTTGGGCTTAGCAAGAAGCTCAGCAGCGTTAGCAGCGTTCATAGAACCGCCGTACTGGATTGTTACAGCGTCAGCTGTTGCCTGATCGTAGAGCTTAGCAAGCTGTGCACGGATAAATCCGCAAACTTCCTCAGCCTGATCGGGAGTAGCTGTAAGACCTGTGCCGATTGCCCATACAGGCTCATAAGCGATAACAACATTCTTAACCTGCTCAGCTGTTACGCTCCAGAGGTCAAGCTTAATCTGACGAGCGATAACTTCCTCAGTGATGTTGCACTCACGCTCCCACTTTAACTCACCAACGCAAACGATAGGCTTAATGCCAGCCTTGAGAGCAGCAAGAGTTCTCTTGTTAACTGTTTCGTCTGTTTCGCCGAAATACTGTCTTCTCTCGGAGTGACCGATTACAACGTACTCAACGCCAAGCTCAACGAGCATAGGAGCAGAAATTTCGCCTGTGAAAGCACCCTTTTCCTCAAAGTGTACGTTCTCAGCACCGATTTTTACGTTAGAACCAGCTGTTACGTTCATAGCTGTTTCGAGGTTTGTGAAAGGTACGCAAGCAATAACCTCTACGTTACCCTCAGCGTTAGCAACGAGGGGCTTGATAGCTTCGAGGAGAGCCTTAGCCTCTACTCTTGTGTTGTTCATTTTCCAGTTTCCGGCAATAATAGCCTTTCTTGTTGACTTGTTCATTTTAATTTACTCCTTTAATTTAAAATAAAGACCAATTCCATAAATATCATACACCCTGCAAGAAACAGCGATGAAACTGCCGCTGCAGCGGACATAGGATAATGCGGAATATAAGTTTTGATAATTTCGGGATTGTCCCTGCGGCAGTACACTTTCATACCGCTGTCGTATCTCATAGTTTTTGTCACATAAGTCTGTCCGTCATATTCATATTTCAGCTTACAGTATTTCGCTGTATGCTGTGGTGTTGTTTTGTACCTCATTCCCGTCATATGATATTGAAGGTCATTATACATATTGGCGGATTCGGCTTCACCTGCAACCTCAAATTCCCATTCGCAAACAGGCAGGGTATTGGCTTTTGCCCATTTGCTTTTGCGTGGGGGAAAATTCAGATTTTTCTTCATAAGACTTCTGATACCCAAAAACAGAAATCCTATAATTGCTATGTTATATATTATTACAAAAATAACGATAACAGCGAATCCTATTATATTTTCTATCGTTTGTATATCAGAATTCAACGACATCTTCTGTTGCACCGCCGTTGTCGTAGCAGTTTTCATCATCGCAGTCGCAGCAGCAGTCGCAGTCATCATCGCAGTCGCAGTCGCAGTTTCCGCCGCAATTACACTTGTCCTTTGCCACACCGTTGTTGCAGCCGTTATTGCTTGCAATTGAAGTGTTTATGGAAAGACCTTTTTTTATAGGGGAAATGAGAATTCCAACTGCAAGTCCGAGAAGAAATCCTGCAACTGTGAGAAGTCCCATAACAACCTTATCCTGCTGTGCCTTTTCAATTAAGTTGTTCATATTTTTCAACTCCTTTTAAATAAGGGCGAATATTTCTATCCGCCCCTATAGTTGTTTCATTTTTAGTCGTCAGCTAACGGCTAAAAGCTAATGGCTTACTTCTCAGCGATAGCAGCTACACCGGGGAGAACCTTACCCTCGAGGTATTCGAGAGAAGCACCGCCGCCTGTGGAGATGTGGCTCATCTTGTCAGCAAAACCGAGCTGCATAACAGCTGCTGCGGAGTCACCGCCGCCGATAATTGTTGTAGCGTCTGTTTCAGCAAGAGCCTTAGCTACAGCGATTGTACCCTTAGCAAGTGTTGGGTTCTCAAATACGCCCATAGGTCCGTTCCAAACAACTGTCTTAGCAGACTTAACAGCCTCAGCAAAGAGTTCCTGAGTCTTTGTGCCGATGTCAAGTCCCATCTTGTCAGCAGGAATTGCGTTGGAATCAACAACCTCTACTTCGATTTCAGCGTCAATAGGATTGGGAAATTCACCTGCAATTGTTGTATCAACAGGGAGGAGAATCTTCTTGCCGAGGCTCTCAGCCTTAGCGAGCATTTCCTTACAGTAATCGAGCTTCTCATCGTCAACGAGAGATGTACCGATTGAACCGCCCTGAGCCTTGATGAAAGTATAAGCCATACCGCCGCCGATGATAAGTGTATCGCACTTTTCGAGGAGGTTGGAGATTACGTTGAGCTTATCAGCAACCTTAGCACCGCCGAGAATAGCAACGAAAGGTCTTACGGGAACTTCTACAGCATTTCCGAGGTACTTGATTTCCTTCTGCATAAGGTAGCCTACAGCTGTTTCCTTAACGAAGTTTGTAACGCCTGCTGTTGAAGCGTGAGCACGGTGAGCAGAACCGAAAGCGTCCATAACGAAAGCCTCTCCGTCAACGAGAGCAGCAAGCTCCTTGGAGAAATCTTCGCCGTTCTTTGTTTCCTCTGCACCACGGAAACGTGTGTTTTCGAGAACAACGATTTCGCCGTCGTTCATTTCAGCAACAGCCTTCTTAGCATTGTCGCCAACAACTGTATCATCAGCTGCGAAAACAACCTTTGTGTTTACAAGCTCTGCAAGTCTTGCAGCAGCGGGAGCGAGGGAGAACTTAGCCTCAGGGCCGTTCTTGGGCTTGCCGAGGTGTGAACAGAGAACAACCTTAGCACCATTCTCAACAAGCTTGTTGATTGTGGGGAGAGCAGCCTGAATACGGTTATCGTTTGTGATAACGCCATCCTTGAGCGGCACGTTAAAGTCTACTCTTACGAGTACCTTTTTGCCCTTTACATTAATGTCCTCTACAGTAACTTTGTTTAATCCTGCCATTGGTATGACATCCTTTCATAATAAAAATCTTATGATGTTGTTAATTAAATAACAACCCTTTATTATTGTACACTATTTTAGAAGAAATTTCAAGTCTTTTTGCAATATTTTCAAAAATTATTTTTGAAAAAATGGACGGCAGAAAAATTTCCGCCGCCCATTAATTTCAAATTATGAATTATGCCACTGTTTCCAAAAGCTAAAGGCTAATGGCTAACAGCTAAAAGCTTTTAAACTAATTATCTGATGCCGTATTTTTCGATGACGTAATCCATATCCTTATCGCCTCTGCCTGAGAGGTTGATGAGAACAGAACCCTTGTTCATCTGCTGTGCAAGCTTGATTCCGTATGCAACAGCGTGTGAGCTTTCAATAGCAGGGATAATACCCTCAAGCTTAGAAAGTGTAAAGAATGCGTCAATTGTTTCATCATCGTTGATTACGTCATATTTAACTCTGCCGAGGTCGTGGAGGAATGCGTGTTCGGGACCTGATGAAGGATAGTCAAGACCGCTTGCAACTGAATAAACAGGTGCAGGTTCGCCGTTTTCATCTTTCAGCATAATGCTGTTGAAACCGTGCATAATTCCCTCTGTACCGTATTTAAGGCTTGCCGCATGGTCGCCGAGTGCTGTACCTCTGCCAAGCGGCTCAATTCCGTAAATATCAACAGGGTCATTGAGGAATCCCGCAAACATACCCATAGCATTTGAACCGCCGCCTACGCAAGCTACTATAGCGTCGGGAAGTTCACCTGTCATATCGAGGAACTGCTCTCTTGCTTCAATTCCAACAACGCTCTGGAAATCTCTTACCATTAATGGGAATGGGTGAGGGCCGAGAACTGAACCGATGCAGTAAATAGCGTCCTTATACTCCTTTGCATATGCCGCAAATGCTGCATCTACAGCCTCTTTGAGAGTCTGCAATCCCTCCGTGACTTCAACAACTCTTGCACCGAGAATTTTCATACGTGCTACGTTGGGAGCCTGCTTTGCAATATCAACCTTGCCCATATAGATGTCACATTCAAGACCGAAATATGCAGCAGCAGTTGCAAGAGCAACGCCGTGCTGACCTGCACCTGTTTCAGCGATAACTTTCTTTTTGCCCATATACTTTGCAAGGAGAGCCTCGCCCATACAATGGTTGAGCTTGTGTGCACCTGAGTGGTTCAGGTCCTCACGCTTTGCATAAAGCTGAACTCCTGTGCCGATTTTGTCGGAAAGACGCTGGAGATGTGAAATCGGTGTAGGTCTGCCCTGAAATTCTCTGCGGATACGGCGAAGTTCGTCAATGAACTTTCTTGATTTGCAGATTGTGTTGTATGCGTGGGAAATTTCCTGCATAGCTGCTTTGAGTTCGGGAGCGATGTATGCACCGCCGTACTTGCCGAAAAATCCGTCCTCTGTGGGGTAGTTCTTTAAATAAGTGTCAAAATTAACATCATTGAAAATCATAGTTATTTCCTCCAAAATAATTTATTATAAGTTTTTATTAAGGTTTATGGGGTTCTCTAAAAACCGGAATACGAGATGAATTTCGTACATGATAAATATTATTTGCAAGGCGACAAACCGCAGTAATACTTGATGTATTGCAAGGTTTGGCAACACAGCAAATAATGTTTATCATAGAAATTCAG
>JAZQFV010000042.1:0-63234 GCA_045539715.1 Ruminococcus sp. | reverse complement strand
GGAATTTTAGTATTTCTTCCGGAAGTGTAATACGCATATCTGGTCCATTCATCGGTATTATCAAGCCCATGTTCTTACCAAGTTTTCTTATAACCTTAATGGTGTCATCGGACGCACCTTTTCTTCTTTTATTGATCTTTTGTACATATGATTCTGGCACGATTTTCACGCAAAAAAATTCACGCTTTCATCCCAAGGGACAAAAACGTGAGTAAAATTGGTGGAGGCGAGGGGAATTGAACCCCTGTCCGAAAACCCATTCATGCAACTTTCTACGAGCGTAGTTTATCTACTGAAATTCCCCAAGCAAGCCGCCGATAAACAGGCTGAAAGCTTAGGTAGTCCGAATACAATCAAGCGGAACGGACACTCCGCAGGATCGTTCACCGTTAGTCGATGCCCATGTGAAAGCCACGGTGCTCAATCACAGGACAGAAGCAGACTTAAGCTGCTACCAGTGCACTATTTCTAGTAACTGTAATATTATTTCTTGCGTTTATATTTAAACGTGGTGCAGTTTAAGGAGATTACACCGCAGCTCCGCTCGCTTATCACACTTCAAGATCCCCGTCGAAACCTTTACGCCCCCATACATAGCATAGGGTGAGCATTTGGGTTACTTTAAATGTGTTTATACCAATCCCTAAAATGTTAGTAGACAAAGATGATTAGCAGAAATGCTGTATGTCAAGGCGGACGACGAAAGCATACTGTCGTATGGTGAGGAAGTCCAACGATGACAGGCAGCATTTATGCCATTAGATTTGTCTACTGTTGTTTTAGGGATTGGTATTATATATTATTCTTCAACTCAACCATAAATATTATAGCACAAATCTGAGATGTTGTAAATAGTTTTCACAGAAATTTTATAAATTATTTTATGGGGCAGGGGATTTATGAGAAAAAAAGAGTGAATTTGTCAGATGCCCTTAATATAAAACGCCGAACTTGAAAAACAAATTCGGCGTTATTATTTAAGCAATAATCAGGAATTTTTCTTAGCCTCAATATCAGCAAGAGCATCCTTGCGGGAGAGATTAATTCTGCCCTGACGGTCAATTTCAGTAACCTTAACAACAATTTCATCGCCAATGGAAACAACATCTTCAACCTTGTCAACTCTTGATTTATCGAGCTTGGAGATATGAACAAGACCGTCCATACCGGGAACGATTTCAACAAATGCACCGAAGTCCATAATGCGAACAACCTTACCTCTGTAGATAGCACCAACCTCTGGACCATTTGCGATTGTATCAACAATCTGGAGAGCTTTTTTAGCTTCGTTGCCGTTGATACCGCTGATAAATACATTACCCTCGTCGTTGATATCAATCTTTACGTTGCAGTCAGCAGAAATCTTCTGAATAACCTTACCGCCCTGACCGATAACTTCACGGATTTTCTCAACGGGAACTTTGGTCTGGAGCATCTTAGGAGCATACTCATTAACCTCAGAACGAGGTGCAGGAATAGCCTTGAGCATAATCTCGTCAAGGATATAAAGACGTGCTTTTCTTGTCTTTTCGAACGCTTCCTTGATGATAGCAGGTGTAAGACCATCAACCTTAATATCGACCTGAATAGCTGTGATACCGTTGTGAGTACCGCCAACCTTGAAGTCCATATCGCCAAAGAAGTCCTCAAGTCCCTGAATATCAACCATAGTCATAAAGTCATCACTATCGGGGAGAGTAATAAGACCACAGGAGATACCTGCAACAGGAGCCTTAATCGGAACGCCTGCATCCATAAGAGCAAGAGTTGAACCACAGATTGAACCCTGTGAAGTAGAACCGTTAGAGGAGAGAACCTCTGAAACGAGTCTGAGAGCATAGGGGAATTCCTCAACAGAGGGGATAACAGGAGCAAGAGCTCTTTCAGCAAGAGCACCGTGGCCGATTTCACGACGTCCTGGACCTCTGCTTGGCTTAGTTTCACCAACTGAATAGCTTGGGAAATTATACTGGTGCATATATCTCTTTGTGTCTTCTTCATCAAGACCGTCAATTCTCTGAGCCTCGCTTACAGGGCCGAGAGTTGCAATTGTAAGAACCTGAGTCTGACCTCTTGTGAAAAGACCTGAACCGTGAACTCTTGGAAGTACGCCGGCCTCAGCAGCAAGAGGACGGATTTCATCAATACCTCTGCCGTCAACACGCTTGCCCTCGTAGAGCCATGCACGAACAATCTTCTTCTGGAGCTTATAGATGCACTCGTCGATCATAGCAATCTTTTCAGGATAGACTTCATCGAACTTAGCGTGAATATCATCAATAATCGGAGCAAGTCTTGCATCACGAACTGTCTTGTCGTTTGTATCAAGAGCAACCTTTACACGGTCAGCAGCGAATTCCTCGATAGCATCAAACATATCGTGGTCAACGTCCATAGACTCGAAAGTGAACTTGGGCTTACCGATTTCCTTGCGGATATCGTCAATGAAAGCAACCATTTTCTTGATTTCCTCATGACCTGTGAGGATACATTCAAGCATCTTGTCCTCGGGAACTTCATTAGCACCAGCCTCAATCATAACGATTTTTTCAGCTGAACCTGCAACTGTAAGAACGAGGTCAGTCTTAGCTCTTTGCTCAAGTGTAGGGTTGAGAACGATTTCGCCGTCAACAAGACCAACATTGATGCTTGCAACAGGGCCATTCCAAGGAATATCTGAAATTGAAATAGCGATAGATGTAGCAATCATACCTGCGATTTCAGGTGAATTGTCAGGCTCAACAGCAAGTACGGTCATAACAACGGAAACGTCATTACGCATATCCTTTGGGAAAAGGGGACGGATAGGTCTGTCAACGCAGCGTGAAGTAAGGATTGCCTTTTCGCTGGGCTTACCCTCTCTTTTTGTGAAAGAACCTGGGATTTTGCCAACTGAATAGAGTCTTTCCTCGTAATCAACGGAAAGGGGGAAGAAGTCAACGCCTTCTCTGGGCTTTGCGCTTGCAGTTACATTAGCCATTACAACAGTTTCGCCGTAACGAACCCAGCAAGAGCCATTGGAAAGACCGCAGGTTTTGCCTGTTTCAACAACGATAGGTCTGCCTGCATAAGTGGTTTCGAAAGTTCTGTAATTTTCAAACATTATTTTTGCCTCCTGAAAAATTAGATTTTTTCGGCTTTAGCAATAAACTCTGCACCCAATACAAGGTGTACAGTTTAATGCTAAAAGCCGTATATTTACCTGTTTTACAAACAGGGATTAATTAAGAGAAAAACTCTCAACCCATTTAATCATGGATTGCTCATATTTTGCTCTTTCAAGAGCAGGACATCCTGTTGAAATGCTGTAAACGGCATTATCATTTTTAAAAATAGCATCAATTCTAAAAATATCGCCTGATGAAGCGGAACCTTTAGCTCTGTAGTAATATCCGCCGTTAACTTCAACGGGATTAACAGGTTCGCCGTTTATAGTAAGGTTATTGAGGTATGTTTTTAAATCAAGGCGTGAAAGGTCAGAAGAACTCATACCTTTTTTAGCAACGCTGAAAAATACCTCATCTTTTGAATAACAAGCAATCTGTTCTGTTCCAAGGGAAGTAGAATAAAGCTGTGTTGATGATTCAAGAGCATCGGGAAGTTTTGCGCTGAACTCGCTGTGAGAAACATTAACCCACTTTGAACTGTCATTCAAGTCAACTTTATTAGCAGAAGTTACCATAAATATTATTACCGCACAAATAGCAGCAGCGATTACTGAAACTGATATAAGAATTATTTTTTTCATAAATAATTATTCCTTTAATAATTAATGATTTTAGACTTAAAGGCAGAAGGGAAGCCCCTCTGCCTTCGCAAACGGAATTACTTACGGAGACCGAGCTTCTCAACGATAGCACGGTATCTGTTGATATCCTTCTTCTTGAGGTATGCAAGAAGGTTACGTCTGTGACCTACCATCTTGAGAAGACCTCTTCTGGAGTGATGATCGTTCTTGTGGATCTTAAGGTGAGCGTTAAGGTCATTGATTCTCTTTGTGAGAATAGCAACCTGAACTTCAGGAGATCCTGTGTCGTTTGCGCTGGTTCTGTTAGCCTCGATAACGGCTGTTTTTTCTTCTTTCAGTAACATTGAAAGCACCTCATTAAAAATATATTCCGTTAACGTAGAGCAAGGTGATTATTGAGGACAAGCCTGGCTCCAAGTACACGGTGTTTATATTATAACACATAAAATTTGATTTGTAAAGAGTTTTTTGAAATTTTTATGACAATTTTCCCACGAGTTGATTTTTTCTCCAAAAGTCTTGACATTTCTGCCAATTGGTACTATAATATTATTATGTGGGTTTTTATGCGGACAGGCATAATACCTTTATAAAAATCGTCATGTTGGCGAAAAAGGAGAAATAGATTATGAATTGGACAGGTTTGAATGACCTTCGTGAAAAATACCTTTCATTCTTTGAAAGCAAAAACCATACAAGAATGGCAAGTGCGTCCCTTGTACCACAGGGCGACAAGAGCTTGCTTTTGATAAATTCGGGAATGGCTCCCTTGAAGAAATACTTCCTCGGACAGGCTGTTCCTCCGAATGTAAGAGTTACAACTTGCCAGAAGTGCATCAGAACTCCCGATATTGAGAGCGTTGGTAAAACCGCACGTCACGGCACATATTTTGAAATGCTTGGCAACTTCTCATTCGGCGATTACTTCAAGGCAGAGGCTATTGACTGGGCATGGGAATTCCTCACAGGCGTACTTGAAATCCCCGCAGGCAGACTTTGGGTTACAATTTATGAGAGCGATGACGAAGCTGAACAGCTTTGGATGAACAATGTTGGAATTCCAAAAGACAGAATTATCCGCCTTGGCAAAAAGGACAATTTCTGGGAGCATGGCTCAGGTCCCTGCGGTCCTTGCAGCGAAATCCACTTTGACCGTGTAGGCGAAAAACGCAGCCTTGACCGTGCAGGATTTGAGGCAGAGGGCGATGTTGATAATATCATCGAAATCTGGAACCTCGTATTCAGCCAGTTCGACAGCGACGGCAACGGCACATATACAGAAATGGCGAGCAAGAACATTGATACCGGTATGGGACTTGAAAGACTTGCTTGCGTAATGCAGACTGTTGACAATATTTTTGAAGTTGATACAGTTCAGAACATTATGAAGCATATCTCCTCAATTGCAGGAGTTTCATACAAGGAGGACGCAAAGACAGACGTTTCCCTCCGTGTTATTACCGACCATATCAGAAGTACAACATTTATGGTTGGCGACGGTATTCTCCCCTCAAATGAGGGCAGAGGCTACGTTCTCCGCCGTCTGTTAAGACGTGCTGCACGTCACGGCAGACTTTTAGGAATTACACGTCCTTTCCTCTGTGAAGTTTGCGATACAGTAATTAAGGAAAATGCAGGTGCATATCCCGAACTTGCTGAAAAGAGCGACTATATTAAGAAGATTATCGGTGTTGAGGAAGAAGCATTTGCTAAGACAGTTGATAAGGGAACTGAAATGCTCAACAGCTACACAGCTGCACTTGCTGAGAATGGCAGTACTGTTCTTTCAGGTGATGACGCATTCAGACTTTCAGATACATACGGTTTCCCCATTGACCTTACAATTGAAATTTGTGAGGAAAAGGGATATACAGTTGACGTTGACCGTTTCAGAGAGCTCGCACAGGAGCAGAGAGCAAAGGCTAAGGCTGACCATCTTGCAAAGGCAGGTTCATCATGGGCTGACAACAGCATAAAGGTTGACGCTGCAAAGACAGTATTCACAGGTTATACCGATTTCACAGCAGAAGCTGAAATCCTTGCTATTTACAAGGATGGTGCAGAAGTTGACTCCGCTAACGAGGGCGAAGACGTTGTAATCGTTCTTGATAAGACTCCTTTCTATGCTGAAAGCGGCGGACAGGTAGGCGATACAGGTACAATCGGCAACGGTGCAAATACAGCTGTTGTTGCAGATACAATGAAATCTGAGGGACACTTCCTCCATATTGCATCTGTTACAGAGGGTACACTTGCAAAGGGCGATAAGGTAACAGCTGCTATTGACAGCGACAGACGTATGGCAATTATGAAGAATCATACATCTGCACATCTTCTCCAGTATGCTCTCCGTGAAGTTCTCGGTGACCACGTTCATCAGGCAGGACAGCTTGTAAACGATAAGGCTTGCCGTTTCGACTTCAACCATTTCAGCGGACTTACAGCCGAGGAAATCGCAAAGGTTGAGGCTCTTGTAAATGCTGAAATTATGAAAGCACTTCCTGTTACAATGGAAGAAATGCCAATTGACGAAGCAAGAAAGCTTGGTGCTATGGCTCTCTTTGGCGAAAAGTACGGCGATACAGTACGTGTAGTAACTGCTGACAATTCCGTTGAGTTCTGCGGCGGTACACATATTTCAAATACAGCACAAATCGGACTTTTCAGAATAGTTTCCGAAAGCTCTGTTGCAGCAGGTGTAAGACGTATCGAAGCTGTAACAGGTCTTGGAGTTCTTGAACTTCTCAACGAGTACAAGAATACAATCGTAAAGGCAGCAGGTGCATTGAAGCTTGCTAATATTAACGAACTTCCCGAAAAGTGTGCAGCTGTAACAGCTGAGTTAAAGGAAAAGGAAAAGGCTCTCGAAAGCCTTGCACAGCAGGCTGCAAACGCAAAGGCAGCTGCTATGTTCGACAATGCTGTTGAAGTAAACGGAGTTAAGGTAATTGCTGCAAGAGCAGACGGAACAGCTCCCGATGCACTCCGTAAAATGGGCGACAGCGTTAAGGATAAGGCTGAAGCTATTATAGCACTTTTCGCAGGCGTAAACGGCGAAAAGGGTACACTTTACTGCGTATGTACAGCTGAGGCTTTGAAGAAAGGTGCTCACGCAGGAAAACTTGTTCAGCAAGCAGCCGCAGTAACAGGCGGTAAGGGCGGCGGACGTCCCGACAGTGCTATGGCAGGTATGGGCGATGTTGCAAAGGCTGACGAAGCAGTTGCATCATTTGCTGACATTGTAAAGGAATTTGTAAAATAAGGAGAATAACTATGGACTGCTTATTCTGTAAAATTATAAATGGCGAAATTCCCTCTGCAAAGGTGTATGAGGATGAGTTTGTATTCAGCTTCAAGGACATTGCTCCTATTGCTCCCGTGCATTATCTCATTGTACCAAAGGAGCATATCTGCTGTGCAAACGAGGTTAACGAGAGCAATTCAGCTGTTATCGCAAAGGTATTCGAAGCTGCTGCAAAAATTGCAAAGGCTGAAGGCATTGAAAGCTATCGTATAATCAATAACTGCGGAGATGACGCAGGACAGACTGTAAAGCATATCCACTTCCATATGCTTGCAGGCGTAAAAATGGGCTGGGGACCGGAATCCCTTGGCAAGACTGAATAAGGGGGAAAAACTATGGCAGGCACATACAAGATGACCATTGCAGGTCTTGAACGTGAACTTCCTCTGTGTCCCCTTAATGAAAAGATAGATATTGCGGCATTTGTAATGTTTTCCGACGTAGAGCTTACTGTGAAATCAGCAGAAGCTCTCCTTGGGAAATGCCCTGAATTTGATGTAATTCTCACAGCAGAGTCAAAGGGTATTCCCCTTGGATATGAAATGGCAAGACAATGCGGAAAGCCATATATTGTCGCAAGAAAATCAATAAAGCTTTATATGAGCGAGCCTATATCCGTTACAGTAAAGTCAATTACAACGGCTAAGGAGCAGACTCTCTATCTCTCAGCGGAAAAGGCTGAAATGATAAAGGGAAAGCGTGTGCTTGTGGTAGATGATGTTATAAGCACAGGCGAGTCACTTAAAGCGCTTGAAAAGCTTGTGGAGGGTGCAGGAGGAGAAATTGCGGCTGAAGCAGCTGTTCTTGCGGAGGGCGATGCCGCCGACAGAACAGATATAATCTTCCTTGAAAAGCTGCCCTTGTTCTTTAAATAATAATATGAAGCGGAAAATGATTGGGGCGGCAGCAGCATATGTGTCGGGATTGTTTTTCGCTTCATTCTTTTTTGACAGTACCGGCATATTGCTTGCATTGTCGGCAGTTGTGATTTTGGCTATATATGGCAAAATACGCAGTTTCAAGGCTGTTGATTATTTAATAATTGCCCTGTTTTTTGCAGGTGCGGTTACTATAAACCGCTGTTACACTCATTTTGTCTATGATAAAATCACATCATATGCACATACTGAGGGGAGTTTCAGCGGTGAAATAATAGACTATACGGAACATAACCGTGATTTAGCGTCATATACATTAAAAGGAAGTATAAACGGCAATTGCAATGCAAGGTTGAATATTTTCACAAATACAATTATAGATGCTGAATTGGGAGATACTGTAGAAATTGAAAGCTGTCGGTTTATTCTTCCCGAAAGAGATTATATTTTCGACAGTATGACCTATAACAAGTCACGTCATATTTATTTAGAGGGCGAGAAAATAAGCGGAATTTCCCTTAAAAAGGCTGAAAATCCGCCTATAAGCCGTTATCTCCGTGCATACCGTGAAAAGATGACGGAGCGAATGATTATAAATATGACAGGTGACACGGGTGCAGTTTTAAGCGGTATGGTTTTCGGCGGCAGCGATGATATAAGCGAGCAGACGGAAACAGCCTTGTATAGCCTTGGAATTGGCCATATACTGTCGGTTTCTGGACTTCACGTATCCGCAATCGGTGCTGTAATTATGGGATTTCTCAAACGGCTCAGGCTGAATAAATATCTGCGGTTTGCCCTGCTGAATATAGTTCTGTTTCTTCTGACGGCTATGGCGGATTATCCCGTTTCAGCGGTGAGAGCCGCAATGATGCTTGATATTTTCTATCTTGCGGAAATTTTCGGTCAGCAGAGCGATTCTCTGAATTCCATATCAATTGCGGCGTTGATTATTTGTCTTTTCGACTGTTATGCCGTATATTCAACTGGATTTATTTTGTCATTCTGCGGCACATATGGGATAGCCGTTTTTGCACCGTATATAGCGAAAAACATCAGTTTCGAAAATTCATGTGGAACTGCGGCAAAGTCGGCGGTTTCAGCTGTTTGCGTATCTGTGGCTGTTATGCCTGCATCTATATACTTTTTTGATGAAGTGTCGCTTATTTCTCCATTGGCAAATATCGCATTTCTTCCTGTGTGTACTTTTTCAATGATTTGCGGATTTTTATTTGTCATAACAGGCGGAATTTTCACGTTTATTCTTCTTCCTGCGGAACTTCTGCTGACTACATTTATAGCCGCATCACAATATATTTCAAGGCTTGATTTTCTCAATATTCCACGGTTTGACCATAGGCTGCCTATGCTATTTATTTTCGGTGCTGTAGCAGTTGCCGCTGTATATCTTTTCAGCAAAAACAGGAAAGCCGTTGCAATTTCAGCATCATTGATTAGCTGCGGAGTTATTATTGCAAGCTTTGGAACGCTGATAATCAGCGGAAATCGCCCTGTTATAGCGGTTCTTGGAGAGGAAAAATCGGCGGCAGTTGTTATATCCTGCAATGGCGAATCAATTGTGGTTGACCTGAAAGGGGATAACGAGGATTATGTGGAAAAATACCTTACACAAAAGGGAACAATCAGCAATTATCGTGTGCTTCTGACGGAAAATATTCCCCGTGATGAGGTGTCATATTCCAAAGGATTTAAATTTCCGCCCCAAGAGATTTACACCTGCACAGAGGGCGGCAAGGGATTTGAAAATCCCCTGTATAAAGCCGAATTCTCTGACGGAGTATTGGTGGTGACAGCGGAGAATTTCACAATTGCCTTTGTCACCGAGGATAAGGCAGAGCAGACAGAAGCCGACATTTATTTCATATACGGCAAAGTTAAAAACGGCGAAAGTCTGCCTGAAAACAGCTATTTAATAAGCAGTAACGGCAATAATTTTGAGATTGTATCCATAAAATCGGGGAACTGTAAAATAAGGAGTCTTTAATGGCATATCTGAATATCAAGGAGCTTGAAGCGGAGCTGAAAAAAGGCTCATTCAGGCGAATATACTATATATTCGGCGGTGATAAGGCAGGAGTCGAAACCGCCACAAGAAAAATCGTCAAGGCGGCAGTTGGCGGCAATGAGGAATTTGCCCTAACTAAGCTTGACGGAAAGCGATTTGACATATCCCAGCTGGAGGAACTTGTAGGGCAGTTCAATATGATGTCGGAGTACAACTGTATTTTGATAAACGACTATAACTGCGAAAAGCCCCGTGAGGATATGCGTGGAAAAAAGGCGGAGGATATAAATAAAACCCTGTTTTCCGCCTTGAAAAATATCCCTGACCAGTCAATTGTAATTTTCAATGTCACAGGTTTTGACGTGGAAATGCAATGGGATTACAAGGCAAAAAGAAATGTGATAAAGTCAAAGGACAAGAATAAAAAGCTTGCGGATTTTGCGGATAAAAACGGTGCAGTATGTGAAATGCCAATAAAAACTCCGCAGGATTTATCACGGATTATCACAAATAAAGCGGCGGCAGGAGGGGGAGCGATTTCCCTTAACAATGCCCGAATTTTAGCCGAACTCTGCCTTTGTGACGAACTTGTAATCAACAGCGAACTTGACAAGCTTTTAGCATATGCAGCAGGTCGGGAAATTACTGCGGAAATGATAGATGAACTCGTCAGCCGCAGAAGTGATATGACGGTGTACAAATTATCGGCGGCGGTGGCATCATTTGACGCTAAATCGGCATTTGAAGCCATTGACGAAATGAATATCACAAAGGATAACAGAACCCTTGTATTTCACGCAATTTTCTCCTCGTTCAACGATTTATACCGTGCCGCCTGTGCGAAAAAAAGCGGTATATCGCCAGATAGAGCCGCAGAGGATTTCGGTTATTTCGGCAGGGCATTTGTTATGAGGAACGCTTTCAGTTCATCTTCGGGAATGAGCGTTGAAATGCTCAGAAAATGTATTATAATTCTCCGTGATACTGCGGTAAAAATGAACTCAACAGCCTGCGAACCGAGATATGAAATCGAGCAGGCAGTAACACGTATGTTAAAGGTGAAACGATGATAAAACTTGAACAGGCTGTAATTGTAGAGGGAAAGTACGACAAAATCAAGCTGACCTCAATAATTGACGGCGTTATAATTGTAACAAACGGCTTCGGCATTTTCAAGGATAAGGAGAAACTGGAGCTTATACGATATTATGCAGAAAAAACGGGAATAATCATACTTACCGATTCCGACAACGCAGGACGGAAAATCCGTGGCTATATTAAGGGAGCAATAAAAAAGGGGAGTATTGTAAATGTCCATATTCCCGATATTTTCGGCAAGGAAAAGCGTAAGACCAAGCCCTCCGCTGAGGGAAAACTGGGTGTTGAGGGAATTGACGCAAAAATTCTCCGTGAAGCCTTTTCAAAGGCAGGAATTACAGCCTCAGAGCGAACAGCTCCGAGAGATATAACAAAGCTTACAATGTTTGAGCTTGGATTAAGCGGCGGCAATGAAAGCAGTATTCTGCGGAAAAAGCTGCAAAGCCGCCTTGGACTTCCTTCAATGCTTTCCGCAGGGGCATTGCTTGAGGTGCTTAACACGATGATGACCGCCGAGGAGCTTGCAGAGCATATGGCGGCGGTAAAGGAGATCAAAAATGACATATAGCAGTCTGCTGTTTATATATCTGTTTTTCCCCGTATCCCTTTTGCTTTATACGGTAACACCGAATAAGCTGAAAGACTGGATACTTTACGGAGAAAGCCTGATATTCTGCTGTTTTATGGGATTTCGTCCTGCCGCATTCATAATAGTTTTTTGCCTTGTGAATTACCTTGCAGGACTTTCGATATATCATATTCCGCCGAAATACAAGAGCATACCTCTTGCGATGGGAATACTTTTTGACGTTATCATGCTTATTTCTTTCAGAAGCAGTTATTTTGCATATCTTCACAGCTTCACAGGAATTGCACAGAATATTTTCCCTGTGGGAATTTCAATTTTTACCCTGTCAGCAATCGGTTATCTTGCCGATATTTACAGGGGAAATTCTAAATGTGACAAGAATTTCATTCGCTTTTCTCTGTATCTGATGATGTTTCCAAGGCTGATTATGGGAACAATTGTAAGCTATGACACCTTTGTGTATACCCTCCGCAACCGTCGCTATAACATATCTGAAATCGGCAGCGGATTACTCGGATTTACAAAGGGACTTGCTAAAAAGCTGCTTATAGCGGATTCTCTTTATTCCCTCAATTCAGCTGTGAAAAATACGCCCATAGACGAGCTTTCAGCCGCAGGTGCGTGGCTTGGAATTATCGCATATATACTTTGTCTGTATTTTACTTTGTCGGGATTTTCAGATATGAGCTGCGGTTTATGCCGATGCTTTGGTATGAAATTTCCCAACAGCTTCAATTATCCGCTGTTCACCAAAAAAATACGAGTATTCGTATCGGGCTGGCATATTCAGCTTGTCCATTGGTTCAGAAAATACATCACAACACCATTTTCTGCCAATTTTGAAAATCCCTATGTAAATAAGCTTATTTTTGTATGCGTCTGGACAATTACCGGAATGTGGTACGGTTTCAGTTCAGGTGCGGCTTTTTGGGGAATGTTGCTGGGAATTGCAGTTGTAATTGAAAACAAACTTAACAATCAGAAACGATTCAGACCAAACGGCATAATTTATACTATGCTGACAATTACCCTCATATCAGTATTCCTTGCACAGGGCAGTATTTCAAGAGGCTTTAAATATATCGGTATAATGTTCGGCGGAAATGGAAATCTTGCTGATTCTGCGGCGGCACATATGCTGAAATATAATATTGTAATAATTCTTCTGGCGATTTACGCTTCAACAGACTTATTCAGAAATACTGTATCAAGGGTAAAGGAAAGCAGATTTAAAGGAATTCTGGCTGTTCTTACTCCTGTTGTATCAGCTGTGCTGCTTATAATCTGCACAGCACTTATGTCATTCAGTGGTCAGTCGGAGTCAATGATAATGATGCTGTAAGGAGGCGGATATATGAAACTTGCTGAGAAAATAACATCAATTGTTGTTATGTCAATTATAACCGCCGCATCTGTAGTATCGGTAATAAATATGGCGGCAAATGATAATAATAAAATCACATTAAAAAATATAGCCAACGGAGAAGCCGCCGATATACTTTCGGAGAATATTGTAGCTGATTTTTTCTTTGGAAACGAATTGCGTTCAGCTGCGGCACAAATCGGTGCAAAGGCAGGAGAACCTCTTGTAAACGGCGTTTATATAACAGAGGACAGACTGCTTTCCATTGACGAGCATAGCTTATCTGAGGGAGTAAATTGTGCCAATGCGGTAAATGCCTTTGCAAAGGATTATGATGGAGCAGTCTATTTTACAGCTGTCCCCACATCGGCGGGAATTTACGGAGATAAACTGCCCTCGTATCTTATTTCCGTAACGGAAAAACAGATTTCAGAGGAAATACTGCAAAATCTTGATGTAAAAATCCGCCCCATTGACGCATACACAATATTGAAAAATTTAAGCGAAAATTATATTTACTACAGAAGTGATACGAAATGGACAAGCTACGGAGCGTATTGCGTATACAGAACAGTTGCCCAAAAGTTGGGATTTATCCCCGTATCCTATGATAAATACGCAATCCGTCATGTATCGGACAATTATTGCGGAAATCTTTACAGCCGCACAGGATATATGGAATCCCGTGGTGACATAATTGACATATATGAATATGACGACGGAACTGAAATTGTAAGCTGTAAGGGAACGGATTCACAGGGCGTTGTGCAGGATATAAGCCTTTACGATATGGAGGCATTAAAGTCCGATAACCCCTATGACTTGTATCTTGGAAAAGATATGGAATTTATAGAAATTGAAACAACGGTAAACAATGAAAAATCGCTCCTTGTAATCGGAGATGAAACGGCTGATTGCTTGATACCTTTTTTAACGAAGCATTACAACGAAATTGATATTGTTTCAGCGGACTGCTTTAACTGCGGCATCGTTGAACATATCAACAAAGCCGATTATGAGCAGACATTGTTTATACTTGGAATGGAACATATATCAGAAAAATTCAAAAGTTAGTTGGCACATCAATACAATACAGAGGTGAATAAAATGAAAGCACTTGTAACAGGCGCAACATCAGGAATCGGAAAGAAAATAGCGGAAAATCTCCACAATCGTGGCTGGGAGCTTATTCTCACAGGAAGAAATGTAAAGGCTCTTGAGGAAATGCAGGAAAGACTTGGTAAATGCGAGATTATAGCCGCAGATTTGTCCGAAAAATCGGAAGTTTTAAAGGTTTATAATTTTTGTAAGGGCAAAAAAGTTGATATGCTTGTAAATAATGCAGGCTTTGGAGTTTTCGGCAGATTTTCCGAAAATGATATGGAAAAAGAGCTTGAAATGATAAACGTGAATATTACGGCAGTTCATATGCTGATGAAACTTTTTTTGCGTGAATTCAGAGAGCGTGACAGGGGAATTATCCTCAATGTAGCGTCATCTGCGGCATATCTCACAGGTCCTCTTATGGCGGCATATTACGCATCAAAAAGCTATGTATTGAAGTTGTCTGCGGCAGTTGCAGAGGAACTTCGCCGTGAGGGTTCAAGGGTAAAAATTTCCGTTTTATGCCCAGGACCTGTTGACACGGAATTCAATAACAGAGCAGGAGTTTCATTCAGTATGAAGCCTATTTCAGCTGAATATGCGGCAGAATGCGGCATAAAGGCTGCACTTTCGGGAAAGCTTATAGCAATTCCGGGACTTATGATAAAGCTTGGTTCATATGGTGCAAAAATGCTCCCTCACAGCCTCGTTGCAAGAGTCACATATAAAATGCAGGAGAGGAAAAAGGACGTATGAAGGACATAAGCTACAAGGTTGCCCTTGGAGGAATCGTATCTGCATTGTGTCTGCTTTGTATGTTTCTTTCGGGAATAATGCCCTTTTTTTACCTTATACTTCCAATGGTTGCAGGCATATTTCTAATGATAATTGCAGAGGAAGTAAGTATGGGTTGGGCATGGCTAACCTACACTTCTGTCAGTATTCTGTCAATGCTCATAACTGCGGATAAGGAAGCGGCGCTTGTCTTTGTAATGCTGTTCGGTCACTATCCAATGGTGCGGATGTATCTCGAAAATTTCAAATTCAAGCCGTTGCGGTATGCCATAAAGCTGGCGATTTACAATATATGTCTGATTTCATTCTTTATGGTAACTGTTTTTGTATTCGGCTTGGATCAGATGCTTACAGATATGAATGATTTAGGAAAATACGGCGGATTAATTCTTCTCGTTCTTGCAAATATTATTTATGTGCTGTACGATTTCAACCTCGGAGCATTATATGTATTGTACATAAAGCGTCTTATGCCGAAATTCCGCAGAAGATAATTCATGTAATTTCAGCCCATGCTCTTGCGGAATATTCGGGAACATCTCCAACGATAATTGTTTCCGCAATGAGATATTCAAAGTTAACCTTTGTATTAAAGCAGTACAAGGGGAATGAAGCTGTCATTTCTGCCTGTATTTCCGCAGAAATTCTATGTCGTGACTGATTAATGCCTGCGGAATCAAAGGTGCTTTTCAGCTTTACATCTGCCGTTCCCACAGGGCATATTTCCACCTTTATATCAGGGCCTTTTCCAGCTAAGAGATACAAACCGCTGATGTTTCCAAACGGAATTTCGGCTGTCGTATTTTCGGAATTGCAGAGATTTTCATTAATCTGCCCTGTCAATTCAGACTGAATGAGATTTATGTTTCCTACAAGTGCCTCAACGGAGGAAACATTGCCGTATTCGTCATATACCACCGTTGAAAATTTGCTGTAGGAGCAGTCATTTTCCACGGCATACTGCGAAATAGTATCGGTTATAATCTCATATGCGGTATGCTTTGAGAGAGTTTCCGCCTGCATTTGTGCCGACGGTCTGACAGCGTTATCAAGCTTTACAAATAAAAAAGCTGCAATTAATATTATTGCAATTGATACAAAAATGGCTGATATGCGGCATATCGGCTGATTTTTTCTTCTTTTTCGGCTTTTTCTGCTCATATTTATCACCTAATCCAGTATATTCAGAACTTGCAGGAAAAGTTCTTTAATATGTGAGGTATACGATGAAAAATATAATCCTTGGCATAACCGCCCATGTTGACTCTGGAAAAACTACTCTTGCGGAAGCTTTGCTCCACGAAACAGGGGTAATTCAGCATATCGGCAGAGTCGATAAGGGCAATTCATTTCTTGATACAAATTCAATAGAGCGTGACCGTGGTATTACAATTTTCGCAAGTCAGGCGGAACTTACCCACGGCGACACTCATTTCACCCTGCTTGATACTCCGGGGCACGTGGATTTTTCCGCTGAAACTGAGCGTACAATGCAGGTGCTTGACTATGCAATTCTCGTTATCAGCGGAACTGACGGAGTTCAAAGCCATACAGCAACTCTGTGGAAGCTTTTGCAGAGATATGAAGTGCCTGTTTTCATTTTCGTGAACAAAATGGACTTGACAGGTGCGGATAAACTTCACGTTCTCAACAGCATAAGAAGCCGTTTATCTAATGATATAGCTGATTTTTCCTATGCTGAGGAACTTGCGGAAAATGCGGCGGCAGGGGACGAGGAACTTATGGAAGAATTTCTCGAAACCGATACACTTTCCGACGAAAGCATTTCAAGAGCAATTTCGCAAAGGCGAATTTTTCCCTGCTTTTTTGGCTCAGCATTAAAGGAACAGGGAATTGCTGAATTCCTCGACGCCCTTGACAAATACACTATAGCAGGGGAGTATTCCGATGAATTCGGAGCAAAAGTATACAAGATTTCCTACGACAGCAAGGGCAGCCGCCTTACTCATATGAAAATTATGGGCGGAAGTCTGAAAGTCCGTTCTGAACTGGAATATCTCAGCAATGAGGGCGAGAAAATCAACGAGAAAATCAGTTCTCTCCGATTTTATTCAGCTGAGAAATTCCGCACCGCAGATACGGCATATGCTGGAGAAGTCTGCACCGTTACAGGGCTTGAAAATACCTATTCGGGGCAGGGAATAGGCTGTATTCCTAATTCCGAGAGAGCATTTTTAGAGCCTGTTATGACATACCAGATAATTCTTCCTGAAAATAAAAATGTATTTGACGCTTTAAAGGAAATGCGTCGCCTTGAAGATGAGGACCCCCAGCTTCATATTGTGTGGAATGAGCAGCTGCGGCAGATTCATATTCAGCTTATGGGAGCAGTTCAATTGGAGGTTTTAAGCCGTCTGATATTTGACAGATTCGGCTACGAGGTGACATTCGGCAGCGGAGCAGTTGCCTATAAGGAAACAATTGCTGAAACCGTGGAGGGAATGGGACATTATGAGCCTTTGCGTCATTATGCAGAAGTTCATCTCATACTTGAACCCTTGCCCCGTGGCAGCGGACTTGTATTTAATACAGCTGTAAGTGAGGACGATTTAGCTCTTAACTGGCAGAGATTAATTCTCACCCACCTTGAAGAAAAGGAGCATATCGGAACTCTCACAGGTTCGCCCATTACCGATATGAAAATCACGATTTGTGCAGGAAAAGCACATCTGAAACATACCGAGGGAGGGGATTTCCGACAGGCGACATATCGTGCCGTTCGTCACGGCTTGCGTAATGTTGAGAATATTCTCCTTGAACCATTTTACGATTATGAACTGGAAATTCCTATGGAGAATACAGGCAGGGCGTTGGCTGATTTACAGCGTATGTCAGCGGATTTCAGTTCTCCCGAAACAGCAGGTGAAATGGCTGTAATACGTGGTTCTGCCCCTGTTGCTGAGATGAATGACTATATTTCGGAAGTTGTGGGATATACCCGTGGAAAAGGCAGATTGACCTGCATAAACGGCGGTTACAGGGAGTGTCATAATGCCGAGGAAATAATTGAGAAAATCGGCTATAATTGCGATTCTGACGTTGAAAATACGGCTGATTCTGTATTTTGCAGTCACGGTGCAGGAATGAATATCAAGTGGGATGAGGCGGCGGAGTATATGCATCTCCCCTCAATGATTCAAAGGGCAGCGGAAGAAACTGAAAATCCCGTAAAAGTCCGCAGGCACAGCACATCAAAGGCGGCATCCGAGGAAGAACTTATGGAAATCTTTGAGATGACTTACGGCAAGATTGACAAAGAACCGAGGAATGTTTTCAAATCCGCAAAGGTGAAAAAGGATTACTCAAAGCCTGTAAAACTGCCAAATTATGAGGGCCCCGATTATCTTCTTGTGGACGGTTACAACATAATTTTTGCTTGGGACGAACTGAAAAAAATATCCGAAACTAATCTTGATGCCGCAAGGGCGGAGCTTATAAAAATTCTCAGCAATTATCAGGGCTGGTGCGGATATGAAATAATTATCGTTTTTGACGCATACAAGGTCAAGGGAAAGCATCGTGAAGTTGAGCGACATTTCAATGTAAATGTTGTATATACAAAGGAATCGGAAACTGCCGACAGTTATATTGAGCGTGTAACACATGAATTATCGGGAAAACATCGTGTTCGTGTTGCCACCTCAGACGGAGTTGAGCAGCTTATAATTCTTGGCAGCGGTGCAATGCGTATGACCGCACGAGAACTGAAAAAACGAATAGAGGACGCAAATTCAGAAATCAGAGATATAATAAAGCGTTAGTTATAATCCGTTAGCCGTAAATTAAAGGCTAACGGATTATTTTTTATAAGTTAAAATAAAAAAATATATAAAAAGACTGGAAATATTTTTTCAAATGTGATATAATTAATTTGATTGGATTTTTTTCAATTACACAGTATGAGAGTAAGGGAAAATCAAGGCGATTTATAGTGTACTCTCATTAATATATTATTATTTTTCAGGAGGATGTTACATGAAAAAAGTACAGCTTACCGAAACAATTTTGCGTGATGCCAACCAGTCGCTTATGGCAACACGTCTGCCCTACGGCGACTATGAGGGTATCCTTGCCGATATGGACAAGGCAGGTTACTATTCAGTAGAGTGCTGGGGCGGAGCTACATTTGACTCTTGCCTTCGTTACCTCAACGAAGATCCATGGGAAAGACTGAGAAACCTCAGAAAAAATCTTCCCAACACAAGACTTCAGATGCTTCTCAGAGGTCAGAACCTCTTAGGTTACAAGCACTATCACGATGATGTTGTTGAGAAGTTCATTGAACTTTCAATCAAGAATGGTATTGATGTAATCCGTATTTTTGATGCTCTCAACGATTTCAGAAACATTGAAACAGCTCTCAATGCAACAAAGAAGTATGCAAAGGAGAGAACAGTTGCATCAGGCTGTATTTCATACACACAGAGCCCTGTACATACAGTTGAAAAGTACATCGAAATGTGTAAGGAACTCAAAACAATGGGCTTTGACACAATCTGCCTTAAAGATATGGCAGGTACAATGTCACCTTACGAGGCTGAGCATCTCATCAAGGGTATCAAGGACGCTATCGGCGATATGACTCTTGTACTTCATACACATTGTACAACAGGTATGGCTTATATGACAATTATGAAGGCTATCGAGTCAGGAATTGACGTAATTGATACTGCTTGTTCTTCATTCTCAGGCGGTACTTCACAGCCTTCAACAGAAACAATGTTCTACGCTCTCCAGCAGTACGGCATTGACACAGGTCTTAACGAGGATATCATCAATAAGGTTGACGCTTACTTCAAGCCTATCAAGCAGAAGTATGTTGACAATGGTCAGCTTAACCCCAAGAGCCTTGCTACAGACGCTCAGGCACTTGTTTATAAGGTTCCCGGCGGTATGCTTTCAAATATGATTGCTAACCTTACAGATATGAAGGCTATGGACAAGTTCGAGGCTGCACTTGCTGAAATTCCAAAGGTACGTGCTGATTTAGGTTATCCACCCCTTGTTACTCCTCTTTCACAGATGGTAGGAAATCAGGCTGTAACAAACGTCCTCATTGGCGAGCGTTACAAGAATATTTCCAAGGAAGTTAAGAACTACATCAAGGGCGAGTACGGTATTGCTCCTGCACCGATTGATCCTGAACTTTCAAAGAAGGTTCTCGGCGATGACCAGCCAGTTGACTGCCGTATTGAGGACGTTAAGCGTACAGGTGAGGACTTCGCAGCTGCAAGAGAGGCTCTTGGCGACCTCTGCCGTTGCGAGGAAGATGTAATGAGCTATATCTGCTATCCCGACCAGACACTCAAATTCCTTGAAAATAAGAAGGCTGAGGCTGAAAAGATATCAGTATATACAATCGAGGAAATGTAATATTTCCGAATTTTACTGAAAGGAGAAATGTATAATGAATCCGACACTTCTTGCCACTCAGGCTGCCGACAGCGGTACAAAAATGAGTGTAGGCGATGCAGCTATCGTTGCTCTCGTAGGCTATGGTGTAGTATTCCTGGGCATTGTAATGCTTATGGTTATACTTTACATTTCAGGCTCAATATTCAAAAAGCGTGACGCAAAGCTTGCCGCTCAGAAGGCTACTGTAACAAAGACAACACCTGCCGCTGCTCCAGCAGCTGCAAAGGATATACCTGCTGCACCGGGTTCAGCAGGAAAAGTCAAGCTCAACGGAATTGCTGAAAGAGATGCCGCTTTAATTATGGCAATCACAGCAGATAAGCTTGAAACACCACTCAACGAGTTGAGATTTATATCAATTAAGGAGGTAAAATAATTATGAAGTATAAAGTAACTTTAAATGGAAAGACCTATGAGGTTGAAGTAGAAAAGGGCAAGGCAATTCTTCTTGATGAATATGAGGCACTTGCACCAGCACCTGCCGCAGCTGCTGCTCCTGCAGCTGCATCTGCCGCTGCACCTGTTGCAGCTGCTCCCGCTGCTCCTGTAAATCTTGCAGCAGGCGAAACTGTTGCTGCTCCTATGCCCGGAAACATTCTCCGTATTGATGTAAATCAGGGCGACGTTGTAAAGTCAGGACAGGTACTTGTTATTCTCGAAGCTATGAAAATGGAGAACGAAATTGTTGCTCCAAAGGACGGCACTGTTGCACAGATTGTTACAAGCAAGGGTGCAGTAGTTGATACAGGCTCTCCGCTAGTTATCATTGCGTAAGGAGGGCGGAAAATGGATATTCTTCAGACCCTTAAAGACCTGTGGCTTGATTCTGGTTTCAGCAGTTTCTTTGCCGACGGCGGCTGGAAGAACCTTATAATGATAGGCATTGCCTGCGTTCTTCTCTACCTCGGTATCAAGAAACAGTTTGAACCGCTTCTTCTCGTAGGTATTGCATTCGGCTGTCTGCTTGTAAATCTCTCCTACTTCGGACCTGATTCAGCAGATGCCCTTTATCATCCTGACTTATGGACGAACTTCCTTAATCCCGACCATCCGGATTATCACAGTTACGGAACAATTCTCACTCACGGCGGACTTCTTGACATTCTTTACATAGGTGTTAAGGCTGGTATTTACCCCTCACTCATCTTTATGGGCGTAGGTGCAATGACAGACTTCGGTCCACTTATCTCAAACCCTAAGAGCCTTCTTCTTGGTGCAGCTGCACAGATGGGCGTATTCCTTGCATTCTTTGGTGCAGCAGCTTCAGGCGTATTTACTGGAAATCAGGCAGCATCTATCGGTATCATCGGTGGTGCTGACGGCCCTACAGCTATTTTCCTTACAACAAAGCTTGCTCCCGAACTTCTCGGACCTATCGCAATTGCGGCTTACTCATATATGGCACTTATTCCTATGATTCAGCCACCTCTTATGAAGCTTCTCACAACAGAGAAAGAGCGTAAGGTTAAAATGGAGCAGAACAGAGTTGTTTCAAAGACAGAGAAGATTATCTTCCCTATCATCGTTGCAATGTTCGTAATTCTTCTTCTTCCCTCAACAGCTCCCCTTGTTGGTTGTCTTATGCTTGGTAACCTCTGGAGAGAATGTGGAGTTACAGAAAGACTTTCAGACACAGTTCAGAATGCTCTTATGAACATCGTAACTGTATTCCTCGGAATTTCTGTTGGTGCTACAACAGCTGCTGACAGCTTCCTCAACCTCAAGACACTTCTTATTATTGTACTTGGACTTACAGCATTTGCGTTCTCTACAGTAGGCGGACTTCTTGTTGGTAAGCTTATGTACTACCTCACAGGCGGAAAGGTTAACCCTCTCATTGGTTCAGCAGGTGTATCCGCTGTTCCTATGGCAGCCCGTGTATCACAGATGGAGGGACAGAAGGCTAATCCTTCCAACTTCCTTCTTATGCACGCTATGGGACCAAACGTAGCAGGTGTTATCGGTTCTGCTATTGCAGCAGGCTTCCTCCTTACAGTATTTGGCTAATAAATCAAAAGGGAACCTCTAAAATAAAAACGGTATCGCACGTGGGTGCGGTACCGTTTTTAAATATCAGCGATTTTTTATACCAATCCCTAAAATGTTAGTAGACAAAGATGATGAGCAGAAATGATGTATGTCAAGGCGGACGACGAAAGCATACTGTCGTATGGTGAGGAAGTCCAACGACGGCATACGTCATTTATGCCATTAGATTTGTCTACTGTTGTTTTAGGGATTGGTATTAGTATCAATTGAAAACGAAAATGATAACAAAAGCCATAAATGCGGCGAGTCCGACTCCAATGCCGAAAATAGTCCAGAAAAGCTTTAAATTCAAGGATGAGGATTTCTTGACGCTATCCTTGAAAAAGTTGTTCATATCCTGAACGGCATTTTCACCGAAATTATTGCGGATAAAGTCCATATCGTATTTATCGACATTTTTGTGCAGGCTCTTTTTGTAGCTTACCTTGTAGCCTACAACAGCCTCACCTGTATTGTTATGGTAAACAAAATCGTAGTATATAGCAAAAAATGCAAGAAGCGGCTTTAATTCAACATATTCATCAAGGAAATGGAGCATATAATTATCCTTGTTATCTGCAACCATTGCATTTGATTTTGTAAGCTGTCCCACAACAGTATCTCCGTTATAGAAAGTTACATTTTCGTCAAAACCTGTACCTACTCTGTATCCGATGAGAAGTTTATCGTTGTATTTAATACATACCTTAGAATCCCATAAACCGTTTTTTTCAATATAGAAACTTCCGATTGTTTTTCCGTCGGTATCTGTAACAGAGAATTGGTCGAATTTCTGTGAACCTGTGAAAAGATACTTGAATGGTATAAGCTCCTCGGTAAAATTTTCGTAGAATGAATAGCTTGTGTTATATAATGGCTGACCAGCTTCGTCGGTTATAGATAATGAGAGCTTGTGAATGGGAGTCCATGGGGATTCCGCTTTATAGACAGGAAATCCGTCCTCTGTAATTACAAAAGCATTTTTCCCTGCTGATTTTGTTTGATTAATTCCTAAAATCATATTTTTCACCTCATATCAATATGGCTGCCCGATTAAGAGCAGCCGTGTTTATATTACTCAAATGAATCAAGGTCAAGTTCGCCAAGAATATCCTTTAAAGATGCAAGCTCGTCAGCTGTAAGAGTAACGCCCTTGCCCATTCTTGAATGATCGGGTGACCAGTCACGGATATCGTACTTAGGCTCGTGGTCATTCCAGCTTACGAGGTTAAGCTCCTTTGTCCAGCCCTTTGCATTCTCAGCGAGAACACCGAGTGATTCTGTAATTTCAAATTTTAATTCTGCCATTGTTTTTCTCCATTTCTTCAATTTCTTTAATTTCATTACGGAAAACCGTCTTATAGTATTTTACCACATAATTTCAGTTTTGTCTACTGCAAAAGAAATATTTGACATTACAGACAAAAAATGATATAATAAAATGGAAAGGTTTAGCAGTTTTTGAATGGAAGTGAAATATGCCACGTAATAAAATTAAACCAACTCCGAAGTTAATAGCCTATTGTGTAAAATTTTTCTTTAGAATATCAGCATTTGCAATTATGGTATTTTTGTATATCAAGGATAAACAGACATTTTTTGAATATACCGCAACGCCCGTCAGCGAGGGCATAAATTTTATGCACGTAATGTGGTGTGTATATATGGGGCTGATGACACTTCATTTGTTTCCGCTGAAATTCCTGTCAATGGGTGCAGGAAAAGCCGTAAAAGGAAATTTTCAGCCTGTTCCAAATTATTCAAAGGAAAAGCTTGCTGAATTTGTAAAACAGGAAAATAAAAGTGCAAGAAATTGTATGATAGTGTGGATTGCAGGAAATGCTGTAGTTGGTATACTTTATTTTATGGAAATAATCGGCAAACCCGAATTATTGCTTTTGACAGGATTTTATTTCATAAGCGACTATATCTGCATTTTGATTTTCTGCCCATTCCAGACATTCGGAATGAAGAACAAATGCTGTATAAATTGCAGAATTTACGACTGGGGACATTTTATGATGTTCACTCCAATGGTGTTTGTGTGGAGTTTCTATTGTCTGTCGTTATTTCTTATGGGAACGGCGGTAATACTTCATTGGGAATATTTTTGGCGGAAATATCCCGAGCGATTTTGGTGGGGTTCAAATCAGATTTTGCATTGTGCCAATTGCCGTGAAAAAACCTGCCAAATAAAAAAGGCTGTACGAAACAGCCTTGTAAAGTAAATTAATTTCTCCACATTCTGCGGTATGCGAAACAGGTTACATTTTCCGATTTTTTAAATTGGCGGACGAAATAGCTTTGGTCGTTGAAACCGCATTGATGAGCGATTTCCTCCACGGAATTATCGGAAAATCGCAGTAAATGTTTTCCGTAATTTATACGGCAGGAAATAATATGCTGAAAAATAGTTTTGCCGTAGATTTTTTTGTACTCCCTTGAAAGGTAGTATTTGCTTATGTAAAATTCCGCCGACAGCCCTTCAAGAGTTATGTCGTTGGTGAAATTTTCCTCAATATAGACATTTACAGCAAGGAGTTTCTTTTTCAGAGCCGAGTCAATCATTTCAGCTTTACCCGTAGAGGTGATCGCCTCCGTGAGCAGCTGAACAATAAGGCAGGAAGTCATAGCCTCCGCATTTATATCTTTGCTTTCGTTGAGGTTATAAATTTCACGTAAAGCGGCAGTAACTTTTTCAAATGAAACAGGGTGGAATACATTTTCCGACTGAGTTATAAAGCTGTCGTAATATTGCTGTGATGTTGCACCGCTGAAATAAATCCAGCATATTTCAGCAGGATTATTCTCGTCGCCTTTGTAGCTGTGGGGAATTCGGCAGTCAATGAAAAAGCAGTCGCCCTTGCTGAATTTGTATTCCTCATCGCCGTAGGTAAGGATTCCATTGCCCTCTGTAATAGCGGCAAATACCAGCGAATCCGCAGCGTGATGAAACTCAGCACAGGAATTTTCCCTGTTAATTCTGCCCATTTCTATGAGATAGAAAAAGGCACTTTTAGCAGTTGCCGTGGGAGTACATACAATTCGTTCATCGGAATTTGTACTCATATCCTTACCCTCCTTTGTTTTGAAATAAACTGTTAATATTATTATAACACAAAATTCACAGTTTGTCTATATATTTTTCGAAAAATCTTATTTTAAAGTAGTCATAGCGATAACGGCAGATGCGGCAACAAGGAAAAACACAGCGGTGATTAAAATTCTTCCCAATTTAAGACGAAATGATTTTTTTCTGTCTGATGTATACGGAGCAATAATTTTTGTAATTTCCCTGTCGGACAGCTCAACGGGAAGAATACGCACACCGGGTTTCAGATAAAATATACAGCGTTCAAAATAGATGCTGTCGGGATTATTCACTTCAATTATCTGCTTGTTTACACCTTTAACCATTACTTTTTCCTCCAAAGATAAATATATTGTTTATCTTTGGCAGAATTTTAAGGTTTATTCCGTATGTAGTGGAAAAGATACTGCTGTGCAATTCCACCGTTTTCCTTTAAGTATTCGGGGAAACCGTTGGGATAATATTCTTCAAGAACACGTTTTATCCATACATCAATGGGAAATGCCTCAGTTCGGTGCATACCGAAAAGGAGAATACATTCCGCAACTTTCGGACCTACGCCTTTGATTTTTTTCAATGCTGTTCTTGCTTCGTCAATGGGAGCTGTGGCAATTTCGGACAGCACAATTTCACCTGAATTCACACATTCAGCGGCATGAGCAAGATATTTTCCACGGAAACCGCTGCGGAGATAAGACAAATCATCAGCTGTAACGCCGTTCATTTGCTCAGCTGTGGGAAATCCGCCGTAGTTGTCGCAAAGGCGGTCAATAATTCCCTTTATTCGTGGGATATTGTTATTCTGGGAAATAATAAAGGAAATAAGACATTCCCAGCTGTCTTGTTTTAGCAGACGGATTCCTCCTGCGAAATTGCAGGCTTTTGAAAGAGTTTTGTCCTCGCTGAACATCATTTTCAGCTGTGAATAGTCGGTATATAAATCAAAGTAATCAGCCCAGATTTCAAGAAAATCCGATTCTGAAACATTATGGAGAATGAATTCGCCTTTGGATTTTTCGGAAATCACAAGCTTATTATTGAAGAAAGAACCCTCATAGGTGCAGGGATAGTCACTTTCGATTTTTTTCCAGCGGAAAGCCTGACCGCAGTCGAGAGTTTCATCAAGATTGAAATCTTTTTCGGATAGAATTATATCATTATTTTTTATGGAATAATCCATAATTTCACCTCGTTTTCAGATTTTGGATACTAATATTTAACCCAATTATATTATACTAAATTTAATCGGAAATTTCAAGAGCAAAAGGAAAGGAGATTTTTTATGAGCCAGATTGATTTTTTTGTTGAGGGAATACAGCAGCTTCCTGCAATAGTTGAAAGCAAGGACAATACACAGGAGCGAGTTGCACAGGCATTTATGGAATTTATGCAGCTTGGTCATATATATGAGTCAGCTATGGAGGTTGTCAAGACATATCTCGGAATTCTTGACAATGAATTCAACATAAAATTCCAGAGAAATCCCATACACAATATCGAAAGCCGTCTGAAATCGGCGGATTCAATTATGAATAAGCTGATAAAAAAGGGTATTCCATTTACCATAGAAAATGCAAGAAAATATCTTCTTGATATTGCGGGAATACGTGTTACCTGCTGTTATATCAACGATATTTATGTAATTGCGGAAATGCTTTCACGGAGAGATGATTTTGTTGTGCTGAAACAAAAGGATTACATAAAAAATCCCAAACCCAGCGGCTACAGAAGTTTTCATCTTGTGCTGAATGTGCCTGTTCATCTTTCTTCATCAAAGACAACAGTTCCCGTAGAAATTCAGATACGCACTATAGCTATGGATTTCTGGGCAAGTCTTGAACATCAGCTGCGATATAAGCCGTCGGGGACGATTACCCCCGAAATATCCGAGGAACTCCGACTTTGTGCCGAAAGAATTGCGGAAACTGATATTCAGATGCAGAAGCTTTATACGGAAATAATGGAATAATAAGTAATATCCGCTTGTGAGGAAAACACAGGCGGATTTTTTTTGAAAAAATTTTCGGAAACCCCTTGACAAATTGTATATATATGTGTATAATGTATATATCGAGTATACACATTATTCAAATTTGAATTTCGTTATATCTGCAACAGCTGGCGGATATGGCAAAGATTAGGAGTGCACACCTATGGATATTATTATAAGCAATTCATCTGGAGAGCCAATCTATAATCAGATAATCACCCAGATAAAGGAAATGATTTTAGACGGCAAATTGAAAGAGGGGGACGCCCTTCCGTCAATGAGAGCCTTGGCACAGCAACTTAGAATAAGCGTTATTACAACCAAAAGAGCATATGAGGAACTTGAACGTGAGGGCTTTATCGAGTCCTACACGGGCAAGGGCAGCTTTGTTAAGGCACGGAATATGGATTTATTCCGTGAGGAGCAGCTGCGTCAGATTGAAGAAATGCTCATAAATGTATGTGATAAGGCAAAGCTGTGTGGAATGGAGCTTGATGAACTTCGGGAAATATTAGAAATGGTTTATGGAGGTCAGTTATGAGCGAGATTTTTGAAAATGCAATTGAACTGAAAAATGTCACTAAAAAATATGACGGCTTTACTCTTGACAATATTAATTTTAACGTGCCAAAGGGCAGTATAATGGGCTTTATCGGACAAAATGGAGCAGGGAAAACGACAACTATCCGCAGTATTCTCAATCTTGTTCCCATTGACGATGGAGAAATAAAGATGTTCGGTCTTGACCATAAAAAAGATGAAAGAGAAATAAAAGAGCGTATTGCGGTAGTTTTTGACGAACTGCCTTTTCACGATGTTTTCAATGCAAATCATATGGGGAAGATTTTCGGGGGTATATATAAAAACTGGGACAACGAAAAATATACGGAATTTCTTGACCGTTTCCAGCTTCCGAGAAAGAAAAAAATCGGAAAATTTTCAAAGGGAATGAAGATGAAATTGCAGATTGCCTGTGCTTTATCCCACAATGCTGAGCTGCTCGTTATGGACGAGGCTACAACAGGACTTGACCCTGTAGTGCGTAACGAGATTCTTGATATATTCCTTGAATATTTGCAGAATGAGGAACACAGCATTCTTATGAGCAGTCATATCACCAGCGACCTTGAAAAAATTGCCGACAGCGTTACTTTCATCGACAGGGGAAAGATTCTCATAAGCGGCTATAAGGACGATATTCTCAACAATCACAGCGTTATTAAATGCACAAAGAATGACTACAAAGACATTGACACAGCGGATATAGTCAGCACTCGCCTTAATGATTTCGGGGCTGAGGTTATGGTGAATAACAGCGACGAAATGAAGCGTAAGTATTCGGGACTTGTATTTGACCGCACTACTCTTGAAGAAATTATGGTATATTATGTAAACAAGAGCAAGAAAGAATGGCGGTGATTATATGTCGAAATATAAGGCTTTATTTTACAGGGACTTCATCATATCAAAAAAGCTGATTTTAACGCAGACAATTGCAATGATAGGCATTATGATTTTTTTCTGGCTCGTTGCTATGAGCATGGAATTCGGAAATCTGAAATCTGTTATGTATTTACCAGCTGAATCAGATGCCATAGATTACATTATGAATAAAGATACGAAAATGTTTGTAATGTACTTTTTGGGATTTATATTGGCATTTGGTACCACTTTTACAAAACTGGGAGATTCGGCAAATGCGGATATTAATACAAACTGGCGTATGTATGCATTTACTCTACCTGTAAGCAGTACAGAAAAAGCATTAGTTGAATTGGTTTTAAATATACTTGGTGTAATGATTTCTTTTGTGCTTTCAATTATAAATTTTGCAGTATTAGGCGGAATTTTCGATATAAAGTTTGATTTCGAATTTGTATTTAAAATCTGGTCAATTTTTATTCTTGTTGCTCTTATAATGAATTTTTTCTCAAAGATTATAATACATCGTGCAAGGACGAAAAAAGAGGCATATCCCAGCAATTTTTCTTCTATGATTTGTTGGATTGTTATGATAGTAGCTTTTATTGTAAAATTAAAAATGCCGAACAGCGGAAGCTTTTATTTCAATATTGATATGGATATGCTGAATATACCTGAGGAGTATCGTTTGCCTGCGGATATGCCGGATTATCCTATTCAGTCGCCTGAACTGGTTAATTTAGTTGAAACGGTGGATTTATTGGGAATATTGGCATTTCCCCTTATAATTTTGATTCTTATGGCAGGATTTTTCATAAACAGACGAATGATGGAAAGGAGGTATGACTGATGAAAGGTATGATTTATAAAGAATTACGGCAGAGTAGAATAGCCTATATTTTTGCCGCTCTTATGACACCTTTGTTTTTTACTTTGTTTATTTTTGTATTTTCATTTATTGACGGTAAATTTGAATCCTTTGAGTATGGCTTGAAAATGCTATATGACAGCGATTCAATTGCTACACTTGTTTTTATGTACATAATGGGTATGGCAATGGTTGACGCTGTATCGCTTACAACATTCAAGGCTGATGAAACAAAGAAATGGGCATATTTTATCAGTTCTACCCCTGTACTTCCAAGAGGAGTTGTTTTCCTAAAGTATTTATCAGCATTTGTAATGGCAGTAATAATGCTTGTTTCCTTTTTTATGACAAATGCTGTAATTAGTTTTTGTGCTGAAAACTGCGGAATTGAAATACTTTTTGATGTCAAAAAACTTTTTGTCCCCCTGTTTTTAACTGAAATCTTTTTAAAAGTCGTTGATATTCCATTTTTAGTGCGTTTCAACAGCGATAATGGTGGAAAGGTAAAAGCGGCAGCGCTTCTTGTTTTAATACTTGTTTTGGGAATATATGCTCTCTTTGGTCCGCTGCCTGCGGATATGGAGGAATTTAAGAATGCAATTATTAAATTTGCTATGAATTTCGCTAAAGGTGTATACGACCATTTATTCAACAGAATAAAGCTGATTTCAGCAGGTGTTGTGGCTGTATTGTCTGTGCTTTCATATTTTATTTCAACAAAAGTATACCTTAAAGGTATCGAAACTTACGATAAATAAAGGAGTATATATGAAAAAATATTTTAAACGTATTATTTCCGCTGCTATGTCGGCGGCAGTATGTCTGCAAATGGGCAGTATTTCATCATTTGCCGCAGAGGAAACACCCTCGGGTATTTCCGTTGATAATATTAAATCGAAAATTAATGATTACGTAAAGGATATTCCCTATTCTTCTTTTGCCGTAACTGTTTTTCACGGCGATGAAACGGTTTATACAGGTCATTTCGGCGAAATTGATATGGAAAATCATATTTCATCTGATGAAAATTCCGTGTATGAATGGGGAAGTATTACAAAAACTCTCACATGGGTAAGCGTTCTGCAATTGTATGAGCAGGGAAAAATTGACCTCAACGAAGATATCCGCACATATCTTCCTGAGGGCTATTTGAAAAATCTGAAATATGATGATAAAATCACAATGCTCAATCTGATGAATCACAATGCAGGCTGGTGCGAAAGTACATATAATATTTTTGTAGATGATGAAAAGGAACTTACAACCCTTGAAGAAATGGTACAGGATTTAGAGCCTGCACAGATTTGGCGGCCCGGTGAAGTTTCATCATATTCAAACTATGGTGCGGCTTTGGCAGGTTTAATTGTGGAGCGTGTAAGCGGCGAAAGTTATGTTGACTATGTAAACAACCATATTTTTGACAAGCTTGGAATGGAGCAGACCTCTGTTGCTCCCGATTTCAACGATAATCCATGGGTTCGTGAACAGCGTGAAAAGCTGAAAGCTTATGCCGCAATGGGCGATAATGTTATTGCTACAGGTGCAGATTTATTCTTTATTCCCATTTATCCCGCAGGTTCAGCCTGCGGCACAATCGAGGATATTGCAAAATACGGCAAGGCACTTACAGACGAATCCGCACCGCTTTTTGAAAATCCCGAAACACAGGCAATGATTTTTGAGGGCAGCAGCTTTTATGGCGATACTGACACAGTTAAATGCAATTACGGTTTCTGGAATAGTGATTTCAAAGTAAGAGCATACGGTCACGACGGCGGAACACTGGCTTGTATAAGTAATTTTTATGTTGACCCCGAATCTGACTGGGGAGTTGCGATTTTTACCAATACAAGAACAGCATATGAAATAACAACCGGTATTCCTGAGTTGATATTGGGTAAATCCGAAACAGATGATGCATCTGTCGGCGATACAGAAAAAGAGGATTTAAGCGGAATTTATATAAATTCCCGTTCATATCACAAAGGGATTTTAAAGCTTATAACCTCTCTTAATTGTATACCCGTAACCCGTGTTGAGGAGGGCGAATATACAGTTGCAGGTTTAGCAGATATTACCTACATAGGTAACGGTTTATATTCCTTTGTGCAGGAGGGAGCAGGTTCGGGAACTATAGCTGTGAAAGTTCTTGACGACGGCACGAAGATAGCTGATATGGGGGCAATGTCTTTTATTCAGGATAATATGTTCATTCCGAAAATCGCACTTATTATTGCATTTGTTATAATGGCGATTGCATCGGGAATAATTGTCTTAGTAAAATTCATACTTGTTCTTGCTAAAAAGCGTAAGACATACAAAGGCTCAAAGCAAATCAGCCTTGCACAGCTTTTTAAATTAGCACCAATTGCGGCAGCTGTTCCTATGCTTGTTTCACCAATTGGAGTTACAAAACCGCTTGGAATTATATTTGCGGCAGCATCTGCAATATGTGCAGTATTTGCGGCAATTGCCGTTGTATCGGATGTAACAGCACTTTGCTCCAAGGCTGACAATAAGGCAAAGGCGTGGAGATATATTCTCAATATCATCTGGAATGTATTGGCAGTTGCAACTGTTCTTGTATTTGAAATGTATCAGTTCTGGGGCTGCTGATAAAAATCTTTAAAAAGGTATTGACTTTTACTTAATACGTGTTATAATAGTGATGTATACAGCGGTGTACATCTCTAGGACATCTCTAAAAACCCCTTTTGAGAAAAAACAGCTATGCACGACATCTGCTGCGTCAACCTCCCTCGGAGTGCGGCAGCACGCCTTCGGAAAGTTTCCTTGCAGCTGCCGCACCTATCTGTTTTTTCTTTAATCAAACGGGTTTTTAGAGATGTCCTCTATTTTTTTGATAGGAGTGATTATAATGTTGTTATGCACCTGCATAGCTCCACGTGAGGAATGACGGATTACGTGGAGCTATTTTACCGTCATACCTTGCGAATCGGTTTAAATTTAATCTGAAAAGGAGCAAGGTATTATGAAAACCTTAAAAGAACTTAAAAATTTTATTATTCTGTGGCTTACCCAATCATTTTCATCATTGGGCAGCTCAATGACAAGCTTTGCCTTGATAATAATGCTTTATCAGGACAGCGGTTCGGCACTTACAACAGCATTGCTCAGCGTTTCTTCCTATGCCCCCTATGTTATAATGAGCATATTTTCGGGAGCAATAAGCGATAAGTGGAATAAAAAGACAATTATGCTCGTCTGTGACAGCTTTGCCGCTTTATGTACTGTAATTACCCTGATATTGCTGAAAAACGGCAGTCTTGAAATATGGCATCTGTATATTCTCAATGCCCTCAACGGTCTTATGAATTCTGTGCAGTCACCTGCATCAGATGTGGCAGTAACTCTGCTCACGCCCGAAAAGCACTATCAGAAAACAGGTGGATTGAGATACTTCTCGAATTCTCTTGTATCTATCCTCACACCGGTAATTTCAGCGGCGGTAATGGCTTTTGCAGGCATTGAAGCTGTTATAATGTTTGATTTGCTTACATTTGCAGCGGCATTTTTTTCGTTGCTGATTTTTATCAGAATTCCGAAAATACAGCAGGACAGCGAAAAAAACGAATCAATTTTACAGCTTGCCAAAAGCGGATTGGTATATCTCAAAAATAACCGTGGAATTTTATTTCTGATAATTTTTCTGTCGGGAATTAACCTCATAGCCTCAATTTGCAGTGCCACTATGCCTGCATTGGTGCTTTCAAAGGCTGACGAGGCGGCATACGGAATTGTAAATAGTTGTGTCGGCGTTTTCACGTTGCTGGGAAGTGTTATAGCAACAATTTACCCTGAGCCGAAAAGCAGAATTAAGGTTATCTGCAATTGTCTGCTGCTTTCAATGAGCGTTGAGAATTTTGCCTTTGCATTGGGAAATAACACGGTTATATGGTGTATCGGCTCATTTTTCGGCTGGATTGCAATACCGTTGATGAGTGCAAATTATGACGTAATTTTCCGCAGCAATGTTCCAAAGGAAATGCAAGGGAGAGTCTATTCCGTGAGAAATACATTGCAGTTTTTCACGATTCCCCTTGGCTATTTTTCGGGCGGATTTTTAGTTGACAAAGTATTTGAGCCGTTAATGGCAGCTACGAATATCAGTCTGCTGAAAAATTTGTTCGGAACCGAAAAAGGGTCGGGAGCTGCAATAATGTTCTTTATTATCGGAGTATCAGGTGTTTTGTGGTGCCTGATTTTTCGCAGAGTAAAGGCATTGCGTGAATTAGAGTAATTTATAATGGGCATCTCTAAAAACCCCTTTTAGAAAAAACAGCTAAGCACGACATCTGCTTTTTCTTTAATCAAACGGTTTTTTAGATATGCCCTAATATGAAAAAGACGTTCTGATTTTTCGGAGCGTCTTTTATTATAAATAAAGTAAAATAAAAAATCAATTAAAACATATTGACGTTTAGTGAGAAATATTATATAATTATAGTAGGGATAATTTGTGCAAAGGAATGATTTGAATATGATGACTACAGAAGTATCGGTTTCGGTTTTAAGTGCCAATCCTCTTGAATTCGGACAAGAAATCAAGAGAATTGAAAAATCGGGTGCCGAAATGATTCATTATGATGTAATGGACGGAATTTTTGTCAATAATATTACATTCGGAATGCCGCTTTTGAAAAGTATGAAGGGCAAAACCAAATGTATTCTTGATGTACATCTGATGATACAGGAGCCGCTTAAATATATTGACGACTTTGCAGATGCCGGTGCTGATATAATCACATTTCATATTGAAAGCGGAAGTGATGTGGCTGAAACTATAGCCGCAATCCGCAGAAACGGCGTTAAGGCGGCAGTTTCCATAAAGCCGAATACCCCTGCTGAGGCTGTATTCCCATATATAAATGATGTGGATATGGTTCTTGTTATGACTGTTGAACCGGGATTCGGCGGTCAGAAATTTATGGATATGAGTGAAAAAATCTCGGCTATAAGACGATATGCCGAGGAAAACAGAAAGACATCAGCCCCCCTTGATATACAGGTTGACGGTGGAATAGACAATACCACAGCACCTGTAGTGAAAAAAGCGGGAGCAAATATTCTTGTATCGGGCAGTTATCTTTTCAGAGCAGAAAATATGGCTGATGCGGTACGAACATTAAAGGAAGATAATTCAACAAATGCAGAATAAAACCAAATCACAGCGATTTATATGGATTGACATAATGCTTACACTTCTGACTCTTGCAGTAATGAATTTTTTCTATTGCGGAGTCAGAACAGTAGTTCTTGGCGGAATATGCGTTGCCGTATCACTTGCGGCGGAAATAATATCCCTTCGCCTTATGCACAGGCAGTTTACAGCGGATGATTTAACCTGCATATCCGACGCATTTATATTATTTCTGATGCTGCCTGCCGTTATAGATTTCAGAATGGCAGGAATAGCCTGTATTTTTGCGGCAATTGCGGCAAAGAATATTTTCGGCGGAAGAAAAAATATGATTTTCTCTCCTGCTGCCGTGGGGTATGTGTTCCTTTTCACATCTTGGAAAGGAAATCTGCTTATGTACAGCGCACCACATGTTCACACGGGAGTATTTGAAAAAGCGGAACATCTTGTAAATTCCGCAAGCAGTATATTCAATACAACAGGACGAATTGATTATACTGATTTTGAAATTTTAATGGGAAATCTCCCCGGACCTGTAGGAACAGGAAATATACTTCTTCTTGCTGTTGCGGCAGTAATTCTGATTCTTAGACGTGATATTTCAGCAGGTGCATTTATAGGCACAATGGCGGGAACTGCAATACCTGCACTTCTTGTTCCTGTGTGCAATAATTCGCTGGAATCGCTGAAATATACCCTTTCTACGAATATGGTGCTGTTTACAGCTATATATATTATATCAGACAAGAGAATTGCACCAAGCCGCAACTATTACGCATTTTTCTATGGCTTTTTCATTGCGGCATTTTCCTATGTCCTTGTTATCACAACTGCAAAGGAAAACGCAATTGTTATAGTATCCCTTTTATTCACGCCTGTGGGACTTGGTCTTAGAAATCTTGAAAATAAGATTGAGGGATTTGTCAAAGAGGAAAAGGCGGCTGTTGAACTATGGGAAGCCATAAAAAGCGGCGAATATATAATTCCCGAGGACGAGGAGGCTGTATATGAGGAATAGGCGTATCCCTCCCGTTGAAGGATTTTTAAGAAAAAATTCGGTGCTTTCGGGACTTATGGTTATTTCACCTATAATTATCTGCGGAAATACTGTAACGAATGCCCTTGCATTGATTTATGCATTTTCGGCAATCACATTTTTATCGGTAATGGCAGGTTCATTTGTTCCAAAGAAACTGCCATACGGCATAAAAATCATAATCTATGCAATTCTTGGTGCATTGGCATATATTCCCGTCAAGGAAGCGGCAGAAATGTTTTTCCCGGGAGTTATTGACAGAATAGGCATATACTTTATGCTTATAGCGGTAAATTCCCTTATTACCGTGCAATCCGAGGTTAAGTTCTATAAGATGCCGAAAGGGAAAATGATGTTGTCCCTTATCTGCCACATACTTGGTTTTGATGTGGTTATTCTTGTTATATCCGCAATCCGTGAGCTGCTTGCATACGGAACATTCTGCGGAAGAATTGTTGACGGAGATATACTTATAAGCGGACTTGGTATGCCCTTTGGCGGATTTATACTTCTTGGATTAGCCTGCGGAATTTACAGATATATCGCACCGTCAGGCAAAAACACAGATGATTTCGGAGGTGACAGAGATGTTTTTGATTTCTGAATTTGTCGCTCTCCTCACAACTAATCTGATTTTGACACAGGCACTTGGTACAAGTACTCTGTTTATAGCCGCAGGAAGCAGAAAAAATCTTCTTTGGACGGCAATAACCATATCTGTTTTCACTACCTTGGGAGCATTCGGAGCTTGTCTTGTTGACTCGCTTCTCCCAGAGGGAATGTATGATTTCAGATTGCTGTTTTATGTCCTGATTATCGGCATACTTTATATTGTACTTCTAACGGTTCTCTATTTTGTCGACAGAAAGGATTTTCCGACTACACGGAAATATGTACACGTATCTGCTTTCAACTGTGCTGTAATGGGAACGCTTTTCACCATTTCGGGCAGGGGCGGAGCATGTATGCTTGACTATATCTATGCAGGTGCGGAGGCAGGAACAGGCTTTATTTTTGCTGCATTTGTATTTACAGCGGCATTCAGCCGTGTCAATTCAAAAGATGTCCCTGCATCATTCAGAGGATTTCCCGCATCACTTGTTTACCTTGGCATTATTTCAATGGCGATTTATGCCTTAAAGTAGGGTATTCTTATACCCGAGCAAATCCGTATATAATGCGGTTCTGCTTAATATTTCAGGAGATAAAAATAAATGAAATTCAAGAATAAAGGAAGAAAAATATACAAAACGAAAGAAAAGAATTACTACGGAAAAAGCCCCTTCGGAAAATTTATGTCGGGAGCTTTGACGGTACTTCTCATTGGCGGAATAGGCTTTTTAGGCTATAGTGCGGCAGAGCCTATTATAAATTACACCAAGCACAAAGGCGATGAGCCTTCTGTTCCCGAACAGACAACAGTTCCCACAGAAACAAGCACCGAGGCAGTTACAACAGCAATGACCGAAATAGTAACTGAGCCGCCTACGGAGCCTGTAACTGAGGGCAGTTATATGTCTGTTTCACTCAAAGGAACTGACCTTGCGAATTCGGACACATTGAGGGCAGCACTTGCAGCTGTACCGAAAAATGAAGAAATAACATATATTCAGCTCCCCTTGAAAACAGTAGGCGGAGATGTTAATTATGTTTCATCTATTGCAGAGGCACAGAATTCCATAAAGTCATCTCTTACTCTGTCTGAAATTGTTGCAGAGGTGGAAAACAGCGGATATAAGGCAACTGCTGTTGTAAGTATATTCCGTGACAATTCAATGCCTGCATTTTATAACGACGGAGGCTATGTTTTGGCTTCAGATGGTACTTTGTGGTATGACGGTCAGGGCAGACCCTGGGCATCTCCATATGCTCAGCGTGCGGTTGATTATAATTCCGCAATTGTAACGGAGCTTTCTAATGCTGGCTTTGAGAGAATTATATGCTCTGATTTCGTATTCCCTGATTTCACCGAATACGATTTGCAGATTCTCGACCCTATTCTGGGCAAAAACGACAGATGTATGTCAATGACTTCAACAGCCAATCTGCTATATAGCATAGCTGTTTCAAACGGCTCTGAAATGCAGGTTGAAGTTTCCGCAGAGGATATAATCTGCGGCAGAAAAGATATATTGCAGCCAATGCTGCTTTCATCAAATAATATTGTACTTAATATTGAAATCAACAAGCTTGTAAGCGGAATTCAGGCAGGGGAAAACCTGTATGAATTCAAAGGAACACCAGCGGAAATGGTGGAACAATGCCTTATTCAGGTGAACGGTGATGTTGTGGATTTCAATACAACTGTAAGAATATCGGGAGCATCACTCCCAACAGCAGAATTAACCTCAATTAAAAAAGTATTATCCGAATACGGTTATAAATCTGTAGTAATCGGATAACGTCAAAAAGCCGAATAATCGGAGAATGGAGAAAGTTATGGCAGAGAATTTTACAGTATCCCTGAAGAAAATTATTGATGAATTCAAGCTTGAAGTAATTTTTATTCAGAAAGAGTCCGAAGAAATTTTAATTGATGAAACGGAAGTAAATCGTCCCGGACTTCAGCTTATGGGATTTTATGAGTACTTCAATCCCGAAAGAATTCAGATTATCGGAAAGGTAGAATTTGCATACCTTTCCACATTGGACGAAAAAACACGTCACGAAAGACTTGAAATGCTCTTTTCACAGAAACTCCCTGCAATTATCATTACCCGTGAATTGCCGTATTTTGCGGAAATGCTGGAACTTGCGAAGAAGTATGAAATTCCGCTTTTAAGAAGCAAGGAAAGCACATCTAACTTTATGTCGGGACTTATTGCGTTCCTTAACCTTAATCTTGCCCCAAGAGTTACACGTCACGGTGTACTTATTGAGATTTACGGTGAGGGTGTATTCATCACAGGTGAAAGCGGCGTAGGTAAGAGCGAAACTGCTATCGAGCTTGTAAAGAGAGGTCACAGACTTGTAGCCGATGACGCTGTTGAAATCAGAAAGGTTTCAAATATCAGTCTTGTAGGCAGCTCACCCGATAATATCCGCCACTTCCTCGAATTGAGAGGTATCGGTATTATCAATGCACGTCGTCTTTTCGGTATCGGTGCTGTTAAGATGACAGAGAAAATTGACCTTGTAATTGAGCTTGAACAATGGAATCCTGAGAAGATTTACGACAGAATGGGTGTAGATACCGAGTATGTAACACTTCTTGGAGTAAAGATTCCGTCACTTACAATTCCTGTAAAGCCCGGACGTAACCTTGCAGTAATTCTTGAAGTTGCGGCAATGAACAACAGACAGAAGAAAATGGGTTATAATGCGGCTGCTGAACTTCTCAACAGACTCGGTATGCAGTCCGACCCGAAGGAAACTGTAAGAAATTACGAAAATTTCTGATATAAAAACTCTGTGGGCGAACCGCACAGCCAATGTGCGGATTTACCTGTAATAAACCATTATCCATAGGAGCGTAGATATGATAAATATTCTCGAACTGGCAGAGATATGCAGTAAATATGGCTGCAAATACAGCGAAAAATGCTTGCTGAACAGTTACACTACATTTAAAATAGGCGGCGAATGTCCCATTGTCATTGATGTGAATTCGGCTGAATGTGCCGCAGAATTGGCGAAATTTCTTACAAAAAGCGGAACACGATATACAGTTCTTGGAAAGGGCAGTAATATAATTGCTTCGGATAAGGGATATAACGGAGTTATACTTCATCTGGGCAGCGATTTTTCTGATGTTGCAATAGACGGCACAACTATCCGTGCAGAGGCAGGAGCATCACTTGCTTCTGTTTGTCGTGCGGCACAGGAAAACGCTTTAAGCGGTATGGAAAATCTTTACGGAATTCCGGGAACAGTAGGCGGCGGTTTATTTATGAATGCAGGTGCATACGGCAGCGAAATGAAAGATGTAGCTGTATCTGCGGAATATGTAGATGAGAACGGCGAAATCCGCACAATGTCTGCTGAGGATATGGAACTTTCCTACCGTCACAGTATATTTTCTGAAAAGAATTATATAATAACAGCTGTAACCTTTGAACTTAAAAAGGGCGACAGCGAGGAAATAAAAGCGGCAATGACCGAATGTATGAAGAAACGTACATCAAAACAGCCTCTTGAATATCCCAGTGCAGGCAGCACATTCAAAAGACCTGAGGGCAGCTATGCCTCACTTCTCATTGAGCAATGCGGCCTTAAAGGAATGTCAGTAGGCGGTGCTGAGGTCAGCACAAAGCACAGCGGATTTGTAATCAATAAGGGCGATGCAACTTGTGAAGATGTCCTTGAACTCTGCCGCAGAGTAAAAGAAATTGTACTTGAAAAAACAGGCTATAGTCTTGAACTTGAACCTGTAATTCTCGAATAAGAGGTTTTAATATGAAGCTTTTGATAGTGACAGGAATGTCAGGTTCAGGAAAATCCAGCGTTATGGATGTTATGGAGGATATCGGATATTACTGCATAGACAATATCCCCCCAAAGCTTATTCGTCAGTTTGTAGAGCTTTGCAACAAATCTGAAATGAATATCGACAAAATTGCAGTTGCCGTTGATATTCGTACAGGCGAAATGTTTGCGGAGATTTATGACTGCCTTAATGCTATGGTAGATGATGAGAAAATTGAGCTGAAAGTTCTTTTCATCGAGGCTGAGGATGAGGTGCTTATAAAGCGTTATAAGGAAACTCGCCGCAAGCATCCCCTTGATGAAAAATTCAATGGAAATATGCATGATGCATTAAGTTTTGAACGCAGACAACTTTCTCGAATGAGAGGAAATGCTGATTTTTTCATTGATTCATCACGTTTATCCGCCTCCGAATTAAAGGAGCAGGTCAGAGAAACTTTCCTTGAAAATTCCTCTGATTCATTGGTGGTAAAGGTTATGTCATTCGGCTTTAAATATGGCGTATCCACCGAAGCTGACCTTGTTTTCGATGTAAGATGTCTGCCAAATCCGTACTATATAGATACACTTCGTGAACACACGGGACTTGAAAATTGCGTGCAGGATTATGTAATGCAAATGGAACAGTCGCAGGAGCTTTTCAAAAAGCTGACTGACCTGATGGATTTCCTTATGCCGCTGTATATCAGCGAGGGAAAGAGCCAGCTTGTAATTGCATTCGGATGCACAGGCGGAAAGCATCGTTCTGTGACATTTGCAGAGCGTATGCATGACTATCTTGAAGAAAAAGGCTATAAGGTGCAAAAATATCACCGTGATTTGCCGAAATACATAAAATAATCCAATTTAAGAAAAAAACGCATACATAATGTGTGCGTTTTTTTATGAAAAGAGATGAAATATAATGTCATTTTCAGATGAAGTGCGTAAGGAAATATGTGCTAATATAAACGATAAGGATAAGCGTTTTGCCTGCCTTTACGGAATGTTGCTTTTCAGCAGAACCCTTACAGAGGAACGCATATGCTTTCAGAGTAAAAGCAGTATAGCCGCTGATACTTTCGGAGAAATGTTCTCAGCAGTTTTCGGTAGTAAGCTAGAATTCCGCATATCCCACGTAAAAAACGGCAAGGATATGTATATCTACGACATAACCGATAAAGAACTTATACAGAAAATTTTTGTAAAATACGGCTTTGACGGAAAAGAGCGTCATATAAACCGTGAAATTATTTCTATCGGAAGTTTGGGAACATTTACAGCTGGTGTATTTCTTGCAGGAGGGAGCGTAAATGACCCCGAAAAGGAATACCACCTTGAATTTACATCTCCCGAAGAAAAGCTTGCTGAGGAATTAATAGAAATTCTCAGCGAAATTGAGATAAGTGCAGGATTAACTCTCCGCCGCAGTCAGTTTATTGTGTATATCAAGGGAAGCGAATCTATAGAAGATACGTTGACTTTTATTAATGCACAGCAATGCACATTGGAGCTTATAAATGTGAAAATTTATAAGGATATGCGAAATAAAATCAATCGTCAGACAAATTGCGACAATGCCAATATAAGCAGAACAATAAATGTTGCCTTGAAGCAGATTAAAGATATTGAACTTATAGCAAAGACAAAGGGACTTGACAGCCTTTCAGATGAACTGCGGCAGGTTGCTGAACTGCGGCTTGAGGATACATCTTTAAGCTTAAAGGATATTGGAGAAAGTCTTGAACCGCCAATCAGCCGTTCAGGAGTAAATCATCGTTTAATGAAAATTGCAAAAATAGCAGATGAAATCAGAAACAGCGGAGGGCAAAATGGAAAGAAGTGATTTTGTTCATCTTCATTTGCATACAGAATACAGCCTTCTTGACGGTGCTTGTCGGATAAACGGATTGATGAAACGTCTGAAAGACATAGGACAAACAGCCGTTGCAATTACCGACCACGGAAATATGTACGGTGCAATGGAATTCTGCCAGACAGCTGAAAAAAACGGCATAAAGGCAATAGTTGGCTGTGAGGTTTATGTTGCCCCACGTACACGATTTGACAAAGAGCCGAAAATTGATACAAAGCCATTTCATCTTGTGCTTTTGTGTGAAAATAACGAGGGTTACAGTAATCTTGTAAAGCTTGTTTCAGCTGCAAATACCGAGGGATTTTACGGCAAACCGAGAGTTGACAAGGAACTTCTAAAAAGGCATCATAAGGGGCTTATCTGCCTTTCAGCCTGTCTTGTGGGAGAAATTCCACGCTATCTTTCGGATAATAATTATGAGGCGGCAAAGAAAACTGCCCTTGAATATAAAGAAATATTCGGTGTGGGCAATTATTTTATAGAAATTCAAAATCACGGATTGCGTGAGCAGATTGAAATTCTGCCGAAACTGTATAAGCTTTCTGCTGAAACAAGAATACCTCTCGCTGCTACAAATGACTGCCATTATCTCACAAAAGAGGACAGCGAACTACAAAAGCTTTTGATTTGCATACAGACGGGCAAAGTATTTGGTGAGCCTGATACACTTGAATTCGCCACAGATGAATTTTACGTAAAATCCGCAGACGAAATGGCAAAGCTATTCAAAGGTCACGAGGAAGCAGTTTCAATTACAGCTGAAATTGCAGATAGATGCAATGTGGATTTCAACTTTGACAGCGGAATAAAAATCCCTCAGTTCAGAACAGAGTGTGTAACAGATAACAGGGAATTTCTCCGCAAATTGAGCTTTGACGGACTTTACAGGCATTACGGCAGAGATGTTCAGGAGCATATAATCAAGCGGCTTGAATATGAGTTGTCGGTAATTGAGGAAAAACATTTTGTGGATTATTTTCTTATTGTATGGGATTTTATCCGCTATGCAAGGGAAAATGATATTCCCGTAGGTCCGGGACGAGGTTCGGGAGCAGGCAGCCTTTGTGCCTATTGCATCGGCATAACAGGCATTGACCCCATAAAATATAACCTTATGTTTGAGAGATTTCTCAATCCTGAACGTGTAAGTATGCCCGATTTCGATATAGATTTCTGCATTGAGGGCAGACAGGCTGTAAAGGATTATGTAGTTGAGAAATACGGTGCAGATAAGGTAGCTGAAATTATTGCCTTTGATACGCTGAAAGCAAAGGCGGCTGTAAGAGATATCGTAAGAGTTCTGGGACTTTCATACAGTCTTGGTGATAAGATTGCGAAAATGATTGATCCGAAAAATGACCTGACCTTTTCCCTTAGGGAGAATAGGGAGCTTTCAGAGCTTTACAATGCCGATAAATCGGTAAAACGGCTTATTGATTTTGCCTTGAAATTAGAGGGAATGCCACGTCATACCTCAACCCATGCGGCAGGAGTTGTCATATCTGATATAAAGCTTGATGACCTTGTACCGGTTCAGAAAAACGACAATACCATTGTTACTCAATACACAATGGCACACCTTGAATCCCTTGGACTTCTGAAAATGGATTTTCTCGGTTTGCGAAATCTCACAGTTATTCGTGATGCAGTAAGAGAAATCCGAAAAATCCATAAAAATTTCGATATAAATGCCATTCCCGTAGATGATAAGGCGGTATATGAAATGCTGTCAAAGGGCGATACTGCGGGAGTATTCCAGTTTGAAAGCGGCGGAATGACAAAGTGGCTTATGGAGTTGAAGCCTGAGCGAATGGAAGATTTAATCGTAATAATCTCCCTTTACCGCCCGGGTCCAATGAAATCAATTCCTGTCTATATCAATAACAAGCGTAATCCAGACAAAACCGAGTATCTTCACCCCATGCTTAAAGAGATTTTAGAGGATACCCATGGTGTTATGGTCTATCAAGAGCAGGTTATGGAAATATGCCGCAGACTTGCAGGGTATTCCTACGGACACGCCGATATAGTTCGCCGTGCTATGGCAAAGAAAAAGCAGGATATGATGCTCCGTGAGCGTGAAAGTTTTGTAAAGGGAGCAATTGAAAATGGTTTGCCAAATGAGATTGCCAACAGAATTTTTGATGAAATGATAAGCTTTGCGTCATATGCTTTCAATAAATCCCATGCGGCGGCATATGCCTATCTTGCCTATCAGACTGCGTATCTGAAATGCCATTACAGAGGAATTTATATGGCAGCTCTTATGTCAAGCGTAATGACAGGAGGGGACAGGCTTGCGGAGTATATTGCCGATAGCCGTTCAGCAGGAGTTGAAGTAATGCCTCCCGACATAAACAGAAGTGAAAAGGGATTTGTCTATGAGGACGGAAAACTGTATTTCGGCTTGCTCGCCATAAAAAACGCAGGCAGCGGTCTTGCGGATAAAATCATTTCCGAGAGAAAAGAAAACGGCAGATACAGCGGTTTGCAGGATTTTTGCGAGCGAACTACAGGCAAGGAACTTAATAAAAAGGCTCTTGAAAATCTCATAAAATCGGGAGCATTTGACGGCCTTGGACTTAACAGGCGGCAGATGCTTGACAGCTATGAAATGCTTCTGGAAATAGCTGGAAAAGGCTCACGGGGAGTAATTGAGGGGCAGATGAATTTGTTTGACACAGCTGATAGTGCCGATACAAATATAAAAATTCCATACCGTCCCGAATTTGACAAAAAGCGACTATATGCCATGGAAAAGGAAGCGGCAGGAATTTATCTCACAGGTGAACCCTTGAGAGATTATGAATACCTCGGCAGGCTTATGAGAGTGAGAAATCTTGGAGAACTTTCCTATGAAAATACAAAGGACGAGCAGGAAGTGAAGCTTTTATGCGTAATCGGCGAAAAAAAGCTTTACGATACAAAAAAAGGCTCTAAAATGGCATTTCTCACTTTGGAGGATAAAACAGGGGAGATTGATGCAGTTGTATTTCCTGATTTGTTTCTGCTCACGGCATCAAAGCTGAATACTGATGCAATTGTAATGGTTAACGGAAAAATTTCCAAAAAAGATGACAGCGTATCGGTAATCTGCGGAAGTATAGCAGGGGAGGATGAATTTTCTCATCTGACAGAGCATATGCAGCTTTGTGTAAAAACTCCCTCGGATAAAGTACCCGTGGAATTTCTTGAAAGACTTTCACAGCGATACAAAGGCAATACACAGGTATGCTTTTTTCTTACGGACACAAAGAAAATGGTGCGTCCGAGAAATAAAATCAGCCTATGCATAAATAGCGAATCATACAATGAACTTCTTGAAAACATAAAAAGTGAAAATATCGGCTTGATATAATGTACAAATATCTCTTACTATGAATAGAAATTTGTGCAAATCAACTGAAAATCTCTGTAATTCAAAAAAAGCAAGGATTAGTCTTGACTTTTTTGTTAAAAAGAGGTAAAATATTATGTATATGGAATAATAGCCGTAACCGGCTCAATATATGCAAATAGCAGAATGGAGAATTTGATTATGAGTAGAAAAATTGGTGTACTTACAAGTGGCGGAGATGCTCCCGGAATGAATGCTGCTATCAGAGCAGTTGTAAGAAGTGCTCTCAGCAAGGGTATGGAGGTTTACGGCGTACACAGAGGATATAACGGACTTATCAACGGTGACGTTTTCCAGATGGACGAGAGAAGTGTTTCTGATATTATTCATCAGGGCGGTACAATCCTTTACACAGCAAGATGCCCCGAATTCAGAACACAGGAGGGTGTTGCTAAGGCAAAGGCTAAGTGTGACGAACTCGGTATCGAAGGACTTGTAGTAATCGGTGGTGACGGCTCATTCAGAGGTGCTGCTGACCTTTCTGCTATGGGCATGGTTTGTGTTGGTATCCCCGGTACAATCGACAACGACATTTCCTGCACAGATTATACAATCGGTTTTGATACAGCTATGAATACAGCTATGGAGCTTGCAGACAAGCTTCGTGACACGTCACAATCACACGACAGAATTTCTGTTGTTGAGGTTATGGGACGTGGTGCAGGTCATATTGCAGTTAACACAGGTATTGCTTGTGGTGCAACAGATATCATCACACAGGAAGTTCCTTACAATATCGACGCTATTGCTAATACAATGCTTGAAAAGAAAGCAAAGGGCAAGCAGAATTTCGTAGTAATCGTTGCTGAGGGTGTTGGTCATTCACAGGAAATCGCAACAGCATTACAGGAAAAGACAGGAATTGAAGCAAGAGCAACTATTCTCGGTCACGTTCAGAGAGGTGGCAGCCCTACTCTCAGAGATAGAGTTGAAGCTACACGTATGGGTTATTATGCAGTTGAGCTTATCGAGCAGGGCATTGGAAACCGTGTTGTAGGTATCAAGGACAGCAAGATTGTTGACTATGATATTCAGGAAGCACTTTCAATGACAAAGCCTTATGATGAAAAGCTTCACCACATTGCAGAAGAAATCGCATTCTGATTTATCAAAGAGTAAATTAAGACTGATAGTCATATAGAATGTTTTAAAGCCACTTTTGGTATTATGTCAAAAGTGGCTTTTATAATTTAAGATTTTGATTTTATCTGATAATTGTGTTATGATTAACTGACAGATAATAATTTGCGGAGGAGAACGCATATGAAATACAAAGGAACCCTTATTGTTGTTAAAGATTGTAATCGTGCGTTAAAATTCTATAGTGATATGTTTGGGTTTCAACTGCTTCAGGACAATGATGGAAATATGGAATTGACAAATAATTTATATTTACAGGAAGCGAGATACTGGGAACAATTCACTAATAGAAGTATAATTCCGAATAATAATCAGTCTGAGTTGTATTTTAAGGAATCCAACATAGAACAATTTGTAGAACGTCTTGAAACGCTTTACCCTGAAATCGAATATGTAAATCACCTTATGACACATAGTTGGGGGCAACGAGTAGTCCGATTCTACGATTTGGACGGTAACTTAATCGAAGTAGGAACACCGTTGTAATCTTTAAATTCTATAGCAAACGACAAAATCTTTTGACGTTCACTATAATTATCAAACATATATAAAAAACTCCAGAGAAGACTGCTTACTTCTCTGGAGTTTTTTGAATGATACGCTTTTTGTAAGAGTTTTCCTTTATCTGAAATCGGTGAAAATTTTTCTGCCTGAACTGTCGGGGGAGTAATCCCAACGGTCAAAATGTTCGGTATCTGTGAAATATCGACATTCCGATGTGTTGTCGTAATCTTCGCATATATCCACAATTACAAGCTTAATTTTCATTTTTTCGGGTATAATGGCTTTTATGTAGACGCTGACATTCTGCCCTGCTGTAATATCATCACGAAGTTCTGCAAGACCTGCAAGATTAGGTGCAAGTTCCACAAAAATACCATAATCTTCAACAGAACGGACAATTCCTGATACCGTTTCACCAGTATTAAAAAGAGCAGCGTTTTCCTGCCATGTACCGAGTAATTCCTTATGAGTAAGGCAAATCCTCGAACCGTCACGGGAGCGAACAACAGCCTTGATATGCTGTCCAACAGAAAATCTGTCGGAGGGATGCGAAATACGTGAAACAGAAATTGAATCAATGGGAATTAGCGAGGGAACACCGCAGCCGATGTCCACAAAACAGCCGAATTGTTCAAGGTGAGTAATTCTTGCATCTATGACATCTCCGGGGTTAAGATTGTCGGTATATTGGGCGATACAATCCTTTTGTGCAGCTGACCTTGAAAGTTCCACCGTAATTTTGCCGCTTTCGGAGGACATAATCCGCACCACCTTAAAGCATACAATTTTGTTTACTCTTGAAATTATGGCTATATCACGGGTTGAACCGTCAGAGATACCGACAGCACCGTTTTCACGGTAAATGATACCCTCAGCACAGGGCAAATCTACAATAAGGTTGTGGGAATTGTCGCAGAGAGAGGCTCTCGCTTCAAGAATCATACCTTTTTCCATAGCCTCTGTAAGTCCGTCAAGGGTTGAGATGTACTTTTGGTTAGCCGCTGTTCTGAAAAGACAGCCCTCAGGTTTGAATGTGTTCATAATTTTTACCTCCGAAATATTTTAATACCAATTCAAAAATAGCAGATGTTGTTTTAGGGATTGATATAAGAATTGGTATAAGCAGTACCGCAAAGGATTACTGTACAGTACTGCTTTACAATACATCATATTCAGAGTCAATGAAAATTATACCACCGAAACAGGTGGGATATAAATATTATTTCCCCCCGATGAATTTAGAATTGCACTTATTTCATCTTTTCCTCTGCCGTCGCATACAATAAAAACGCTGGTTTTTCTGCTCCGTGCAGGTTCGGGTATAATATCCTCGCTGGCAGGCGAGTTCATAACCATAGTGAGATAATTTGATGTAACGGCATTTGTCGGGAGAACGGTGTAAATATCCTTTCCACGCAATGCCTCAGCCCTGTCGGATTCCCTGTTGTATACGTAATTTGTGGAGTATACACCGCCTACATTTTCACGTATTTTTTTCAAAGCAAGCTCTGCTGTTTCGGGAGTTTCAAAATCCGCCGTTATTCTTGTAACCATAGTATAACCTCTTTTCTGTCACTTTGTATGGTATTGCCATAAAATTATTTGGTTTTTATTATTTTTACACAAACTTTAAAAAATATACACCGTAAATATTGATTTAATTTGAATTTTAGGTTATAATTATAAAGTACGATTAAAGTAAAAAGGAGCGAGTGAAAATGGATGTCCATCCCGATGATATACTTACAATGAAAAAACAGCATCCCTGCGGTGCAAGCGAAATGCTGGTTCTTCGTGCAGGTATGGATTTCAGACTGAAATGCATGGGATGCGGCAGAGAATTTCTCGTTCCCCGAAAAAAAATCGAAAAGAGTATTAAAAACATCCGCAGAGAAACAGAGGGTTAGATTATCCTGTAAAATGTGCAAAGGGAACTCCTTTAATAAATATGGACAAATATTATTAATGTATAATTTGAAAGGATATTATTATGTTTGAAAAACTTGCGGTAATGGAAAATAAATACGAGGAGATCAGCGAGAGATTGTCTGATCCCGAAATAGTAAGCGATAATAAGCTTTATGCACAGCTTATGAGGGAGTATAAGAATATGACTCCCATTATTGAAAAATTCAGAGAGTACAAATCAGCGGAAGCAAGCTTTACAGAGGCAAAGGAGCTTCTTGATGCAGGCGGACTTGACAGGGATTTCAAGGAAATGGCACAGGCTGAATATGAGGAAAATAAGGCTGCTATGGAGAACATTTCACAGGAGCTTAAAATACTTCTTCTGCCTAAGGACCCTAACGATGACAAGAATGTTATCATTGAAATCAGAGGCGGTGCAGGCGGCGAGGAAGCGGCTTTATTTGCCAATTCTCTCTATCGTATGTATACAATGTATGCGGAATCAAAGGGGTGGAAGCAGGAAATTCTCAACGCTCAGCCTACAGAGCTTGGCGGATTTAAGGAAATCAGCTTTTCAATCGAGGGCGAAAATGCCTATTCCCGTCTGAAATACGAAAGCGGAGTTCACCGTGTACAGCGTGTTCCCGAAACAGAATCACAGGGACGTATTCACACATCTACTGTAACTGTTGCAGTTCTTGTAGAAGCTGATGAGGTGGAATTAGAAATCAATCCCACCGACCTTAAAATAGATTATTTCAGAGCAAGCGGTGCAGGCGGTCAGCACATCAACAAAACAGAGTCGGCTGTAAGAATTACTTATCTTCCAACAAATGTTGTTGTTGAATGTCAGGACGAAAGAAGCCAGCATAAGAATAAGGATAAGGCTATGAAAATTCTCCGTTCCCGTATTTACGAGGCTATGCAGGAGGAACAGGCAGCTAAGGTTGCCTCTGAGAGAAAAATGCAGGTAGGAACAGGTGACCGTTCTGAGCGAATACGTACCTACAATTATCCACAGGGCAGATTAACTGACCATAGAATAGGACTTACTATATACCGTCTTGAAGATTTGCTCAACGGCAATCTTGACGAGGTATTTGACGCACTTGCAACTGCCGATCAGGCAGCAAAACTGGCAAGTCAGGAAGAATAATTATGGAAACAAAATTATTAGGCGGCTGTGCCGAGGATATTGCAAAGGCAGCTGAGCTTATAAAAAACGGATATGTTGTAGGAATTCCCACAGAAACCGTATATGGTTTAGGTGCTGACGCTCTCAACGAGCAGGCAGTACGTGCAGTATTTGCCGCAAAGGGCAGACCTGCTGACAATCCGCTTATAGTTCATATAGCCGATTTTTCTGACGCTGAAAAATATGCGTCATACATTCCCGAACTGGCGTATAAACTGGCTGAGAAATTCTGTCCCGGGCCTTTAACTATGATTTTTCCTAAAAAGGATATTATTCCCTCGGTAACATCAGGAGGTCTTGACACGGTAGGCATACGTGTACCCTCTCATGAAGTTATGCACAGAATAATAGTTGAATCGGGCTGTCCCATAGCTGCACCTTCGGCTAATTTGTCGGGTTTGCCAAGCCCAACTTGTGCTGAACACGTTATGGATGATATGCAGGGGAGAATTGCTGCTGTTCTTGACGGCGGTTCATCTGAATTTGGCGTAGAATCCACAGTAATCTGCTTTGAAAATGAGGATACTGTGAGAATTCTCCGTCCCGGTGCAGTTACAAGAGAAATGCTCCTTGAAATCTGCGGTGAAGTCAATATAGATCCCGCTGTTTTAAAGAAACTGGAAAATGGCGAAACTGCGGCATCTCCGGGAATGAAATATATTCATTATTCCCCAAAGGCAAATGTAGTTGTAGTTGAGGGAAATACAGAAAATTTCAGAGAGTTTATTTCCCGTAACAATGGGGAAAATGTCTATTCCCTTATTTATGGCGGCGAGGAAATGGACTCTGACTGCAAATATATGGCATATGGCGAAACTGCCGAAGAACAGGCACATCTGCTTTTTCAGCGTCTGAGAGAGCTTGATGAAGCAAAGGCAAAAACCGTATATGTCAGACCACCCTCAAAGGAGGGAATAGGGCTTGCTGTATATAACCGCCTTATAAGGGCGGCAGGATTCGAGGTGATAAGGGTATGATTAGTCTTGATGTGCTTGTAGTTGGTCTTACAGGGCAGACAGGTGCAGGAAAAAGCACCGTGTCAAAAGTTTTTTCTGAAAATGGATTTGCTGTAATTAATGCGGATTTGATTTCAAGACAGGTGGTTGAAAAAGGTTCACCATGTCTGGGGGAACTTGTAGAAATATTCGGCGAGGGTATACTCAATCCCGACAAAACTCTCGCAAGAAAAACTTTAGGAAATATAGTTTTCAGCGATAAGACAAAGCTTGAAATGCTCAATACTACCATTTACCCATATATCACAAGTGAAATTCTGAAAGAGATAAAGCATCATTCTGACAGCGGAAAAAAGCTTGTTCTCCTTGATGCGCCGACTTTATTTGAAAGTCACGCCGATGATTTCTGTGAAATCATAATTTCCGTTCTGTCCGATGAAAAACTCCGTGAGGAGCGTATAATCAACCGTGACGGACTTACAAAAAAACAGGCTAATGACCGTATGAACAGCCAGCTTGATGCTGAATATTTTGCGTCACATTCCGATTATGTCATTGAGAATAACGATACCCTTGAAGCTTTGGACAGTATTTCAAGAGAGGTTTCGGACAAAATAAAGTATTATTACTATCACATACGTTCAGCTGAAATGAGCGTTTTATAAAATTAAAAGGAGCAAATTTCAATGGAAGAAAACAAAAGTGTTGCAAAAGAACTTAAAGAAAAACTTTTTATGCAGCGTAAAAATGGATATTCAAGAATTGATGAAGCTGAGGAAAAGGCAATTTTTGACTTTGCTGAGGGTTACAAGAAGTTTCTTGATACTGCAAAAACAGAGCGTGAAGCTGTATGCGAAGCTGTAAAAGTACTTGAAGAAAACGGCTTTGTTGAGTATAAAAAGGATATGAAGCTTAGTGCAGGTGATAAGATTTACCGTAATAACAGAGGAAAGGCAATAATTGCTGCTGTTATCGGTTCAGCGCCCATTGCTGAGGGAGTTCGCCTTTGTGCTGCTCATATTGACAGCCCAAGACTTGATTTAAAGCAGAATCCTCTTTATGAGGACTGTGAACTTGCACTTTTCAAGACTCACTATTACGGCGGAATCAAGAAATATCAGTGGACAACAATTCCGCTTTCACTTCACGGTGTGATTATTAAGGCTGACGGTACAACAGTTACAGTAAATATTGGTGAGGACGAAAATGACCCCGTATTCTGTGTAACTGACCTTTTGCCTCACCTTGCAACAGAGCAGATGACAAGAACTGCTACAAAGATTATCAGAGGCGAGGATTTAAATCTCCTTATCGGTTCAATTCCTTTCCGTGATGATGAGGCAAGTGAAGCTGTAAAGCTGAATATTCTCAATATTCTCTTTGAAAAATACGGCATTACCGAAGCTGATTTCATTTCATCTGAGCTTGAAGCTGTACCTGCATTCAAGGCAAGAGATATTGGTTTTGACAGAAGCCTTATCGGCGGCTATGGTCATGATGACCGCTGCTGTGCATATCCTGCATTGAGAGCAGCTGTTGAATGTACATCACCTGTTCACACAACTGTTACAATCCTTGCTGATAAGGAAGAAACAGGAAGTGACGGAAACACAGGGCTTTGCTCGTCATATCTGAGATATTTTATCGAGGATATTGCTGAAGCTATGGGAGCAAAGGGCAGAGATGTGCTTACAGCATCAGAATGTCTTTCTGCCGATGTAAATGCTGCATTTGACCCAACATTCCCCGAAGTTAACGAGAGAAACAACGCTGCATATGCAAATAAGGGCGTATGTATCACAAAGTATACAGGTTCAAGAGGAAAATCAGGCACATCAGATGCATCTGCTGAATTTGCTGGCAGAATTCGCCGTCTTATGGATAAGAATAATGTAATTTGGCAGACAGGCGAACTGGGCAAGGTAGATGCAGGCGGCGGCGGAACAGTAGCCGCATATATTGCAAATCTCGATGTTGATACAATTGATATGGGTGTGCCTGTGCTTTCAATGCACGCACCGTTTGAAGTTATTTCAAAGTTGGATTTATATATGGCATATAAGGCATTTGCCGCCTTTATTGCTGACTAATTAATATAGCAAACGACAAAATCTTTTGGCGTTTGCTATTTGCCGATCCGCACGGAGCAAACTTTAGTTTGCGGATGTGCGAGGCACTTTAAATCATTAAATGCACTTCTGACTATAAATTCGGAAGTGCATTTTTGCGTAAAAAATCCGAAGAAGCTATAAAACTTCTTCGGATTTATTGCTATAATAAGCATTTAATATATTTCATTATGAGTTTATTGAAGGATTTTTCTCTTGCATATGTCACATCTGCAATATTTCTGACTATGCTGAGATATTTTTCGTTATCTTTCTTGGCCGGCGGTTTATTATAGAAAGCGGCAGCAAGGGCAGCGTCCATAAATTCCGCAAATTCGCCTGATTTGAAATAAACATCGGAGTAGGATTTTTCCATAAATTCAGACAATTCCGTGTATTTCATTTCATTTGTGCAAATTTCCTTATAGTTCAGCAATTGTTCTGCATAGGCGTAAATATTCTTTATCTGCTTAATCGGATTAGAAACATTAAGCTTTTTATTTAGAGCATAGATTATAATTTTTCGCCGCAGAATAAATATAAGTAAAATAAATGCAACTGACATAATGAAGTAGAGTAGCTGCTTCAAAATCGAAATGAACATTTGAATTTCTTTGTCTTGGTTTTGTGGTTTATATGGTGCTTTACCTGCACCTGTGGTAGCTGTAGTTGAAGTAGTTTTAGAATTATTTTGTGTATTTTTAGAACTTGAATTTGTTGCGGAAACTTCGGAATCAGTTGTCGTTTCGGTAGTTTCCGATGATGTAGTTGCAGTCGTTGTAGTGGTAGTTGTTGTTGTGGTTGTAACAGGAGTTGTATCAATTGTGTGCTGTGTATATCCTTCTGTAAATTCAAAAGGAACCCAACCATAACCGTCAAGATAAATTTCAGCCCAAGCGTGACGGCGGTTGTCTTTCACATTAATTGTGTATGTACCGTCATCATTTTGAGTTGATGAGTTGAAATCGTCCATTACAAGAACGTAACCTGCGGAATATCTTGCAGGAATTCCTGCCATTCTTGCAAGGAGAATACCAGCTGTAGCATAGTGAGTACAATAACCCTTATTATTCTCCATAAGGAAATAGTTGACAAAATCCCTGTTTTTTGGAGTCTTACCTGGAGAAAGAGAATATTCCGCCTTTTCGGCAATTGCTTCACGAATATCATAAAGTGTTCTCATTCTTGTAGCGGGATTGAATTCAGTATCAGCATTATCGAGAATATATGCGAATTCATCACGCACCTCGTTCATATTCACATCATCGGGAACAGCGAGGTAGTTTTCGTAAACGAAATCCCTGTATTCAGATTCTAAAATCTGAGTTGAAATCAACTGTGGATTATCGAGCATCATTTGTTCGGGAAGATGCAGCGGAGAGTCGATATTGATAAAGCTATCGTATTCGATAATTCCTTTTTCCCTACAGTAATCAATAGTGCTGTTTCTGCTTTCTTCATCTGTAATCATATCAAGATTTAAAACAGATCTTACAGAAGAACCGAGATACATTGATATTAATTCCGCATCTGCATTGGTAAAAATGTAGTTATAGCTTTTCTGACCACGTTTTTTTGATGAAACCGTAAGGTCACGGTCATAGGAAAGTCCGCCGATATTATCTGTGCCATAAGGGGAGTAACTATGATTTCCCTTTATAAGATTCTGGATTTTCATAGAGTTATTCTCTTGATACCTGTCAAGAGTGAGATTAAACCTATGAGGGAAATCCTGCGGATATGTATTCAGTTGCGTTACTTCATCAAACAACGGAGAATTATACACGCTGTCGGGAAATGATGACCATTCATTATCTCCATAGACGGCACAGGTGTATTCTTTGAGATAAACAGCGGAGTCTGTGGGATTTTTTATGGTAACTTTCAAATCATCGGTATTTTTATATTTCATTACAGAAACCGTACCGAGTTTGTGCGATTCAACTTTAATTTCGAAACCTAAAGCAGCAGAAAGGTCAGTTATACTTTCAGCTAAATTTTCAGTAGAGAAATTATTGACAGCATCTTTGATTTCAGTTCTTTTAGCGTTGATTTTAGAGCTTCTTTCATAGTTGGTAATTTTTAAACCGCCTGCAATACAACCTGTCACAATCATAACAAGAACAAGGAGATAAAAACCGCATTTTTCAGTAACTTTAAGCCGCATATGACGCTTAGGGATAAACTGATTGCCCTTACGTACAAAACCTCCTGTTCCGCCTGAATATTCGCTCATATTGATTGTACTCATAGCGAAAGAGGCAAGCAAAAAGGCAATAACCATCATTCCCCAGAAGATATTTACATTAATACCGTTATATAGTCCGATTTCAAGTATAAGGAATGAAGCTATAAGGGGCGGCAGGGGATGAGGATGATAAATTGTGAAAACGTAAATAATAACAGCAAGAAGCCACGCCCCGAGAATTAAAAAGGTGGTGACGGTTTCCGTTTCCGTTGAACTGTCAAGGAATTTGTAATAGTTCAGCTTAGTCAGGTATGAGGCTTTATAAATGGTATTATAAACGAATTTATAACCTATGGAAATCAGTCCGATTTTTTTCCAGAAAACAATACCTGCAAGTACAATAGAACCCGAGATAAACCAGATGCCACTTTTCTTGAAAGATGACAGGAGGATATAAACTGCTGAAAAAATAACAGCAGAAATTATAACAGGGGCTTTATTGAATTTGAAATCAAACATGGTAAGGAATACCATAATTGTAGAAACATAACCTGCAATGGCGATTATAATTGATTCAAGCAGCTGCAGGTTAGAAGTTTTGTTTTTGACAGACATAACAATACTGTCGCATACACGAATTCCGCTGTTATTCTGTTTAATTTGTTTCTTCTTCATATTCCGTTACACCTCGATGTCAGTAATTGATGAAGAGATTTTTCCTGCAAGGACAGGAGTTATGACAACATTTGAATTGCTGTCCATAAATTTCGCACAATCCTCTGATTCAGAAACAGCTATCAATACATTTTTGTAATCAGCGTCAATTTCATCTTCAATAAAGTTCAGAACATCTTCTTTTGCAGAAGTTGAGATATATACGAATGAGGAAAGTGAGAGATTTGGCTTTTCTGAAAAATAAGCTGTATATGGAAGGCATAATTCCTTATTTTCAAGGGAGAAAATGAGATTTCTCACACAAATTGCAAGGGAATCCGTATCAGAAATTGTAAATTCAGAAAAGCTCTTATTTTTCAGATTATAGAAAACAATGGTATGATTTTTCTCGTTTTCAATAAGGAAAGTGGACAATGAAAGCAGAGATTCAATCATTGTATCGAAAACGGTAAGCTTTGTATTATCATCGCTGCTTGAACTCATATCAACGAAAATAAGACAAGGCACATCAATGGGAAGACTGTAATCCTTTACAATAAACTCGTCCTTTTTGGAACTGAGTTTCCAATGAATTCTGTTCAGCTTATCACCGGGATTGTAACTTCGCAGGTCGAAAATCTGCGAAGGATCGTCACCGGGTTTGTATTCCGAGTAAGCATTGCTTTCATCATTGACTTTATCGCTGTAAACCACAAGTCCGCTTATTTCGTGACATTCCGGCATAACAGCAACATTGACATCAATATTTTTTCCAACCTTGAATTTAAAAAGTTTCAGCGGATCGAAAATAGTTATTCCAGTACATCTGATTTTAACAACTCCGCAGAATTTTGAATTAAGCTGAAAAACGGTGCTTTGTTCATTTCTTGCCTGTATTGGCATATGGAGAACGAAATTCACATTTTCGTTGTTGAACAGATTGCAGTATTCAATTGAAGCTTCCGCTTTGCCTACAGGGAAAATGCTGGAATTATTAATTTTAATCTGAACGGGAAAGCTCTGATTTTTCTGTACAGCATGTGACGCTACAGACATAGAAACACTTATATTATGTTTTGTAATCAAAAGGGAAATAAGCAGAAAAATCGGGATTGCAATTAGCGTGATTAGCAGAACGAGAGCGAAATCCCCAAGATACATAATATAAAATATTATGGCTGCAATAATAAGAATTAAATAAAATATTTTTATGATAAACATATCTGCTTAGTTCTCCGAAATTCCGGGGGCAGGAGTCTTTTTGATGATTTCGTTTATTATATCACCGGCAGTCATTTCTGAAAGCTTTGCCTTTGAATTGAGAATTATACGATGTTCAAAAACATCACGGCAGATATAAGAAACATCATCGGGAATAACATAATCACGTCCCATAGCAACAGCGATTCCCTTTGAAATCTGCATAAGAGCAAGAGTTCCACGGGGGCTGATACCAAGCTTTATAAAGGGGTGATTTCTTGTTGCATTAGAAAGCTTAACGATATATTCGTAAATTCTGTCGTCAACGTAAACAGAAGAAATATGCTCCTGCAATTCAATAATAGTGTTCTCGTTGGCAACAGCGTTTACCTTTTCAAGAGGTGCAGCATTGAATTTTGCCTTTAAGATTGAAACCTCGTCATTGAAATCGGGGTAACCCATACTAAGCTTTATCATAAAACGGTCAAGCTGAGAGTCGGGCAGATTGTGAGTTCCTGCTGAACCGATAGGGTTCTGAGTAGCAATTACTGTATATGGTTCGGGAAGCTTGTATGTATTTCCGTCAACTGTAATACTTTTTTCCTCCATAAGTTCAAGGAGAGCCGACTGAGTTTTACTTGAAGTACGGTTGATTTCATCGGCAAGGAAAAGATTGCAGAAAGCCACACCTGAACGGAATTCAAAAGAATTTGTCATTTTATTGTATACAGAAAAGCCCGTAATATCAGAGGGGAGAACATCGGGGGTAAACTGCATACGGTTATGTTCAAGGGAAAGAGCCTTAGAAAAAGCAAGTGCCATAGTAGTTTTACCTACACCTGGGATATCCTCAATGAGAATATGTCCCTTGCAAAGAATAGCAAGAAGAGTTTTTATAATAATGGCATCTTTACCTATGACAGCCTTCTTTACTTCTGCCACGATATCATTAATCTGTTTAGCATAATACTGATTAGTCATATTTTATACTCCTAAAAATAAAATGTCTGTATACTGCTATAATTTTAGGCATATAACAGCATACAGATATATTATAACATATTATTAAATATAATGCAAGGAAAATATAGATATTTCTTTAACTACAGCATAATTGTTGCTTTTTTGTAATATTTTAGAGATGCCCTTAAAGGAAAATACCCGCAAGAAATGCCGCAAAAGATGCCACAAGTGCAACAACAATAAGAGGGCAATTGAAAAATGCGAGGATTACAGCGGCGGCAGTACCAATTGCAGCTGCTGCAATATTGTCGGTGCTGTAGAAAATAGCAGGAATTGTCATTGCACTGAGAACAGCATAGGGGATATATTTAAGAAAACTGCGGATAAAAACGGACTTTATTTTCTTGTTGAAGAAAGAAAATGGCAGCATTCTGATAAGGTAGGTTACACCTGCCATAACAAAAATATAAACAGCAGTACTCATCACTCAGCCTCCTCATCTTTAATCGGAAACAGCAACGCTCCGAGAGCCGCTGCTGCAATTGCACAAATTATAACTGCAAATCCCGAAGGAACAGCAGTAAGCACATATCTGAACAGTACGCTGAGCAAAGCCGCACCAATTATCACAAACAGGACGCTTTTGCTTTTTCGTGAGGGCGGTACAATTATAGCGATGAACATTCCATACAGCATAATTCCGAGAGCAGATGAAATTGACGCAGGGAGGATTTGACCTGCCGATGCACCGAGAAAAGTTCCCGTAACCCACCCCAGCATTGAAATGAGAATAATTCCGTACATATAAGCAGGGGTGACAGGTTTTTTGCTTGCGGAACATACAGCGAAAATTTCATCGGTAATACCATAAGATGCAAGAAGTCGGTGGGGGAGTGTGAATTTTTTGTCAAGGTTTTGCGACAAAGATAACCCCATAAGGGCATAGCGGATATTTATAGTCAGCTGTACAAGTATCATTTCAAGGAGCGTTCCGCCGGTTGCGATTATGTCTATACCTGCCACCTGTCCTGCGGAAGTGAGGTTTGATGCGGAAATTACAGATGCTTCAATAGTTGATAATCCCGAAGCGGCAGCAGTTATACCGAAGCCGAAAGATACTGATAAATAGCCAAGACAAATGGGGATACCATGAGATAAACCCTGTAAGAAATTTGATTTCAAAGTTATCGTCCTTTCAAGAATTAATATAAAGTAAACAGCAGGGCATCGGTATTGTCCTCGCTGTATTCGATTTCTTTAGAATAATTTTTTGCAATTTCAACGAAATCATCGGCTGAAATTCCACTGTCAAGCCATTTTAATTCCCACAGCAGAGCCGTAATGCTTGTGCTTGCAATGGCAAAAGCGGCACGGGAATAGATTTCCCCGTCAAAGACAGCTTTGAGAAAATGCCGCCAGATATAGTATATGGAAAGATTTCGCATATATTTTTCCGCATTTGGATTTTCTGCCATAAATTGCTTTTTGTTTGCGTTGAGTTCATCAAATCTCTCAAGTGCAATTTTAAGCGTAGGCAGCCAATTTTCGTTCATAGCTTCAAGAGAAATCATAAATTCAAGGATTTCTTTTGTAGTTTTATGATTTTCGGGGAGTTCGATATAATCCTCAACAATTTCCATAACACGTGAAAAAGCCATATTAATCGGGCAGTTTTCATCATTGAGGACAGAAAATATTTCATCTCTGATATTGCAAACAAGACTAAACATTTCTTCGTCAACTTCTGAAAAATTATCCTCCTCAATTTCGCTTTCCACATAGGAAAATGGCAGGGGAGAGTTGAGAATAATCCGAGCCGCCTCCTCGCAGCATAAGCCTACACCGCCCTCTTTTATATTGCCGAACCATTCGTAATATCGTGGGTGGTCATTGCAAATCTGACATAGGCAGTTTTCGCCTAATTCTGTAATAATATCGCACAAGTTGCGGTTATTGAGGAAAGGACATCTTTCATTTTCACCGAGAATGAAGCAAGGCTGCTCCGAAAAATCAATATTATCATTAAGCCGTTTTCCGAATTCGCCTGTTATTGATTTGTATTTTTCGGCAGTTTCATCATCAATGTCAATTTCCCAGCCGATACAGCAGTTGTGCCGGCATTCTTCGGCAATACATCGGAAGTTGCGGCAGTATTCGGGTGCGTATTTTCTCATATATTACCTCCGCTGTCAGTCGATGAATTTTGGCGGCAAGGCATCATAACCCATATTTTTAAGTGCATGGTCTATTGTCTGTCTGCCGTTAAGCACCAGCAGCTTTGATGTGCCGTGGGCAACAACGCGGTCATTGTCGTCTTTTACCACAGCTTCGCACAGACAAACACTTCTGCCTTCCTTTATAGCTGTTGCGTGCACGGTCAGTTTTCCTTCTTTGGCCATAGCAAGGTCGGTGACAGATACATCCAGTGTGGTGAAACCTGCATCTTCAGGCTGATGATAGTATGCAGCCCAATAGGTTGCCGTGTCTATAAGAGAAGCATTTACACCTCCGTGTACCGAGCCGAAGGGGTTATGGTGTTTGTTTTTGTCTATATCAAGCTCAACCCTTGCATATCCCGGGCTGATATCCACAAGCTTTATTCCCAGCAGTGAAAAATATGGACTGTTATTTACCAGTTCCATAAGCTTTTCTATATGCTGCGGGTTTACCTTTTTTCTGCTTTCCATAAATGATCTCCCTGTAAGGTTTTATATATTTTACCACAAAGACAGACAGCTTGTCCATTTGAACAGATACTCTACGGAACGCAGGTTGTGGCATACAGCAGGGTAATGTATAATTAAAGCGAAATGAAAAGGGGATATAATATGGACAGTTACATTACAGCATCGGCAATAAAAAAGCTGAGAGAGAAAAAAGGAATAACACAGGCAGAGCTGGCACAGAAAATCGGGGTCAGTGACAAAACCGTATCAAAATGGGAAACAGCAAAAGGGCTGCCCGATATTTCCCTTATAGAACCGCTGGCAAAAGAGCTGGGCGTTTCTGTTATAGAGATTATGTCGGGAGATTATATTACCAACAGGAATATATCCTGCAATATGCTCCGTTCAAAATTTTATCTGTGTCCTGTATGCGGAAATATAATCCACTCCAGCGGAGAAAGCCTTATAGGCTGCTGCGGCATAACCCTTCCGCCACTTGAAGCAGAGGAATGTGACGGTGAACACACTGTACTGGTGGAAAAGGTTGAGGATGAACACTTTATAACGGTGAATCACCCTATGGAAAAAAGCCATTTCATAACATTTATAGCCTATGTTACAGGGGACAGATGTCAGTTTGTAAAACTGTATCCTGAAGGAAATGCACAGACTCGTCTGAATCTGCGGGGCAAAGGTGTGCTTTATATCTGTTGTAACCGTCACGGCTTGATGAAATGCAGGTTATAGAAAAAATACTATATCGGTGTCTAATCACAGATATAACTGTATAATAAAAACTCTCTGAAGGAAAATACCCTCAGAGAGTTTTGTTTTTATAAATTAACTTTTTATTTTATGTGCTGCGGATATTACAAACTGCATTGTTATAAGAACACATACCATAATTGCGGCTGTTATAAGAAGGACAGAAACATAGCTGCCTGTTGTGTCGTACCCAAGATTGGTAAAAGGCGTACCCACAGCATACCCTGCAGTATTGGCAGATACGAATATGCCGGTAACCTTATCAAAACTTTTTTCTCCGAACAGGTCGGCGGAATAAAGCGGAAGCATAACAGTTTCAAGAGGAAAGGCTATTGCGGAAAATACAGCATATACTGCGGCAAATATTTTTCCCGTTGCAGAAACAGAAGAAAAAGCCAGGGAAAGCATACATATTATTGCGGCAAAACAGCATACAGAGATTGTTTTTCTCAGCCCGTACTTATCGTACATAACTCCTGCAAGAAATTTGGAGGCGGTCAGGACAAGAAAGGTAACACTGGACATTGTGGCAATAAAAGGTGCGCTCAGGCCTACATCACGCATATGTGCGGCATATATACCCACAACCCCCTGCAGGCAGAAACCTGTGAAAAAGATGCATATAAGCGCGGTGTAAAAGCAGGGCGTGCGGCATATACGGTTAAATTCAGGTCCTTGCAGCTGCTTTGATTCGGAATTTTCAGAACTTCTGCTGTTTTTGTTATCAGAAGCAGATTTCTCTTTGAAAAATACAATAACTACGATAAATGTTGCAGCAAGGATAACAGCGATAAAACGGTATGCGTTACGGTATCCGAAAATATTGCCGCTTTCATAAATCATAGGGGATATAATCTGTGCGGCAACAGCACCGCCTATACCGTTGGCACATAACACAGCACCCATAATTGAACCTTTGTTTTCCGGACTCCAGCGGGTTACAACACAGCCTACCATAGCGGTACCTGTCAGACTGAAACCTACACCTGCCAATATTTCGCTTAAGATAAAAAGGGAAACATCAGCTGAAACGGAATTTATAAGACAGGAGACAATAAGAAAGATAAACCCTGTGCGTATAAGCTTTTTTGTTCCGAATTTTAGGACAAAATATCCGAAAAAGAAATTGATTACCGAAGAAGTTATATACCTGCAGCTGGTGGAAAGGGAAAAAACAGTCCTTTTGATATTCAGTGCTTCACATATGGCAGCAAGAAAAAGACTCTTGTTGGCACTGCAGAAGCCGAGACAGACAAAAATCATGGCAAAGCAGATAAAAATATTTATCCGCTTATTGCGGTTATAGGATTTATCCATACACATCACCTCCTGCAGAAATATACACCACAGCTTTCGGGTTCATTATATTATCT
>JAZQFV010000041.1:0-19655 GCA_045539715.1 Ruminococcus sp. | reverse complement strand
GTTTGATTAAAGAAAAAACAGATAGGTGCGGCAACTGCAAGGAAACCTTCCGAAGGCGTGCTGTCGCACTCCAAGGGAGGTTGACGAAGCAGATGACGTGCATAGCTGTTTTTTCTCAAAAGGGGTTTTTAGAGATACCCTTTTGTAAAAAATAAAACGGAAACAGCCGTTTATCAGCGTTTCCGTTGGTTTCTTTAGCTGTTTAATGATATACTATAATAATACATCAAAATACTATAAATGTCAAGATATTTTTTTGTGTTTCAGCTGTAAGCCTTCTGTTTCAGCTGTTAGCGTCATAAACGGCGATATTCTGCATTATTCGCCCTTGTTAATCAAATCTAAAGCCTTGTCAAGACGCTCAATCGCTCCCGAATTAAGCTTATCTGAAAGCCTGAGCCTGTCAAGCTCCCTTTTGAAGCCGTTCAGCTCATTGGCAAGAGTTTTCATAATTTCCTCGTGCTTTACAGCCTTATCCTCCAAGGCACAGACACGCTTTATAAGGTCATTTATATTTGCGGCAAGGGCTTCATTGGCTGTGTTCTGCTTTTCGCCGAATTCCGTCAGCTTTTCTCCTGCATTGAACACGCCTATACGCTCGTGACCTCCGAAAGTACGCATTTTTTCATTGGTTAGCTTGTTGCTCATTTGTTTCAGCTCCTTTTCCGCCAGTAATTAAGTGTATCTTCTATAGTCTGCTCCACGGCAATTTCCGCTTTCCAGCCTGTATCGCCGTATATTTTTGTGGTATCGGCTTCAATTATGGGTATATCCGAGGCTCTCATTCGCTTTGCATCTCTTTCCACAGCAATTTCAACTGTTGAAAGTTTAAGTGCCGTATCGAGAATATACTGAATTGAAACGGCTTTTCCGCTGCCGATATTGTAAATTTCGCCGCTTTTTCCCTTTTCGGCAAGGAGGCGATAGCCACGGACAATATCACGGACATCGGTGAAATCACGCATTGCCGCAAGATTTCCCACCGTCATAACAGGGGATTTTCTGCCCTTTTCAATATCCGCAATCTGTCGGCAGAAGTCGGACATTACGAAAATACTTTCCTGCTTTGGACCTGAATGATTGAACGCACGAACCATTATAATATCAAGTCCGTATGCACGGGCATATATTTCAGCTGTCTGCTCCTGACAAGCTTTTGTTGCGGCATAAATATTCATAGGGTGAAGGGGTTCCGTTTCTTTGATAGGACAGGAATTTGCCGATATACAGCCGTATTCCTCCCCTGAACCGATAACGATAACACGGGGATTTCCCTCATATTCACGGACAGCCTCAAAGAGATTTATTGCTCCGATTATGTTGATTTCAGCGGTAAGCTGCGGATTTTTCCAAGAAAGTGCCACGGAGCTTTGAGCCGCAAGATGAAAAATAACATCGGGGTTTGCTTCGCTGAGAATTGCCGATATATCGTCTTTTTTGCGTATATCAAGGGTGAACTGCACATAGTCGGAGTCTGCCTTTTCAAGGCAGGTGATATATACATCATAGCCGTTGTTTTGCAGTTCATCTGCAAGGTATCCGCCTACAAATCCGCCGCCGCCGATTATAAGTGCTTTCATCGGTCAATTCCCTCTGAAAGATATTCATAAAGCTTGCGGATTATGTCCTTTTCGTTGAAGTTTTCCGCAACACGCTCGGCGGCTTTTTTGCCCATTTCCTCACGGAGGGATTTATTCTCTGCAAGGCAGTTTATAGCTGTTGCAAGAGCGTCAGCGTCAGAGGGCGGAACTGTCAGTCCTGTTTCACCGTCAAGGCTTACGCAGGGAACTCCCGAGGGAAGATTTGTGTTTATTACAGGCTTTCCGTAGACCATAGCTTCAAGCTGAACAATGCCGAAAGCCTCGCTTTTTGCCACAGAGGGCAGCACGAATATATCGCAGTCAGCATAAGCCTGTTTCAGCTCATCATCGGGGAGAAATCCCAGAAAATGGACTTTATCTTCAAGCCCCTGTCTTTTTGCATACGCTTCAAGGGCATTTTTGAGTTCACCTGTACCTGCAATGAAAAGTTCGCAGTTTTTCACCTTTGTAAAGGCTTTCAGCAGAACATCAACGCCTTTGTAATATACAAGTCTGCCTGTGAAAAATACCTTAACGCTGTTTTTGTCCGTAAGCTTTTCAGTAAGAATAGGCTTTCTCTCAATTTCAAGATAATCCTCAACAGTCAAGCCATAGGGGAGAATACGGCACTTTTCACGGTATTCATAGAGGAAATCAGAGCCGTCAATATGCCCCTCAGTAGCTACAAAAATCATATCCGCACGGTTGAGAAGATATTTCAAAAGCGGCTTATAGAGAGTAAGCAGCTTTTTCTGCTTAACAATGTCGCTGTGCCATGAAAGTACAACTTTTCCCTTGAATCCCGACAAAAGCATAGCAAAATCGGCAAGGGGAAAAGGCATATGAATGTGGATTACATCGGCTTTCTGTGACAATCTGCGGAACTGCTTCACAAACTGCGTTGAAATGGGGCAGGAGAAATAAGTTCCGAAATTTGCCGCACGGATAACGGGAACGCCGTTTACACGCTCTCTTATTGAGCCGCCACGGTTATCACAGCAAACAAGTGTACGCACCTGTGTGTCAAACTGTCCCAGTTCCTCCGAATACTGCTTTACAAGGGTTTCAATTCCGCCTATATGGGGAAAATAAGCTTTATTTACTTCAAGTATTTTCAGTTTTCTCATTTCATAAGCTCCTTGTATACTTCGTAGAGTTGTTCAGCCGAGCTGTCCCAAGTGAAAGTTTTTGCCCTTTCAAGACCACGGCGGCTTAAATCTGCTCTTAATTCGGGGTTGCTGTAAAGGGTACGGAGTCCCTCTGTAATAGTTTCCTCCGAATATGGGTCGCAGTATACGGCACAATCCCCTGTAACTTCGGGAAGTGACGCAATATCCGCTGTGAGAACGGGAACTCCGCAAGCCATAGCCTCAAGGGGCGGCATACCAAATCCCTCGTAAACTGAGGGGAAAACAAATGCCAGAGAGCCGCACATAAGAGGGTTAATATCCTCAGAGTCGATATACTGAGTGAAAAGCACCTTATCAGACAAATTAAGGTCGGTTACACGCTGGAAAATAGCGTCATAAAGCCAGCCCTTGCCCCCTGCAAGTACAAGCTTAGGCGGATTTTCCATATCCTTACTGAACATATGGTAGGCTGTAATAAGTCTTTCAAGATTTTTTCTCGGCTCAATTGTACCGAGATAGAGGAAATAATCTCCCTCAATATTGAGCTTTTCTTTTACCTGTGTTATGCGGTTTTCGTCCTCGCAGGGCTTGAATTTTTCAAGGTCAACGCCATTGAGAACAACACGGATTTTATGCTCGTGCTGTGGGTAGTAGCGTATGATTTCCCTTTTGGAAAATTCCGAAACGGTAACGATCATATCCGCTCTTTCCATAGATGCTTCAAGGCCTGTTTCAAGGACTTTTTTCGTTCTTTCACGAACAGTTTCGGGAATTGACTTATAAACCATATCGTGAACGGTTATAACAGTTTTTCCGTGAACTCCGGGGGGAGCGATATAGTTGAAGAAATGAGTTATATCCATATCTTTGCCGAAAAACCAGTTATAGGGGATAGGCATAACAAGGCTTGCTGTGCGGTATGCAAGTCCCGAAAAATGCCCGATATGAGCGCCTATATTTTCGGAAAAGGGAGCAAGCTTGCTGATTTTGATATGGTCATCTTTTCTTGAAAAGAAGCTGTAATAGAAGCTGTCTTCGGGGTGAAGCCGTGCCATTGCCGTAGTCTGACCAACTTCACACCAGCCTACGCCTGTCATTTTACCATTAATTATGGGTACTGCATCAAAAGAAATTTTCATTTACATATCTCCATTGCTTAAAGCGTCAATAATCTGATTTTCAAGTTCAGAAATGTAATTATCCGTATCCTCAACGGAAAATCCCGATTGGCTGAAAAAGCCCTCTTTTACCCTGCTTAAAGGCTTTTCTTTTATCGCTCTCATCTTATCAAATGCCTCATCCTTTGATAAACCATTTTTGATTTCAGCAAGAAGCATATTGTATTCGGTAATCTTTCTGAAAGTGTCAGCTTTGCTGTAGCCGCCTTTTTCTGTTCTTAATATCGATGCCATTTTAATTCCTCCTCAGGGCTGCTTGAAATAAGCAACTACATTATGCTCAAGCTGCGTAAAATAGCCGTTTGTATCAAGCTTTGAAAAGCCTTCTGTGTTTTCGTCAACCTCTCTTAAAGGCATATTCTTGATTTTAATAAGTTCCTCTTTAGCTTCCGCAGAGGAAGTGCCTTTCTGAATTTTCATAACGAGGGACATAAAAGCGTCGATTTTTTCAAGAACATCTTTTTTGTCATATCCGCCCTTGACAGTTGCTAAAATACCATTTTTCATAATTTTTCATTCCTTTATTTTATGGGAATCTCTAAAAATTCCGTTAGTGTTCCGATTTTAGAGAATCCCTTATTTTAATTCATTTTTCACGAGTTCAAGGTCATTTTCAACCATACCCTTTACAAGTTCAGCAAAGCTGATTCCACGCTTCCAACCCAGTTCACGTTCAGCCTTTTCAGGATTTCCCAAAAGAAAATCAACTTCCGCAGGACGGTAAAAATCGGGATTGATTTTTACTACTGTCTTTCCGTTTGCCTTATTTATGCCGATTTCCTCAGTTCCCGTTCCCTGCCATTCAATGTCAATTCCCACATATGAAAAGGCTGTTTCCGCAAATTCACGGACAGTTCTCGTTTCATTTGTGGCAATTACGTAATCATCGGGAGCGTCTTGCTGTAGCATAAGCCACATTGCCCTTACGTAATCCCTTGAATGTCCCCAGTCACGCTTTGCATCAAGATTTCCAAGCTCCACACAATCCTGCAAGCCAAGGCTGATTTTTGCGGCGGCATTGGTGATTTTTCTTGTGACAAATTCAATTCCACGGCGTTCACTTTCGTGGTTGAAAAGTATACCCGAACAAGCGAACATATTATAGCTTTCACGGTAATTCTTAGTAATCCAATGACCGTAAAGCTTAGCCACTCCATAGGGACTTCTGGGATAAAATGGAGTAGTTTCTCTCTGTGGAGTTTCCTGTACCATTCCGAACATTTCAGATGTAGAAGCCTGATAGAAACGAGCCGCAGGTTTTATAAGCCGTATAGCCTCAAGCATATTTGTAACGCCTATAGCGTTGATATCTGCTGTACCTATGGGAGTATTCCAACTTGCGGTTACGAATGACTGTGCCGCAAGGTTGTACACCTCGTCAGCCTGGGAAATCTGCATAGCCGCAATAAGAGAAACGGCATCTGTCATATCCCCGTAAATCAGAGTAATTCTGTCTTTCAGGTGGGCAATATTTCCGTAATCTGCCACAGCTTTTCGCCGCCATAAGCCGAATACGTTGTAGCCCTTTTCAAGGAGCAGTTCTGCAAGATAAGAGCCGTCCTGTCCCGTTATACCTGTAATAAGTGCGTTTTTCATAGTTTATCTCCTACAGAAGATTATTTTCACCTCTGTTTTTAAGGTCGGCGATTATTTTTTTAACGTCCTGTGTGCTGTTTTTGGAGCATACGAGAACTGCATCGTCGGTATCAACAATGATTAAATCCTCAACTCCAACAGCGGCAACAAGCCTTTTTCCGCCGCATATAGTTACATTTTTTATATCGCATACACTTGCATTTCCGTCAATGCAGTTGTTGTTTTCGTCAGTATCGTTTATACGCTCCACAGCAAGCCAGCTGCCCACATCGTCCCAGCCGAAACTGCCGGGGATAGTGTAGATATTTTCAGCCTTTTCCATAATACCGAAATCCACGGATTCGCTGGGCATAGCTGTAAATTCTCTTTCAAGAACCTCGTTGAACTCAGCCTTGCCGTAAGCCTCACCGATTTTAACAGCACCACTGTAAACCTCAGGCATAAACTTCTTGATATTGCTCATAATTGAAGAAATCTTCCAGATGAACATACCGCTGTTCCAGAGATATTTTCCCGATGCAAGGTATTTTTCGGCAGTTTCAAGGTTTGGCTTTTCCACAAATCGCTCAACCTCATAGGCATCTCCCGATTCCCTGCCGAAATTGATATAGCCGTAGCCAGTTTCGGGATAGGTGGGAGTAATTCCCACAGTAACGAGATTTTCGCCCTGTTCAGCCACGGAAACTGCCTTTTTCAGCGTATTTATATATATATCCTCAATTCCGATAAGGTGGTCGGAGGGGAGAACCATCATAACAGCGTCGTCGTATTTTCTGCCGATTACAGCCGCTGAAAATGCGATACATGGAGCTGTATTTCTCGGAGCAGGTTCACAGAGAATATTTTCCTTTGGAATCTGCGGCAGCTGTTCCTCTGCAAGGCGGCGGTACATTTCATTTGTTGAGATGTAAATATCCTCCGCATCTACAATTGGCAGAAGTCTTTTTACTGTTTTCTGAATCATTGTTTCACCGTCAGCGGTGAGGGAAAGGAACTGTTTCGGGTGGGATATGCGGCTTTTCGGCCAGAATCTTTCGCCTTTTCCGCCTGCCATAATAACTGCTGTAATTTTCATACTGCTTATTCCTTTCATTTGCTGTCGCTTGATTTTGTTTGATTTTCCGTCAGAATTCCGCTGCTGTCGTTAGCATTGGATTTCGGCGGAAAGAGCATGGTTTTTATTGTCATAAGAATTATCTGCAAGTCAAGTCTTAACGAGTAATTCTCAATGTACATCATATCCATTTTCAGCTTGTCGTAGGGGGTTGTATCGTATACGCCCGTAACCTGTGCATAGCCTGTAAGACCTGCTTTGACTTTAAGTCTGAATTCGAATTCTGGCATTTCCTTTTTGTAAAGTTCCGTAAATTCGGGACGTTCGGGGCGAGGGCCTACAACGGACATTTCCCCTTTGAGGATATTCAGAAGCTGCGGGAATTCGTCAAGACGTACCTTTCTGAGGAATTTTCCTATGGGAGTAATTCGGGGGTCATTGTCCTGTGCAAGCTGAAATCCGCCGATTTTTTCCGCATCGGTAATCATACTTCTGAATTTGTAAATGTCAAATTCCTTTCCGTCAATGGTAAGACGCTTCTGCTTATAAAGCACAGGGCCGCCGTCATAAAGTTTGACCGCCAAAGCCGAAATAAGCATAACAGGGGAAAGGAGAATGAGCAGAACGGCAGAAAATACTATATCAAAAGCACGTTTCACAATCTGCTGTTCAAAGTCAAGTCCATAGTTTCTGCTAAGCAGCAGAGGAGTATCGAAAAGGCGTATATCATCAGCGCCTCTTATAATAATATCGGATATTTTTGGTGTGATATACGAACGCAGGGAATTTTCATAACAGAATTTCACGTAATTATTACGTTGTTCCGCAGGAATATCGCAGATAATCACGCCCTCATACTTTAATATAAGGTCACGGATTTTATCCTCGTCCTCGTTGATGCTGATGGATTCACAAATCATATACTTATCTACACGCTGACTCATTTTCAGCACGAGAGTTGCCGCCTGACGGCTGCCGTAGAGGATAATCAGCTTTCTTGGCGGATATATGAGGAAATAGAGCTTGTTTGTGAGAATAGTCCAAAGGGAGATGAAGCCTAAATCCGCCGCTGTCAGCATAAGCATAGGGGTAATGTCAAGGAAATGCCTGCCTATAAGGCTTATGAGGAAATATGCCACAATATCCACGCAGGTTATAGAAATCAGCTGTGAATAGAGCATGTCCGTTTTTTTCAGATAGCCCAGTTTAAATCCGCCGTAGGTTTTGAAAAAGACCCATACGAGTAAACAGTAGATGCCGATGAGAACCCAGTTACCACGGCGATAATAGGGCAAAACAATAGTATCGCTGTAGTAAGTATACCACACAATACCGAAACCGGAAGTAAGGCTTATTATCAGTAATAACGCAAGGCAAAGGGAAATAAGCCGTTTAAATTTATCTTTTTTCATATTATAATTCCCATTAAAAGGTTTTGGTTTATAGATAAGATAATTATATCAAATCTGCCATTGTATGTCAATAGCTTGCGGCGACAAATCAAATCCCTCTGTCAAAATCCGTCGAAATCAACAAAAAAGCGGCAGAAGCAAATCTGCCGCCATATAATTCAATTTATTTTCTTCTTGTGCCGTTCTTTCTGTCGGTACTGCGTTTGAGGTCGCTGATTCGCTCCTCACTTGACTGCTTGAAGTGTGCAAGCATATCGTCGAATGTCATTTCCGACTGGGGAATGGACTTCTTAGGTTCATAAACATTTGGCTTAGGTCTGCGGTCTTTCTTGAAAGGCTTTTTCTCCTGATTTTCGCCGTCCTCCTGTGCCGCTTCAGCCTTTTTAATTGAAAGGCTTACCTTGCCCTGCTCGTTAATGCCGATAACCTTGACTCTGACTTCCTGTCCCTCTGTGAGGTGGTCACGGATAGCATTTACAAAAGTGCTGGATACTTCGGAAATATGCACCATACCTGTGCCGCCTCCGTCAATGTCAACGAAAGCACCGTACTGTGCAATTCCCTTTACTTTGCCTGTGTAGATTTTTCCGATTTCAAGCTGCATATGTATTTTTAACTCCTTAATTATAATATCCTTTGTTCTTTATGTCGATTTTTTTTGTCAATCTCTTGATGTGTCATAGAATCTGCGTTCATCGGGATAGGCGTAATCCTTTTCCTCCAAAGCGATACGCTCCATATATGCAGAAAGGTCATCGCTGCTGAGAGTACGCTGTAATTCGGCATTTTCTATGTTGTAAGCGTCAATTTGTGCCTGTAAAGCCGCAAGTTCCGCTTCTTTATTCATACAATCCGTTTCGGTTGTAACGAACAGCACCGCACAGCCGATTATAACAGCTCCTGCAAGAAGCTTGAACAGCATACTGTTGAATAAACCTTTATTCTTTTCTTTTTGCTTCTTAGTTTTTTTATTTTTCGACGAAGCCAATTTTGTCACGCTCTTTTCTTTTCAATATACACATATTATTATACTATATTTTACTGTTCTTTTGCAATAGGTGTAGAGCATTTTTATTTGATTTAACAGAGTTTTTGTTAATTCCTACAAATTTAACCATAAGGAATTCAGCAGGTTTAACAATGATGTTGAACAGGGATTTAATCAGCTGAATAATCCTCTCCATAAGCCGTACAACGAATTTTCCCACGGTGAAATAATACAGGATAAATCCCAGTATACCGCCCAAAGCGTAGTATGCCCGAAGTTCCCCACGGGCTTCCGCCGAAGCGAAAGCCGAGAGAAAAACAGCGTAAGTTCCGAGGAAAACAGCGTCCTCAAGGAATACAAAAAAGCTGTGGTGGGGAATCACAATGCGGAGAGTTCTGAAAATGTCGTAGTAAATCCCGAAAATTCCCCCTGCAATGCAGGAAAGGAAAAACAGCCGAAGTTCCTCGCTTATGGTGAAAAAGGTTTCGGGGACGTTCATCTGAACAGCCTCCCAATGGCTGAAACAGGCTTTTTTCTGTCACGGTCACCGTAAACCGCTGACCATATATCACCTGTAATCACCATATCTCCCGTTTCCACGCTCATTGAGTCAATGTGAAGTTCTCTGCCTTTAATTGTGAGTTCCCCCAGCTGTGTGAATAGGACAATTGTTTTTTCGCCGAAGCTGTCAACGTCGGTAATTCCCGAAATATTCATAGTTCTGCGGTTTTCCATTATAATGGAATGGTTAGTTTTCGGCTGTAATGATATGTTTTTTTCTTTCATATAAATTCCTCCTGTGCTGAGTCTTTCTCTCTATTATATTCACGTGAGTTGTAACATATGCACAAAAATATGCTGAAAAATTTTTGCGGATTTTTCGGGAAAACCCTTGCAAAAACTTTTCAATTATGTTATAATTGTAATACTGATTAGAAAAAGTGCAATTTTATGAATTGCTGACAAATACGAAAATTATACGGAGGTATATTATGGAATTACTGGAAATTATCGGAGGAGCAGTTCTCCTCATCGCTTGTATTGCTATCATTGTTCTCTGCCTTATGCAGGAAAATAAGTCGGGCGACAGTATGACAAACGCCCTTACAGGTGCAAGTTCAGATTCATTCTATGGAAGAAATGAGAGCAGAAGCCGTGAAGCTGTTCTCGGAAGAATGACAAGAACAGCAGGTATTATCCTTTTCGTAATCACACTTGCTGTAAACATCATTCCGATTTTTACTAAGTAATGAATTGCCCCGTGACCAAGGTCATGGGGCTTTTTTGGTAATTCCGATAATAAGGAGTAAAAAATGGCAGAAAAAAATAAAAAACATTCAAAAGATAACGTAACTGTCGAAAGTTACAAGAATAAAATAGTGACATATCTCAGCACAGGGAAAAGGCTTATTCCCCTTAACGAGCTTGAAACAAAATGCCGCACCAAGAAATCGGGCAGGGATAATTTTGTGCAGGCTTTCGGGGAACTTCGCACAGAGGGCATTGTTACCATGCGAAAGGGAATGAAAGTCGCTCTCTGTTCACGTATGGGATTTAAGGCGGCGGAGGTTACACGTCTTAGCCGCACATTCGGTTTTGCTGTCACAGAGGACGGCACGGAATATTTTATCCCCGGGAAATGTATGATGGGTGCAATGCCTCACGACCGTGTACTTATAACGGATATTCCCTCACGTTCAGGCGAACCCGAGGGCGAGGTCATTGACATTTTAAGCATAGGCAGCGGAACTCTTACGGGAGTTATTGAATACGCTGACGGCGGACTTTGTTTTATTCCCAATACAGCTTCACGAAATAATATGATTATTTCAAGGGGCGAAAGCGTGGAATATGCCGAGGGCGATAAGGTTATGGCTGAAATCGTCTATCGTGGCAGACGACATTCCGAGCATAAGGTGAAAATCGTTTCCGTTTTCGGCAGTTCCGATTGTGCTGCGGCTTGTGCGGAATCCGTAATTGCCGCCAGCGGTGTGAATACGGTTTTCCCCGATGATGTGCAGAAAGAAGCACGTAAAATTTCAGATGCGGGAGTTCAGGAATACAGCTTCAATAACCGTGAAGATTTGCGTCATATGGCGATTTTCACCATTGACAGCAGCGAGTCCAAAGACCTTGACGATGCAATTTCAGTTGAAAAAACGGAAAAGGGCTGGCTTTTAGGCGTTCACATTGCCGATGTTTCCCATTATGTCAAGGGTAACAGTGCACTTGATAAAGAAGCTATGAGCCGTGGTACAAGCGTTTACTATGCGGATAAGGTTATACCAATGCTGCCAAAGGAGCTTTCCAACGGCATTTGTTCACTCAATCCCGATGAGGACAGACTGGCACTTTCAGCCTTTATGGAATTGGGTGAGGACGGCGAAATGCTGAAATATGCCTTTGGAAAATCGGTTATCCGTTCAAGGGTAAAGGGCGTTTATGCGGAGATAAACGAAATACTTGCAGGTAGTGCAAATGACGATATAAAGGCGAAATATGCCTGCGTTGAAAAGGAAATCCAGCTTATTGACAGGCTGGCGGATATTCTCATAGAGCGTAAAAAACAGCGTCACGCTCCCGAACTTGAAACAGTTGAAAGCAAGCTGATAATCAACGAGCGAGGAATCTGCTGTGATGTTGTACCCCGTGAAAGGGGAAAATCAGAGCGAATTATCGAGGAATTTATGCTCTGTGCCAACGAGGCGGCAGCAAGGCTTGCCCGTGACAAGAAAATTCCCTTTGTGTATCGTATTCACGAAGCTCCCCCAGAGGAGAAAACAGCGTCACTTTGCGAAATGCTGACAAAAATAAATGTGGAATATCCCCATTTTCAGGAATTCAAGCCTGCTCATGCGGCGGCAATTCTTGAAAATGCAAGGGGAACCGACAAGTACGAAGCGGTTAATATGATGGTTCTCCGTTCAATGGCAAAGGCGAAATATTCAGAAGAACCGCTGGGACATTTCGGACTTGTTTTAGATGATTACGCACATTTTACATCGCCTATAAGACGATATTCCGACTTGGCAATTCACCGCATTATAACTGATGTTCTTGCAGGCTATGATGAAAAATGGCTTAACAAGAGATACAGCGGATTTGCCGTAAATGCCGCCGAAAGAGCGTCATCAACGGAAGTTCGTGCGGTATCTGTTGAAAGGGACTGCGAAGATATTTACAAGGCTGAATATATGAAACAGCACATAGGCGAAAGCTTTACGGCGAAGATTTCAAGCGTTGCCGAATTCGGATTTTATGTTATGCTTGAAAATTCCGTGGAGGGACTTGTCCACATCCGTACACTTCCCGAGGGCGAATACGACTACAGCGAACCTGTGGCACTTACGGAGAAATTCAGCGGCGTTTCCTATGAATTAGGCGATACGGTGCAGGTGCTTTGTGCGGCTGTAAATGTAAGCGAGGGAACAATTGACTTTGTGCTTGATGATGAGGAGGATTATTGATGAAGAAATACTGGGCAATCGGTGCGGTATTGCTGTTGACGCTTACCGCCTGCGATAAAAAAGAGGATAAGGAAAGCAATCCTCCCGAAAGCGTTCCTGCTGTTACAACGGAAACAAAATCAGCTGAGGAAACTACTGCATCAACCGATAAAAAATCGGCGGAAACATCAACAACCGTTACCGAAAAAACGGATGTCACAACTGAAACCGCCACAGAGGAATTTACCATGCCCGAGGATATACCTGCCTTTGAGGAAGAACTTGACGAAAAAGTTTTAGAGGCGGCACAGCTGTTTTTTGATAAGGCTTGTGAAGTTGAACAGAAATTTTCTTTAGGTACGCCATATTCCATTGATACATCGGTATATATCACTAACGAATACGACTGGCAATATTACCTTGTTACGGAACAGGGAATTAATTCCATTGACGATGTAAAAGCGGAATTCCGTGAGGTTTTCAGTAAGGATTACGACGACGATATTGATGAATTGTTCAAGCAAAAAGACGGCAGAGTTTACAGTCTTAACGGCAACAGAGGTACTAATATTTTTTATGCAGATTCAGAAGTTGTGGAAATCACAGGCAGAGATGAGGGCGAAATCCGCTTTAAGGTACTGGATAAATACGACGAAACAGAATATGGCGGTGAAACCTACACAGAGGAACAGGAGTTCATCATAGTTAAAGAAAACGACGGAAAATGGAAAGTGTCAAAGTTTAAACTGCCATATTAGTTTGCATAAAAAATGACGGCGGTTAATTGATTTACCGTCAACTTTCGTATCTGACTTCTATGTAAAATCTATGTAAAATTTACTTTGGTTCACTTGCGAAAGAGAAAAATCTATGATATAATTGCTTACGGAAACATTACTGTTTCCGTAATTTTTTTATGAGGTGTAATTTATGGGCGATACTTTGATTTTCGGAATTACGATTCAAGACTTGATTTTCAAGCTGTTTACCATGCTTGGCGGTCTTGCGTTTTTCCTCTACGGAATGAACGTAATGTCTACAGGTCTTGAAAAACTGGCAGGCGGTAAAATGGAAGCTGCTCTGAAAAAAATGACAGCCAATCCATTTATGGCACTTATTCTCGGTACTGTAATTACAATTGCAATTCAATCCTCATCAGCTATGACAGTTATGACCGTAGGCTTTGTAAACTCGGGCATTATGGCACTTATTGACACAGTTGCCGTAAGTTTCGGTGCAAATATCGGTACAACCTTTACAGCGTGGCTGCTCTGTCTTAACGACATTGACGGCGGCGACGGCAGCGGCGGTATCGGCGGATTTTTATTAAAGCTGCTGAAACCCGATTCATTCTCACCGCTTCTTGCCCTTATCGGTATACTTATGATTATGGGCTGTAAAAAGGCAAAGAAAAAGGACATCGGACGCATCTTTGTAGGTTTTGCCGTTCTTATGACAGGTATGGACTTAATGGGCGGAGCAGTTGAGGAAATTGCAGATAATCCCGAGTTCCAGGAGCTTCTCCTGATTTTCAACAATCCTCTTTTAGGCGTTCTTATCGGTGCTTTATTTACAGGTATTATCCAGAGTTCAGCCGCTTCAATCGGTATTCTTATGACATTTACAGGGGGCGATGCAATCAGCTATGAAATGGCATTGCCGCTGATTATGGGCTTTAATATCGGTACTTGCGTAACTGCTCTTATTTCCTCAATCGGCGTAAACAAAGAGGCTAAGAGAGTATCGGTTATCCACGTTGCAATCAACTGCCTTGGTACACTTATTTTCCTGCCAATTGCCCTTATACTTAAAGAAACTATTCCATCTTTTGCCGAATTTATGGCACAGCCTACAGGCTATATGGGAATTGCCGCAATGCATACGGTATTCAACGTAGCCGCAACAATCGTGCTTATGCCTTTCTCAAAACAGCTTGTAAAGCTTTCACAGTTTGTTGTCCGTGATAAAGTTGGCGAGCCAAAGGAAGAAATCGACAGATTTGCTGCTCTTGACGGCAGATTTATGTCAACTCCCAGTATCGCAATCGAGGCTTGCCGTTCAGTTGCAGTTGATATGGCAGAACTTACACAGAAATCAATCAATGACGCTATCGGACTTCTCGTTGCAGGCTATGATGAAAAAATGGTCAACAGCGTTATTGCCGAAGAAGATATAATCGACAAGTACGAGGATAAAATCAACAGCTATCTTGTTCGAGTTGCAAAGTACAGCGTTACAGGCAAGGACAGCCGTACAATGTCTAAGATGATGCATTGTGTGGGCAATTTCGAGAGAATTTCAGACCATGCCGTAAACCTTATTGAATCCGTTATTGAGATGCACGAAAAAGGAATTAAGTTCTCCGATGAATGTATCAACGAGATTACAGTTATTTCAGACGCTATCAGAGAGAATATCAAAACTGCCTTTGAGTCCTATATTTCCGGAGATCTGGCAACTGCCCACAAGGTAGAGCCGCTTGAAGAAGTTGTTGATAATCTCAGCACAGAGCTGAAAAACCGCCATATCCGCAGACTTCAGAATGATGAATGTACTGTTGAGCTTGGCTATATTTTCCAGGACGTTCTCACAAACTTAGAGAGAATTTCCGACCATTGTTCAAATATTGCAGGCTGTCTTATCGAAACTGACGAAAAGACTACAATTCACGCATATTTCAGCGATGTCAAGGCAAATGACGAGAAATTCCGCAGCGAATTCAAGCAGTATTCAGAACTTTATTTCGCAAAGCTTGACAAGACAAAATAATTTTAAAGCGGCAGATGAATTTCTGCCGCTTTTTTGCTGTAAGTTTAACAGATGGACATCTCTAAAAACCCCTTTTGAGAAAAAACAGCTATGCACGTCATCTACTGCGTCAACCTCCCTTGGAGTGCGGCAGCACGCCTTCGGAAGGTTTCCTTGCAGCTGCCGCACCTATCTGTTTTTTCTTTAATCAAACGGGTTTTTAGAGATGCCCAGATGTTGATATGAGTCGAGGTTATAAAATGTTTTTTTGAAAACTATGTGATAAGTTGCACAAAAAATTGACAAATGACCGTTTTTTTGTTATAATATAAGGTGAACTATTTTGAACTTTTGGAGGTGGCGAGATGAATTTCAAAGTAATGAAAAGCAGAATAAACGCTGCCTTTTTTTCGTGTGTTTTTGCGGCTTCAATGCCTGCTTTTATGGCGGAAAACACAGCTTCGGCAAATTTTGTCACCGCCAATAAGGAAAATTATACATTTGCTCCTGTGGACAGCAATATTCCCACATACAGCCAATATCTTGACTCATATGCAGAGGAAATCCGCCCCGACTGCGAAATTATTCTTTCGGGAATTGATTACACTACCGCTGAAAACGGCAGTTTTTCCACGGGAAGTTATGTGGCGGACGGCGAAAATCGTGAAAATGTCCTCATCTGCGAAAGCGGCGAGGGGGATATTTCCTATACCGTAAAAGTTCCCGAAACAGGACTTTATGCCCTTGAATTGAGCTATGCACCCCTTGTATCAAACAGCGGAAAAATCGAGTTTTCTTTTGAAATTGACGGGGAACTGCCCTTTGATTCGGCTTCGAGAATTACCCTCAGCAGAGTGTGGATGAATGAAACGGAAATCACATCCGATTCACGGGGAAACGAAATCCGCCCTGCACAAATTCAACATTCAATGTGGCAGAAATCTTTCATAAGCGACCCCGACGGTCTTTTGTCCCAGCCGCTTTTATTCCGCCTTACAAAGGGAACTCACACAATTGATATTTCCTCGGAACACGCTGCCTTTGCTGTGGAATATCTGAAATTCTGCAATCCCGAAGAATTGCCCGACTATGAGGAATACAAAAATTCCGTAAATGCTCCTTTGACCGAAAATTCGCAGATTATCAGAATTGAAGGGGAAAATGCCCTGTATAAGTCGGATTCCTCGCTTTCGCCCTCATGGGACAATACAAGTTACATAACTTCGCCCTCTGACCCCGTAAAGCTTTTGTGCAATACAATCGGCAAGGACAGCTGGAAAAAATCCGCACAGACGCTGACATGGGAGATTTCACAGGAGGAAATCGGCAATGGCGGCTGGTTCAGACTTGGCATAAAGGCAAGACAAAATCAGATGCGTGGATTTTTCTCAAATCGCCGAATTTACGTTGACGGAGAAGTGCCGTGCAAGGAGTTGGACTGCGTTGAATTTTTCTACGATACCCATTGGAACAACGTAACGCCCAAAACTGAAAGGGGCGAGGATATATATATCTACCTTTCGGGAGGAAAAAGCCACACTATCACAATGGAGTGCGTAACAGGGGAAATCGGAGATTCCCTCCGCCGCCTTGAAAGCTCCGTAAAAGAGCTTAATTCCCGATACAGAAAAATTATAATGATTACGGGAACTTCTCCCGACAAATACACCGACTATTACGTTCACGAAAAAATAGAGGGACTTGTGGAGGATTTCAGCCGAATTTCCGCTGAATTAAAGGAAATACAGGGCGAAATCGAGTCCCTTTCGGGAACTACAGGTTCAGAGGCGGCTATACTTGACACTACCGCCGCCATACTTGACAAATGCGTGGAAAAGCCGTTGAAAATTCCCGATTATCTGACGCAGATAAAGAGTAATATCGGCTCTCTCACCGCTTGGGTGCGTGAGTATCGTGACCAGCCACTTGAACTTGACTATATTGAGCTTGCAGGAAAAAATGCGGCTCTTTCCGACTGCGATGAAAAGTTTGGGAAATCCGTAAGCTTTGGTTTAAAAAGCTTTTTCGGCTCGTTTTTCGAGGATTACACCACACTTTCCGATGTGAAAGATGAAGAAGCGGTGGAAGTATGGGTTGCCCTCGGACGTGACCAGGCACAGATTATAAAGGAAATGACGGAAAGCGATTTCATACCCCAGTATGACATTCCAATTTCCATAAACCTCGTAACAGGGGGAATTGTAGAGGCTTCACTTGCAGGAAAATCTCCGGATGCGGCATTATTCCTCGGCGGTGAATTCCCTGTAAATCTTGCCGCCCGTGATATGCTGACGGATATTTCACGTTTCCCCGATTTTGAAAATATATCGGCACAATTCCAGAAAAATGCCCTAACGCATTACGAATACAACGGCGGCACATACGGTCTGCCTATAAGTCAGAGTTTCCCTATGCTTTTCTGCCGAACTGATATTCTTTCGGAACTTGGCTATAATTCTCCGCCGAAAACATGGGCAGAACTGATTGATATGCTCCCTGCATTGCAGAGGAACTATATGAATGCAGGACTTATTCTTCCCCCTGCCAATGTATCGCCTGCAACGGAATCGGGGCATACTTTCGCAATGCTTTTACTGCAAAAGAACGGACATTATTATTCAGAAGATTTAACGAAATCTCTGCTTGATTCCACAAAGGCGGTGCAATCCTTTGAGGAGTGGACGGATTTCTATACGAAATACAGTTTTGACCAGAGCTATGATGCGTTCACACGATTCCGCACAGGCGAATATCCAATGGTAATTCAGAATTACACCTTTGCAAATCAGCTTGAAGCCGCTGCTCCCGAAATATCGGGATTATGGGAATTTTTCCCTGTTCCCGGCACAGAGGGCGAGGACGGCACAATTTCCCATGCCGCAAATTCAGGCGGTTCGGGTGCGGTAATTTTCAATAGTGCGGAAAATAAAGGCGGTGCATGGCGGTTTATTCGTTGGTTTACATCAGCTGAGGTACAGGCTGAATATGCCGCACGTACAGAGGGATTGCTGGGAACTTTAGGGCGGTTTGACACAGCAAATGTCAAGGCACTTTCACAGCTTTCGTGGTCAACGGAGGAAGTCAGCCGACTTTATGCACAGCAGGCGGAACTTATGGAAATTCCTGTTATACCCTCATCTTATGCGGTTACAAGAAATATAATGAACGCATTCAGAGAAACGGTAAACGAGGGAGAAAATCCCCGTGATACGCTGATTTGGTACAATCGTGATATAAACGCTGAAATCGAGCGTAAGCGGAAAAATCTTGAAAAATATGAGGATTGACAGGACGGAGATTATCCGCAAGCTAACGGCTTTTATAATAACGCATTACGAATTAATTCTTAATTCTTAATTCTAAATTCTTAATTAAAAAGGTGGTGGCAAAATGGCACAACTGACCGCCGAGGAAATCGGCAAACGCACAAAAAAGGAAAAACGGGCGGCAACATGGAAAGCCGTAAAGCAGAATAAAGCCTGCTATGCCATGATTGCCCCGTTTATGATTTTCTTTATCATATTCACGGTTATTCCCGTTGTAATGTCCCTGCCTATGGGATTTACGGATTTCAATCTTGCACAAACTCCAAAATTTGTGGGACTTTCCAACTATACCGCCCTATTCCTGTCGGATAAGGTGTTCATTCAGTCCATACGTGTAACGCTGATTTTCGCTCTGTTTACAGGCCCTGTCAGCTATGTGATGTGTTTTCTCCTTGCGTGGCTTATCAACAGTCTGCCACCGAAGCTGAAAACTATCTTCACGCTGATTTTCTACATTCCCTCAATGGCAAGCGTTTACACCGTATGGCAGCTGATTTTCAGCGGCGATATAAACGGCTATCTCAACTCATTTCTTGTAAATCTTGGAGTTCTCAATGCCCCTGTGCAATGGCTTACGGATTCAAGGTATGTCCTCGGTGTGTGCATTATCGTTCAGTTGTGGATTTCCCTTGGTGCCGGATTTCTCGCTCTCCGTGCAGGATTTCAGAATATCGACAAAAGCCTGTATGAAGCAGGAGCAATTGAGGGAATCCGCACGAAATGGCAGGAGCTTATATATATTGTCATTCCCTCTATGAAGCCGCAGCTGCTTTTTGCGGCAGTTATGCAGATTGTAGGCTCATTTACAGCAGGTACGGCGGCACAGAATCTTGTAGGATTCCCCAGTACCGACTACAAGGCACATACAATTATGACTCACGCTTACGACTATGGCTGGGTACGCTTTGAAATGGGCTATGCATCGGCAATTTGTATGATTCTTTTCCTTGCAATGTTTATCTGCAATAAGGTGATAAGCAAGGTGCTTGGAAACAACGATGAGTAATAGTTTGCGAATTAATTTGTAGGGGCGAATATTATCCGCCCGCTGATAGCTATTGCTCCCCCAATTAACTCTTGAATTTTCTATTTTGCTTGGAGAGCAAAATTCTGCGTCAGAAAACCTCACAATACGGCAGTATTCTTTCGGCTTTCTTCCTTGCCTTTTGCTCCCCAAGCTTCATATAATTCTTCAAG
>JAZQFV010000040.1:0-9035 GCA_045539715.1 Ruminococcus sp. | reverse complement strand
GGCAGTATTTTTTACCTTTGGTGTTGTAAGTACTGCATATCCACACAATGCCGGTTGCAGTTGTTTTTCTGCGATAATTCTTACCGCAGCAATCGCAGAAAATTTTACCTGTAAAGGGATAAACCGCAACTGTAGATTTCGGGGGAGTAAAGAGTTCACTACGTTTTTTTAATAATTCTTGCACAGACTTAAAAATTTGAGGTTCAATAATCGGCTCATGACTTTCTTCAACATAATACTGCGGAAGCTCTCCGTTATTTTTCCTGCATTTTTTGGTGATGTGATTTTCACGATAGGACTTTTGAAGAAGCATATTACCTGCATATTTCTCATTTTGCAGAATTCTGCGGATGTCCTCAGTTGTCCATGTACAGCCATTGATAGTAAGAATACGCTCCTCATTCAATGTGTTTGCAATTTTCAGCTTTCCTATACCGGATAGATAATCAGAGAAAATTCTTTTGACAATTACAGCTTCTTCAGGGATGATTTCAAGACTGCCGTCAGTGGTACGCTTGTACCCGAGCATTCTCATGCTGCTAACCTTGCCCTGCTGAAAATCACTGCGTATTCTCCATTTCTGATTTTCACTCGCCGAGAAGCTTTCCTCCTGTGCATAGCTGGACAATATCGTCAGCATCAATTCACCGTCCGCGCTCATGGTATGGATATTCTGCTCCTCGAAAAACACATTAACGCCGAGGTCTTTCAGCTCTCTGACAGTTTCAAGCAAAGTGACAGTGTTTCGGGCAAATCTCGATATGGACTTTGTGATGACGAGGTCGATTTCACCATTTCTGCAAGCCGTCAGCATTTTCTGAAACTCTGCACGGTTGCTTTTCGTACCTGTCAGAGCTTCATCCGCATAAATGCCGCAGAACAGCCATTCGGGATTGTTCTGGATCAGTGTATTATAATAGCTGACCTGTGCGGACAGGGAGTGCAGCATTGCATCTTTGCCGTTGGAAACTCGTGCATAAGCCGCTACACGCAGCAGCTTTATTTTCTTCGGTGTGCGGAAATCCACTTGTTGTACAATTCGTTCCATTGCAATAATCCTTTCAATTAGTCGGAAAACCGTGGCTTTCCGCACTTACATATTCCCTCTGAATCGGCTAAAAGTCAAGGAATTCAGCGGAAAATGCTGCACGAAGATATGCCATACCTTTTGGCGATATTTGTATCAATTTTGTTGTACTCACTTTGCGTGATAATGCCGTCATTCAGCAGGGAACGAACCCATGCCATTACGGACTGGTACTGAAAAATTGTCTGATACTTATCTTTCATGGATAACAGCCCCCTTAGATATACCATAACATTTTCTTGAACAATACTTCTGCTTTGCACTTGCATAAGCGGAGAAACTTCCACCGCAAACAGGGCAAACAAAAATCTGCTCGGATTTTCTTTGCACATTTTGAGGATGCGCATTCCACCATGCCATACGGCATTTATCCGAGCAGAATATTTTTGCTTTTCTGTGTGGTGTCTGCGGAACACCTTCACCGCACTGCTTACACAGAAGAATATTATCCGCAGTCCTCTCTCTGCGACCGCCGAGATTATGACGCTTGCAGTATGATTTTACCGTATTCAGCGGCAGGGAAAGAGATTCTGCAATTTCAGAATAAGGCACACCGCTTTCACGGTATGCCTCGATCTTCCTTTTATCCGATATTGTCATGCGTCCTCCTTATATCAGATCGTTCTTCTCAACCCAACCAGTCACATACTGACCGATAGGATTTTTACCGCAGAATGCAGATTTTGTTGTAATACGGTATCTGCCGTTGACCTCCACACCGTCATAGAGATAAAATGTACCGCTTTTCTTTATACCTGACTTCGCCGTAGAAGAAGCGTAAAGTACAGCATTTTTCAACGTAATCTTATCGCCCTTTTTATGAGCCTTTTCAGCCGTGAATACAGATGTGCCATTCTCATCAAACACAGAATATCCAGCCTTACAGGATTTCTTTGCATTTTTCAGATTTTTAAATGCACCAGTCTGCGACTTCACATTATCCCATGAAGTACGCACACGGTAGATCTGACCTTCTGTAAGATACGCCTGCACCTTCGCCTTGAATGCAGCCCAATGGGGCAGAATGTACAGCGGACACATTTTGTAAGAATTTCTCATAGTATTAAGTGTATCAACATCGCCTTTTCTGCCGTCCTTGACATTAAGCCAGTGGGTATGTGTAAACAAGTGCTCAATATCAAGTCCACACTGTTTCAGCAGAGCCGCTGCCAGTCGTGCGGCATTATCCTCGGATTTACGGTCATTAGCATTGTATGCAGAACTCATAATACACTCAATTGCAATAGTCTTACGGTTGCCGTTGCCGCTGCCGTCAGCAGCGTGCCAGCCGGACAGGTCGAGGGGCAGATTTTGCCACGCACAGACATTATCCACATAATAATGCACACGGACATCGTTCATGTTGCCATTGTAAGTAGCACGGGTGTACTGTTCCGCAGGCGTTGTTCCTTTCGCAACACTAATCCACGATGTGTTATGAATCGTAACACCAATAATTTTGCCCTCCATAGATACGGAGGGCATTGCGATATTTCGGGGATTGTGCTTCGTGAGCAGAAATTCGTTGACGGTCACACCGCCGAGCGTCATTGTCTTATCAGGTTTCAGAATTGCCATTATCATTTTCCTCCATTTCTTCGCTTCTCTTATGAAGCTGTTTTAAAACTTCCTGCAGCTGTTTCGGCACAGGTAACCCAAGATGAGCCGCATTTTCAAGCAATGATACACCTTCATTTGACATATAGAAGAAAATCACTGCTGTTCTCAAAATACTGCCGCCGCCAATGACGTACACATCGAGAATATGAGCAATACCCACAAGAATAAAAATAAGCACCTTTTTAAAGATGCCCTTGAATCCAACTTCGCTGGATAACTTCTTGTCGATAATCGCACACATCACTCCTGTGACGTAATCAGCGACAACAAACACAATTAATGCAATCATCAAGTTGTCACATCCTCCGAGAAAATAGCCGAGCCAGCCTCCGATTGCTGAAAACCAGACTCTTGTCAATGTCCAGAATTCTTTCAATTTTCATCAGTCCTTCCTTAAAATGGTTATAAAAATCCCGCCTGTGGAGTGAACCACGGGCGGTTGTTGACGGTATTTAGTTGTGAAATCAGAATTTATCTTTGTATCTATAATCTATTGTGCCGTTTCCGTCGAAATCCAATAAACCGTTTCTCTCATGTTCATCAGGAACAAAACTACAATAATGATTGTTTTCATCTTCAATCAAAATGCGTCCACAGTTAGTACATTGAAAAATGGACTTTATTTTGATATAACCTGATAAATTAGTTCTGAAAGTCATCGCTAAGGCTTCTCTGTTCTTTACAGTTGATTCAATCATTTCATCCGCTAATTCAAGCATTTTAAAATACTCTTTATCTGAAATAATATGTCCCTTATACGAAATACAATCAGTATTATCATGTATGATGTTTCCACATTTACATTTAATCCACATATTCTCACTTCCGTAAATTCCGATTTACCGACCTGTTCGATTTCTTCTATTATACACCATTTCTCCTTAAAAGTCAATTCATAATCTCCACCTTTTTCACAAGAGGGTGCGTATTATTTGACCTGCCAAGCCAGCAAAGATAATACTGCCCTGGGGGTACTGCGTCACACAAACCAAGAGAAGTGATGAATGTATCGCATTGCAGCCAGTAAAACGGTACATCCACATAATTTTTATTGGCAAGAGAAGTATAAACATAATTCTGAATTGTGTCCCATTCTTCCTTTCCTGCTGTTGGAATAAGAAACATACCGCCACGCTCCGTACATCCCGACTGATAACACATAGCAATTGCTGTCTGCGAATCAACATTAATCGGAGTTGTACTGCCTGTGCAGACAAAACCGTCCCAGCCGAAATCAGCCTGACTGTAGTTGAGGATATAGCCGTTGCTCTCATTGCAGAACGGCTTATTATTGCGGATATATCCGCTTAAATCCTGTATGCCGTTCTGAAAAATAGTGTAAATTGTATCAGCGTATTTTTCGGGAACTTCTTCTGCAACAAAAACAGGGTGTCGTTTCGGATTGCCGCTTTGAATTTGTAAAATCTTCGGAATAAGCGTGTTCAGCGTTTCAGAAGAATCAGCCTCAACACCCTTAATCCGCAGATTATTTGCAAGCTGTTCTTTCTGTTTCAATAGTTCTTCCAGATATTTCGCAATCATACTTCCACCTCCACAATTTTTGCAAGTATTGTTTCAACTCCCGACAGCTTTTCAACACAGTTATTCCATTCTGTAACAGATTCAGCTGTAATAGAATCAAGAACGCTCAAATTTTTATGCTGATGCAGATTTCCCTGTATTTCAGTTTTGAAATTTTTAATCTGATTATCAACATATTCGGGAGTTTTATCCCATTTCTCTATTTTTTCATCTGTAATTTCATCAAGAGCAGATTGATTGTTATGAGTATGAGATTTTTTCGATAAGTTATCAATCTGCTTCTGCTGTGCAGAAATATCCCTTTTTAAACTGTCCTGCAAGTAAATCAATGCTGTTTGAGTAACATATTTTGACAAGTCAATTTCTGTGCTATTTTCGCCTTTTAAGGAATCAAGCCATTCGGATTCTGTGCCGACAAATCCGTTTTTCAAGGCTATTTCATAAGCTGAAAGACCATTTTTGCCGTCAATACCATTTTTACCATCTGCTCCATTTATACCATCCTTGCCATTAGCACCATCTGCTCCGTCCCTGCCGTCAGTTCCTTTCAGACTTTCAAGCCACTCTATAAGTGTGCCAGTAAAGCCATTCTGAACCGCAAGTTCGAACGCAGATAAGCCGTTTTCGCCGTCCTTTCCGTTTATGCCGTTACCACTTTCAGATATTATTTTCTTTATTTCAGCCAAAAGCTGTGCATAGAGGTCGGGAGTCGGCGGCACATTACAGCTTTCACCGTCAAAACCCGAAGGTCTGACATGGAGTGTCACAGGCACAGTTGTTGCACGGATAGTTGTATCAGAATCGCTGTCATAACCGAAAACACTCATTTTCACCATGCCGGGATGAAGTTCCGAGGGCAGCAGACAGGATAAACCGTCAACGCCTAACACACGGCTGTAAACCTCATCACACTGGGAAAACTGCACAACCTTATGAAGATTTTTCCATGAGCAGTCAAAGGTGAATTTCAGCGTGACAAAGGAGATTTGTCCGCTCGCGATTACCTCACGCTCCGTGATTTCAATACGCTGACCTTTGACACAAAATTTCATCATGTCATAACCTCCTCCCATGTTTCGCCATTCAGCACAAATGCACCGTCTACGCAGGAAATACGTTCCAACGGACAATAAGCAGCATTCATAAGATTTTTGTAGCCTAAAACAGCCTTTAAATCTGCTATTGTACCTTCGTATGCAATTTCTTTCAGACTACTGCAATAATTAATGCAATAAGCGTTAATCGACTTTACATTTTGGCTTAATGTAAGATTTGTAAGGGCAGAACATTGTGTAAACATAAAACTGCTGACTAAAGGAGAAGCGACATAGGCAGATTTCAGTTTTTCACAGCCATTGAAAGCATAACTGCCGATTTCTTTTACATTAAACGGAATAGTCACGCTCTCAATCGCACAGCAGACAAATGCCTTTTCTCCGATAGTTTTCACATTTTTCGGAATAACAAGGGATTTCAGACCGCCAACGGAATACATAAAGAAACAGCGTTCACCGATAGATGTTAATGATGTAGGTAGAGATACCTCTGTCATATTCGTACAGCGCTCAAAAAGACTGCTGCCTAAAGCTGTGATGCCCTCACCAACATCAAGCGACATGATTTCCGTATTTTCAAAGAACGGTGAATCACCGATTTCATAGTCATAAGTTGCACCTGTACCACGAATCGCAAGCCTGCCGTTGGAGTACATGATGTAATAAGCAGAATTGCCGATACTGCCGACTGCGGTTACATCTGCTGTGAAATCGTCAAGACGTGTGGTGAGGGACGCAACCTGCGAGGTCAAATCCTGTACCTGTTTTGTCAAATCAGCAACTGTGGAGCGATACACGGAAAGTGTCATAAGAATTTCAGAAACACGGCATTTGCCGAGAACACACTTCACATACCCGCACTTCTTCTCATCCTCACGCATGTCACGAATATTGCTGTCAGTGATACTCTTCGTACCTCCTTTGAGAAATACCGCCGCAAGCGTAAGAAATTTTTTACTTGCTGTATCCTCGAATACTGGAATTACTGGAGTTGTAGCAGCTGTACCAGACTTTACTTCCAGCTTGCAGGCACGGACATTTTCGCTTACATCACAGCTGATGCCGATAGTAACATAGCGTGAAAGGGACTCGTCCATATACTTGGACAAATCCAGCGTATACGGCGTATCATTGATGAAATAATGCCCGTCAATCCATGCTTTTCCTGTGCCGATGACTACGCTTGTACCACTTCCGGCGGTCACAGAAAAGCAGTCGCCATAGGTGTCAAATACACCGTTGCAGATAATACTGGACAGATAGCCTGTGAAGTCCTCTGCCGTGTACGTCCTGTCCATATTTTTTGCATTGAAAAATCCAAAAGAAAAACTCATAATATCAACCCTTTCTGAAAGTTGGTGTCAGCGTCCTGCCGTTCTGGTCATAGCTCTCAATCATTCCAACAAGCTGGATTTTGGGCTGAATCAAGCTGAAACGTTCATGCTCTACCGTGACATAATCGCCTACAAAGTAATCTTTGTTGTACTGATACTGCCGATTGTCAGCGGCAATTGTAGACTCACTGATTTCGGCGATAGGAACAAGGTTTTCTGCTCCTTTTTCCATAAGCAGACCGAGATAATCCTCCTCTGAAATCTGCACTGTTTCACCGTTTTCCTGTGCTTCATCGGATACATCCTTTGCATCTACATATACCTCGTAACGGTTCAACTGTGTAGGCTCATCACCACGATAGCAGACCGTCCGCTTACGCTCTGCACCCTCACCACAGCCGAGAACGTATGCAACATTTTTCTGCACGGATAAATCCATAGAATAGCCGAAAGTCAGCAAGTTGCAGTAAGAATCGGAGAACACGATATGTGCGTTCTCATCCTGCAAAATGCTCCTGTCCGTGCCTTGTGAGAGATCGAGCATCATGGTATACACACCGCTTCCTGCTGATGTTTCCTGCAAGCGGATATTTGCCGTGCCGCCGATCATCTCGCAGACCTTGAAAATCCACTCCATGAGATTTTCATAGCTGACCTGCAATCGGGATTTCTGACTCCAGCAAGTGCCGTCTGTATTGCCGTGACGAAGTGCAGGTATCTGACGATTATCGGACAGCATACAGTTGCGATACACCGCAAGCCGAACCATTTCCGCATAGCTTGTCAGAGCAGAAAACGACAGCGTGGGATAAATAATTCTCCGAGAAAGCAGGGACATGAGAAATCGACCTGTCACCGTTAGATAATCGCCGTCCTCTGCATCCGTTTCAAGAGTCACGGATTCAATAATGCCGTAGTGCTGTTTATCATCATCCCGACCGATAATTCTGCCAGTCTGAAAAATCGCAATGTTGCGAGCATTGGCGGCAATATACACCTCAAAATTGCCGCAACCGTAATACTGCACATCCCACAGGAGCGAAGAAAAGCTGTCGCATACAGCTGCGAGAGAGATTTGAACTCTCGCTCCGTTTATTGTTATATCATAAATTTCAATTTGCATTTTACACTCCTAAATAAGCATTTGTGTGCATTAGCGTGATTTTCAGATTCTTGATATTTCGAACAGCCTGCACATGAAATGTGTTCAGCTCCTCACGGAGAGTCAGCCATGTTGAGCCTGCAACAAGCCGATTGATGATGTTGCTGTCCACGCCGTTTCGGGTAAGCGTGACCGTTTTATTGCCTGTTTTTGTGGAAATCGTGATGATATCCCCGCGAAGGATTTCTCCCTTGATTTGCAGATACTCGCCTGTATCGGCGTTGTAAATCGTCGGTGTGACAGCAGCAATTTCGGGTACAGTTACATCGGTCACGGCTTCAATCTGGATGATAAATCCGGTTTCATCGCCGTCATTGCGGATTTCGATGTTGTCCGTAGTGCTGTAGCTGCCAAGGACAAACGGCTCATCACTCTGCGGAAAGGGAAAGAAAAATCCGCCGGAAACACGACTGTAGCAGGCGTGAATGGCAGAAGTGCTGTACCAGTACGGATCGGGACAGAGAATGGAAATCTGCCCATTTGTTTTATTTGTGAAGTTGTTAATCTCGCAGGTTTCCACATAGCCTTCGGTGTACACGTCAATGCCCGATGTTTTGTAGAAAACCTTGATATATCGGGACGGCTTCACCACACGATATAGGGCATGACGGCGTTTTTCCAGCCCCACGCCACGCATTTCAAAGCTGATGACAAGGTTTCGCTTTTCGATGAAAGCATTGTTAAGATAACTGCCGTCCATGCCTGCGTAGCTGGAAGTACTGACCGTTCCGGGCGGTGGGTGCAGACCGGAGATTTTGGATGTCATGTACTGATTGGCGGTCGTGGTCATGTCGATACGGTCGCCGGTGGAGTTTTCGAGAATTAAGGTGAAGAACATGGGTGAACACCGCCTTTTAAATTAATGCAACATTTTTTGATTTAATACTACATTCTCTATTGACAATACTACATTTTTGTGGTATAATCTAATTGAAAGGAGGAATGTAGTCATGACCTACAGCGTGAAAGAAGTCGCAGATATGCTAAAGACCAATCCAGAAACTGTGCGTAGATGGATTAGGGATAAGAAACTTGATGCATCGCTTGAATCGAAAAGAGGCGGTCACATCATATGTGAAGCCGCATTGCAAGAGTTTCTGAAATCTTCTTCGAAGTATGCTGGAATTGCCAAAACATCATTAGCTGGAGCAGCAGTGTTATCTTCTGTGGTCGTCGGAGGACTGATTGCACAAAAGCTGATAGATGCCGAGCAGATAAAGAAAGCTCGTATATCT
>JAZQFV010000039.1:0-1695 GCA_045539715.1 Ruminococcus sp. | reverse complement strand
CATGGACAAGATTGCCGGCAATGACGCCGAACGGACACGCAGCTATCTGGTGATCATTGTACGCAATGCCGCACGCAAAATCTGCCGCAGCAGAAAGCACGAAGTCATCACTGCACCACAGGAACTGCCAGATCTGACAAGCATTCAAATGGATATTCATGCAAGAGAGGCAATCTTAAATGGTGCAGAATTTGATGAAATAACATATCAATCAATAAAAAGTGATAGTGGTGCAAGCATAAATATGTGTGAAAATTGTGTACATACTTTTGTAGAGTATCTTCAATCTTTAGCGGGGTGATGTCATGATTAAAACTCAATTCAAAGAAATTGTCACCAGTAAAGGCGAAATCTTCATTGATATGTATTCCAACTCTTTAGAACACTTGATTCACAACTATGTTGCAGAACTAGAAAGACATCATTGTTCGCATATCGTTGTTAAGTTTATTTCTGATTTGTGGGGAACAGGAATTAACAAAAAAATCAAAAGTAATCTATATCAAGTGTTTCAGGTGAAAACCAGATTCGATGAAGCTGATTGCATATCTGAAACAGAAACAATCATTGCAACATTAAAATGCTGCGGTCAATCGGTAAACATAGTTTATTCAGAGAAGAACCAGTGCTTCCAGTATGAAGATGGCGGATTTATCGCTATTGATGCTCAAGGATTGTATGAATACATGGCTTCCGATAATAGCGTACTGCCACCCCGTATCCTTTCAGATACAATGCAGTATTTACATCAAGCTGGATGGTATGAGAATAGGGCGATTGATGTGAGTCAAATCGTCAGTTACTTTAATGAGAATGGTATGTTATTAGCGGATTGCCAAATGGCTTTTCTCCAAGAATTCGGAGGATTAAAAGGCATAGATCGAAAAGGAAATGCATTTGAGATTTATGAAGAACCTAAGAAAATGCGTTACTTGAAAGGAAGAAAGCCTACTCCCACTGATAGAAGATCATTTGGAAATCTAAATCGTATCGCATTTGAAGAGCGTTTAGAATTGATTTGTGTAGGGACTATTGGAAATCTTATGGTGCCTTTATGGATTACTTCAGATGGACGATTGTTTTCTGATCAAGGTAAGCAACTTGGCAGAACGATAATAGAAGGATGGCAGGAAATATTACTAGTTTAATAGGTTGTATTACTTTCAAGCATAAATACAAGACGATACCATAACATTATGCTCTGTAACCAAAAGTTGCAGAGCATTTTTGTTGCCATTGCTGACTGGATTTCGGCAGAGAGTTGTGGTATCATTGTTGCTGAAAACCTGTACATACAGGCAGAAGGGAGTGAACATAAATGGCAAAAAACCGTAAGTTTCCATTCGGATACATGATGCAGAACGGAAAAATCACCACCAATGAACGGCAGCTGCTTTCAGCTGACAGTGGGGGCATATCTTGGATTGTTTTTGCTTGCAAAATCAGCGGTGTATTGTCTGCTTGCAGCGGTCATGTATCTGACGGCGGTATTTGCAAAATCCGCACCCCAGTGTTTCGGAACGCTTACGATCGTTGGCGGAATTTCGGCGGCACTGTGGATGATAATCCCGAGTGAAAGCATATTCTGTCTGCTCAAATATGTGAATCTGCTGGCGTTTCTGGATACGCAAACGCTGTTTGCCGTCTATCAGAACCGCAATGTATTCGGCTTCCCCGTTGGGCAGATGACTGTGT
>JAZQFV010000038.1:0-2319 GCA_045539715.1 Ruminococcus sp. | reverse complement strand
GAGCATTGGCGATAAGCTTGCTGATATGAAGAAGCCTATTACAGTTGAAAGCATTGAAGAAAACCTCAAGGATGTAGCTGGTGTGCGAATCATCTGTGGATTACCGTCAGATATTTATACGCTTGCCGACGCTTTTCTTGGCCAGGATGACATCGTTCTGATTCAGAAGAAAGATTACATAGCAAACCCAAAGCCGAATGGATATCGCAGCCTGCACTTAATTGTTGAAATTCCAATTTTCCTCCACGATGAAAAGAAAATGATGAAGGTTGAAGTTCAGCTCAGAACGATATCGATGGATTGGTGGGCAAGTCTGGAGCACAAATTCCGTTATAAGAAAGATGTCGTCATCTCCGATGAAATAGATCGTGAACTGAAGGAATGCGCAGAAGCAGCCGCAACGCTCGACCGTAAAATGGAATCCATTCAAAAGAAAATTCCGGTTAGAAACGAGGATAAGTAATGAACGATAACAAAGAAATGCTGGGTACGGCACCAATTGGAAAGCTACTGTTTAAGCTGGCAGTTCCAACAGTTGTAGCGCAGCTCATCAATATGTTATACAACATCGTAGACCGTATTTATATCGGTCACATGCCGGGGGACGGAAGTCTTGCGCTTACGGGTGTTGGCGTATGTATGCCGATTATTATGATTATTTCGGCATTCGCTGCTCTTATCGCTTCAGGCGGTGCTCCAAAGGCGTCAATATGCATGGGAAAGAACGATAAGGAATCAGCGGAAAAGATCTTGGGAGGATGTTTCTCTCTCCAGCTAATTATCTCGGCCATCCTTACAGCGGTCCTTCTTATTTGGAATAAAGATCTTCTCCTTATGTTCGGCGCCAGTGAGAATACAATCGATTATGCTTCGTCTTATATGAGCGTATATGCCATCGGTACCGTCTTTGTACAATTGACACTCGGTATGGGTGCATTTATAACCGCGCAAGGCTTTGCTAAAACCGGTATGATGACGGTACTGATAGGCGCTGTCAGCAATATCATCCTTGACCCGATATTTATTTTCGGCTTCAAACTGGGTGTACGCGGTGCAGCGTTGGCAACAATACTATCACAGGCAATCTCATGTGCTTGGGTTCTGATATTCCTTTTTGGGAAACGAACATACCTGAGATTACAAACAAAGTATATGAGAATAGACGGTAAGCTCGTCTTTCCATGTGTGGCACTGGGAATGTCCACTTTTATTATGCAAAGCAGTGAAAGCGTCATTTCGGTATGTTTTAACTCTTCCTTGTTAAAGTATGGGGGAGATATAGCGGTGGGTGCTATGACTATACTCACAAGCGTAATGCAGTTTGCGATGCTCCCGATGCAAGGCATCGCTCAAGGAGCTCAGCCGATCTCCAGTTATAATTTCGGCGCAAAGAATACAGAACGAGTCAAAAAGACCTTCAGGCTTTTGCTTACATCTTGTCTGATATATTCACTAACAATATGGGCTGTTATTATGGCATTTCCGAGCATTTTTGCGGGCATTTTCACGCCGGATGCAGAGCTGATTGAATTTACTTCTAAGGCACTCAGAATCTATTGTGCCGTTCTTGGTATCTTCGGTATCCAGATTGCTTGTCAAATGACCTTTGTTTCAACCGGTAATGCACCTTGTTCCATTATTGTTGCTATCGCTCGTAAATTCATTCTTTTGTTGCCACTGATTTATCTGATGCCGCAGCTTATAGAAAATAAAACGATGGGCGTCTACCTGGCAGAACCGGTAGCCGATGTAATTGCAGTTACCTTTACAGCGGTTCTATTTGCTGTTCAGTTCAGAAAGTCATTAAAGAAACTATCAACCGATGAAGCAAGCGCACAATAAAAAGAAATTAAGATCATAAAGAGGGATAACACTATAATGGAGTTGGATAATTTTTTTTGGATAGCATTATTTTCAATAAGCGCTATGCTTGTTAACTCATTTGGAATTTGGGTGGTATATAAAAACTGCGAATGGGCAGACAAGGTCAAGGGATACTGTATGTGCTTTGCGGCGGGTATGCTGATTACATCACCGCTAATTGCAACCTTTCCGGAGGCGATACACAAGAACGGACATGCCGGCTATATTGCTCTGATCGGCTTTCTGTTTATGTATTTGAGTAATAAAATAATTAAGCACACCTCTAAGCAAAAGGAATTGGCTTTTGGTGTTACGGCAATTGAAGGTATCTTGATTCATTCTCTGTTAGATGGTATCATTTATTCAGTTACATTCAGTATGAGCACGCTTGTAGGTATATTAAGCGGTATAGGATTGGTTGTGCATGAGTTTGCCGAAGGTATCATCACGTTCTCT
>JAZQFV010000037.1:0-12068 GCA_045539715.1 Ruminococcus sp. | reverse complement strand
AATGGAGGTGTGTTATGACACATATTGATTTTTATCATTTGGTATATCTGATCTGCAACCTGTTTAGTGTTGTTATTATTCATAAATTCAGTGCAGTACTGTTCCAAAAACGGATTAGGCCTCGTTGGTTGACCTGTATAGCATACCTGTCTTATTTTTTTGCCACCAGTTTTCTGTATCTGCAATTCAATATCCCTATGCTTACATTGGCAGCGAATCTGCTCACTATTTTTGTCATTTCAATGTGTTATAAAGCTACCTGGAAGAAACGAGTACTATCCTGCGTATTTATCTATATATTTATGTTGATTCCGGAAATGCTGATCGGTGCGCTGACAGGATACTTTCATTTTTCTATTTTTACCGAAGGTTCATATAGCAATGTGATTGGTTTGGTTCTGATTCGTGTTGCAACTTATATGGAGGCCCTGCTGATCCACAACTTCCGATCCATGAAAAAGGAACATAAAGTTTCTAATCAAACTTGGATTGCTTCGATCATGATTCCTGTGATTTCTTTTGTTTTACTGGTGTTGATTATTTCAGCCGATGGTACTACCCAATTTCGTGTTCTGCTGGCTATTATTCTGGCATTTCTGCTCAACATTACTGCCTTTTATCTGTATGACTCTCAGGCAGCAAGCTATCTGCAGCGTGAGCGCACACAATTGTTGGAGCAAGAAAACAAGTGGTACTATAATCAGTGTCAACTGATGCAAAGTACATCGGAAGATCTGCAGCAATACCGACACGATATGAATAATCAACTGAGTGCTGTGTGTGAATTGATGGAAGGAAATCGATATGAAGAAGCACATAATTATCTGGCCGAATTGACCGGCAGGCTGCACACAAGAACACTTTACAGCAATACCGGTAATGTGATCGTAGACGGAATGATCAATTACAAGCTGCAAAACGCTGCAGATGATCACATTACAGTTCGTACAGAACTGGCAATTCCCTCCGATTTGAACTTTGACGTTTCGGACATGGCGATTCTTCTGGGGAATCTGCTGGATAATGCTATGGAAGCTATTTTACAAGTAGAACCGGAAAACAGAACGCTGTATTTAAAGCTGGTTTATCTGCAAGGCAGACTGTTGCTGCGGATCACGAATCCGTACAAAACCGCTGTACAAAAACAAGGCGATGTGTTTCTTTCTACTAAGAAGAATAAAACCGAACATGGCCTGGGATTGAAAAGTGTTCGTCGTGTTGTGGAAGTACATGACGGATATATGCATATCCAACACAATGAACAGGTGTTTGATGTGGATGTGCTTCTCTATATTTTACCAAATAATCAATAAAACCTGCATTTTAGACAATGTAGCGCACATTGCCTCCCGCAGTATGGTACAATGAAGATGCCAACAGAAGAAATACGAAGGGGGGTATTTGCTTGAAACTGCTTTGTCAAAAGTATGGCACTTGGATTGCTGCGTTTGCGTTGGTAATTACTTCACTGACTGCAAATTCAACTTGTGTCTTTGCGATTCATCAGCCGGTTGTGAGTCAGTATTCTTCTTTGCCAAGAAGATATTACTACTATTATACGTCCTCTATTTTTGCCGGCTCATCGACCTATACTCCGGTAGTGGAAAGAATTGATTTCTATGAGCGCTATGTAAGCTAATCTTTGATAATCGACGAAAGGAGCGCTGCTATGCGCTCCTTTCTTAAATCTTATCGCCATGGGAGGAAGTTTTTATGCAAATGATTCTCCGCAATATCCGTGATCTATGCCGACACCACACGTTTTTCTTTGTGCTGACGATCTGCAGCGTGTTTGCATCGTCACTCATCATGCTGTTCGCCTTTGGACTGTACCAGAATTACAAGATGGAGCAACAGGAATTTACCAGTCATCAGACAGATATCCCGTTCGACTTTTTTGTGAAGGATGCGGAAATGGGAGGCTTACTGCTTTCCGGTGCGCAGCGAGGTGAATTGCAAACTTGTATTGAGTCAATGGATGATTCTGTGCGAAAAAATATTCGCCAGATTGTAGTAAGCTATTATGCTCCGGAATGTAATTCGCCTGTGGGCTTGTACTCTAAATTTCTGTATGGTGACGGTATCTATTCGGTATCCCCAAATCTGGAAACGAATCTGCGGGAAGGCGGACAGATTCTTAGCGGCAGGTTTTATACGGAGCTTGAATACTCACAAGGCGCTAAGGTGATTCTGGCAACGGAAGATATGCTGAACGAAAAAGGCATGGTAATGATTGGAGATACGGAACTTACTCCGATTATGACGGTATCTCCTTGCCCTGATGTTCCTTTTTTGTCCGTGCCTGAAACTCAGCTTGTAGAGTATGTGGATGTTTGCTTTCATCGTCCCCCTACGGCTACACAAGTCACTGCTTTGCTGGAAACATTTCAGAGGGTATTTGGAGAACGTGTCATCCTGCCTGAAGTAGAGCTTGCTACGGAGGAGGATTTCTACCTCTATAACACCATTCTGCTTATTGCAGTCTTGATCGCAGTTGTGGCATCGGTGAATATTGTGATTCTGTATTATTACATCCTGCTCAAGCGGCGCAAGGCGTTGGCTGTTTGTATGCTCTGCGGATGCACCAAAGGCAAAGCCATTGCCATGTATGTGGGCGAAAGTTTAGTGCTGAGCATTCCGTTGTTTGGTCTGTCGGCATTGCTCTATCACACCGTTGTGCTGCCGTTGTTATCAAATATCCTGCCGTTTATTGAGACGGCCTATTCCGTAAAGCTGTATGCCGTTGCACTGGGGATCTACATCGGTATTTGTACCCTTGGTATGTGGATGCTTTGTGCCCGAACGGTATACAAACAATCCATCGTTTCCATGAAAGCGGGTGATACAGTATGATTTTTCGGTTTGCATGGAAGGAATTTCGTCGGGATTTTTGGATGAATCTTGTAGTCGTACTGCAAATGGCAGCCATGCTGCTGATTACTGTTGCAGGTATTTCATCTGTTGTTTCACGCTATCAGTATTATGCACCCTTTGCGGATGTTCTGGAGCAAAAAGGCTGGACAGTTAGTTTCATGGGTGCACCGCAAATCACGACAGATGAGATGCGGGCACAGCTGCCCGACGGCTCACATTTATCCGGGACTTATTCTCTAAGCGGTGTGTCTACTAAATACAAAACCTATGTATATGATGATACTCTGTGGGAGCAGTATCTGCCGCAACTGATTGAGGGCAGTATTGTCACAAGCAACGATTCGCCTTATCCGCAGGTGTTGGTACAAAAAAGCATGGGCTATCATGTGGGCGACCTGATTCCCTGTGATCTGTCGAAGTGCGGAGAGCAGTTGCAGGTGTCAGGTGTGTTTGCAGATAACGCAACCATTGTATATTACAACAAACTGGCCACAGATACACCGGATTTTCGGATGCTGTACAATGCTGCCGATGCGCCCAGAGGCACCATGGATAACGATTATTTTCTCATGTCCTATTCGGAATCGCTGAAGCTGAAGGAGATCTGCCATAACCCATGGGGACTTGCCTATGTGACTGTGCCCGATGGCCTGGATGACGAAACCATGTTGGAAGCGGAAATGATGCTGGCAAATAACGGCGCTCTTCCTTGCGTCCTGAATGAAACGATATTTGCCAATAGCATGTCATATATCTATGAGCAGATCTATCTGCTGCTGCCCGTTTTAATTGGCATGGCAGTGCTGCTGATCATCAGCATTTTCAGTGTCAATGCGGTGACGACTGTGCGGCAGCTCCGGTTTTATGCGGTGTACCGTGTGTGCGGTCTGACATGGGGACAATGCAGTCTCATCGCAGCAGCAAAGGCTGTGTTGGTATCTTTGTTTTCGGTGCTGTGTTGCGTAGGATTTTTATGGGCAAAAGCGCAGTTTGGTATTATGCGGGATTATCTTATCTTCATCGGATTGCCGCAGCTTCTGGGTATGGCAGGTATCGTCATACTCAATCTGTTGTTATCCATCGGTATTACAAGCGCCATTATGCGCCGCAGTGAGCCGAATCAACTGCTGAAAGCAAATTAAAGGAGGAGCCTCCATGATCACTTTATCGAACATTCACAAGATCTATAATTCCAAGAAAGCCAACGAGTTTGAAGCGCTGAGGGGCGTTTCTCTTACCATTGAGGATGGAGAAATGGTTGCCATTATCGGCAAATCCGGTGCGGGAAAGTCTACTTTGCTGCATATTCTGGCGTGCATTGATTCCTACGAATCGGGAGAATACAAAATTGATGACGTGCTGATCCAAAAGCTATCCGAACGGCAATATGCCCGTATCCGTAACGAAAAAATCGGCATGGTTATGCAGGATTTTGCTCTGGTAGATGATTTTTCCGCTATTGAAAATGTGATGCTGCCGCTGGATTTTGCCTCCAAGAAAAAGCCCAATCGCAAAGCACTTGCCATGAAAGCACTCCAATCCGTGGGCATGGATTCTATGGCGAAAAAGCCTGTGAACAAGCTCTCGGGAGGCCAAAAACAGCGTGTTGCCATCGCAAGAGCCATTGTCAACGAACCCAGTGTCATTCTTGCCGATGAACCCACAGGCGCATTGGATACCAAAACCGCCGCCGAGATCATGGGGGTATTCAAGCAGCTCAATCAGCAAGGGAAAACCGTCATTATCGTTACCCATGATATGGGCGTTGCACAGCAGTGCGACCGCATTATTGAGATCAGCGATGGATTGATCGTAAAGGGGGATGCAGTATGAAGCGCTGGATGCTTGCGCTGACCTGTCTTATGCTCACAGGCTGCAGCTTTGAGCAGAATGCATACAATCCCGTTGTGCAGGATTCCACTGCCGAACAAACACAAGGCGATACGGGTTCCGAGGCTGAAACCACACAAACCACTGAACAGAAACCGTTGGAAGAACGTTACGATTACCTGTATATTCCCGAACAAAAAACGCCTTCCGATGAAAACCCCAACAGACGGGAAAATCTACGCAATTACCGTGTGCTGGAAACCTACAAAACCGCAGTGGACGGACAGCAGGCATATCTCTCCGTGTTTACGATGCAATGCTATCATACCGGCAAGCTGCGTACTGTGTTGTTTCAGGTGGAGGAAGGCGTGCAAAAGGAGATTGCCAACCAAAGTATTCCCGTTTATGGCAGCGATGGCTTCTGGGCGCTGACTGCCGAAAATACGGTGGGCATCTATTCCTATGATCTGGAACTGCTGCATGAAATCACGCTCCCCGAAGGGGCTGTGTACGGTGTGGATTTTGCTTCTGAAACGCTGTATTACGCAGCAGATGATGCCATTACTGCCGTCTCATTTGACGGAACAACGGAAGAGTTCTGCACCTTGGATGGCTTGGAGATGACCCAATTACATGCCTGTGAGACAGAGCTGATCTTTGTGGGCAATGCCGCCGGTGAAAGCTGCTATGGACGGATTCCCTTAAGCACCAAAGAGATCACCTACAAAACCCGTACCGATGGCGGTACCTATCTGCTTTCGCCTTTTGACTATGGCGCAATGATCAGCGATGCTGACCGCTTTGATATGGATACTGTCAGCGGAGAGATTCATATTTTGCGAGACGGAAAAGATATCCTTGTGCAGAATAAGTACGATCTGGAAAGCAAGGCTGCGTTCATCTCTCCCGATGGCCAATATGTGGCAACCACCTTTGAACAGTATATGCCTGAGATAGATTGTGTCTATGTATGGCGCCGTGTTTACAATGAGGACGGCTCGTTCCGCATTAAGCTCATTCATGCAGATCATTATGCAGTCAAGCCTGAGCATACAGAGCCATATTTTGCAGGAACAGTTGAGGGTGAAAAGGATACAATGATGTTCCTTAAACTCTATATATGTTCGGAAATGCAAGCTTTTTTCTGCGGACATGACAACGACACCGATGAAAATATGGACTATTTGAATACTGCTTTCACCGAGGATCTTATGAAACAATGGGGACAATGGCCAGATTGCTTGGATGAGTAACTCGGGGATTTAATTGCAGAATGTTGTTTGCAATGATTGGAATTTGAGGTGTCTTTCGGGCATAGTACAGGGTACAGTTAGTTGGTGTTCGCCTCTCGGTTTAAAATCTCAATTTATATAAATAACTTGAATTGGCAAGGAGGAATATGCATGTTGAAGAAAATGCACATAAGCCTTACGAGTTTGAAAGATCGTGGCGTCCGTACGGATATGTTCAATGAAGCAAAGGATTCTTTCTTTAAGGATACCTATGAACAAGCATTTCGTGCAGTGCTCTCTATTCATCAGGCAAATATGAAACGGCGTAATAAGCTGCAGTGGCGTCAGCAGGTGCATGACATTCAAAATGTGATTGCTTTCTCTGGACGTCGTGGTACTGGTAAGACATCTGCGATGCTGACATTTGCAAACGCACTGCACGATGATAAACTGGAAGAATTGTTAAGCGGAACTAAAGCATTGGAAAGATATAAGTCGGGGGCTGAAGACGGTATACTAGGGATAAAGAAATGCGAATTCTATGCACTTCCTTATGTAGATGCATCTCTTCTCGCAAAAACAGAAGATTTATTTATCGTTGTACTTTCAAAAATGCTGTATACATTGGAGGACATCGAAAGAAATATGAAGGATGATTCTGTTTCTGAGTATAGAAATAGTTGTCTGGGGAAACTGAGAAAAGATATAAATGATGTGTATAATCAGTATGTTGGATTAAAGGGAAAGGAAAAATATAGCGAGGCGTATTCTTATCAAGCAATGGTGAAAAATGCACAGAAACACAATTTGAGGGAAGCTTTCAAGAAATTAATAGAGTCCTATATTGAGGTGTGTTTCCACGCAAAAATCCAAGACAATCTTTGTCCATATCATGACAGTCGTAAAAATGATCCTCGTTACCTTGTGATTTGTATCGATGATATCGATATGGCACAGAATGGCGTAATGGAGATCATGAGCTGTATCTATACTTATTTCATGCTTCCGAATGTGATAGTACTGACTACGCTGAATTTTAAGTTGCTTTCCAAAACGATTGAAAAGTACTATTATAACACGTTGGTGTATGGGAACAAATCAGAGGACTATTTTTCAACGCTTTGTAAAGAACATACAAATGATTACTTAAGGAAAATTATCTCTTCTGATATGCGAATTGTCATGCCTTCATGGAAGAAGAGTGATTATCGTGAATTCATTGAAATGAAAGTGGATTTGTCAGATGGCACAAAAGAATGTGATAAAGTGATAGGTGAAATCGAAGAATCACTTCCAAATTTGAAAAACGGCCATCTAATAAGCTACCTAAAGAAGAAAATGGATAATGAGAAAATAGGGGTAGCCATATCTCCAAAAGAATTGATGCTTTTGATGCTTGCTGATAGAACTGGAATTTATCTGGATGCAGTTGGATTCAAAAGACATTTCATGGAACCCGACAGCCTTAGAAATATGGTGGATTTGTTCAACATGTTTTATAGTATGGAGAATCCTCGAGTGAAGATAGGTGATGAGAGCACAGTATTTAAATATACCCCTCAGCATACAAAAATATTCCAGCAGAACATTAAGATAATCATGGATTATTTCTATTTCAAATTGGTTCCGGATTTTTGTTTGAGCTATGAAGAGGAGATGATTAGCCACCAGTTTTATGCAGCTGTTTTGAGTCGTCGTGCAAAGCGTATCATTACATATTATCGAAAAAAGCTTGAACAACGTCACGAGGAAAACGTGCTTATTAAAGATCAACTTGAGGCTGAAGGGGGATTTACTCCAATTTACAATTACGGGGAAATGTTCCGTGTTATCCATCATGCTTCCCGATTAGAAATTATGAGTAAGGAAATGATAAAGGCGATACTGGCATGCTATTCATTTATTCTTCCTAGAATATTTGACGAATATATTTCAGATTATTTAGAAGAACTTGGAGAGCAATCTCCCTGTGATTTTGAATACCAAGACTCATTAAGGAAATTAGCACTTTTATATGAGGTGTTTGGGAATACTTTGCTTGGTAATTGGAATCGTGATTTGTTTTCTGGAAAGGAAATATGGATCAATCCTCAAACTTTTGAAATAACCGACGCGCCACATATAGATGCTCAGTCTCAGGAAGTGGATTCAAATTACAATCAATATATGGACCATTTGATTTTCTCATTAATGTTGTATCCTCTTGATTATAGGGACAAACCTGAGAAAATTGTATTTTCTGAATTAAAACTGGATCCTACAGCATTTGTTATCAATGTCAGCAGATATAGAGAGTTTTTTGATTGGTTAAATAAAGTTGGATTTGATTTTGATCGCGAGAAAACGAACTTTCAATCACAGTGCGAATATATTAGAAAACAAATTGCAGACTATGTTCTTTCACAGAGATACCCACATTTTGTTCTCCCGCTGCACCAAACAGACTTGATTTACAATGTCATCAAGCGGTCTGTAGGAGAGATTGTATATTCTTCTGATTTTTTGCTTGAAAAGAAGAAAAAGCATAATAACATCTCTCCCGAAAGGACTATTCAGATGTTTTATGAAAATATCCGAAAAGAATTGCGCAGAGAAGATGAAGTCTATACCAATGTTAATCGTTCGATCACCTATGAAAAACAGTTTTTATCTTGTCCAGTTGTACGGCATTTTTTGTATTGGAAAGAAAAGACAGAAGATCCATTGATAGCTGAATCTGTCGTACAAAATACGCCTGCAAAAAAACGATCAAATTCAAAATCAGCTAGATCTCAAATTCATAATGAAACTAATACACCAAGAAAGAGAAACAAAAAATCCTGAAAACTCAATTATAAAAGGAGGCGAATCTGTGAGTAAACATTTACATTTTGATGCGCAAGTGCTGAAAACTCTGTTTTCATCCATATCGTCACAATATGTGCTGAAAAGAAACACATCAATAGATCCTGAATGTTTTGGCATTCCATCAAAGGAATTGGTGGATACATTACACGCAAAATTAAGTCAATATCACTCTCCAGAGTTGAAACGAGGCTTGGATAAACTGTGTGAAGAACTGAATAAAACAGATTTGCTTCCTGTATTTCCGTTGATATTTCGTTTTGCAGACAGTATGATAGGACGATATAACGAAAAATTTCATTTTTCCTATAGGCATTGTGATGTGTGGCGCGATGTGACTATGGAGATAAGGGAAGTGACTTGTTCAGCATAATCTACTTTTCTGTACTGGATTGCACGCCGTCACAGTTCAATTATAAGCAGATAATGATTTCAAAGTGCAATTACCCGTTTCAAAGTGCTAATTTTGCACTTTAGAGGGAATGTGGTGCTACAGAATCTTCAATCAACAGGAAGAAAAGACCAAATTCTTGTTTTAAGGATCTGTTTCTAGAAATCATTTCTGAAAATCAAGAATACAACTTGAAAAAACGGTGCATAATATCAAACAATATAGGAGAGAAAGAATAAGCTATTCTATGTCGTTTTACAATTGTGCCTATTATTTGAATTAAATGCTTTATTCATGAAGCGCCGAGGGGTAATTCTATAAGTAGTGTTTTTGAGGATCAAAAGTTGTCCTGCCTACTCGAATATTGAAACATTTTGTATCGATTTCAAGAAACGTATTGACATATTCGATTGAGTATGCTATAATTAATGTGTGAATCTAGACTAGGAGGTCGAAGCGATGCAGGGGTCTGTTATCAGGATTTCAGAAATAGAGATCCGTAACTTCAAAAATGTAAAGTACGGATTATTAACCTTGGATAATCCAAGAAAAGCATATAAATCCAGTATACTCGGCTTGTATGGTCAGAATGGATCTGGAAAGACCGCTTTGATTGATGCACTATCAGTACTAAAACACGCCTTAATGGGAAAGGCATTACCTGACTTTTACGGTGATTTTGTAAATGTTGATTCCGAATCATCAACGCTGATATTTCGCTTCAAAGTTTGGAGCAATGATCTTCAAACAGCATATAATGTACAGTATGAAATGAGCCTAAAAAAGGAACTGGATGAATCCGATCATAATACGGACTATGGAATTCAAACAAAAAAATATAAGACTGTGATCTATAACGAGGTGCTCTCCTATGGATATCGCAGTACTAAAAAGCAAGTGAAAATGCAAACTATTGCCAATACCGGAACAGAAGCATTACTTATGCCTAGCACTAAAATGGAAATATTAATTGGGAAGGATAAAGCTGTTTCAACCGATCTTCTTGTAGCTAAAAAGATAGCATCTGCCACATCACGCTCTTTCCTGTTCTCATGGATTCTGCTCAATGCTATTCGACAGAACTGCAAGGATGAGTATCATATTGAGCTATTCAATCTGTTGGTGAAGTTTGGTAATACTGAGCTTTTTATTATTGACACACAAAAAGCCGGAATGCTCAGTCTAAATACAATTCCCCTGAATTTTAAAGTTGAGGAGAATGGGAAAATTAGCTTTGGTAGTGTTCTGATCAATCTCAATGAATCTTCATTAATTCCACAGGATGCACTTGATATTGTCAAGACGGTAGTGGATCGGATGAATATTGTTCTTGTACAAATAGTACCGGGTTTGACTATCAGTGTAGAAGAATTAGGGACAGAGCTATTCCAGAACGGAGAAGCTGGATGCAAAGTTCAGCTTGTCTCTCATAAGAACAGCAAGAGCATTCCATTAAAATATGAGTCTGAGGGAATTAGGAAAATTGTATCTGTATTGCAACTTCTAATTGTTGTATACAATCAACCGTCTATTACTGTTGCGATTGATGAACTTGATTCTGGTATTTTTGAATATTTGCTTGGTGAATTACTTCATATTATTTCTGAGCAAGGAAAAGGGCAGTTGATTTTTACTTCTCACAACCTTAGACCTCTGGAAACAATTGACAAGGGATTTATTGCGTTTACAACCACTAATCCTGACAGAAGATATATTCGATTCAGCAATGTCAAGACCAATCACAATCTCAGAGATTTTTATTATCGTGACATTGAACTTGGAGAACAGGATGAGGAGGTCTATAGCCCCACGAACAATTATGAAATTGCGTTAGCTTTCAGAGAGGCTGGTGTAGTTCGTGGCTCGTAAAAAAATTGTATTTATAATTGTAGAAGGACCATCAGATGAAACTGCTCTTGGCGCCATTCTGTCGAATTTGTTTGATTCATCTTCTATCTATGTTCATATCATGTTCGGTGACATCACAACAGAAAAGCTGACAGGAAATAAAACAATTGTGAGCAGTATAGGCGATGTGGTCAGAAGTTATGCGAAATCCAGACACTTCAAAAAGAGCGATTTTCAGGAGATCATACACATTGTAGATACAGATGGGGCTTTTATTCCTAATGACAGCATTATTGAAGATGAACACGCAGAAGAGATTTTCTATTCAGAAGAGGAAATAAGAACAAAGTGGAAGAAAGGGATCGAGCAAAGAAACGAAATCAAGAGGAGGCATATGCAAGTGCTTTTCAGTCGTAAAAAAATCTGGGATATTCCTTACCGACTGTTTTATATGTCTTGCAATCTAGACCATGTTCTTTATAACAAGCTAAACAGTACCGATGCTGAAAAAGAAAGTGATGCATATGATTTTGCAATGAAATACAGATTATCACCGGATGAATTCGTTAAATATATCTGCGAATCAAGTTTTTCAGTTACATTAGGGTACAAGGAATCTTGTGAATATATTCAGAAAGGGCTGAATTCACTTAAAAGGCATACAAATCTTGGCTTATGCTTTCATGAAAAACCATCTGGCGATATACTGGAAGAATATTGATGTGGCATTCTATGTAAAAAGGAACCGCTAGATTGAGAATTATTTGACTCTATTTTGGAAAAACATTCATATTATTGATTGTGATAATTGACCGACTATACTCAATAAGAAAACGATAACTCTGAAAGAAGAAAAATGCACCCTTTTTATCAAGAAAGGGTGCATTGTATCAAAATTACCGTTCTTTGCCATCTATATGTGACGAAAAAGATCACATGCCAAAAAACCACGCATTATCGTGGCTGAATTAGGGAACACTTAATTCGGGATAGTGGATAGCAGAAATGCTATCCACTTTTCTTTTTGTGCGGATTACTTCACAGTTCCG
>JAZQFV010000036.1:0-75863 GCA_045539715.1 Ruminococcus sp. | reverse complement strand
GTTTGATTAAAGAAAAAACAGATAGGTGCGGCAGCTGCAAGGAAACCTTCCGAAGGCGTGCTGACGCACTCCGAGGGAGGTTGACGAAGCAGATGTCGTGCATAGCTATTTTTTCTCAAAAGGGGTTTTTAGAGATGCCCTGAAGCTTGGGGAGCAAAAGTCAAGGAAGAAAGCCGCAGGAATACTGCCGTATTGCAAGGTTTTCTGACGCAGAATTTTGCTTTCCAAGCAAAATAGAAAATTCAAGAATTGGTTGGTGGAGCAATCATATGAAAGTTGAAAAAGCTGATTATATATGGGCGATATTGTCGTTCATAGCGGTGGGAGTTACATATCACTTCGGGTATCTCCTTTACGGCTTGCTGGGAATTTATGCGGCAATGGCTATTCTTTTTATATGGCATATAAAAAGGATTGAAAAACGCATTTCCGACACAGAAGCCGCATATGGTAAAATAACGGAGTACCGCACAGAAAAATCGGGGCGGGAATATTATCATCCCGTTGTTGAATTTGAAACAGAGGAGGGGGAGCTTATCAGTTCGGTTTATGCCTATCCCGACAAGGAAAAACGGTATGAAATCGGCGATGAGGAGCTTATCCGCTATACCCCCGATGACCCCATGTTTTTCTATTTTGCCAACCGTGAAAAAGAGCTTACAGATGTTTACTATAAATGTGTAATCATAGGCGGATTTTTAGCGGCAATTGACATTGTGGCTATTATAATTATTCTTTGTATATAAGGAGTGGTACCGATGAAAAATATAGTTGTTCTCGTTTCGGGAGGCGGTACGAATTTACAGGCTCTTATTGATGCCGAAAAAGCAGGGAATATCCTTGGCGGAAAAATAACTTGTGTTATTTCCTCAAATTCTTCTGCATATGCTCTCGAAAGAGCAAAAAATAACGATATATCCACAAGAGTAATCCCAAGAAAGGATTATTCCGATTCAAAGTCATACAGTATGGCAATTCTCAATGCCCTTGACGAGGAGCAGGCTGATTTAGTTGTACTGGCTGGCTTTATGACAATTCTTGACGAATGTGTCACAAGCAAGTATGCTTATAAAATAATCAACGTCCACCCTGCACTTATCCCCTCATTCTGCGGCGAAGGCTACTACGGACTTAAAGTTCACGAAGCAGCTCTCAGCTATGGAGTAAAGGTCAGCGGTGCTACAATTCATTTTGTAAATGAAGAAGCCGACGCAGGAGCAATTATCCTGCAAGGTGTAGTGAATGTGGAAAAGGACGATACACCCGAAGTTCTCCAGAAGCGTATTATGGAGAATGTCGAATGGAAGCTTCTCCCTAAGGCGGTTTCACTTTTCTGTCAGGATAAAATTGAAATTGTTGATGGCAGAGCTTACGTCAAGGAGTAAGCCGTGAAGCTGTCGGCTATTACGGAGAATCAGCGTATACAAAAGCTTTTTTTAAGCTTTATGATGTATGCCTTTCTCGGTTGGTTTTATGAAGTTTTTCTTGAAGTTGTAGTCTATCGCTGGGGATATTCCGACAGGGGAGTTCTTTTCGGACCATATTGCCCTGTATACGGAGTAGGAGCAATTCTTTTCCTCGGTGCATTTCGACCGCTTATGAAGAAAAAAGAGCCTGACTGGTTCAGATTTTATGTAAAGCCGATTATCATATTTCTCGGCTGTATGGCAATTGCTACCACGGTGGAACTTCTTGCAAGCTATATGCTGGAATTTTTCACGGGAGCGTGGCCGTGGCAGACATATGCGGATTACAAAATAAACTTTCAGGCGAGAATTGCACTCAGTCCGTCAATACGTTTCGGACTTGGCGGATTACTTTTCCTTTATATAGTTCAGCCGTTCTATGACTGGCTGTTTTCAAAGGCAAAGGAAAAAACGCTGAATATAATCACAGCGTTCGTTGCATTAATAGTCTTATGTGACTGTATATACACATTTATTATCAAGTAAGGAGCAGTTAAACTGAATTTGAGAAAGGCTTATATAAAGAAATGATTACAGATATTTTTGATAATTCATACGGTTTTGAGGGAAAGATTTATTCCGAGATTTTCAAAACCGATATGGCGGTAATGATAGACCGCAAAATATGTCTTGATTATGTTATGCAGTGCGTGGACGAATTTAACTCCCTTGACAGCGAGGTTGTTGAAACTATTTGCAGTGCTGCTAAGGCTTATTGTCTGGAATTTCTGGAGGAAACAGGCGGCGATTTTTACGGTAAAATGAAAATTTCTGTTACTCCCGAAACTGCCCCCCTTGAAATGCTGAAATGCTTTAAGCCGACTGTACTTATAGTAAAAAAGCCTGAAGATGAAGAAAGTATCTGCTATCAGCTTGAATGTCGGACTGACTGGGAAATAGAACACAGTATGGAAATTGTCATATTCAATGGCAATGCCGTATATCTTGGTGTGTTCGGAGGTCATTCACCATGGCGTGAATTTAGTCCCGACGACAAGTTAAATTATATAAATAAAATATAAAGGAGTAAATTATTATGATTAAACTTGATTTAGCAAAGGAATTAAACTCAAACGCATACCCCGGCAGAGGTATCGTTATCGGTAAATCCGATTGCGGAAAATATGCTGTAACAGGCTATTTCATTATGGGCAGAAGCGAAAACAGCCGTAACCGTGTATTCGTAGAGGACGGCGAGGGAATCCGCACACAGGCATTTGACCCCTCAAAGCTTACTGACCCACACCTTATTATATACGCACCTGTAAGAGTTCTCGGCAATAAGCTTATCGTAACAAACGGCGACCAGACGGATACAATTTACGAGCTTATGGACAAGCAGTTCACATTTGAGCAGGCACTCCGTACACGTGAGTTCGAGGACGACGCTCCCAACTACACACCTCGTATTTCAGGTATTCTCCGCTTTGAGGAGGACGGCTTCAACTATGCTATGTCAATTCTCAAGAGCGCAAACGGAAATCCCGATTCCTGCCAGAGATACACATTCAGCTACAATGACCCAATCAACGGCGAGGGACGCTTCATTCACACATATATGGGTGACGGCAATCCTCTCCCAAGCTTTGAGGGTGAGCCTAAGCTTGTAGGTATCAGCGGAAATATTGACGAGTTCACAGATATGCTCTGGAACAACCTCAACGAGGATAACAAGGTATCTCTCTTTGTTCGCTTTGTAAATCTTGAGGACGGTTCTGTTGAAACAAGAATTATCAATAAAAATAAGTGAGAATTTCATTCGACCTTGATGAAACATTATTTGTAAATCCCGAGAAAGTTCCCATAGAACCTGAACTTAAATTTCCCTATAATAAAATATATAAGGATAAGTTGAGGAAAGGTTCTGTGGAGCTTTTACAGGAAATAAATAAATCTGACTGCGAGTTGTGGATATACACTACTTCAAACCGAAGTCAAGGATATATCCGCAGATTATTCCGCCGCTATGGTATCAGAATTGACAGCATTGTCAATGCTGAACGTCACGAAAGGGAAGTTTCACGGGAAAGACTGAATTTTCCGTCAAAATATCCGTCAGTATACCGCATTGATTTGCACGTTGACGATGAAAAATCCGTTTATGAAAACGGTATCGCCTACGGTTTCAGAGTTTATCATATAACAAATGATGATTTGGAGTGGGCGGATAACATTCGCAGAGAGATACAGAAAATAAAAAGACAAAACAGTTAAAATCAGAATAAATTGCCAGCGGGTGCTACCCACTACGAATTATAAAAAAGGAGGACATTATTATGCCTGAATATATATCAATAGAAGAATTTGAAGATAGTATATCCCTTGCTTTTTATATCGAAAACGACAAAGTAATGGCAATCGGCGAAAAATTACAGGAAATCAATGAAAATGCCTATATGAACGGCTATAACTGGGAGGCTGTTCTCAATTGCTATATTGAGAATAAAGCACCTCAGCTTATGGATTCCTACGAAGCTGACCCCGAAGCAGGTATGTATGCTGCTTACTTTGAAAACAAAGAAGAAGCAGAGGCTATGGCTGATATTATTGTAAGATTAATCGAAAATGAAGATGAGCTTATAGAATTTGTTAGTTCGTATGGTGATGAAATAGAATGGGATTAACCAAAATTTGGAATTGCAGTTTTTTCTGTCAAAAAATCTCCTGCAAAAAAATTTTTCGATTTCTGTAACACTTTGAAATTTTGAAGTGAGTATATGTTATGAGATGTGAAATACATCGGAAATATTTAATTACAGAAAGAGGAAATTATTATGAACAAGAAGATTTTTGCAATTCTCGCAGTATGCACAATGGTTATGACAGCTTGCGGTCCAGTAGTTGAGGAATCCGCACAGTTACCCGAAACATCTGAAAAGACAACAACTGCCAATGTTGAAGCCGAAACAACAACAGCTGATGCTGAAACAACAACGACAGCAGTTGATTCTGCTGTTGAAAATGCAGCAGGCGGAAATAACAATTCAGCTGAAACAACAGCAGCAGTTCAGGCAACAGAAAAAGCTGACCCAAATAAAATGGCAGAGCTTTCATCTGAACCTCCCGTGTATACAAAGACTCTCACAAGCGAAAATTCACAAATGCCTGCATTACCCGAAAACTATGATGCATTTCCCGAACTCAACACAGATTTAAGCCTTTTTGGAATTCCCGATTATCTTGATTACGAGTATCAGGCTATTGCCTATAACTACACAGGAAAAACGCTTACAAGCTGTGTTCTGACATTGCATAACAGCCATGATGATGAAGTTTTCAGTGCTGTTTACAACATTGACGTTAATGATGCAATCTGGTCGGCTCCTTATTATACGGATTATGAGTATGACGCAAAGGGAAATCCTACAGTAATCAGCCATTATGATGCAGGTGTCCTTACTAATGAGGAAATATTTACATATGACGCAAATGGAAATGTTACATATTCAGAGAGTTATAATGCGGAAGCAGGCACAAATTTCCATACCACAAATACATATGACCAAAAGGGCAATGTTCTTGTCAGCGAGGGCATAAATGCTCTTGACGGTGAATTCAAGAATACATATACATACGAATATGACGCAAACGGCAACGCAGTTTACGGCAAGGGCGATGTTACAAATCCATGGTCATTTAATGAATTCAGACAGAGATTTGACGACAGAGGAAATATGATTGAGTTTGTAGGAAAATGCAATAAGGCAGCAGATACCCACAGAGAGCTTGCATATGACAGCAACAACAATTGTATTTACGAGAAAAATTATCATTCTGGTGATGTTGAAAACGCAACAATAACAGAATATCTCTATGACGGAAATAATAACTGCCTTTGCGAAGTGGTAAGCGGTTCAAATTACGCTTATGTTGATTATTACGAGTATGATGCAAAGGGCAGACCAACAAAACATTATAATCAGAGTTCAGACTCTGAGGACAGTTTCACATTATATGTTTATGAGGAATTGTCATAAATAGAATTTTAAATTCAAGGAGGACATTATTATGTCAAATGAAATGCAGTTAAAGTATGGTTGTAACCCAAATCAGAAGCCTTCAAGAGTTTATATGACTGACGGCAGCGAGCTTCCTATCGAGGTACTCTGCGGACGCCCAGGTTATATCAATCTTCTTGACGCTCTCAACGGCTGGCAGCTTGTAAAGGAGCTTAAAGCAGCTACAGGTGTATGTGCAGCAACTTCATTCAAGCATGTTTCACCCGCAGGTGCAGCTATCGGCAGACCTCTTTCCGACGATTTAAAGAAAATCTACTGGGTAGACGATTTAGGCGAACTTTCACCCCTTGCAAGCGCATATGCAAGAGCAAGAGGTGCTGACAGAATGTCCTCTTACGGCGATTTCATCGCACTTTCAGATAAGGTTGACGTATGCACAGCTAAGATGATTCAGCGTGAAGTTTCCGACGGTGTAATTGCTCCCGATTATGACCCCGAGGCTCTTGAAATTCTCAAGTCAAAGAGAAAGGGAACTTACTGCGTTCTTAAAATTGACGAGAATTACAAGCCTGCACCAATCGAAACAAAACAGGTTTACGGTGTATCTTTCGAGCAGGGAAGAAACGAGCTTGACATCAACCGTGACCTTCTTGCAAATATCGTAACAGATAACAAGGAAATTCCCGAGGATAAGAAAGATGACCTCCTTATCTCTCTTATCACTCTCAAATACACACAGTCCAACTCTGTATGCTACGTAAAGGACGGACAGGCAATCGGTATCGGTGCAGGTCAGCAGTCAAGAATTCATTGTACACGTCTTGCAGGACAGAAGGCTGATAACTGGTGGTTAAGACAGTCACCACAGGTTATGGGACTCCAGTTTGTTGACGATATCCGCCGTGCAGACCGTGACAATGCAATTGATGTATACATCGGCGACGAGTACGAGGACGTACTTGCAGAGGGTACATGGCAGAATATCTTCAAGGTAAAGCCTGCTGTATTCACAGCTGAGGAGAAAAAGGCATGGCTTGCTAAGAATACAGGTGTATGTCTTGGTTCTGACGCATTCTTCCCATTCGGCGATAATATCGAGCGTGCAAAGAAGTCAGGCGTTGAGTATATTGCAGAACCCGGCGGTTCTATCCGTGATGATAATGTTATCGAAACCTGCAATAAGTACAACATTGCTATGGCATTCACAGGAATCAGACTTTTCCACCACTAATAAAAATATAATATAATGGGGTTCTCTAAAAAACGGAACACGAGCGAAATTTCGTACATGACAAATGTCAGTTACAAGGCGGCAAACCGCAGTAATACTTTGTGTATTGCAAGGTTTGTCAACGCAGTAAATGATATTTGTCATAGGAAGTTCGCCGTGAGGGAGTTTTTTAGAGGTTCCCACGGGTATCACCGCACGGGCAGAGCCTTTTTAAAGGAAATCTGCCTATGCGGTATTGCTGTTAATCGGAATAAGTTATTTCCGCATTAATTTAATGCAACTTTTTAGTGTTCGGCGGTGTATTATTTATGTAGGGGCGGATATTATCCGCCTGCAAAATAAGGGGTGTAAGTACACCGCAGACAAATTTTAATGATATAAGGGGAATTTTATTATGACTAAGAAATTTTTATCCGCATTTACGGCTTTATCTATGGCTGTATGCACATTCACAGGCTGTTCAGACCTTGACAAAAACGGTAATCTGAAAGAGGCTTTCAGCTACAGAACGGTAACAGATGAAGAAATTGGTGTAAGCTACAAGGTGAGAAGTGATTTCCTTGATTCTGAATTAATTTCAAAGGATGCTGAAGATATAACTACCGGTGATATGTATGTTTATGATTTTCAAGGTGATGTGATTTTTTCAATTCCACTTTGGATGGCAGGAATGAAGATGAATACCCAGACAAAGATTGACTGGCGTAAGAATGCGTTTTTTGAATATGAGAACATTGCAACTGAAATAATTGAGGATGAGGAATACGATATTATAATTTTTGCAGCAGATCATCCAGAAGAAGATCACGAAAACAGCGAAGAAATGCCTGTTAGGTTTATGGATTTTATTATAAGCAGTCAGGAGCATCCGCTTGATAATTTCATGGTACGAGCTACTTTTGCCAAGGACAAGGATGAAAAGCTTATGCGTGAACTCGGTCTTGAAATGCTCAGAAGTGTTGAATATATCGGTGAAGAATCAACAACAGAGCCTGTTTTGAACTTTGACTGCGATTATTTTTCGATAGAACTTCCGTCTGATGAGTATAAATTCAAGTTCTCCGAATTTTACGCGATTGAAAAGAATAAACAAGGTATAAAATATAGTTACAGCGAGAATCTTGCTCAATATATGAGTGGTATTACAATAGAAGCATTAACTGATTCAGAATATACATCGGCAGAGGAATATCTCAAAGATACCTGTGATGAATATATAAATAAAGAATCAGATGTTGAGCGTAAAATGATTGAAGAAGTATCTGAAACAGAAATACTCGGATATGATGGTTATTGTGCGATATATGAAAGAGCTGCTTTTGACGGTTATCCCATTCGTAAAAATACACACTATGCATTTGAAAAAGACGGTGTTATTTACAGCATTTCAATTGTTGCTGTTGATTTGGACGGTCACGAACAGGTAAAAGCCGATTTTGAAAAGCTGATAGATTGCATAAAAATAAAATAAAGGGATTGTTATTAAAAAGGGGAATTTTATTGTGACTAAGAAATTTTTATCCGCATTTACGGCTTTATCTATGGCTGTATGCACATTCATAGGCTGTTCAGACATTGACAAGGACGGTAATCTGAAAGAGGCTATAAGCTATGAAACGGTTGAATCAGATGGTTTCAGATTCAATGTAAGAAGCGACTTTGAAGAAACCGAGAATTTTCCGCTAACTTATTCTTACGGCAATGACACAGAATTTACAATTGATTATCAGTACATTGCATATAGAATAAGCAGAGATGTCTATATAGATCTTTGTAATGACAATTCTGAATATTATGAAAATTATTCTCAGGAAATTATAAATTGCGGTGATTATGAAGTAGTAGCAATTACCTATATTGACAGCGATAACGTACAAAATTCGTTATTTGCGGCTTATAAAGAAGGCAATAGACTTAGTGGATTTTCTGTATGGGCAGAACACCCTGTCAAGGAAAACGAAGAACTTGTGCGTGAGCTTGCTCTTGAAATAATCGAAAGTGCAGAGTTTATCGGAGAGGCAGAAGAACTGAGAAAAACCGAGTATGAGTGCGATTATTTCTCAGTAAAATTCCCTGATTATCTTGATTATTTGAATATCAGTTATGCAAATGATAATAGTGTAGGTATAGATTATTATGAAATTTTTAAAAAAGCAATGTTGAACTCTCGCCTTACCGTTGAAGCTATACCTGATTCAGAATATAAATCAGCCGAAGAATATGTCAAAGCCGAATGGGACGCTGAAATTGAAGAAGTGCAAATCCTTGGCTATGACGGATATTGCAACATAGACGAAATACGAGGGAGAACAAAATATGCCTTTGATAAAGACGGAGTAATTTACAGCATTTTAATTTGTGTTGGTAATGAAGACGGTTCAGTTTTGGCATCTGCTGATTTTGAAGTTGTATTAGAATATGATTTTGTTATAAAATAACCCCAAAAGGAGGAAAAACCAATGAAGAATGTACTTGTAATTGGCGGCGGCGGTCGTGAACACGCAATTATTATGAAGCTTGCAGAGAGCAAGCAGGTAGACAAGATTTACTGTACCCCAGGCAATGGCGGTATATCTAAATATGCGGAGTGCTTCAACGTAGGTGCAACCGATATTGAGGGCGTAGTTGCTCTTGCTAAGGAGCTTAAACCCGATATGGTAGTAGTTGCTCCCGATGACCCACTTGTTCTCGGAATGGTTGACGCATTGCAGGCTGAGGGCTTTATGACATTTGGTCCAAAGGCAAATGCTGCTATTATCGAGGGTTCAAAGGTATTCTCAAAGGAGCTTATGAAGAAGTACAATATCCCCACAGCTTTCTATGAGGTATTCACAGAGTCCGACAAGGCTATTGCATATCTCAAAGAGCAGAACAGCTACCCCGCAGTTATCAAGGCTGACGGACTTGCTCTCGGAAAGGGCGTTATTATCGCTCAGAACGAGGAAGAAGCTGTACAGGCTGTTCACGATATGATTGACGATTTGAAATTCGGCAAGAGTTCCGCAAGAATTGTTATTGAAGAATACCTCACAGGTCCCGAGGTTTCAGTTCTCTCATTCACAGACGGCAAGACAATGATTCCTATGATTTCCTCAATGGACCACAAACGTGCATTGGACGGCGATAAGGGACTTAACACAGGCGGTATGGGTACAATTTCTCCCAATCCCTGCTATACAGAGGAACTTGCAAAGGAGTGCATGGAGAAGATTTTCATTCCCACAATGAACGCTATGAACTCCGAGGGACGCACATTCGAGGGCTGTCTTTACTTCGGACTTATGATTACTCCAAAGGGACCAAAGGTAATCGAGTACAACTGCCGATTCGGTGACCCAGAAACACAGGTTGTTCTTCCTATGCTTGACGCTGACCTTTACGAGATTTTCGAGGCTATTTACAACCACGAACTTGATAAGGTTGATGTAAAGTGGCACAATGGTGCTTGTGCCTGCGTAGTTATGGCAAGCGGCGGCTATCCCGAAAGCTACCCCAAGGGCATTGTAATGAACGGCTTTGACGATATGGGACAGGTTGAAAACTGCTTTGTATATCACGCAGGAACTAAGCTTTCTGACAATGGCGAATTCCTCACCAACGGCGGCAGAGTTATCGGTGTAACTGCAAAGGGCAATGACCTCCGTGAGGCTCTTGACATTGCTTACAAGGGCGTTGAGGGCATCAGCTTCGAGGGTGCTCATTACCGCAAGGACATTGGTCATAAGGCTCTCAACAGCTAAGGAGGGCTTATGCAGCAGGAAAAACTGACTAAGGGCATATTTTTCGGACTTATAGGTAATCTGCTTTTTGTTGCCTTTGGTCTGATATGTCTGTTGTATTATAAAACATACAATCCCGAAAGCTTTTTTTCAAAATTGCTTGAAGCTGTGGCATATGCTGCGGAGTTTGCAGGATTTGGTCTGCTGCTTTATGCTGACTGGCTTTTTATAAAGAGCATACGTTTAAGGCGGATGCTGAAAATAAGCTTCACGATTTACATATTCCTTGAAGTAATAATGATGTTTCTGGAACTTAATGCATACAGAATTGAAGCGTATCAGCCCCATTCATTGGCTCTTGCAATTGTACACGCTGCTGTATCGGGATTTGCGGCATTTGCATTTTTACAGCTTGACCCCGATAATGTGAAATGGGAAATTGTCATAGGAGCATGTTTTACTCTTATAGTTGCAGGTATGGTGGGCAACCTTTACGGTGTACGAGTTTATTTCAGTATTATCACAAGTGCGATAGGATTTTCAGTTCTATTTGCAATGATGAAATTTTTACGTGACCGCAGTCAGCTTGAAATAGACTGCTACGGCGACAGGGCATCGGAAATGGTGTTCTCGGGAAGTACTCTTTTCAATGATAACGACGAGGATAACAAAGTATTTACCGAAGCTGACCTTGAAAAGGCAAGAGAGGAGCAGGCAGCGGAAGATGCTGAAATGCTTGCCGAGTATGAAAAGCTTAAAGCGAAAGGCAAAATCAAGGACTGATATTTCAGTTAAGGGCGGTGGATTATTCTGCCGTCCTTTTTTGCGTATAAGCCCCTATTGTGGAGGCTGCCTTATCATTTGAAAAGAATGCTCAATATGTATGAATATTGACATAAGTTCACATATATGCTATAATATTGAAGATAATAATGGTAAATGATTTATTGCTCAACCGACTGAACCTTGCCGTCAAGCAAAGTAAATTTTTCTGCTTTTGTTTTTTTGCAAGGTATAATTGGCGGTGCAATAGAAAGGAAATTGACAATGCTGAGCAAAATAACTGACAGTATTTTCAGACGTTTTATCGCCCACGACTATGCAATGGCAATGCAGCTTGAAACGCAGAGGAATAAGGTCATCTGCTGTGACTTTATTATAGAGGAGGATACATCTCCGCAGGACGAATTTGAGTTGTTCAAGTATATTTACGAAAACGGCAGAGAGCATTTCGAGCCTTATTATATAATCAACGAAAAGTGTGCGGATTATGAAAAAATAAAGGCGGAATACGGCGAAAACATCATTGCTTATTCTCCCGAAAATATCAGAGAATTCGCACTTGTGCTGAAAGAACTTTTCAAAACGGTGAAATTCATATGCGGTGGATTTCAGGTGCTTCATTCTCTGCGTCTTGGAATAACCGAGGCTGTAAAACGCAGTCCCTATGTTTTTTCCGTTTTCACCCAGCACGGCATAACTTTTTTTAAGGACGATTTCATTTCGCAGGAGTCATACAGCTCTTTTCTCTTTGATAAGCTTATGATTTCCAACGATTTTGAAAAGCGGATTTTTATGGAACGTGGCTGTTATGAGGAGAAAAATCTCATTATAAACGGTCTTTTCCGCTGGGATTTGCTGAGTGCTGACAATGCCATTTCCGAAAAGTCAATTTTCATATATATCACCCACCGCCGTTATCTCGCCTATATGGAGGAATCGGAGCTTAAAGAATCGGTTTATGTAAAGGCAATACGGGGACTTCTTGAAAATCCCCGATTTAAAAATTTCGTTGAGGAAAACGGTTATACGTTGAAAGTTGCACTTCATCACAGCGTTTTGCAGGCTTGCGGAAGCGGACTTCTTGAGGGCGTAAAAATCCTTAAAGAAGAAGAAATTGCCGATGCAAAAAAGAGTTCGGCAATTCTCATTACGGACTATTCCTCAATGTGCTTTGAAATGTGGTTTCAGCACAAACCCTCGATATTCCTCAATATTCCCGACGGCGAGGACTGCATAAAATACGGTCATAAAACTGACCTTGCAGACCCATACGGTTCAAAGAGGAAGTATATTTTCAATGTTGTTGATACCGTTGAACAGTGTGTGGATAAGCTGGAGGATTACCACAATACAGGCTTTAAGCTAAAACCCGATGAAAAGGAAAAACGTGACGCATTTTTCTACTATAACGGAGATTTCCGCAAACGCTTTCTGGAATATCTTTCGGCGGCAAAAAATGATGTGAAAAAGCTTTATCAGATGCCGATTAATACTACGGTAAGCCTTGCGAGGTATCCCGAAGTTGAGGTTTACAGCGTTGAAATGCCCACGTTTGAGGGACGCTGGATTGTCCGAAAAAAAGCCTTTCTCAGATTTTTTGTGCCTAAGTGGGATAAGGGATTTTCAATGCAGCTTTACTATGAGCCGCTTCTTGAAGGAAAACAGCAAAAACTCAGCGTGAAAGTTCTTGCAAACGGCAGAACTGTCTGCAATGCTGAAATCACCGACACTAAAAAGAAACATTTCATTTTTGACGTACCTGCGGAGTATATAGGTTCTGACGGAAAGCTTGAAATAGGTTTCAGAATTTCAGGAGTTTACCGCCGCAATAAAAACAATGCGGATTATCCCGATGACCCGCAATATCGTTCCCTGCGTCTTATTGATATGGATATTTACGAAAAATCTGACAAATCGGAAGATACGCTGAAAAATCTCCGTTCTGTCCGAGAAAATAAAAGTTAAGGAGCAGAGAATGTTAGAAAGTATAAAAGAAAAAATTCATCAGATAAAAAAATATCAGTTCCTTTTTTCGGAACTGGTAAAACGTGATTTTAAGAAGAAATATAAGCGTACAGTTTTGGGTATGTTCTGGAGTGTTCTGTCGCCCCTTATGCAGCTTGCGGTTATGGCGGTTGTATTTACGAGATTTTTCGGAAGTGATATGGAGCATTATATCATCTATCTGTTTTCGGGAAACCTCATTTTCTCCTTTTACAAAGATGCTACAATCGGCGGTATGCACGCACTTATGCAGAATGCGGAGATAATCAAGAATATCAACGTGCCTAAATATCTGTTTATGATTTCAAAGGAAGTGTCAGCCTGTATAAATTTCGGGCTGACGCTGATAATCTATTTCCTTTTCGTGGCGATTGACGGAATAACCTTTTCGTGGAGTTTCCTGCTGCTGATTTATCCCGTTATATGTCTTGTTTTGTTCAATATCGGTGTGGGATTTATTTTGTCGGCATTGTTTGTAATATTCAAGGACGTGCAGTATCTCTATGATATTTTCACACAGCTGCTTATGTACGTTTCAGCAATATTCTATACAACAAGCGTATATCCCGAAAAAATTCAGCTGTTATTTTTTGCAAATCCCGTTTACAGCTATATAGCTTATTTCCGAAGCATTGTACTTGAGGGAACAATTCCTCCTGCGTGGCATCACCTTCTTTGTTTCGGCTATGCTGTGATTATGCTGATAACCGGAATGGCGATTTACAAGAAGTACAATTATAAATTTATGTATTACATCTGATGCGGAGGTAAAAAATGAAGAAAATTGAACTTAATAATATTTCCGTATCTTATATAACGGGAGATTTTTCTACCACAGGGCTGAAAGATGTAATAATTCAAAAGCTTAAAGGCACATACGAACAAAAGGAATTTATGGCATTGGACGGCATTACCTTTTCTATTGAGGAGGGGGATTTGCTTGGAATTATCGGCACTAACGGTGCAGGAAAATCCACTCTCTGCAAGGTAATATCGGGAATTATGCGGCCTACAAAGGGAACAATGGCGGTAAATGGCAGTATTGCCTCACTTCTTGAACTTGGAACAGGCTTTGACCCAGATTTGACGGTAAGGGAAAACACATTTCTCCGTGGTGCATTGCTTGGATATACAAGGAAATTTATGAATCAGACATACGACAGCATAATTGAATTTGCTGAGCTTAAAGAATTTCAGGAAAGAAAATTCAGTCATCTTTCTTCGGGAATGAGGTCAAGACTTGCTTTTTCAATTGCCTGTCTTGTAAATCCCGAAATACTCATACTTGACGAGGTGCTTTCCGTAGGTGACGGAGCGTTCCGTGTAAAAAGCGAAACAAAGATGCTTGAAGTAATTAACAGCGGAACGACTACACTTCTCGTTTCACACAGCCTTGCACAGATAAGACGAATGGCGACAAAGGTGCTGTGGATTGAAAAGGGAAAACAGATTGCCTTTGGTGAAACAGAGGAAATCTGTGATAGATACGAAGAATTTTTACAGAAAAAGTAGGTGAAAAATGGATATGGAAATTATTGAGAAATACATCTGCCCCTGCTGCGGAAACCGCACATTAGGGGAGGAGGGCAGCTATGACATATGCCCTGTATGCTTTTGGGAGGACGATAAAGCAATGTATCGTGACCCTGATTTAGCTGACGGAGCGAACAGAGTTTCCCTTAATGAGGCGAGGGAGAATTACAAGAAATACGGAGCTTGTATGGAAGAATTTCTTCCCTTTGTCCGTGAACCTCTTGAAGATGAGAAGGTTAATTAAGAATTAAGAAATGTGGGCGGTAGTCTTAACGATTACCGTCTTTTCTTTTGTGTGCTGATATATTTAAAACGGGCTACAAAATATCATTGTACAAAAAATGAACGGCAGAAAAAAATTCCACCGTTCTTTTAATTCTTAATTCTTAATTCAATTACGCATTAATAACGACGCTTTCAGCGTCATTTTTGCGTAAGGCTATAACAGTTCCCTTGACGGAATAAGCCGAGGGGTCACCTGAAAAACTGCGGCATCGGCATTCCACCAATGTGCCTGCTGTAAATCCAAGTTCTTTCAGCCTTTCCGATATATCAGAGGGCATAACAGAAACTATAATTCCCTTTTCGCCCTCATTTAAATCATTGAGCTTTCTTTCGGATTTCATAATCTCCTCCTTGTATTAAGGGCATCTCAAAAACCATTTAGAGATGCCCTTATATTATATTCCAAAGAAAATCATTGGTTTACTCAACAGGAGGGAAACTGTCATACATACTCATTTCAACAGATATTCCGTTTTTGCTGCCGTTAATTCTGATTGCGTTTATTCTTCGGCTGCCGAATTCATCACTTATGAGAATATCATTAATATCCTGTCCGAAATAATTAAGAATAGTGATGAAATATCGTTTGTAATCCCTCTCCGACATCATCATTCTGTATTGACAAGCCAAATCGGGATTGTTGAGAAATCTTTCGTCAAGGTCAAAATGCCGCTGTCGTATAATGCCTCTTTCAATGGCTTTTTCCGATTCAGCGGAAAATGTGCCGTATTCCCCTTCAATATCAGCCATATTGTACTTGCTTACCATTCGCCTTGTCATAATTTCCGTACCGATAGAAATGACTTGCTGCTTGCTGCATTGTATTTTCTTCGGGTTTGACGGCATACTTATCTTAACTAAGTTATTCCCCGAAATATACGGATGAACTCCTGCAATCTTATATGAGAGGTTTGCTATGCCGTCCCACATAGACGCACCCTTTTTCACATAGATATAGCTGTTCTGTGTGTTTTTTTCGTGTTCAATATCGGGGAAAGTTATATACTCGTCAAAAAGCTTGTTGAAAGTAATATTGGAATACATTCCCGGCGGCAATTGATTTTCTGTAAGCAGGGCAGTAAAACCTCTTGATATAGCAACTCCGCAGGTTACGCCGTTTCTTTTCGTCACCTTATAGCTGTCCACGAAACCGTAATGTACATTATAGCCGCCGACGCCTAACCTGACAGCGGTTATATCGTCGGGAATATCATCACCGTACACTATAGCTTTCAGCGTTGTATAGGGTGTAAAGGCTTCTTTTACATAGGAAAAGGAAACGCACTTGTTGTAATATTGTTCCGTGCCGTCCCTTAATTTAAATTTAAGCCAGTAAGTATTCATTCTTCTACCTCACTAACAAAATACGAAATATTAAGAGTAGTGGCTTCTATGGTAAGTTCAATGAAGTCCTCGCCGCTGTCGATTACGTTTATTCCCGTTATTATGCAGTTGATGAATTTATATTTTTTATAGATAATCTGATAATTTTCTGTGCCGTTGATATTGTTTGCAAGAGCCGCATACATCATTGGATTTTCCTTGTCGTAAATCCTGCCTGTGAAAGAGATTCGTGTGGGCTTGCGGCATTTGTTTGTATAATAGGGAGTTCCTGTAACTGTGGGAGTTGTTGAAATATCAGTTTTTGTCTGCAATGTCATTTTTTCGCAGTACAATATAATTGCTCCGATTTTTACAGGAAATGGTTTTTTTATGCTGATTTCCATTTATTCCGCCGCCTCCTTTTCAATTGTTTTCATACAGCTTATTTTCAGAACTGCCGTAAGAGTCTGTTTCCGCAGTTTAGCGTCATAAGATGTGGTAATGCTTTTCAGACGGCTGTTCAATCCGCATAGGCTGTCAATTGTGCTTTCAAGGCTGCTGCGGTAATAACCGTAAAGCTGTTCCTGTGACAGCTGCGGAGGAGCGTATACTGTGAATTTCACGTCGCATTTCACAGGGATATAAATTTTCGTTTCGGAATGGATAGGGGAAAGGGCTTCATATTCACCTGCACCTATTACAACAAAATAATCCCCTTTATCACGGACAGGCATAGCGTCATAGGAGGGACAGACATTGACTACCCCCTTATCATCGAGAGCCTGTCTTATCTGTCTGAGTATCTCAATCATAACCTGCCTCCTTTACACAACGACGAGGAAAATCAAATCCGAATCCTTGATAATATCGCTGCAAAGGCGGTAATATCCCCTTAAAAGACCTTCGGCAAAGGAGAGGATTTTTCCGCCGTTGTCCTTTATGACCTTTCCGCTGTATGTAAATTCAGAGCGGTCCTGTGCGGTCAATGCCTGATAATAGCGGTAGTTTGCAATTGCAGCACAGAGAAAATCAAGCCGTGGGTCCTCTCTGTCGGCAGTTTCGGAAATCATTCTTTCGACTTCAAATACTGCAAGGTCAATTAAAGGTTCGTGCTCCGCTGTGCAGATATCTCCCGAAAAAAGCTTGAAAAGTGATTTTACCTTAGTCATATTCATAATAATCATCTCCTATATTCTGAAACGTGACATATCCTCTTTCTGTGTATCTGCCGAAAGCTGAACTTCCAATTCCTTGCTGTGGGCGGTAGCTTCATAGCCTTTTTTTAACGCTTCAAGTTCGGTTAAGGATTTGCCCTCAATTGATAATTCAGCCTTTTCAGCCGCCTTTACACCACCGCTGAAAAATGCAAGCTGACGGATTTCACGGCAAAGCTTTTCCACATCGGGCAATTCCGCCGCCGAGGGCATTTTCTCACAGCCGTTTTCGCTGTATTTTTTTGTAACTCCTGCATTTACTTGTGCAGGAACTGCTACAAAGCTCCATTCATAGGCATCTGAAACATCATCGAGAATTGTGTGGCAAATTCGTCCGCCATAGCTTTTACCGTTTATATGACCGCAGCTGCCCTGTGATTTTTCTCTGCCGCAGAGGGAGCAGATTCTTTTTGCCGCCGAGCAGGAAATGCTGACTTCTTTTTTAATTCCGCCGTCAATTTCCGCAATGAGATTTTTGTTATCCTCTGTGCGAACCATATAGGCGGAGGCTTTCAGGTATTTATACGGCTCATTATTTTTAGTGGTGCGGCTTTCATCGGTAATAATTTCCGTATCGAAAATTCTTGCAGTCTGATTTGATGTGCTGGGCTTGTGGTCGAAAATACCTGTTTTGCCGATGAACATTGATTTCAGCGTTTCGAGTGCAGCATCGGAAAAGCGTTCACAATCACGGTCAATTTCGTTATCGCAGAGGATAACGGAAAAGGTGTAGAGTTCCTCCTCTTTGAGTTCACGTCGGGTGAATTTATTGATTTTTTCAAGGGTAGTTTTATCCATTTTTCCTCCTTTTTTTAAACAGAGCCATTAGCCTAAAACAGAGCCATTAGCCGTCAGCTTTCAGCCTTTAGCTATGGGCTAACGGCTAATGGCTGACGGCTGATTATGAAATTACAATTTTTCTTACAGCTTCGGGCATAATCTTTCTGAATCCGCAGGTAATTGACACAGTAATGCTGTCAAGCTGTCTGTCAATGAGCTTGTCAGTTTCCATTACAAGTCCTGAACTTGTGATAAATTCAAGGGCAAAATTCTTGTCAAGTCCGAGAATTGTATTCTGTGGAAGTGCAGAAGTCTTGACAAGTTCAGAGCCGAATGGAAGCAGCATTTTTCCCTCAGCTGATACCTTTGTATCTGAAAGCTGTTCCATTGCCGCAATCTTTGAAGCGTCAGCAGGATTTGCCACAACCGTTGTCATATCAAAGCAGTCAAAGCTGCCGTAAAGTTCCGCAAGCTTAGCATAGGTGAGAGATGTAGCAGAGATTGACTGTGCAGATTCCGCAAGAACTGTCATAGCCTTTTTAACAACCGATACCGCAAGCTTTACGCCGATTCCACGGAGCATAACGCCGAATACATCAAGTCGCTGCTTTCTCACCGCCTCATAAGATGCGTTGATAAGTCTGCCATACTTTTCAAGTACAACCGCAGTTTCCCCCTCAGTAACAACAGATTCGGGGAGTTTTACCGTCTGTGCAGTTGATACATAATCTGCCGTATCATCAAGAATACAGCCAAGATACTGACCGCTTTCGCATACGGTTTTTACAGCGGTTACAGATGAAAGTACAGTTCCGTCAAATCCCTTTGCAATACATCTCTTTACAAATTCGGGGAAAAGAACAGCTGTTTCTCCCGATGTGAAGAACTTTTCAACGCAGTCGCAGTCTGTGCCGCTTACTCTGATATTGAATCGTTTCAGCTGTCTTTCAAAAGCGTCAAGGGACTCAAGTTCCGTTCCCACATATGCAGAGGAGGGGTCAAGTTCCTCCAGAGCCGCTGTAAAGCTTTTTCCGCTGAAATTGTACATACCCTTTTCAAGTTTAACATCATTATACATATAAATTTCCTCCATAATCAATTGTTTAATCTCGCTTCGATTTCTGCCGCCCTTGCGTTGTTAAGTCTTGTTTCCGCAAGCACGGATTCGTCCTGTAAGTTAATATTATCCCACTCCACAGAGCAGTAGCCGTCAAATCCCCTTGATTTCAGATAGGCATTTCCTATATCGCATAAAACAGGGGTGAGAAGCCGACGGTAATATTCAAGTTCTGATGTGAGAATATCCGCCTGCTGTGATGACATTCGCTCCGTTGAACTCCAGTTGAGTCCAAGCAGAAAGGGTGGAATTGACAGCTTTGCAACTATTTGTTCCAAAAGCTGACGGACGGGGATTTCCGTATCAATAAGCTGATTTTCAGCACCGATTACCTTAATATCCACATCGCCCACAGCAATAAAGTCCTTGACCTGTCCGTATTTTGCGGAATTCATACCGTCAGACCACTCACGGGCTATCTGCATAGCCCTTTCCTTGGAGTGCATAAATTCCCCTGAACCCTCTGTGGGCTTGTATGTAACCGCATACCTCACATTGCCCACACGGTCATAATTCTGCCCGATACATTGGTAAATTCTCAGAAGTATGCTGCTTATTGCAGGAAGTCCCCTCAGAAGTGAATTTCCCCCTGTAAGTGAGGCATATACAATTCTTTCGGGGTGCTGAACTGTCTTGCAGGTGTTGTCATTGCACCTCACCGCATACCGCCTGTCAAAGGGATTTACTCCTGCACTTACCATAACCCGTGTGCTGTCGCCATTCCACAGCCCTGCAATTTCCCTGTCTTTTTCGCTTAATACAATTTCCCCCACAGCGTTGCCGTAGGTGAGCAGGCTGTCAAGAAATGTGTCCGCAAAGCAGTTTATGGATTTGCCGTGAAGTCCCACGGGAACATTTTCGCAAAAGCTGTCCAGTTCCCTCTGATGACCTTTTTCGGAGCATACAAGGTGGAAACCGCCTGCAAGTCGGACAATTTTCATAATTGCCGCATCAATGACAGGTACGGCATATCTCAGCCTGTCGAAAAGCTCCTTTTCAAAGGGTGAAGCGTTATTGGGCAGGGTTAGCATTGTGCCTGTTTCCCTTGAAGCATGGTATAATTCAGGGGCGGCTCTCGGTGTCTTTTTCTTGAATAGCTTCATGACTTCGGTTATTACCTCCTTTTCATCTTTTCATGGATATAACAAAGAAATCATCGGATTTTTCCTTTGTCACAGCCGTTACAAAATACCGCATATCGTCCATAGCGTGGTCATTTTCCTTAATGGGAGCATCTGTGCCTGCTTTTGCAGACCAGCGATAGAGGGAGAATTCACGGATTATATCGCCGCAGGATTCGTGAAATTTCAGCCTGCCCTCTTTGAGAGCCGCCGCAACTCGCCGTATTCCTGCAACTACGTCATTATCTGCCTTTTCCGTGTGAAATTTTCCGTGCCGCTTGATACATTCGATAAAGCTTGCCGCCGACGGGTCAATTATTACCTTTTCGATTTTGTATCCCTCCGCAAGCCTTTCAAGTGCCGCATAATGCTCCTCATCTGTCCGTGACTGTCCCTCTTTCCGTGAATCGTAATAATATTCCCGAAGCCGATACCACACACCGCCGCTATATCCCCATAATCCGAATGAGGAGGGATTGACCGTGCCGTAATCGCAGGATATTACGTATTTTTCGCAATGGGGAGCAGTTGAGAAGATGTGCTTTTCCCGTGAAAACATAGGATAAACAGTTCCGTCTGATACCGTCCATTTCCCCAGTACATAGCGGTCATAGAATGCCCCTGAATACAGCCTTTTATAGCGATTTTTCAACTCCTCCGACAACGACGGATTATCGTCCATTGTGAAATGGATATACAACGCATTTTTGCTCTCCGTCTTTCTGATCCATTCATTGTAAAACCAGTGGGAGGGATTGTCGGGATTGCAGTTGAACCACATTTTCGAGCCGTTTACAGAGCATCGTGCAAGTGCCTGTTCCACAAAGGAACGTGGCATAAGTGCCACCTCGTCAAGGAATACTCCCGAAAGAGTGATACCCTGAATGAGTGCCGCCGAGCTTTCATCACGTCCGCCGAAAAAATAAAATCGGTTTTTTCTGCCGTTAAAGCTTATGTCGAGGTAATTGCGGCTGACTTTTTCCTCGCATATCATTCCCATTCCGCCAAGCACAGGCAAAAGGGGCGTTATAACATTCCTTCTCAGGGAAGTCACGGTCTTACCGCAAACCGCAAATGCACTTCCGTTGAAGCTGTTCATTGCCCACAGGACGAAGCCTATTGACATTGACAGAGTTTTGCCGCTTCGCACCGCACCGTCGCATATTATTGCATCGTAACGGGAATATTTTTCAGTCAGCCACCAGTTTATCGTAAGCCTTTGTTTCGGGGAAAGTTCAGTTATCCTCATAGTCACCGCCTTGGGCAGAAGCTGTCAGCGCTTCAATAAGTCCTGCCGCCGTATTACTGCCATTTTCCGATGTTTCAAGCTCATAGAGCTTTTCGAGAGCCTTTAGGCGGTCAAAGAATTTGATTTCCATACCGCCGCCTTTAAGCCGCTTGATTTCGGAAACATTGAATAAATTCATTTTTCTGATTGTTTCGGGGGGCGGCAGTTCATCAGCAAAGGCAAGAGTGACAGCGTCGCTGCATTCACCGAAAGCCAAGCGTCTTAAACCTGCCTTTACAGCCGAAGTGTGTGAAAGCTTATTTGTCATATCGGCTATAAGTTCACGGCAGTTATTGTCGCTGAGGCAGTCGGCAGCATTTTTCAGAGCCGTAGATTTTGGATAGCCTGCTTTTACGGCAGCCTCCTCGGCATTACCTAACAGGGCATACTGACAACAGAATTCGTACCTCCTTTTATCAATTTTTTCAGCCATTGGCGTTACACCTCCTCTCACTAATGGGCAGAATCGGGGCATTTTTCAACCAAAAATGGTTGAATATTGAAAAATAATTTTTATTTTCTCCTTTTTAACCAATCGTCAACAGGCGAAATTATGCCAAAAGCACAAAAAGATTGATATATTTTTAACGTGTTGTAATAATTTCAAAGAGCCGAAAGACGTTGGCATTTCAATGAAAAATTAGTGAAATTTATTGCAATTACAACGGGAATATGGTATAATAGAATAAAATTGAGTAAGTATACTCTGAAACGAGGGAATAGAAAAATGAGAAATTATAAGAAAATATCAGCAGCCCTTATGGGCTTGCTTATAGCAGCGTCAACTGCTGCTCCAAATATCTGTGCATTTGCCGAAAATGAGGGAGAAAACGGCGATGTCACAGTTCTGACTGCGGAGAACGAGTCGGAAGAAAGCGAAGCTGAGGAAGTTACGGAAGAAGCCACAGAGGAAACTGCGGATGAAACTGTAGAAGAAACCGATGAAGAACCACAGGAGATTGAGTCGGGCGGATTTACCTATATTGTAGGTGAGGACGGTACAGCTACAATTCTCAAATATGAAGACCAGAGTGAGGAAATGGAAATTCCCGAAAGCATTGACGGAATTACTGTTACAGGTATAAGCGATTATATTTTCAGCGAGAAAAATCTGAAGAAAATCACAATTCCTGCAACTATTAAAGATATTCCCGAATCAAATCCATTTGCGGCTCTGCTTTTCCTTGAAGAAATTGTTGTAAGCGAGGATAATAAGAACTATGTGGTAGAGGACGGCGTTCTTTATACAAAGGATATGAAAACTCTCATCTGCTATCCTATGATGAAAAAAGGTGATGTTTTCAAAATCCCCAATAGCGTTGAAACTCTCGGTATTGCGTCGATTTATTCCACACAATTAAAGGAAATCAAAATTCCCGAAAGTATTAAAACGCTCAATCGTCATTGTTTCAGTTTCAATGAAAAGCTTGAAAAGATTGATATGAGCAATACAAAGCTTACAGATATTCCGCCAATGTGCTTTGCAGAATGTCGTGCTTTAACCGAGGTTGCATTTTCACCCGATACCATAAATATCGAACTCGGTGCATTTATGAACTGCTCCGCCCTTGAAAATGTAACTCTCCCCGAAAATCTCGACTATATCGGTCAGAGTGCTTTTCAGGGTACAGCTATTACCGAAATCGTAATTCCTGAGTCGGTTACAAAAATCAACTACAGTGCAATCGGTTATGACGAGAAAGAAAATGTTATTCCCGGAACTGTTATTGTAGGTAAGCCCGGTTCTGCTGCCGAAACTTATGCAACAGACTCCGACGCTGAATATGACGTTGCAAATGACTTCACTTTTGTTACATTAAGTGTATACGAAAAGCAGAAGGCATACGAGGCTCTTGACAGAAAATTCTCAGGCTTTTATGAATATGCCCTTGTTGACGGCGAGGGAATGATTACGATTTGCAACGAGGTTGCCGATGTTGCAGAAGTTCCTGCTGAAATTGACGGTGTAAAGATTACGTCAATTTACTATGGTGCATTTTTAAGCTGTTCGTCAAAGAGTATCGTTCTCCCCGATACAGTTACAAAAATTGATGAGAATGTTTTCCCCGAGCATCTGGAACATCTCACAATTTCGGGCAATTGTACGGAAATTAAGGGCGAAGAACCGTTCCTTATGCAGCCATATCTCCAGAGCATTACCGTAACAGAGGGTGACGGTGCATATTCCTCCCTTGACGGTGTTCTCTATAACAAGGATAAAACCTGCCTTATTGCATATCCTGCAATGAAACTCGGAGAGGAATTCACAACTCCCGAAAGCGTCAAGGAAATTGCAAAATCGGGCTTCAACTATAACATAAATCTGAAAAAAGTTAAGCTGACAGCTGTTGAAACTATCGGCGAATATGCCTTTGAGGGCTGTACAGCGTTGGAGGAAACTATTCTTCCCGATACCCTTAAAAAGGTTGACAAAAATGCATTCCTCGGCTGTTCAAGTATGATGGGAATACGTGTTCCCGACAGCGTTGACGAAATTGCCGCATACGCTTTCGGTTATGACTATGACGAAGAACTTGCCAACGACATTCAGGCTAATATGGAATCATACGCTGAACTTGGCGAAGATGTTATTATGCCGTATACTGTTATTGAGGGATTCAAGATGTACGTTGAGAAAGATTCACTTGCTCATCGGTACGCTAAAGACTGCGGAATTCCCGTTGTTCTTGATACGGTATATGTTGCAGGAAAAAATGTTGACAAGAACTTTATATATGCAATTATCGGAGCAGCTGCCGCTGTAATTCTTCTTATCGTGGGAATTATCACAGGCAAGAAAATCAAGGCAGGCAAAAAGGAAAAGGATTCCGAAAAGCGTAAGGCTGCCGCTGCTGAAAAAATCAAGGCTAAAAAAGATGCCGAAAAAGAAGCTGAAAAAACCGAAAATTACGAAAGCATAATTGAAACGGAGGACTCAGCTGATGAAGATTAATAAGCTTATTTCCGCTGTAACAGCAGGTCTTTCTCTGCTTACAATTACAGCGTCAAGCGTTTTGGCTGTTGGTGTGAATAACGGCGGAGAGGCACTTACCGACGGTACTTTCGGCTATGAGTTGGTAAACGGCTCATACACAATCATAAGCTGTAATCAGGACGCTATTGTTGAGGAAATTCCCGAACTCCGCAACGGCTATGCAATTACAGCTATTGCCGACAAGGCATTGTCAAACTGCCCCAACATCAAAACTCTGCACATTCCCGACACGGTAACTTCAATCGGTGATAGTGCCTTTGCAGGCTGTACAGGTCTTACAGAAATTACCTTGCCGAAGAAAATCAAGACAATCAGCGAGGGTTTGCTGATGGGTTGTACAAAGCTTGAAAAGGTTGAAATTCCCGATGCTGTTGATACAATCGAATCCTACGCATTCTACAACTGCTCATTCCTGAAAGAAGTTGTTCTTCCGGGACAGCTTGCAGCAATTGAGCCTATGGCTTTTTCAGAGTGCAGTTCAATTGAAAATATTGACGCAAGCAAATGTGCAAGCTATATTTTTGAGGACGGACTTCTTATGAATAAGAGCAAGACAAATATTGTCCGTGCCTCCACAAAGCTTACAGGGGATATGCGTATTCCCGACAGCGTAACAACAATTGAGGCAGGCTCCTTCTCAGTCTGTGCAGGAATTGAAAATCTTTTCATTCCGCCCTCTGTCACATATATCGGCGATGACGCTTTCGGTTATTGCGTAAAGCTGAAAAATATTGACTTTTCCGAGGGACTTGAAACGATTGCTCCCGTTGCATTCAAATGCTGTACAGCATTGCAGACAGTTGATTTACCAACAACTTTAAAGGAAATCGGTGACGGTGCATTTTATAACTGCACAGCACTTACCCGTGCGGTTATTCCCGAGGGTACACTTACCGTAGGTGAGGGTGCATTTGTAGATTGCAAAAGCCTTTCACAGATAAATATTCCAAAGAGCATTACCGAAATCGGTGCAAATGCTTTCGGCTATAATATCAATGCCGAGGGTGCATATGCTCCTGCGGATAACTTCTCATTAAGCGTATTTTCAAGCTCAGCAGGTGCTGATTATGCCAAGGATAACAAGCTTGAATATTCCTATACCGATAAGAATATCAAGGGCATTGCCTTTGCAATTATAGCTGTTGGACTTATTCTTGCAGCAGTTGTGGTTGCAGTTGTGCTTATGAAAAAAGGCTCAAAAAGTGCTTCACTTGCCGCAAAAAAAGCCGATAAGCAGGCTAAGGAAAAGGAAGCGGAAGAAAACTACAAATCAATCGTTGATGAGGATTGATTTCGGAGGAATAAAATATGAAAGTCAGATTTCATCTTCCCGATTTTGCAAGCCAGTTCAGATTTAATCTTGTATTTGTAACTATGCTTGAAAACTGCCCTCAGTTTTTCCGTGAGGGAGTTGAAATAGCTTCAATATACGGCACATTTCCACAGTCAATATGGAATGGCGGAAGAACTGTTCCGGGACGCTGTGACACGAGTTTTGCCGAAGCTGTAATAAAAACGATGAACAAGCACGGTGTGCCTTTGCGTTTCACCTTTACAAATCCCGTTGTTGAGGAAAAACATCTCGGTGATAAATTCTGCAACGACATTCTGAAGCTTGCTGATAACGGTATGAACGAGGTTATTGTAAATTCCTCATTGCTGGAGGATTACATCAGAACCACTTATCCAAACTATAAAATCACAAGTTCCACCTGTAAGCGTATAACAGACCCCGAAAGGCTGAAAGAGGAACTTGAAAAGGATTACAGCATAGTTGTACTTGACTATGATTTCAACAACAAGTTTGACATTCTTGAAAAACTTCCGCAAAAGGAAAAAATGGAAATTCTTGTCAATGCCTGTTGTGACCCTGCCTGTCCGAGAAGAACGGAGCATTACCGTATACTTGGTATGCAGCAGATTGCCGTATGTGAGCATATGGCGAAAAATACCAATGAGAGGTTTAATCTCAGAGATTACGGTGTGCCTGATATGTACTGCAAATGTGCTGACAGAACAATTCTTGACGTAAAGCAGTTAAGCACATATATTTCTCCCGATGATATATGGGAAAAATACGTGCCTATGGGCTTTAATCAGTTTAAGATTGAGGGAAGAACAACAACCCGCCTTAATCTTTTTGAAACATATCTTCACTATATGATAAAGCCCGAATATATGGACAAAGTGCGTTTTATGCTCCTTTACAATCTTGAGAAAAACGGTGTTATCCGCTTTGAGGGGAACTAATATGGTATAAGTAAGGCGGCAGATTTAATTATGCCGCCTTTTCCATAAGGAAACACTAATGTTTCGGGTTTCAGAGAACTCCTATGGTAATGCTATTGCAGATGAAATTGAATATTGAACGGACGGAGGTTTTTGATTTGAAAAGAATTATCGCAATAACAGCGATTTTCGCTCTCATTTCCGCTGTTTCGTGCAGCAAGAAAAATGAAGAAAGCAAAGAAAATGCAGCTGCTGATTATACAGCAGAAAGCACATCGGCAATTGTTAGTGAAGAAAGCAAGGAAAATTCAGCTGTTGATTATACATCTGCACTTGTTTCTGACACATCGGAAACAACGACTGAAAAGGATATGACAACTGCATCGACTTCCTATACCACAGCAGTTGAAAGCACCGATACAGAAGAAACTGAGAATATCAGCGAAACTGCCGCCGTTAAGGGTGAATTTAAAGAATACGTTCTCGAGGATTTCACCGACATTACGGTTAAGTTTAATATGCAGGAAAGCAATATTCCGCAATCTGCGGCAGAATACGAGGTATATGACCTCTCACAGCTTGACTTCAATTATCCGAAAGCTGAATGTGAATTTATTGAAGATGAAGAACAGTCCCAGCCCATTATCCGCTGTACTGCCTTTGACGGACGCAATTTCTATTATCTTGCCTGCTATGATATACACAATCTTGGCACAGGTATTGCATATGCACCGAAAATGCGTTACTTCAATATCTTCCGATATGACACCTCAACAGGTGAAAATGACTGTATTTTCTCTTGGGAAAATGATTCTGACGGCTATAATCTGGAAAGTATGATATATCATGATGACGCTCTCTGGCTTCTTGGCAAAAGCGGTACATGGCAGGACGCTGATATTGAAATTTTCCGCCTTGTTTCATCGGAAAATATGCTTGTAAAGTCATTGACAATTCCCGATTGTAAGGGAGGAATGTTACACATCTCTGACGGCGGCAATCTTCTTGTCAAAGGGACAGAAAATGATGATTTCAGCGGAAATTTCTGCATTTATCGGCATAATGGCGAGTGGGAAAAGATTTCGGACGGTTTCAACAATGATACAAATTATGTGACAGTAATGGGCGGTGAGATTGTAAAAGTAATCTCAGAAAAGCGGAATATAACCATAGAGAGTGAAAGTCTGCGGCTTTCAACAGGAATACGAGGCAGTAAGCTTGTTTATTATTCTGATGAAAGGGTTATGTTCTTAACTGACACTAATAATTTACGCTGTCTTTATACATATGATTTAAAGAAAAAAACACGATATATTATGGATTTGACTGACTTTGGACGGGAGTTTACCGCAATCCCGACAGGTGATAATCTTATCATAAAGAATTACGATTTCACGTATATTATCCCCGAAATCGGTGCAGGCTTTACGCTTGAAGATATTTCTGCCGATGCAATAAGCGGAAAAAAATCCGATGCGGATTCCAGAGGACGCAGTATTGCAAAAACAAATATCTGTAATGACGATGTTGCAATAGCGGTGACAAGGGTAAACTATTTAGCACCCGATTACAGAGTACTTGAAGCATTTAAAGAAACACCTATTTACAGGCTGATGATAATTATAGCAAACGACAAAATCTTTTGACGTTTGCTATTTGCCGATCCGCACGGAGCAAACTTTAGTTTGCGGATGTGCGAGGCACTTTAAATTATAACACCAATTCCTGAAACAATATTGCTGCCGCCTTTTTGATGTTGGATTACGATATGTATAATTTAAGAAAAATATTACACTGAAAAGAAATTTTTATTTTTTAACTTAAAAAACTTTGACTTTTTCGCCCTTTAAAATCACTTATATATAGGGAACCTCTAAAAACCTCCCTCACGGCGAACTTTCTATGCCAAATATCATTTACTGCGTTGCCAAACCTTGCAATACACAAAGTATTACTGCGGTTTGTCGCCTTGCAACTGATATTTGTTATATACGGAATTTCGCTCGTGTTCCGGTTTTTAGAGGTTCCCTGGAGAGATTTTCTTCTCTCAATAGTATAATGTGTATAAATTTCACGTGTAATTTTGTGAAGTTTAACAAGGAGGATTTTTAATGAAAAAGACAATTGCATTTTTAACAAGCCTTGCTGCTTTATGCAGCCTTATTTCCTGTGAGGAAAATGAAATTGAGGACATCAAGGGCGACAGCGAGATTATTCAGGAAGAAACAGTTCCGACGGAAACACCTACAGAGGCGGATTTGCCGTTCAGAGAATACAAGGCTGAGGATTTCACCGATATAAAGGTGAAATTGACAATGCAGCAGACCGCCCCTCCTGTTAAGGTGGAGGAATACGACCTTTCGTGGATTGAGTTTGAACCGAAAGTTCCCCTGTGTGCTTTGCCCGAAAACAGAAGCATAGAAAAATTTATGCCGTATTATGAAAGTGATGCAGAAAATTATGATATGACTCCCGAGGAATATGCCGAGGAATATATGAAGCTGTACGAACCCTTGCTTGATAAGCCTGTTTATCCCTCAATTGAGTGTATAACTTCTGACGGGGAAAATATTTACTATGTGGCGAAATATGACAAATGCTGCAATTATAAGGCTCACGATTTTGAGATATACCGCTGTAATCCCGAAACAAAGGAGAACGAGTGCATATTCACATATTCGGACACCGATGTGAGCTTTTCGGTATATGATATGGCATACTATGACGGTGAATTGTGGATTATTGGCGAATACGACAAATCAAGAGATAACGTAATACACTATGGCGATAGAATATCGGCAGAAGGCTACAACAATTCGGACGAAAGCTCTGACGAGCCTTTGGAAGGCATTTTCAGGGCAGATAAAGAAACAAATACCCTTGAATTGGTTTTTTGGACAGACGACAATAGTGAAATGCTGATGTTTTATCAGACCGACGAAAAAAGGCTGATTTCATCATTCGTATCATTTGGGAATACAGAAAATGAGCTTAAATTTTATGAATACAAGGGCAATGCGTGGGAGGAAATACACTCCCTTGAAAACAATACTTGCATATTACTCAATGACGATTTTGTGACGAGCTATGAAAAGAACAAGTCGCTTTTCACAGAGTGCAGCCGTTTTACCCTTGACACGGGACTGCGTTCTGCAAATCTTGCGGCTATATCGGATAACAGGGCAACATATTTGTTAAAGGACAGCCTGTCCACCATACTTTACACTTATGACTTTGAAAAAATGGAGCGTTATATAATCGACCTTACTTCATATGGGCGAGAATACGGATATTATGGGGCAGGAGATAATATTCTTCTGCATCAGCCAGCAGGTAAAAGCGGAATGTATATTATTCCTGAGCTTGGTGCGGCATTTGAGATTTTCAGAGCCGATTTTGAGCCTGGTATGGATTATCGCAGCGGTGAGGTGTATATTTCCCATAATATCTGCAATACAAACGGAAAAATTGCCATTATAGAAAAAGGTACTGTAAATAGAACACATCTTATCAATGGCGATATATCGGCAAATATACCCGATGAAGAATATTACATCGGAAAAGATAAAAGCCGTATAAATAAGGTGTATTTTTTAGGTGAGTGATTTTTTCAGATAAATGTTTCTGCCTGCATTGCCAATACTGTGTATAAAAATAAAATATCTGCAAAAACCGCAAAAAATGACTGTTAGTATTGACAAAACCGCAAAAAAATGTTAGTATGTAATTAACAGATGTATGCTCCGATTGGGATAGTTTTGTGCAGAGCAAATTTCACATCTGAGAGAGGGAATATACTATGAAGAAATTAACAGGAGTTCTTGCGGCATTAGCCTCAGCTGCGGCTATTACCGTTACAGGAACATCATCAGCAGTAAACCCTGCGTTTACTTCAAATCCCAAAGCATCAGCCGCTGTCGATACCAACAACGACGACTGGCTCCATGCTGAGGGCAGCCGCCTTTATGATATGAACGGCAACGAGGTATGGCTTACAGGTGCAAACTGGTTCGGCTTCAACTGCTCCGAAAACTGTGCTCACGGTCTGTATGCTGCCGATGTTGACGACTTCCTCAAAGGTGTTGCTGACCACGGTATCAACGTAATCCGTTTCCCCATTTCATCGGAACTTCTCGTTTCATGGATGGAGGGTTCACCTAACGATGTAAGCTCAGTTCAGGCTTCCTACAATCCCCCACAGGATGTAGTAGGCGAGGACGGAACAATTACTCCTGCCGGTAAATACGGCGATATTAACAGAGATTTCGTTCTTGAGGACGGTAAAACTCTGAAAAACTCAATGGAAATCTTTGATATTATTATGCAGAAGTGCAAAAAGTACGGTATCAAGGCTTTCATTGACATTCACAGCCCTGACGCTAACAACTCAGGTCACAACTACGAAATCTGGTATGGTCTTGCAGGCGTTACAACAGATGTATGGATTGAATCTCTTGTATGGCTTGCTGACAAGTATAAGAATGACGATACACTTATCGGCTATGACCTTAAAAATGAGCCTCACGGAAAGCGTGGATATACAGGGGATTCCTGCCCTGATAACATTGCAAAGTGGGACGGTTCAACAGACGAAAACAACTGGGCATATGCTGCGACAAAATGTGCAAATGCAATTCTTGACGTAAACCCCAACGCTCTTATTTTCATTGAGGGTGTTGAGCAGTATCCAAAGACAGATAAGGGATTTACATATGATACTCCCGATATCTGGGACGCTCCTGCTGATAAATCCCCATGGTACGGTGCATGGTGGGGCGGAAATCTCCGTGGTGTAAGAGATTTCCCTGTAGTTCCCGACAGCGGCACAAGTCAGATTGTTTATTCACCTCACGACTACGGCCCGTCAGTTTATGCACAGACATGGTTTGACAAGGACTTCACAACTCAGACTCTCCTTGACGATTACTGGTATGACACATGGGCATACATCGTAGAAGAAGATATTGCACCTCTGCTCATTGGTGAGTGGGGCGGACATATGGACGGCGGAAAGAATCAGAAGTGGATGGAACTTCTCCGTGACTATATGATTGAACACCACATCAGCCATACATTCTGGTGCCTTAACCCCAACTCAGGCGATACAGGCGGACTTTTAGGCGTTGACTTCAAGACATGGGACGATGAAAAGTACGGTCTTTTCGAGCCTTCACTCTGGCAGACACAGTCAAGCGGCAAATATATCGGTCTTGACCACGAAGTTGCTCTTGGTGTAAACGGTATTTCTCTCGGCGATTATTATGCAAATTATGCAGCAAGCGAGGGAAGCAATATTGACGGCGGTTCAAAGGGGGATAATCCGGGAACTCCTGCAACAAAGCCTACTACAACTCCCACAACGAAGCCTGTTACAACAACAGCTAAGCCCACTACAGATCCCACAAAGCCTGTTACTACAACAACAGCTAAGCCTGTTACACCTACAACTCCCGATGCACCAAAGGCTGAGTTGTTCGGTGATGCAAACTGTGACGGTACTGTAACAATCGCTGATGCTGCGGCAATTTATCAGAAGCTTGCAAATTCCGATAAATATACACTTTCTGAAAAAGGCACAGCAAACGCTGACTGCTGCAATCCAGGCGGCGGTATCACAGCTGCTGACGCACTTGCAATTCAGAAGCTTGATGCAAAGCTTATCTCGGCACTTCCTATTGAAGAATAATCCAAAGGCGGACGTTATGTCCGCCTTTTTCGTGTCGGACAATTTCAGTTCCGTTCCGAAATTGCGGGTGGATATTATCTGCCCATGCACGAAATAACGTAAAATAGCCGTGTCCGTTATGCAAATCACTTTTTTCTTCAGTTGCATTTGATTTGAAAAATAGTGCTTGACAAATTAAATATAATATGATATAATATTATTCGGAGCGTTATCGCTCTTTATTATCAGAAAAAATTCCGGAATATAGATGTGCGGGCCCTGTGCAACAAGACACCGTGAACCATGTCAGGCGGGAGACCGAGCAGCATTAAGCGGATCGTCTTGTGTGCCGCAGCAAGCCTGCACATCTATGTTCCGGATTTTTGTTTACAAAGGGGGCATATTGTGTATAAGGCTTTGTACAGAAAATGGCGGCCATTGACCTTTGATGACGTTATTTCACAGCAGCATATCACCGATACGCTGAAAAATCAGCTGAAAAACGATAAAACTGCCCACGCCTACCTGTTTATGGGTTCGAGAGGTACAGGTAAGACAACCTGTGCAAGAATTCTCGCTAAAGCCGTAAACTGCCCCAATATGAAAGACGGTTCGCCATGCCTTGAATGTGACATCTGCCGTGAGGCGGAGGAGGGTTCACTTACCGATATTATTGAAATCGACGCTGCATCAAATAACAGCGTTGAGGATATCCGTGAACTGAGGGACGGTGCTGTTTATACTCCCGAAAGATGCAGATACAAAATATATATCATAGACGAGGTTCATATGCTTTCCGCATCGGCTTTCAATGCCCTGCTGAAAATTATGGAAGAACCTCCCCCATATGTAAAATTCATTCTTGCTACTACGGAAATCCACAAAGTTCCTGCTACCGTGGCATCACGCTGCCAGAGATATGATTTCCGCCGTATACGTCAGAAAGACATAGCCGCAAGGCTTATGTATATCGCTGAGCAGGAGCAGCTTACTCTCCGTGAAGATGCGGCATTGCTCATTGCGAAAATTGCTGACGGCGGTATGCGTGACGCTGTATCACTTCTTGACCAATGCTCTGTATGTGCTGAGGATATAACTGCCGAAGTTGTATCAAATGCCGCAGGAGTTGCAGGAAAGGAATTCCTCTTTGACATTATGGAGGCGGCTGAGGAAAAGGACGCATCAAAGGCTCTTGTAGTTACGGCACAGCTTTACGATATGTCAAAGGACCTTACACGTCTTTGCGAGGAATTGATTTTACAATACCGCAATACTATGCTGATTAAGGCATCTCCTGCATCGGCTGAAAACATTATTGCGGCTGCTCCCGATGATATGGAGAGGCTGAAAAAGCTTGCTGAAACCATGGAGCTTGAAACTATAATGAGCAGGCTTTCACTTTTGCAAAGCTGTCACGAGCGTATGGCAAGAGTGATGAATAAGCGTGTGGAATTTGAAATGGCACTCATTAAGCTTTGCGGAGAAACTTCAAGCGGCGGCGGAGTTAATTCTGCCGAAGTCGAGGCACTTACGGAGAAAATAAAACTTCTTGAAAAAAGGCTTTCTTCCGCACCTCCACCACAGCAAAATCAGCCAAATCCACAGCAGAGAGAAGTGCTTACGGCAACTTCTCCCGTAATGGACAACGAACCGCAGCCCAACGTCAAGGTTGACATAAAAACCGTAAAAGAAAACGAACTTACCCCATGCACTCGCTGGGATGAGATTATGGAGGAATTCCGCCGTATAAATCCTGCGGTGGCAGGAAGTCTTGACGGTTCATCTGCCGCTTCAAGAGGAAATGTAATGTGCGTATTCACTCCCAACCGTTTCTTTATAGATTTATTCAAAAGCAATAAGGATAACGCAATATCCCTGAGAAAAGCCATTTTCAATGTGCTTGGAGAAAGATACAGCTTATCCGCAAGATGCACCGCTACTGTTGAGGAAACAAAATCAATGGCGGAACAGCTTGTAAAAAAGGCAATTAACAGCAGTATTGAAACAGCTGTTGATAATAAACAATAGGGCAATCCGCAGGAATTGGAGAACCCGATAAAAACAAGAATTTATTCCGAGGAATAAGTTCCAAATAAAAAGGAGAATTAATATGAAAGCAAGAATACCAAAGACTGCCGGTGCACAGAATATGAACCAGATGGTAAGACAGGCACAGAAGATGCAGGATCAGATCACAGAACTTCAGGCTGACATTGAGGCTCGTGAGTTCACAGCAACAGCAGGCGGCGGCGTTGTTGAGGCAACTCTCAACGGCAAGAAGGAGATCAAGACTCTCACTCTCAAGCCCGAAGTTGTAGATCCAGAGGATATCGAAACACTTCAGGACCTCATCATTGCAGCTATCAACGAGGCTGTAAGCAATATCGAGGCTACAACTGAAACTGAAATGAGCAAGATTACAGGGGGCGTATCTATCCCCGGTATGTTCAATTAATGGCAGACCATAACGCACTTCCCCTTGTGATACTGACGGAGAAATTCGCTTCTCTGCCCGGTATCGGTATGAAATCGGCACAGCGTCTTGCATATCACGTTATGTCTATGGATATGAAGTCGGTGGAGGATTTCGCCAATGCGCTGATAAATGCCAAGCGTGATGTAGGCTGTTGTTCGCAATGCCAAAATCTTACGGAGAGGGAAATCTGCCCTATCTGCGGAGATGAAAGCCGTGACCACAGTGTTATATGCGTAGTTGAGTCCCCGAAGGACGTTACGGCATTTGAGCGAACAAGGGAATATGGCGGTGTGTATCACGTGCTTCACGGGCTTTTATCGCCTATGGACGGAATAACTCCCGATAAACTGCGAATGAGAGAGCTTCTTTCGAGAATTTCCGCAGGTGGAGTTCAGGAAGTCATAATGGCGACAAATCCCACGGTTGAGGGTGATGCAACGGCTATGTATATAGCAAATCTGCTAAAGCCTTTAGGGGTAAAGGTTTCACGGCTTGCATTCGGACTTCCTGTTGGCGGAATGTTGGAATATGCCGATGAGGTAACGCTTTACAAGGCACTTGAAAACAGAAATAATATGTAGAAAAGGCGGGCTTATGTCCGTCTTTTTTATTTAAAGCCGTTAGCCATTAGCTGTTAGCTATTAGCCAATAGGTGCGGTGAATATTGCGATATACCGTCAATTTGTGTAGGGACACAGCGTACTGTGTCCGCCGTTTACGTAATATAGCCGATTGCGTGTAGGGGCGGATAATATCCGCCAGCTAAATATCATTACATAAAAAACAGCGGAAACAAATCCACCGCCCTAAAAGGCTAATGGCTAAAGGCTTTTAACAACCTTTTAACAAAAACCACTTGACATAGTATACTTTTAAATAGTATAATATAAGGTGTTCTCAAACAGAACGCAAGACAGCATTGCAAAGGAGTATGAAAATGAATTACATCAGGAAAATTATAACAGGAATTGCGGCGTTGTCCCTTGTGGCAGCTACAGCCGTTTCCTGCGACAGCAAGGAAAAAGAAGTAAAGGATAGTTCATCTGAAATTGAAGTTGTTCCCACCGAGCCACCTACGGAAAGTCCCGAAGATAAGGCTAAAAACCGCACTATTGTGTGGTTGGCGGATTTCAGCCTTGACAGTCAGGACGGCAGCGAAAGCCCGGCGGCTGTAAAGCTTTTCCGTGATTTGTACGGCGGCGAAATAGAATATGTATACACTCCCGAAACTGAGAAATATACTGCCCTTGAAAACAGGCACAACAGCGGAGAGCCTGTGGATATGTTCCCGTATGATGAGAAATTCCTGCCACAGGGAGTTTTAAGCGGAAGATTTGACCCACTTGACCCTTATTTTGACATTTTGGGAATGGAGGACGGACTGTGGGACGATATGAGCGTTATTATCGACAAAATGCAGTATGGCGACGGTCACTATGTTCTGCCCTACGATGTATCTGAACCCCAGCTTATTATGTACAGCCGCAAACTTTTCAAGGAAGAAAAGCTTGATGACCCCTATGAACTTTATCAGAAAGGCGAATGGGACTGGGACGCTATGCTTGAAATGATGAGTACATTTATATCAAAACCCGATGTTGAAACAAAGCGATACGGCATAGCAGGAGATTTCGGAAAAGCTTTGCTTGCTTCATCGGGCAGTACAGTTGTGAATTTTGAAAACGGCAAATTCACAAATAATATCAACGATAAGAATATAGCGGCTGCGGAAAATCTTATAAAAAAGCTTGTAGATGAAAAGCTTTACAATAATAAACGGTATGATTATTATCCCAACGACAATTCCGTTCTGTTTTATGCTATGGGGGATTGGGCATTGGGTATGACAAATGCCGAAAATCCTCAAGGGGATATTATGGTTGTACCATTTCCGAAAAATCCCGATGCCGAGGAGCATTATATAAGCTGTGAATATGATGCACGACTTCTTACAAGGTGGGCTCCAAATCCCGAAGCTGTTGCGGCATATATCAAATGCGAGCGAATGGCGGCAGCTGAGGAAAAATATAAGGAGCTTGAAAAAGCTGCCCTCAGCGTTAAGGAAAAGGACGCATACGACAAGTGGAAGCCCTTTATAAAAACCGAGCAGTATGACGCTGTACAGAGCTATCTTGAATATGTAAAAACCAATCCATATTTCGATTTCTCCTATGGTATGGGCGAGAAAATGTATGGCAGCGGCGATTTCACCTACGAGTCAAGAGGCGTTGTGAACAATATTGCGGAGTCATTCCTCAGAGGCGAAAATGCAGCTGAAAAATGGGATAAAATCCGTGATGATATGACGGTAAAAATTGACGAGGAAATAAAGCGGTTTAACGAGCAGTAACGAAAGGATTTGCTATGTGGTTGGTATTTTTCACAGCTTTGATTTTATTTGTAATATGCTCCGTAATTTATATCAGCCATTTCAGCCGAAAGCTTACGGGGAACAAAAAGCTGTTCTGTCACGGAATGACGCTGGTGCTGGTGCTTACGGGTATTGCGGATTTGCTGATGAATTTTGTGGAATTCAAGGGAGCGTTTGCGGCAATCGGTTTTTGTTCGGTTCTTGAATTTGTCATTTACGCATATCTGACGGAGCGAAAATCCCCTGTTATAGCCTTTTTCGGAAAAGTTGCCCTTGTAGCGGCACTTTTGGAACTGACGTTTTTTCAGTTCCCCTCATACCGCCTGTTAATCGGCGATTATGAGCATACCGTTCTGAATATTTCGCAGGGGGAACTTGAAAACTGCTATTATGAAAATGGCGGTATTTCCGTTGGAAAGGACGAAATCAGCATTTCATATCACGGACTTGATAAAAAAATCGGTGCGGTTTGGGTAAATGCGGAATTTCCCGAAAATGAAACGGGGCAAATCAACTTTTTTGTGGATATGACGGAGGAAACAGGCTATTACTACCGCCTTAAAGCTGTGGATTCAGCAATAGTTTCAAACAGCGTGCAATCGCAGTTTGCAATGGTTCAGCTTGCAGGAAAATCCAATGACGCACGTTTCAGATTTTCAGCTTTTGGAGAAAATCACAGCTGTGTAATCAGAGAAATTGAGCTGAATAAGCCGATTCCCTTTGATGTAATGCCTTTGAGAATTGCAGTTATTTCCCTGTTTGCCGCCTTTATTTATGCCTGCATACATTCGGCGGTGATGAATGGGGAATACGAAAAAAATCAGAAATTCTGCCACTATGCCGCCAATGCAGTAACTCTGCTTGGAGTATGCATTATCGTTATGTTTGTGTGCAGCCAGATTCCCAACGGCGACTTTTTCGGCAGATTTAAGCTTACCGACGGCGACCAGGTGACAAAGGAGCTTGTGCTTGCCTTTGAACATGGGCAGTTCAGCCTCCTTGAAAAACCGTCAGACGCACTTCTTGCAATGGACAACCCCTACGACCACGGTTCACGTTTTTACGGCGAAATTGACTGTCTGTGGGACCATGCACTTTATGAGGGAAAATATTATTCCTACTACGGCATTGCACCATTGCTGTTATTTGTGCCGTATCACCTTATTACAGGGTATTTCTTCCCAACTGATATAGCCGTGATGATTTTTTCAGCTGTGGGACTGATTTTCCTCTCAATGACATATTCATTCATTGTGAAAAAATGGTTCGGGAAAATCACGGTAGGCGTCTATTTATCGGGAATTGTAATGCTTCTTGCAGGCTGTGGAATATGGTACTCCGCAGGCAGACCGATGTTCTATGAATTGGCTATATCAGCAGGATTTATGTGCCTTACCGCAACGGCATATCTCATTTTTACATCAGGAATTATAGGCGGTGGGAAACCAAATCTGCCGAGAATTTTCCTTTCATCTATGTTAATGGGATTGTCGGTAATGTGCAGACCTACCCTTGCAGTTTATGCTGTATGCGGTGCTGTATTTTTTGCCCTTAACGCTAAAAAGCAGGGAAAAGGCGGTATGCTGAAATATATCTGCTGTGCATTTGTGCCAATCTGCTGCCTTGGTGCATTTCAGATGTACTACAACTATGCCCGATTTGGTTCAGTTTTTGAGTTCGGCATAAAGTATTCCCTTACAATAAATGACTTTACACATACGGAATTCCACCTCCACAATATGCTTGTGGGAGTGTACAATTTCCTCCTTGCACCCCCTGCATTTATTCCCGATTATCCATTTGTATCCGCACCTTTTTCATTTATCGGCTTGAACAGCTTTTATTTCAAGGACGAGGGAACGATTTCGGGACTTATTTTCCTTGTGCCGCCGATTTTCGGCTATCTTTCGGGCAAAAAGGCTCTGAAACTTATTCCCGACAGAAAAAATAAAATTTTATCGGCTTTGGCGGTGGGAACTATGGGAATTATTATGCCCCTTGTCATTGTCTGTGCCGCATGGGAAAGCGGTTATTCTGCACGATATATGGCGGATTTCTCGTGGCAGGCTGTAATGGGTGCATATGCTGTGCTTTTCCTGCAATATACAAAATCCGAAAATGCAGAGAAAAAGCGTGTATTCACCGCAGCTATGGGCATTTGTGCCGTGTATACCCTCATTGTTGTGGGAATTGAAAGCTTTGTATTCGCCTTTCCGATGATAAGTTTCCCCGAATTTGCGGATATGCTCAACAGATTTGCAGCGTTTTATAAATGAGTATTGCCAAAATCAAGGAATTTGCGTGAATTGTAAAAAATCCACAAAAAATATAGTTAAAATTTGTCAATATGTAAAATTTTCTGAAAGTACGTGACAATTCAAATTCAATATGGTATAATATATAACAGGTATTGAATATGCGGCAAATCCGCAGAGAAATAAAAGAAAAAATAAAAAGAAGGAAGGAAATCACCGTGGACAACAACACAGGAAACAGACCGAGAAAAAGAGTTACAAAAAAGATGCTTAGACAAAGACAGCTTGGTGCACTTGCAGTAATTGCGTTTTTAGTGCTGTTTTTCGTAGTTCTTGGCTTTAAAGCCTGCTCAAAAAGCGGCGACGAAAAGAAGGGCGGCAAGCAGGATGCAACTACAACTTCAACAACTTTTGTAACTACAACCGTACCTACAACTACAGTTACAACAACTACAACACATCCCTTGGCTTCACAGGTTATCCTTTCAAGACGTGAGATGTTCATTACAGTTGGCGGTTCGGATATTTCATATATTGTAGGTTATCCGGCAGGTTCAGCAGAGGTTAACGAGGTGTGGAAGTCAATGGATGAGTCAATTGCAACAGTTGACAGCCTTGGTCACGTAACAGGTGTTTCACAGGGCGAAACTTTCATTATCCTCAGCTTCGACAATAATCCCGGTCTTGAAGTTGAAATCAAGGTACACGTTGCCGATGTTGCAGGTGCAACAACTGCACCACAGGAAACAATTGTTATTACAGAAGTAACAGCCGCAGGCGGAAATGTTGTATCTTCATTCACAACAACACCAACTCCCGTTGCAGCAGTACAGCGTGAAGGTTACGCAGCATAAGATTTTTCCCCCTGTTTTTGACAGGGGGATTGTTTTAATACAATCCCTATAAAGTACATTGCGGCTTTGTGCGGATTTTTAAGAGGTGAATTATGAAAAAAGTTTTAGCATTTTTAACAGCACTTACAGCCCTTTTCTGTACAGCCTGCGGACACGATAATTATACAACTGATTATGGTAATTCCGTTGAGGAAACTCAGACTGTAACCGAGATAGAAACAGAACCTGTAAGTGAACTTGTGGAGGGGGATATTATCGAAATCGACGGCAAAAAGCATAAAGTTGTGGATTTTGATGATGAAATTGATGCTATGTATAACACCATGGGAAGCTATCTTGATTTGAAAGAAAGTAAAATTCCCGAAAAGTTGAAAAATATCCCCGAAAACTGGGAAACTGTCACAAGATACGGCATATCTCTGAAAGTTCCCACCGGTTTCACCGAAACTGAAATGGACGGCAATCCTATGCTTAATGTCTGCACCGAGGACGGCACCGAAGCGGAAATAGCCTTTTCTCTTGTTGAAGAAACGGAAGAAACTTTACAATCTCCCGAAGAAATTGAAAAAATAACAGAGGCTTTTGCCTCTATCGGAGTTGAATGTGACGGAACAAGAGAAAGCATATATCGTGCTGTGCTGTCAATTTCCCGTGAGGATGCAGACAATGCTCCCGAAGAATATCGTGAAAAGCTTTACATGACAGGTGCTTACCTTATGTTCAAAGACGGTGCTTTTATCATTGAAAGGGATAATGCTGATATTTTCATTTTCCATGTACCAACCAAAATAGCAAACGATGGAAAGCATATCTTTATGGGGGAAATCACAAAGAATGGCGAAACGGTTAGTACTTATGCCGTTGTGTCCGAGGATATGGATACAGCTTTGCAGATTGCTGCTACTGTTAAAACAGAATAATTCCACCGTACAAAGTGCATTGCGGATTTGTGCGGATTTTTAGGAGGTAAATTATGAAAAAAGTTTTAGCATTTTTAACAGCACTTACAGCTCTTTGCTGTACAGCCTGTGATAACAAACAGGACAGCATAAGCGAAAATCCGCCTGTGGAGGATATTACAGCCACAACATCGGCGGCGGATATTTCCGAAAATACGGAAAATCCCGAAGTTTCAGACGGAAATACCATAAATTCACAGCCTGATACAGGATTAAAGCATTATACAATTAATGATTTCAAAGAAATCGAAGTAAAACTCAATGCACAGAAAACAGTTCCCCCTGTTGATTTCAAGGAATATGATTTGTCGGGGATTGAATTTGAGTCGAAAAAATCTCCCTGTACACTTCCCGAAAATATAAAAATTGAAAATATATGCCCCGATGCAGAAATTAATGCAAATAACTTTAAAACGGAATTTGATGAATACTGTCAGCAATTTTTGAAAAATTATGCACCTATTATTGAATCAGAGAACAAGCCGAAGATTCGCTTTACAGCTTTTGACGGCGAAAATCTCTATTATTTAGGCGATTACGACATTGCTTGTCCCAAGGTAAGCCACAACTTTGAAATATTCAGATACAACCCCGAAACAGGAGAAAATGTCAGTATTTATGAATATTCCGACGGCACAGAGGGTGTAGCAATTGCGGATATGGTTTATAATAACGGACTTTTTCTTTTTGCATTGGAGTCAGACGGTTTAAAAACTCAAAAGTTTGACGATAAAACAGGGGAGTTTGTACAGGCAGCTGATTCATTTGCAGGTCAAGTCAGCGTAGGTTCAATAGACGACCCAATTTATAGAGCAAACAGCTATAAGAAGTATATCGACCTTAATATGAAACTCAGCGACACCAATGATTATGAGGTTGAACTGGTAAGGGAAAACGGCAAAATAACGGCAAAATCTGACAGCTATACTCTTGAAACGGGTATTCCTCTCTGCAAAAAAATATTGTCAGATGAAAACCGATTGATTCTTTTGCAGTCTGAAAATTATCACTCTGTTCTGCACACTTTTGATTTTGAGAAAATGGAAAAATACACGACAGATTTGAGTTCGCCAATGGATAATGTTAACGCATACCCGATTGGCAAAAATGTGCTTATATACTATGACTATAAACAACGGTATATGTACTTTATTCCTGAACTGGGAGCAGGTTTTAATCTGTATGAGGAAAGTTCCCCGACAGATCCTTTAACATCTTCAACGCTGTATGTTGATAACCATTTTTGTGTTGACCAATCGCTGCTTGGAATTTCTGACAATGGACTTGCTGTATTGAATTTTGAAACGCTTGATCCCGATATTTATCTTTTTTGGAATGGATTTTTTGATGGTACGCCATATGAGAAAATTGCAAGCGAGTATGCAGAAAGCAATACAAACCCGCTGAAAAAGCTTTACATATTTGAAACAGACTGACAATCACCGCACAAAGTAAATTATTACTTTGTGCGGATTTTTTGTGTATATAGCGAAAAATCAACCAAATCAATTGACAATCATTACCGTCCGTGATATAATATAAAATGTATACGTATAATTATATTATGAAATCCAAGTGTAGAAAATGGAGATATACAGATGAACAGAACGATTAACGGTATAAATATAAATTATGAGGAAAAGGGCGAGGGGGAACTTATTGTTCTGCTCCACGGCTGGGGAAGCAATATAAAGCTTTTCGCTAACCTCATTGATTTGCTTTCAAAAAAATATAAAGTTGTGGCAATGGATATGCCGGGATTCGGCGAAAGTCAGGAGCCGCCCTCTGCATGGTGCGTTGACGATTACGCTGATTTTGTAATTGAATTCCTCAAAGCATATAATATAGATAAGGTTATGCTTTTAGGTCACTCATTCGGCGGCAGAGTTATAATTAAGCTTAACAGCCGTGGAAATCTGCCCTTTGAAATCACAAAGGTTATCCTTGTAGATAGTGCAGGTATACTTCCGCCTAAATCCAACAAGAAAAGTTTCCGCACACGCTGGTATAAGTTTTGCAGAACAATTCTTGCAACTAAGCTTATGCAGAAAATCGCTCCCGAAGCCCTTGAAAAACTCCGTGTGAAGTACGGAAGTGCTGACTATGTTGCTGCATCTCCGCTTATGCGGCAGGTGCTTGTAAAGACGGTAAATGAGGATTTAGAGCCGTTGCTGCCCAATATCAAATGCCCGACTTTGCTTGTATGGGGCGTAAATGACACAGCTACACCGCTTTCAGACGGTGAAAAAATGGAGAAACTTATCCCCGATGCAGGTCTTGTAAAGCTTGAAAATGCAGGACACTACTCATTCCTCGAACAGCAGTACACTTTCAACCGTGTTATGTGTTCGTTTATGAAAATAGAAGAATAAGGAGAAAATATGATAACGATTTCATATATACTTTTTGCGATTTGTTCGCTCATTATAATTATTATGTATTCCATTGGCGAATTTCATATGCTGCAGCTCAACGGATATAAAACCCCCGAACATTCGTGGTGGATGAAAAAAAATCTGAAACGCTATGCATTACCCACAATTGTTTATGTAACACAATGGATATTATTTGCTGTGATGCTTGTATCGGACGTATTTGTCGGTTTGATTGGACCGCTTATTTGTACGCTGATTCCTATGTTTGGATATTCAATAGCAATTCATAGAAAAAAATATAAGAAGCCTTTGGTTTATACTGCTCGTGTAAAGCGTATGATGGTCACATTCTTTATCCTTATTGCGATATTTTTTGCACTTTCAATTCTTCTTTCGAAAGGTGAACATACAATTTATCTTGATAGAATTTCGAATGAATTTAAAAATGAATTTAATTACAGCGATTCATACAGCAAAGTAGTATGGTTCAGAAATCCATTATCGTACATTCTTATTGCCACAGCACTCTACCTCACACCAATTCTTGTACCACTTTCAAATCTTATCAATAAGCCTGTTGAAAAGGCTGTGCAGAACTGGTACATCAACGACGCTAAAAAAATCCTTGCCTCCTGTCCCGATTTGCACAAAGTCGGAATTACTGGAAGCTACGGCAAGACTTCTATGAAATTCTACCTCAGCGAGTTGCTCAGTTCTCAGTATGAAACGCTGAAAACTCCCGAAAGCTTCAATACTCCAATGGGTGTTACTATTACAATCCGCCGTGATTTAAAGCCTACACACCAGTATTTCATCTGCGAAATGGGTGCAAGACGAGTTCACGAAATCAAGGAACTTTGCGGAATTGCCAATCCCCATGACGGTATTATTACTTCTGTCGGCCCTCAGCACCTTGAAACTTTCGGCTCAATTGAAAATGTTGTAAATACTAAATTTGAACTTGCGGACAGCATTTCTGCTCTCGGTAAAGTTTATCTCAACGGTGATAACGAACTTATCCGCAAAAAAGCGCCCGATTATCCCAATGCTATCACATATGGTTTGCAGGAGGGCAATGACTGGAGAGCCACAGATGTTTCTGTTTCCGACAGAGGAACGGAATTTACTGTAACCGCTCCCGACGGAAAATCCTGCCGATACAGCACAAAGCTTCTCGGTGAGCATAATGTTCAGAATCTTCTCGGTGCAATTGCATATGCCGCAGATACGGGAATTCCCATGGAAAAGCTTGTACTTCCCGTTAAGCGTATTGCCGCAGTTCCCCACCGTTTACAGCTTCTTGACAAGGGCAACGGCGTGACGTTCATCGACGACGCTTACAACTCAAACCCCAGCGGCTGTCGTGCGGCACTTGCTGTTCTGGGATTATTCGATGCCTGCCGTATTCTCGTAACTCCAGGTATGGTTGAACTTGGTGCAAAGCAGGAGGAGCTCAACTACGAATTCGGACAGGAGGCTTCAAAAGCCTGCGACTATATCGTTCTCGTAGGCAAAAAGCAGACAGAGCCAATTTACAACGGCATTAAGGACAGCGGCTATGATATGTCAAAGGTTTATGTAGCCGACTCCCTCAATGACGCACTTGCAAAAGTAAACGCTTACACTACAGACAAGAAAAAAATCGTTCTTCTTGAAAACGACTTGCCTGATAACTATTGATAAAATCCAAAAGAAAAAAGGAGATAACACATATGAAAATTAATCTTGCAGTCCTTTTCGGAGGCAGAAGCGTAGAACACGAGGTTTCCGTAATTTCCGCAGTTCAGGCTATGGCAAGTATGAACAAGGAAAAGTATAACATTGTTCCCGTTTATATGACAAAAAAGAGCGAATTCTACACAGGCGAAAAGCTTATGGACATCAATAACTATAAGGATATCCCTGCACTTTTAAAGGAGTGTACAGAGTGTGTATTCGTCCGCAGCGAGGGAAAAGTTCAGCTTATCCGCCAGAAGATGAAGAAATTCGGTTCAAATTTAATTTCAGATATTGACATTGCATTCCCAATTGTACACGGTACAAACGTGGAGGACGGTGCATTGCAGGGCTATTTGCAGACTCTCGACCTGCCCTATGTAGGCTGTGACGTTCTTGCGTCAGCAGTTGGTATGGATAAGTATGTTATGAAAATTTTACTCAAAGAGGCAGGATTCCCTGTTCTTGACTGCTGCCGATTTGCCGCATTTGACCTTGACCGCATTGAGGAATGTGCAGATGAGGTTGAAAAGAAGTTCGGCTACCCTGTAATTGTAAAGCCTATCAACCTCGGTTCAAGCGTTGGAATTTCAAAGGCTAAGGACAGAAACGGACTTATTAAGTCTATGGAGGACGCTTTTGCATTCTCCGACAGAATTCTTGTTGAGCCTGCTGTTGTTCAGCTTAAAGAAATTAACTGCTCCGTTCTCGGTGACAGCGAATCCGCAGAGGCTTCCGTTTGTGAAGAACCTGTTCAGGCAAGCGATGAGGATATCCTCAGCTTTGAGCAGAAATACGTAGGCGGCGGTAAATCAGGCGGAAGTAAGGGTATGGCATCTCTGAAAAGAAAAATCCCTGCTGATATTTCTCCCGAACAGGAGGAAACTATCCGCACACTTGCAGTTGACGCTTTCCGCAGCCTTGGCTGTAACGGCGTTACACGTATCGACTTTATGATTGATATGGCAACAGATAAGATATATATCAACGAAATCAACACAATCCCAGGTTCACTTGCATTCTATCTCTGGGAGCCAAAGGGTGTTAAATATCCCGAACTCCTTGAAAGAATGATTCAGCTTGCATTAAAGCGTCACAGACAGGCAGAGAAGATAAATTATACATTCGACAGCAATATTCTCTCAATGGGCGGCAGCTTTGGTGCAAAGGGAAGCAAATGCTGATTATCTAATTAAGAATTTTATATTGCAATTCTGCATTCTTAATTCATAATTCTTAATTATATGATAAAAGGGGTTAAAATGGATAATGAAAGAGATTACAGAGCCGAATATGAGGCTTTGCTGAAACAATATGAGGAAGATAAAAAACACGAGGAAGAAACAGGGGAATGGGCTAAAGAGTATGAAGCCTTTAGAAAAAAACGAGAAAAACGTGATAAAATCATTGCACTTACTACTCTGATTCCGATTTTGGTAATGATAGTCTTGTTCCTTTGCAGAAAAATAACTTTCGGAGCAGAAACTATATTTGCAATGGGTGCAATTTTATTCGGATTAAGCTTTTGTGCTGTAAACATAGATAAGGACCCGCTTTATGCTCTTATAGGATACATTAGTTTTATGGTTTCTTCTATTCCTATTATGTTCGGCAATCCGCTTCCGATTTGTATCGACCTTTTCCTGATACTCCTGCTTTATCTTATATTGGAATTTATCAGAAATACAAATACGTTGATACAATTGCTTCGTAAGATGAAGCCGCTGAAACAAGCCTGTACAGAAAAAGTAACGGCAATATGTGTTAAGCCGAATGAAAGAGATAGGTGTGATTTAATAAAAGAAAATATTAACGTAATTCCACGGCGTGTTCACGCACAAAAACGCAGAATATACGAATTTGGTCTGAAACAAAACTATAGGCAAAAAAAAGGAAATATGTTGTTTTGTCCGGTATACGAACTTGATTATTATGGTACTAAACATATCCTGTATGATAATTACTACAGCATAACCCCTATCATGGAGGGGGAAAGTCGTGAAATCCTTATAAATCCCAAAAATCCTGAGGAATTTTACGATATAGAACGATATAAAAGTGATGCATGGCAGATTCTTAATACAATTCCTATTTTTTCTCTTATAGCAGTAATGACTATTTTTATAATTTTTATTGTTTCGTTTAGCAATTCTTTTTATGGAAATCTTGGTTAATGCCAAAACGCACATTAACGTAACAAATTAGGAATTAAGGCTGCAATTCTTGATTCTTAATTCATAATTCATAATTCATAATTAAATTTAAGGAGGGTTTAAAATGACTGAAAAGGAAAAACAACAGGCAGGTGAGCTTTACTTCGGAAACGATAAGGAGCTTATGAAAGATAGGGCAAATGCAAAAAAGCTCTGTATGGAGTACAATGCTATCACCTATAACGACTATCAGAAAAGAGAACGCTTACTCGACAGACTTCTTGCACTAAAAGGCGAAAATACGTGGATTGAACCAAATTTCTTCTGCGATTACGGCTATAACATTGTAATCGGGGATAATTTCTACGCTAACCACAACCTCGTAATTCTCGACTGTGCAGACGTTATTTTCGGCGATAATGTTTTCATTGGCCCCAACTGCGGTTTTTATGCGGCAGAACATCCTATTGACGCTGAACAGCGTAACAGCGGACTTGAATATTCAAAGCCTATCAAGGTAGGCAGCAATGTATGGTTTGGCGGTAATGTCTGCGTTATGCCAGGGGTTACAATCGGCGATAATACTGTTATCGGCGGCGGTTCAGTCGTTGTTGAGGATATTCCCTCGGGAGTGGTTGCGGCAGGTAATCCCTGCAAGGTAATCCGCCCCATAACCGAAAAGGATAAAATGTAATCCGATTTGTAGGCATTGCCCCCTACAATATATCACATCAATGGTGATGATGATATTTATTTACTACTTTAGCAATGGATGGTATGAGATATGTTTGAAATTCTCGAAAAGAAAAAACTTAATCCCTTTGTCACTATGATGAAGATAAATGCTCCAAGAGTTGCCAAAAAGGCAGAGCCTGGGCAGTTCATAATTCTCCGCACAGACAGCGAGGGCGAGCGAATTCCCCTTACTATTGCGGATTATGACCGTGAAAAGGGTACGGTGTCTATTATATTCCAGATTGTAGGAGCTACTACGGAAAAACTCAATCATATGAACGTGGGGGATTTTCTCAGCGATTTCACAGGTCCTCTCGGTAAAGCTACCGAAACAGCAGGCTTGAAAAAAGTTGCTGTGGTAGGCGGCGGAGTAGGCTGTGCAATTGCCTATCCTGTAGCAAAAAAACTCCACGAAATGGGAGTTGAGGTTCACGCTGTAGTTGGTTTCAGAAATAAGGAGCTTTTAATCCTTGAAGATGAATTCAAGGCAGCTTCTTCCAAGCTTGTGATTATGTCAGATGATGGCTCTGTGGGAGAAAAGGGACTTGTTACCGATGCCCTCAGAAATCTTATTGAAAGCGGCGAAAAGTATGACAGAGTTATAACTATAGGCCCTATCATTATGATGAAATTCGTCTGTCAGCTTACAAAGGAGTATAATATTCCAACTGTTGCGTCAATGAATCCCGTTATGATTGACGGTACGGGTATGTGCGGCGGCTGTCGTCTTACAGTTGGCGGAGAAACAAAATTCGCCTGTGTTGACGGCCCTGAATTTGACGGTCATCTCATAGATTTTGACGAAGCCATTGCAAGAAGTTCAGGCTATAAATCCTTTGAGCGTAAGGCTCACGAGGATACCTGCAATCTTTTCAAGGGGGTAGAATGATATGCCGAATATGTCTTTACAAAAAAACAAAATGCCCGAACAAGCCCCTGATGTGAGAAACAAGAATTTCGACGAGGTTGCTTTAGGATATACCGAGGAGCAGGCTATTGACGAGGCTAAAAGATGCCTCAACTGCAAGAATAAGCCCTGCGTGACAGGCTGTCCCGTACAGATTGACATTCCTGCATTTATTGCGGAAGTAGCAGAGGGAAGATTTGAGGAGGCGTATAAAATTATTGCCAAGTCAAGTTCACTTCCTGCTGTATGCGGCAGAGTATGCCCACAGGAAACACAATGCGAAAGCAAGTGCGTAAGAGGAATTAAGGGCGAACCTGTGGCTATCGGACGACTTGAAAGATATGTTGCCGACAGACATAATGCCCTTGCTGATATAGTGGTTGAAAAGCCTGTGCCTAATGGTCACAAGGCAGCGATTATCGGCTCAGGTCCGTCAAGTCTTGCCTGTGCAGGAGATTTGGCAAAAATGGGATATGACGTAACAATTTTCGAGGCTTTGCACGTTGCAGGGGGAGTTCTTTCCTATGGTATCCCCGAATTCAGACTTCCCAAATCCATTGTTCAGCAGGAAATCGAGGGATTAAAGGCTCTCGGAGTTAAAATTGAAACAAATACCGTTGTGGGAAAAACAGTTTCAATTGACGAGCTGATTGACGAGGAGGGCTTTGAAACTGTGTTTATCGGCACAGGTGCAGGACTTCCACGATTTATGAATATCAAGGGAGAAAATCTCAACGGAGTTTATTCCGCAAATGAATTTCTCACAAGAATTAATCTTATGAAAGCATACAAGCCTGATTCCGCAACTCCCATAAATGCAGGGGAAAAGGCTGTAGTAGTAGGCGGCGGAAATGTTGCTATGGATGCTGCAAGATGTGCAAAGCGACTTGGTGCAGATGTTACAATTGTGTACAGACGTACAGAAAAGGAACTTCCTGCCCGTGCAGAGGAACTTGAACACGCTAAGGATGAGGGCATAAAATTTGCATTTCTCACAAATCCCGTGGAGATTACTTCAACGGAAAACGGCTGGGCCAAGAGTATAATCTGCGAAAAAATGAAGCTTACCGAGCCTGACGAGAGGGGCAGAGCAAAGACTGTTCCCATTGAGGGTGAGTTTACGGAAATTGAGGCTGATTGCGTTATTATGTCAATCGGAACTTCACCAAATCCCCTTATAAGAACGACTACAAAGGGACTTGATACACAGAAGTGGGGCGGAATTATCGCTGATGAGGACGGACTTACTTCCCGTGAGGGCGTGTATGCAGGCGGCGATGCCGTAACAGGTGCGGCTACGGTTATACTTGCTATGGGTGCAGGAAAAAAAGCTGCTGCGGCTATGGACGAATATATGAAAAATAATGCGTAATTATTTGTTAAGCTATTAGCTGTTAGCCATTAGCCGTTAGCAATTAAGAATTAAGAATTCAGAATTATGGACGGTAGAATTTTCTGCCGTCCATTTTTTTGTGCGATGATGATATAATTTGTAGGGACACGGCGAGCCGTGTCCAAACACAAATTGACGGTATATCGCAATATTTACCGCACCTATTGGCTAATAGCTAACCGCTTTTAAAAAGAAAAAAGGCTGCCCGAAAGCAGCCTTCATTATGCGTAATTATGCGTAAATTACTGAGCGTTAGGAGCACCAACAGGGCAAGTACCTGCACAAGCACCGCAATCAACACAAGTATCAGCGTCGATAACGTACTTTCCATCGCTCTCGGAAATAGCGCTTACAGGGCACTCAGCCTCACAAGCACCGCAGCCTACGCACTCATCAGAAATTACATATGCCATAGTCTATATACCTCCATATTAGTATTATTGATGTGTCAACTAACTCTTGATTTTTTCTACTTGCCTAAAAGCCAAGACTTGTCGTCAGAAAAGCTTACAATACACAAAGTATTACTGCACTTTTCTTCCTAAACTTTTGACTTTTATTCTGCGTATAAAATATTCACAAGTTATCTGTCCCATCAATAGGATATAATCCTTTAATTCTATTTTAACATATTGAAATTGAAATTGCAAGTATTTTTGAAAAAAATGCACTCATTTTTTGTTAGTATCGGCTTATTCGTAAATTTCATTTTCTGTGAAAAATATAAATATTCTTGACAATATGTTACTGCTGTGATATAATATGTATAGAAAAAAAGCACGGGCTGACGTGCTGAAATCGGAGGAAAAAACATGAAAAAATATAGAATTTTATCCTTTATGCTTACAGCTGTTATAGCTGCTGTTTCTCTGGCAGGCTGCTCAAACGGAAAAGATAACTCCTCATCAGAAGCTGCTCCTAAAAAGCAGGAAGGACTTGCACAGACTGAAATTATGGCAGGAATTGAGGAAGAAAAAGAGAGTAATGAAACTGTTTTCAAACTCAATAAGGTTATTGATTCGGGCAAAACTGATGACGAGGGCAACAGATATATGTACCTTGACGCTGTTATTACAAATAACACAGACAAGGAATATGAGCTTAATATCATCAACAACTTCTACATTCTCTATCCCGACGGCGAGGAAGTTCATTTTGACGTAAGAACACAGCTTTACGGTCAGAATAATATGGAAAATTACATTCCCAATCCTTTCAAACTTACAGCAAAAGGCGAAATATCGGGAATTATCGGCGGATTTATCATTCCTCCCGATAAGAATAATTTCACAGTATGTTTCTTCCCCACACAGGATGTAAGTACAGATAAGGAAAGCGTTATCAAGGTTGAAGTAACTGCTGATAACATTGTAAAACTTAACAACAACTGATTTTTTCAGGGGCGGATATTATCCGCCCTTAAGGGCATCTCTAAAAACCCCTTTTGAGAAAAAACAGCTATGCACGTCATCTGCTTTGTCAACCTCCCTTGGAGTGCGACAGCACGCCTTCGGAAGGTTTCCTTGCAGTTGCCGCACCTATCTGTTTTTTCTTTAATCAAACGGGTTTTTAGAGATGCCCTTATGTATATTTGCAGCTTTTTTAGAGGTGATGTTTTATGAATTTACAAAGGGAAAAATTGAAAATTTTCAACCGTGATTCCCTGAAATTCACAGTAATTATCATTATGTTCTGGGGACATTTGTTAGCATGGCTTACCCTTATGCGTGGGGGAAAACTGGAAAATTTGCCTTTGTGGCAAAACCTCATAAGCAATTTTGCCCTTATATGTCCGCCTGTAATGTTCTTTTCTGTTGCAGACGGCTATAAATATACCCGTGACAGGAAAAAATATGCTTTGCGGCTATTAATTTTTGCCTGTATTTCGCAAATTCCCGATTGGCTTGTAATGCAGCCTGTCTATGGCTGGTGGACTTCAAATGTTATATTTACGCTGTTTTTTGGATTGCTGTCAATAGTCGCATGGGAAAGCGATAAAAAGAAATGGCAGAAAATACTGCTAATAATTCTCTGCCATGCCGCAACTGTGCTTATAATGTCAGATTGGCTTATATTCGGCGTGTTGTTTATTCTCTTTATACATATTTTCCGTGAACGTCCGAAAGCACGATTGATTTCTTATACCGTCATAGCGGCAATATGGCAGATTATTGCTATAATTTCGGGTGGCATTACCGATGTAAAGGTATGGACAGATTCTCTTTTGCGATTTGCAGTTGTTATGTTTTCATATTTCTGCGTTACTGTGCTTTGCAATGGCAAAAAAGGTAAACATCCCGTGTTTTCAAAATGGTTCTTCTATATCTTCTACCCCCTGCACTATCTTATTATTTTTGCGGTGTTCAAATTTTTTCCTCAGTAATAAGAGTATCTCAGAAAAATTTTCCTTAAAGGTATTGATTTTTTCGAAATAGTGTGATATAATAGAGATAACATAGTAAGCTAAAGACCGGAAACTTCCGGTCTTTCGTTTTGAAAGGAGATAAAAGATACAAATGAAGCTGAAAAAATTCGGTGCAACAGAACAAAGGATATACGACCTTGTTAAGCCGATAACCGATGATTTAGGCTATTACCTCTGGGACGTATGCTACGTCAAGGAGGGAGCAAGCTGGTATCTGAGGATTTTTATTGACTGCGATGAGGGTATAACCATTGAGGACTGCGAAGCTGTCACAGAGCCTGTGAATAAGCTTCTTGACGAGGTTGACCCAATCAAGGAAAGCTATATGCTTGAAATCGGCTCAGCAGGCCTTGAAAGAGAACTTGTCAAAGAGGACCATTTTGAAGTATGCGAGGGTGATAAAATCCGCATCCGCTTTATAAGAGCAGTTGACGGTGAAAAGGAAATCTGCGCATACCTTAAAGAGGCTGACAAAACAGATATTACCGTTGAGTTGGAGGACGGCACAGAGGCGAAATACCCCTTTGCTGATATTGCCTTTGTAAAACTTTGGTTTGATTTTGACTGACTTTCATCTTGAATATCCGCTTTTGTGGATTCTATGATGAATAAAAATATATATTATATTGGAGGAAATTGTTATGGATAACTTTTTCGACGCATTGAAAATGCTTGGAGAAGAAAACAGCGTTGAAACCGAACTTCTTATTGAGAAAGTAAAATCGGCAATGCTTAAAGCGGCTAAAAGAGCATATCCTCATAGTGAGGACAGAATAAGAGTGGAAATTGACCCCTCTCAGAAGAAATTTGCTATGTACATCGTTCAGGAAATCATCGAAGATGAGCCAATTGATGAGAACGAAATCAATATTGCAACTGCAAAGTTAATTGACCCCAATGCTTATATCGGCGGAACAATTCTCAAGGAAATTGATATTTCAAGCCTTGGAAGAATGGCTGCCCTCTCTGCAAAGCAGTCAATCAAGGGCGATTTAAGAGAAATCAACCGTGAGCAGGTGCTTGAAAAGTTCCAGCAGAAAGAACACGACTGCATTACTGCTAAGGTTTCACAGATTGAGCAGGGCAGAGGAACAGTTACCGTTGTTTATGAGGGTTCAGAACTTTACCTGTTCAGAAATGAGCAGATTCCGGGTGAAACTCTTGTAGAGGGCAAGGATGTAAAGGTTTACATCACAGGTATCCTCAACAAGACAAAGAAGCCTATTGTAAAAATTTCCAGAACTGCTAAGGAACTTGTAAAAAGACTCTTTGAAACAGAAGTTCCCGAAATTTATGACGGAACTGTTGAAATCAAGTCAATTTCCCGTGAAGCAGGTTCAAGAACAAAAATGGCTGTATGGTCAAATGACGCTGATGTTGACGCAATCGGTGCTTGCATCGGTCCTAAGCGTTCAAGAATTACAGCTGTTGTAAATGAGCTTAACGGCGAAAAAATCGACATTATCCCATGGAGCGAAAACCCCGGCGAATTCATTGCAAGAGCCCTTGCTCCTGCTGAGGTTATAAAGGCTGTTATAACTTCCCTTGAAGAAAAGACCTGCACAGTTGTTGTTCCTAACAATCAGCTTTCACTTGCAATCGGAAACAAGGGACAGAATGCAAAGCTTGCAGCTAAGCTTACAGGCTTTAAGATTGACATTAAGCCCCAGACAGACCCTGTTACAGGTGAGCCTGCTGAGGAGCTTGCTGAGGATTATCCCGATGCACTTCTTGCAAAGGCTGATGAAGCTGTAGAAGAAACAGTTGATACAGCAGCGGAAGAAGTTGAGGCAGCAGCAGAAACAGAGGCTGTTGAGGCAGTTGTTGAAGAAGCTGTTGATGCTGTAGAAGAAGCTGTTGAAGCAGCAGAGGAAACAGAGGCTGTTGAGGAATAATTTATGAAATCCCAGAAAATCCCGATGAGAATGTGCCTTGGATGTAACGAAATGAAGCCGAAAAGAGAACTTATGCGTGTTGTGAAATCCCCCGAGGGCGAAATAAGCCTTGATTTTACGGGAAAGAAAAACGGCAGAGGTGCATATCTTTGCAAAGAGGCTGAATGTTTTGATAAAGCACGTAAGGCACGGAGATTTGAAAAATCCCTCTCATGCAGAATAGATGAAAGTGTATATGAGGTGATGGCAGATGAACTCAGGAAAGAAACAGAAAACAGCTGATCTGCTTACAATGTGCATTAAGGCAGGCAGAGTGGTTAAAGGTTTTGACAGCTCCAAGGAAGCTGTAGAGGGCGGCAAGGCGTTTGCAGTTCTTACAGCGGCTGATGCCTCGGAGAAAACTGTCAAGGAAGTGCGTTTTGTCTGTGGAAAGTATGACATTCCCGTAATTGTCACAGAACTTGAAAAAGCTGAAATCGGCAGACTCTGCGGCAAGGAAACAGCTGTTATGGCAATTTGCGATAAGGGCTTTGCAGGGGGATTTCAGAAAATCACCGATACACCACAAAGTAAATGACATATGGGATTCCCATATAACAACCGATTGTTGTGACAGCCGTGAGTACGGCTATTAAGGAGGTTATTTCGCCTATGGCAAAAAAGATAAAATTAAGCGACGCTGCAAAGGATCTTAACATTTCTTCAAAGGAACTTGTTGAATTCTTCGCTTCAAAGGGTGACACAAGAAAAAAGCCTTCATCTTCACTTAGCGAGGAGGAGATGAATGCGGTTTTAGAGCATCATACAAAGATTAACGAGGTTGCGGATTTTAAAGAATATTTCGATACAAAGAATACTCCAAAGCCTGAAAAAACAGAGGAAGTCAAGGAAGAACCCAAGACTGAAAAGAAAAAGGAAGTCAAGGAAGCACCTAAGGCTGATAAGAAAAAGGAAGCTAAGGAAGCACCTAAGACTGAGAAGAAAGCAGAAGTTAAGGACGTTCCTAAGACTGAGAAGAAAAAGGAAGTCAAGGACGCTCCAAAGGCTGAAAAGAAAAAGGACACAAAGCCCAAGGCTGAACCCGTAAAGGCAGAGGAAAAGCCAAAGGCTGAGGATAAACCAAAGGAAAACAAACCGGCTGAGGTAAAGGCTGAAAGCAAGCAGGTTCAGGAGGTCAGAACAGAGGCTGCTGAAAAACAGGAAGTTAAAACCGAAAATAAACCCGTTCAGGAGGAGAAAAAACCTGTGGATGAGTTAAAGAAGGAAAATGGAAAGACAGAGGAAAAGAAATCCGATAACAAGTCTTCCGATAAGAAAAAGAAAAAGGAGCAGGCTAAGGCTCGTGAAAGAGGCGAAGCTACAAAGCTCAACACAAGCTTTTCATCTGAAACAGCGTCAACAGCTACACAGCGTCGTACAGTTGATACAAGAGGCAGCTATGTAGACCTTGACAAGTACAATGAAAAGTATGACCAGATGGCTTCAGGAAACAGAAAGCACAGCAATGACAACTATTCTTCCAAGAAGCAGAAAATCAACCAGAAGTCCGCTCAGAGAAACCGCCAGCAGTTCTCAAAGAAGGAGTCAGAGGCTGAAAAGCTGAAAAGACTTGAACTTGAACGTGCAAGAAAGCAGCAGTTAAAGGTACTTATCCCCGATGTTATTACTGTTGGTGAACTTGCTGTTCGTCTTAAAGCTACTGCTACAGACGTTATCAAGAAGCTTATGGGACTTGGCGTTATGGCGTCTATCAATCAGGAAATCGACTTTGATACAGCGTCACTTATTGCTGAGGAAATGGGTGCAAAGGTTGAAAAGGAAGTTATCGTTACAATTGAGGAGCGTCTTATTGACGACAGTGATGATGACGATACAAACCTCGAACCACGCTGTCCTGTAGTTGTTGTTATGGGACACGTTGACCACGGTAAGACTTCAATTCTTGACCGTATCAGAAATGCTCACGTTGCTGACGGCGAAGCAGGCGGTATCACACAGCATATCGGTGCTTATCAGGTTAAGGTAAACGGACAGAAGATTACTTTCCTTGATACTCCCGGACACGAAGCATTTACTTCAATGCGTGCAAGAGGTGCTAATATCACAGATATTGCAATTCTTGTTGTTGCCGCTGATGACGGTATTATGCCACAGACAGTTGAGTCTATCAACCACGCTAAATCAGCAGGATTGCAGATTATCGTTGCTATCAATAAAATGGATAAAGAGGGAGCAAATCCCGACCGTATCAAGGAAGAACTTACAAAGTATGAACTCGTATGCGAGGACTGGGGCGGCGATGTTATCTGCGTTCCTGTTTCAGCTAAGACAGGCGAGGGCTTTGATGAACTTCTTGAAAATGTTCTTCTCGTTGCAGAAGTACAGGATTTAAAGGCTAATCCCGACAGACTTGCAAAGGGTACAGTTATCGAGGCTCGTCTTGATAAGGGCAGAGGTCCTATTGCTACTCTCCTTGTACAGAATGGTACACTTAAACAGGGCGATGTTCTCATTGCAGGTACATCTGTAGGTCGTGTCCGTGTTATGACTAACGACAAGGGCAGAACTGTAAAGACAGCAGGTCCTTCTGTTCCTGTTGAGATTACAGGTCTTGCAGAAGTTCCAAGCGCAGGCGATACATTCAACGCTGTTGAAGATGAGCGCCTTGCAAGAGAACTTGTTGAGCAGAGAAAGCACGAGGCTAAGCAGGAGCAGTTCAACGCATACCGCAAGGTTACACTTGACAACCTGTTCAATCAGATTGCCGAGGGCGAAATCAAGGAACTTCCTATCGTTGTAAAGGCTGACGTACAAGGCTCAGTTGAAGCTGTAAAGCAGTCCCTTGAAAAGCTTTCCAACAACGAGGTAAGAGTAAGAGTTATCCACGGTGCAGTTGGTGCTGTTAAGGAAAGCGACGTTATGCTTGCTAATGCATCAAATGCTATTATCGTAGGCTTTAATGTCCGTCCCGACCCCGTTGCTGCTGAAAGTGCCGCAAGAGATGGCGTTGATATTCGTCTTTACCGTATCATTTATGATGCAATTGAGGAAATCACAACAGCTATGAAGGGTATGCTTGCACCTAAGTTCCGTGATGTTGAACTTGGACGTATTGAAGTTCGTCAGGTATACAAAATCTCCAATGTCGGAATGGTTGCAGGAAGCTACGTTCTCAGCGGTAAGGCTGTAAGAAACTGTCAGGTTCGTGTTGTCCGTGACGGTATCATTATTGCTGATGATAAGATTGCAGGTCTGAAGCGATTCAAGGAGGACGCTAAGGAGGTAGCCGAGGGTTACGAGTGCGGTATCAGCCTTGAAAAGTTCAGCGATGTTAAGGAAGGCGATATCTTCGAGGCTTATATGGTAGAGGAGTACCGTGAGGATTAATCTATGGCAAATTATAAGAACAGCCGTATGGCAGAGGATATAAAAAGAGAGCTTACAGCTATTTTAAGGGATATTAAAGACCCGAGAGTTGATAAGCTGTTGACAATTGTAAGAGCCGATTTATCGGGTGATATGTCAACCTGCAAGGTTTTCGTATCAAGCCTTGGGGGAATTGAAAAGACAAAGGAATCTGTTCAGGGACTGAAAAGTGCGGCAGGATTTATCCGCCGTGAACTTTTCCACCGTTTACAGATGAGAAAATCCCCAGAACTTACATTTGTTGCCGACACCTCTATTGAAAGAGGTGCGGAGATAAGCAAGAAGCTTAACGATTTAATTTGATTTTAAGAGGTTCCCGAGAGGAGTATGTTATGTATATAGGCTACAGCGAGGCTGAAACCTTTCTCAGAAACTGTGAAGATGCAGTTATCATAACTCACCAGAGTCCCGACGGCGACTGCATCGGAGCAGGCTTCGGGTTGAAGGATATACTTGCAGAGCTTGGCATAAGGAGCTGTGTTGTGTGCAGCGACGAGTTCCCCTCACGCTATGGATTTATGACAAAGGGCATTGAAAACGAGGAGTTTGAGCCTAAGACAATCATAGCTGTTGATATTGCCGATACAAAGCTTATGGGCAGATATGAGGAGATTTACGGCGGAAAGGTGCAGCTGTGCATCGACCACCACGAGTCAAACAAGAATTATGCTGAAATGACGCTGCTTCGTCCGAAAGCAACGGCTGCCTGCGAGGTTATATATAACCTTGCAAAGTATATGGAGGTAAATATAAGCCGCCATTGTGCTATGTGCCTGTATACAGGCATTGCTACGGATTCGGGCTGTTTCAAGTACGATTGTACAACTCCGAGAGCCCATGAAATTGCGGCGGAGATGAAACGCAGCTACGATATAAATTTTGCACGTATCAACCGCTATATGTTTGAAGTGAAATCCCGTGGCAGAATGATGCTTGAAGCTAAATTCTGCGAGCTTATGGAGGAATATATCGGCGGAAAGCTGGTAGTTGCCGCTGTAACTCAGGAAATGATGAATAAGCTTGGCATTGCCTGCGACGAATTAGAGGGACTTGCACCAATAACATTGCAGCTTGAAGATACGGAAGTGGGCGTTCTTATGCGTGAGCGTGAGCCGGGCGAGTTCAAATGCTCTTTCCGTTCCGCTGACGAGGTGAATGTATCCGAAATCTGCCGTACACTGGGCGGCGGCGGTCATGCCAAAGCGGCAGGCTGTGCATTAAGCGGAAGTGTTGAGCAGGTAAAAGCAGTTGTTATTGAAGCTGTGGAAAAGGCACTTTTATGAACGGTATAATATGCGTGAATAAACCCCGGGGCTTTACGTCATTTGATGTAATTGCAAAGCTTCGTGGAATTATGAAAATCCGCAGACTTGGTCATGGGGGAACTCTTGACCCCATGGCTACGGGAGTTCTGCCCGTATTTGTGGGAACTGCCACAAAAGCCTGCGATATTATGCCCGACAATACAAAAAGTTACCGTGCAGGCTTTAAACTGGGACAGGTAACTGATACACAGGATATAACAGGAGAGGTGCTGACTTCTTCCGATATGGCTGTGAACCGTGATACCCTTGAAGCTGTAATTCCCGAATTTGTGGGAGATATTATGCAGCTGCCGCCTATGTATTCAGCGGTGCAGGTAAACGGTCAGCGGCTTTACGACCTTGCAAGACAGGGCGTAGAGGTTGAGCGTACTCCACGGCAAATTCACGTAGACCGCCTTGAATTGGTGGAATATGACGAGGAAAGCCGTGAGGGAGCGCTTGAAATATACTGCGGAAAAGGCACGTATATCCGCACAATTATAAATGACATAGGCGAAAAGCTTGGCTGCGGCGGAATTATGACTTCCCTTGTGAGAACATCTTCGGGGGGATTTACCCTTGACGAATGCTATACAATGGAGGAAATCCAGCAGGCAGCTGATGAAAATCGCCTTGAGGAGCTTATACTGCCAATTGAACGTGTATTCGCATCTCTGCCTAAGTTAAAGCTTAACGAGGTGCAGACGAGAATGTACAAAAATGGCGTAAAGCTTGATATTTCGAGAGTTCACCATATAAAAGCCAATGTGGAAATTTATTCCGTATACGGCTTTGACGGCGGCTTTATAGGCACAGCCTTTGCCGACCATGAAAATGGAATTCTCCGTGTTGCGAAAAATCTTAGTTAAGGATTATTAAAAATGTCAGAAAAAACTTCGGTAGCTTTAGGGTTGTTTGACGGTGTCCACAGAGGGCATCGCAAAGTTCTGGAGCTTGCCTTGAAATATGCTGAAAAGGGCTGTAAGCCTGCGGTGTTCACTTTTTCGCCGCAGATTGTACTGAAAAAGTCCACAGGGGCTGACGGCTATATTTATACTGACCGTGAAAAGCTGCGAATTCTTGAAAATATGGGGTTTGACAGCGTTTATTCTCCGAATTTCAGCGATGTATGCGGATTTTCGGGAGAAGAATTTGCAAGGGATATTCTTGCAGGCAGAATGAATGTGGGTGTAGTCTGCTGTGGAAACGATTTCCGCTTTGGCAGAAATGCGTCCTGCGGAACTGCGGAATTGCGTCAGCTGGGCGAAAAATACGGCTTTCAGGTTCATATTGCAGAGGACGAGCTGCTTGACGGGGAAATTGTTTCTTCGGGAAGGATACGCAAACTCCTTGCAAAGGGCGATATAGTACAAGCTAACAGACTTCTTGGGGATACCTATGCTGTATCGGCAGAGGTTGAATCAGGGGCGGCACTTGGGCGGACTATCGGCTTTCCTACCGCAAATCAGCATTTCAAGGAAAATCAGCTTGTGCCGAAATTCGGAGTATACAAGGCTGAAACGGAAATTGACGGCAAGATTTACCCTGCTATGACAAATATCGGTGTAAAGCCAACGGTGGAATACGGCGGCTTACCCCTTGCGGAAACCCACATATGCGGATTTTCGGGGGATATTTACGGCAGATTTATACAGGTGAAACTGCTTGAATTTATCCGTCCCGAAAAGAAATTCGGCTCTGTTGAGGAGCTGAAATCACAGATTGCCGAGGATTTGCAAAAGACTATTATTTAATATTCGCTTCATTAACACGGCATTATCACAAAAATAAAGTATTATATCAATGACTGGGATTATTAAATTTAATACAGGAGGACTTCGCTATGATAGAGGTCAAAAATCTATGTAAGCATTACGGCGATAAAAAAGCCGTCAATGACATAAGCTTTTCTGTGGGAAAGGGTGAGATACTCGGATTTCTCGGACCCAACGGTGCAGGAAAGTCTACAACAATGAATATTCTGACGGGTTATATCTCGTCAACTTCGGGACAGGTGCTTATCAATGGTGTGGATATTCTCGAAAACCCCATTGAGGCAAAGTCAAATATCGGATATTTGCCCGAAATCCCGCCGCTTTACGTTGATATGACAGTTGACTCATATCTCAACTTTATGTATGACCTTAAAAAGTGTAAGCTTACAAGAAAGGCACACCTTAAAGAAATCTGCGACATTTGTAAAATTTCTCACGTAAGAGAAAGACTTATCCGCAATCTTTCAAAGGGTTACAAGCAGAGAGTTGGTCTTGCTCAGGCACTTATCAACAATCCCCCCGTGCTTATCCTTGACGAGCCTACAGTTGGTCTTGACCCAAGCCAGATTATTGAAATCCGTACACTTATCAAAAAGCTTGGAAAGAACCATACAGTTATCCTTTCATCTCACATTCTTCCCGAAATACAGGCAGTTTGTGACAGAATCATTATCGTTAACAAGGGCGTAATTGCCGCTGACGGTACAGCTACCGAAATCGCAAACAAGCTCACAAACGAGCATAAGATGACAGTCCGTATCGAGGGTACAAAGCGTACAGCAGAGGACAAGGACGAAATCGTTTCAGCATTGAAGGCTATTGACGGTATTAAATATGTCCGTGCAGATATGGAGCGTGAAAAGGGCATTTACGATTACGATATTGAGTCCGATGACGCTATTGATGTTCGCCGTGCTATCAATTCCCTTTGCCGCAATAAGGGCTGGAATATCCTTATGTTGCAGCTTTCTGATATGACTCTTGAGGATATCTTTATGAAGATTACCACAGGAACTATGGAAACAATCAAGACAACAGATTCCGAAGAAAAGAAGAATGTTCTTGATGATTATAACATCGGCGTTACAGGCGGTATGGATATTAATAAAGCCGAAGATATTGAAGAAACAGAAGGAGGGGACGAGTAATGGGTGCAATATTCAGACGTGAAATGGGAGCATTCTTTACATCGGGAATTGCTTATGTATTCCTTGCAGGCTTTGCTCTTTTCTCAGGACTTTTCTTTTCATTGAGCGTTGTTGGCTCAGGTATGGCAGATATGTCGCCTATGTTCGGCTCAATGTTCCTTATCGTAGTATTTCTCATTCCTATTCTCACAATGCGTCTGCTTAGTGAGGAGAAGAAAAACCGTACTGACCAGGGACTTCTCACAGCTCCTGTCAGCCTTACATCAATTGTTCTCGGCAAATATTTTGCGGCTCTTGCCCTCTTTATCATTGCAGAGAGCGTTGTATTCATCTACTCAATCATTATCGCACTTTGCGGTCAGGTTGTATGGTCTACCCTTCTGGGCAACTATTTTGCAATGCTTTTCCTCGGTGCGGCATTTATCGCTATCGGACTTTTCATTTCTTCACTTACAGAAAATCAGATGGCATCAGCAGTAATCGGTATTTTCGTACTCTTTATGCTGTACCTTATGGACTCACTTGCAGCAAATATTCCCGTTGAGTTCATTCAGAAAGCTCTCGTTGCAGCATCATTCTATTCAAGATATGTAGAGCTTACAAGAGGTGTATTCGACCTTTCAACAGTCGTTTATTTCATCAGTATAGCAGTTCTTTTCAACTTCTTTACAGTAAGAGTGCTTGATAAAAGACGCTGGGCATAATTAGGAAAGGAGTGTATACAGATGAGTAAGAAAGAAAAAGAAATCAAAGAAACAGCTGTTGAAGCGGTAGAAACTGCTGCTGAGGCTGCTGAAACAGTTGAAGCAGAGAAAAAGGCTAAGCCCAAGAAGAATCTTAAAAAGTTCAAGTTCGGCTCAATGTCCGCTGTTACAATTGTTCTTGTAATTGCTGTTGTAATTGCTGCAAATATCGTTTGCGGACTTCTCACACAGCGTTATCCTATGAAGCTTGACCTGACTCCCGACAGCCGTCACGAGATTTCGGAGCAGTCAATTGAAGTTCTTGAAAATATTGACAAGGACGTTGAAGTTATTGTTACATCAACAGAGGACTATTTCTCAATGATTGGAACAGGCTATGAAAATATGTTCTATCAGTACTACGGTGTAGTTGTTGAATGTCCTTATGATATTATCCCTGAAATCCTTGATAAGTATTCCGTATATGCAGAGGCAGGAAAGGGAAGCATTGACGTAAATTATGTTGACATTACAAAAAATCCCGATGTAGTTACTGAACTCAATCAGGTTTACAACGGCGAAATCACTGAGGGCGGTATCGTTGTAAGATGCGGCGACAGAGTGAAATTCATCACTCCCGAAGAAGTTTCAGGTATGATTGCTCCCTCACAGAACAGCACACAGACAAATATTGTTATGACATTTACAGGTGAAAGCACACTCACATCAGCTATTAAGGCTGTAACAGACGCAAATCCTGTAAAGGCTGCACTTGTTTCAAGTATGAACGGCGGCGGCGTATTCGACCAGATTCATTCAGTTGTGGGCGGTTCACTTATGAACTATATGTCAAAGAACGGCTATGACTGCGTTGAAATTGACATCGGAACAGATGCTCTCAACCCCGAGGATTACGATGTTATCGTAGTTGCAGCACCTTCCGTTGACTTCACACCCGACATTATTACAAAGCTCAGCGATTTCCTCTACAATGACGGAAAATACGAAAAGGATTTAATCTATATCCAGAATGCAAATGCAACACAGCTTCCCAATATCAGCGAATTCCTTGCTGAATGGAAAATTCAGATTGAACCTACATTTGTATTTGATGAGGGTACAAATATGGTTCAGGCAGGTATTACATCATTGGGACAGATGGTAAGCGCTCCAAATGTAAAAATTGCTGACGCTGAAATTGCAGGTACACCTGCAAATGCTTCACTTCCCATTATCGCTCCCTATATCCGTCCTATTACAGTTCTCAGCAAGAACAATGAAACAATTGTAAAGGAAATCATCAAGACTTCCGATACAGCTGCGGCTTTTGAGGGCGAGGAACAGGTAGGCGAAAAGGGTGCTTTCAATGTTGTTGTTAAGGCAAGAAAGGAAACATCTGACGGATTAAAGAAATCGGGAAGCAATGTTCTCGTTATCGGCAGCCCGTTTATGTTTGACAATTCAGTTATTTCAAGCACAAACACTTACAACAACGCAAGTATTCTTCTTAACGTAATCAACGAAACAACAGGCAAGGAAGCAAGCGCTGTTATCCCCGAAAAGGTATTCGACCAGTATACTCTCTCACTTACACAGGGTTCTGCAAGACTTATTCTTGTAGTGGTTGTTGTAATTATTCCTTTGCTTATCGGTATAGCAGGTCTTTGCGTTCTGTTATGGAGAAAGAATAAATGAAAAAATCGGTTAAAAGCATTATCGGACTTAGTGCGTTACTGCTTGCACTTGGCGGAGGAGCAGCGGCTCTCATGCTGACAGAGCCAAAGGAGGACGGAGATAGTTCCTCCTCCACGGTTTCTGAGCCCGAAAAGCAGGTTAAGGTTCTTATTCACGATGATAAGGTAACAGGTACAGATCCCGAAACAGGAGCAGATCTGAAAGGCACAATCAAAACTGTAAAGGTTAAAAATGCCACAGATGAATTTTATGTTGTCCAGAACGGCAGAACTGCAACAGGCTCAGGTATCGTCTATACCTTTGACGGCTATCAGAATATCAGTATGGATACTGCAATGATCGGAACTCTTGCAAATAATGCCAACGGTCTTACATCGGAGGACGTTATTGAGGAGAACTGCACAGATATTGCGAAATTCGGACTTGATAAACCTGAAGCTGTAGTTGACATTGAATATGAAACAGGAACTAAGTTCCGTATGTTGGTGGGAGATAAAACTCCTACAGGTGATACAAAGTATGTTATGATTGACGGCATTGATACGGTATATACTGTAAGACTTTCTGCTGTTGCAAATTACAGCAATACCTTTGATGATTTCGTTGACAAGACAATGCTTAAAGCCCCCGACGTATATCCTACAGTTGAAAAGCTTACCATATCACGTAAGGACCACGAAAAGGATATGGTTTTAGAGTATGACGTTCCAAAGGATGACAATGCAAACAGAGGCGGTACATCTTCATCTCATATTATGACAAGCCCCACTTTTGCATATCTTACAGTTGAAAGGTCAACAGAAATTGTAACGGGAATGTTTGGATTGTATTCAGACAGCATTTACGCTGTAAAATGCACAGAATCCGACATTGCAGAGGCAGGACTCAAAGAGCCTTACTGCACAGTTACAATGGAATGTGACGACGGAAACGACTATAAGCTTCTTTTAAGCGAATTTTTCGACGACAGCGAGGGCAAAAGCTGTTATGCTATGTTCGAGGGCGGAGATATAATTTACGTTCTTGATGAAGAAAAGGCGAAATGGATAACAGTTGAACCTGTTGATATTGCGTCAAGAATTTTCATTGCTTCATATGTATGGAATGTTACCGACCTTTCGCTTGAATGCGGCGGTAAATCCTATGATTTTGAAATTGAACAGGTTTCTGAGCCGGCTGAGGACGAAAAGCTTACATCAAAGCATTTCGATGTTACTCTCAACGGCGAGGAATTTGATTCCGAGCGTTACAGAGAGTTCTACAGCTTCCTCATAAAGGCAAATGCTGAAAGTTTCGCTCTTGATGAGAAAATTCCAAGCGGCGAGCCTATGGCTGTACTTGAATTTACCGACGGATACCTTGAAAAGACAACGAAGTTCGAGTTTTATGAAAAATCCGCATTTCAGGCGCTTGTAGTAGCTGACGGCGAAAGCAAATTCAACATTTCAAAGTCATATGTTGAAACAATGATAGAAAACGCAGAAAATCTTAAATCAGATACAGAATTCAAATTAACATGGAAATAAGGGTTGAATACTGCTTTCCAATTAAATTGGCGGAGTAATAACTCAATCCTTGATACAGGCTGCGGTGTAGCACTGACCGTATCCGAGAAACGGAGGTAAGAGATGAGCGGAAAATTTTCCACATATAAGGGTTATCCCCTTGTCAGATGCGGCAAAGAAATCTATTACGGCTATATGTCCGATCCTTATGTTATATGGATACAGATACTTGCACAAAAAGAAGTTGACGGAGCTCAGATGGTGTCAAAGGTGCGTGTAATGCTGATTGACACTAACGAGGCTAATCCTCTTAAAGCGGTAGTAAAGAATACTGAGCGTGAGTGCGGTCTTTACGAGGCTGTTGATATAGCAGATGTATGGCTTAGCAAAGCTTTACAAACTAATACTAATTCCTGAAACAACAGTAGACAAATCTAATGGCATAAATGCCGTATGTCGTCGTTTGCTATAGTATAAATAATAATGCATGAATTAATTAAAAGTCCTTGATTTATTCAAGGACTTTTAATTATTTAAGGGAAAAACATTCAAAAACAATGGCTGTCACAACAAAGAAAAGTGGCTGTTTTTGTGCATATTTACGAAATTTAAGTATTTAAGTGTTTTTTAAGAAAAAACCCTTGAAAATTTATGTGAAATGATATATAATTATAGTGTAAAATAACGCCATAGGGGCGGTATGGCTCTGCCAATGATTATGATTGGGGAGCAAAAAAGGGATAGTTAATAGGAGGTATGTCAGATGAACAGATTAATTAAAAAGTGGGCTGCGTTGATTTCAGCAGTTTCGGTTACAGCTGCGGCAATGCCTGCAACAGTACAGGTTACAGCGGCTGATACAGTTTTCCCCTTTTATATTGAGGGCGAAGACTTGGAGGGTGCAGATTTGTGGACTTCCATTTATGAAAACAAAATCCCCGATTACAGCGGTGAGGGTTTTGCTTATCTCACAAACGGTGCTTTGACATTTAATGTTACAGTTCCCGAGGATGGAATGTATCAGCTTAATGTAAGAGGTGCACAGATACTCAGCGAGGAGGGACGTATGCAGACCGTCACCATTAACGGCGTTGAGTATTCAAAAACAGTTCCCTATTATGACAAGTGGACGGATATTGATTTCGGTGTAGTTCGTATGAAAGCGGGAGAAAATGAGATTTCATTTATCAACAAATACGGATATATGGCAATTGACAGCGTAACTCTTTCAAAGGCTGTTTTTCCCGACGTGACACAGGCTGATTCCGCTACCTGTGACCCCGATGCAACTCCCGAAACAAAGGCGCTTATGAAGTATCTCCACAGCGTTTACGGTAAGCACGTGCTCTCAGGACAGCAGGAAATCTACGGCGGCGGTCACGGCGTTGAAACTACTATTCGTTACGATGCGGCACAGGATAAGTGCATTGACAGCGACGGCAAGGAGTATGAGATTGACCGTGACAGCGAGGCTGTTGACAAGGACGGAAATAAGTTCTACTGGCATTGTTCGGACGAAAAAAGAACTTATACCTACAATGAGCAGAACCGCAATTATAAGTATGATTACTACGATCAGGAGTTTGATTACTGTGCAGAGCTTTCGGGCGGAAAATATCCTGCTATCAGAGGCTTTGACTTTATGAACTACAATCCCCTTTACGGCTGGGAGGACGGCACAACTGAACGTGCTATCGAGTGGGTAAAGGAGCGTGGCGGAATTGCTACAGCTTGCTGGCATATAAACATTCCTACAGATTTTGCAAGCTATGAGCTGGGCGATGCTGTGGATTGGACGAAGTGTACATACAAGAACGGAACAGATTTCGTAGTTGCCAATGCTTATAAAGAAGGCACAAAGGAAAATGCGTATTTCGATATGTGCATTGAGGACCTTGCAGAACAGTTCCTTATACTTCAGGAGAATGGCGTACCGCTTCTCTGGCGACCATTCCACGAAGCTGAGGGCAACGGCGGTGCTGACGGCAAGGGTGCATGGTTCTGGTGGTCACAGGAGGGTGCCGAGGTTTATAAAAATCTCTGGAATTACCTCTATGACGAGCTTACAAATGAGTATGGCGTTCACAACCTTATCTGGGAGCAGAATTTGTATGCTTGGTCTGATGAATCCGCACTCTGGTATTCAGGTGATGACAAGGTTGATATTGTCGGATTTGATAAGTATGACACGGTTTACAACCGTCATGACGGACTCACAAGTGGTCCGAACTACGACTGCAACAGCAATGTTTACTGGTCACTTTACAACTACACAAAGGGCAAGAAAATGGCTGCTATAACCGAAAACAGCACAATTCCCAGCGTTTCCAATATCACAACAGAAAACGCAATGTGGCTGTATTTCTGCACTTGGTACGACAACGGACAGGACAACTTTATTTCGGGTGATAATTACAATGACGCTTCCGCAGTAAAGGAAATGTATGAGAGTGATTTGTGCATTACTCTTGATGAGCTTCCAGAGGACCTTTACACATCCGGAGGAACATCGGTTGAGCCAACCACAAAACCTGAGCCAACTACAAAACCCGAACCTACTACAAAACCTGACCCTACAAATAAGCCTGTGGGTGATGCAGTATACGGCGACGCAAACTGTGACGGAGTTGTAACAATTGCAGATGCTGCGGCAATTTATCAGATGCTTGCAAATTCCGATAAATATAAGCTTTCCGAAAAAGGCGCAGTAAACGCTGACTGCTGTAACGCAGGCGGTGGAATTACAGCTGCTGATGCTCTTGCAATTCAGAAGTTTGATGCAAAACTTGTAACTGCACTTCCAATTGAAGAATAACGATAAAGGCGGTCTGATGACCGCCTTTTTTGCTGATAAAAACTGTATATCACGGAAAAATCGCCTGCACTATTGCGCAGGCGATTTTTTAGAAAAGAGGTAAATTATGAAAAGTTATGAAATTATCATATTTAGTATCGGGGAGAAACAATCGGGTTTCTCCCCGACTCTTTGTTTCTTTGGGCGAAGAAACAAAATTTATAGGAGGAAGGAATTTAGTTAACTAAAATTAATTAGAAAACGTATGGGAGTGTGTCATACTCACCAAGAATATATCTAACCAGTACCTTTGCGTCAGATTCAGTTATAAGACCATCTCTGAAACAGTCGGCAGTCTGGAGCTGTTCGGGATTGAAGTAAACAGGGATATTCTGACTTCTCTTGTAAATATAATCAGCAAGAGAAATGTAATCGAATGTATCAACTGATGCATCGCCTGTTATATCGCCCTCTGACTGAGGAATAATATTGTGTCTTCTTGGAATGTATTCGTTCTGGAAATGAGCATCTGAAATAACAAAAAGCTGTGTCCAGTAATATCCGTATTCTGAATTCTGCTCGTAAGCAACACCCATACCCATATGTGTAAGGTCGGGATTAAGTATAGCCTCACGGTGCGGAGGAGAATTTAACCATTGCTCCATTGTTTCCTGTGGAGTTGAACGGCCTGCTGCGATGTTTTCGAATAATGCAGCGTAAGGAACGAGATTAGCATCAATAGCTGTAGAGAATTTTGAACCGTCAGGTCTGTTGTGGTCGAAAAGTGCGATACACTCTCTGGCACGTACTCTTGCTACGTCACAGAGATAAGGTGTAACATAGACGGGATGAAGTCCGTTTTCAAGGCGGAAGGAGTTCACCAGAAAAGCGACTTCAATTGCCATATCGTTGAGTTGATTGTCGGGAATGTTGTCTGCCGATGCTGTCTGTGTAGGATAAGATGAAACAGCTAACAGCATAACGAATGCGGTTAAAAGGCTTGTGATTTTGGAAATAGATTTTTTAAGAAGACTTAACATAAGGAACACCTCCGTAGAAATTATATACATTCTGTTAACACTTGAATGTAACGTCTTTTTTAATCTGTCTTTATTCTACCACATATTTCCGAAAAAATAAAGGGTTTTTAGTGTTTTCGTCACTTTGCACAATGGTTTTCTACATTTTGCACAACGAATTTCTATACAAAATGTAATATTGATACAGGAATAACAAAGGTGTAATTGTTTAGAAAAATTAGGTAAAGGTATATGAAAATTCATATGTGTTAATAAATGAATATTAACAATTTGGATATTGACAAAAGGATGTAAATATGATAAAATTGCTTTATGTAGGCACGAATCATATACTTTTGCACTTTAAAGTAAAAGAAAATTCAAATGATTCAAACACCTTTCGGACGTTTGCCAATGGCAATATTGTTCCGCCGATTAAACTTTACCCAAAATGGGGAGATTTAGTTCTGAGAGCAATAGTAAGGATTCCGTCTGATAGGGGAAAGGAGTAGGCTTTATGAATAATATGAATCCCGAGTTTAAGATAAGAGAGGTAGCCGAGCGAATTAGACTGACTCGTGAGTCTGTAGGCTGTACTCCCGAAGAAATGGCAGAAAAATGCGGAGTTTCCGAGTATGAGTACCTCGCATATGAGGGCGGAGCAAAGGATTTCAGCTTCACCTTTATATATAAATTCGCTAATGCCTGTGGTGTTGAAATTACCGAACTTATGGAGGGTGAATCGCCCCATATCAACAGCTTCGACATCACAAGAGCAGGTCAGGGACTTCCTATTGCAAGAAGAACAGGTCTTAGCTATATGCGACTTGCTCCCAATTTCAAGAATAAAATTGGTGAGCCGTTCCTTGTAACAATTCCTTATGTTGATGAAAAGTTCAGAGTTCCCCACCCTCATACCCACGAGGGACAGGAAATGGATATCGTTATCAGCGGTCAGCTTAAAGTTCAGGTTGGCGATAATGTTGAAATCCTCAATGAGGGCGACTCTATTTATTATGACAGCTCCGAGCCTCACGACGAATGGGCAGTAGGCGGTCAGGAGTGTAAATTCTATGCAGTAGTATTCGGTGCAAATGCTCCTCAGAGAGCAATTCAGCACCTTGAACCTGTTATTCTCCCCGGCGTTACAAACTTCGACCTTGCAAAAATTGAAAATCCCGTTGCGGATAAGTTTATTGAGGTTGATACTAACGAAAACGGCGAAATGACAGATATTCGCTTTAAGAATACGGATACTTTCAACTTTGCATTTGATGTTGTTGACGCACTTGCAGAGAAAAATCCCGACAAGACAGCTCTTGTTTATGTTGCCGAGGATTTAAGCGATATAAAGTTCACTTTTGCGGATATGAAGAAATATTCAAATATGACCGCAAATTATTTCCGTTCTATGGGAATTAAAAAGGGCGACAAGGTTATGCTTGTCCTCAAACGTCACTATCAGTTCTGGTTCTCAATCCTTGCTCTCCACAAGATTGGTGCAATTGTAATTCCTGCAACACATCAGCTTGTAAAGCACGATTTTGAGTACCGTTTCGAGGCTGCTAATGTCAAGGCTATCGTATGTACAGCCGATGACGGAGTAGTTGAGCAGGTTGACCTTGCCGAGGACGGAGCAAATGTAAAGCTTATAAAGATGATTGTCAATGGCGAGCGTGAGGGTTGGTTCAATTTCAACGACGGCATCAAGGGATGCAGCGATGTTTTCGAGCGTCCTACAGATCCAAAGGAGCTTTCCTGCGGCACAGAGCCTATCCTTATGTATTTCACATCAGGTACAACAGGTTATCCAAAAATCGCTACACACAGCCATTTATACGGTTTAGGACACTTTGTAACAGCACGTTACTGGCATAACGTAGATCCAAACGGAATTCACTTCACAATTTCCGACACAGGCTGGGGAAAAGCACTGTGGGGTAAATTCTACGGTCAGTGGCTTAGTGAAACCTGCGTATTTGTATATGACTTCAACCGCTTTGATGCGGCAAAAATTCTCCCTATGTTCAAAAAGTACAATATTACAACATTCTGCGCTCCTCCTACAATGTTCCGATTCTTTATCAAGGAAGATCTTGCAAAATATGATCTCAGCAGTATAAAGTATGCAACAGTTGCAGGTGAGGCACTTAACCCCGAAGTTTATAACCAGTTCCTCAAACATACTGGCGTTAAGCTTATGGAGGGCTTCGGACAGACAGAAACTACACTTGTTATCGGTAACTTTGTAGGTATGACTGCCCGTCCCGGCTCAATGGGTAAGCCTAATGCACAGTATGACGTTGATATAGTTGACGAGGACGGAAACACAGTTAAGCCAGGTGAAACAGGCGAAATTGTAGTTCGTGTTGATAAGAATACACCTCCGGGACTTTTCCTCGGCTATTACAATAATGAGGAAAAGACAAAGGAAGTATGGCACGACGGACTCTACCACACAGGCGATACAGCTTGGAAGGACGAGGACGGCTATTTCTGGTATGTCGGCAGAGTTGATGACGTTATCAAGTCATCAGGCTACCGTATCGGACCATTTGAAATTGAAAGCGTTATTATGGAACTCCCATATGTTCTTGAATGTGGTGTAAGCGCTGCTCCTGACCCTGTAAGAGGTCAGGTTGTAAAGGCTTCTATCGTTCTCACAAAGGGAACTGTAGGCACAGACGAACTGAAAAAGGAAATCCAGACATATGTCAAGGAGCATACAGCACCTTATAAGTATCCACGAATTGTTGAATTTCTCGATGAACTTCCAAAGACTATCAGCGGAAAAATCAGACGTGTGGCTCTCAGAGGGGAGAATAAGAAATAATTCGTAATGCGTAATTAAATTAAGAATTAAGAATTAAGAATTAAGAATTGTGGACGGTAGAATTTATTTCTGCCGTCCTTTTTTATCTTGGTAGAGTGGTATTATCTGTCAGCTAATAGCTAATAGCTAACTGCTAAAGGCTCTTATTAAAAGTTAAATATAAAAAATATTTAGAATTTTTTGAAAAAATCTGCCCTCAACATTCGATTTCAGCCGAAATACAGCCAAAAACTCCCTCAAAAAATTTTTTCAAAAAATTTTGAAAAAACCCTTGACAAACGTGAAAAAGTATGATATAATTAATATCGTCGTCAGGGAGGAAACGCAAAAGACAAAACGAACTGAGGATAAACAAAATAAATGGTCAAAGCTTATGGGGGTTTAGCTCAGCTGGGAGAGCATCTGCCTTACAAGCAGAGGGTCACAGGTTCGAGCCCTGTAGTCCCCACCATATTGGCCCGGTAGTTCAGTTGGTTAGAACGCTAGCCTGTCACGCTAGAGGTCGTGAGTTCGAGCCTCATCCGGGTCGCCATTTATGCCTCTGTAGCTCAGTTGGTAGAGCAGAGGACTGAAAATCCTCGTGTCGTTGGTTCGATTCCGACCGGAGGCACCATAAAGAATGTGACAGCGTGATTACATTCTTTATAAAATGCGGATTTAGCTCATCTGGTAGAGCGCCACCTTGCCAAGGTGGAGGTAGCGAGTTCGAGCCTCGTAATCCGCTCCAATTTTATCGGGGTAATAACCTCGGTATTCAGTAAATCCCGAAGCAGTAGTTTCGGGATTTTTTCTTATATACGGATATTTTGAACAGAGGTGAATTATGGAATTGGAAATGGCTGAATTCTTGAAAAAGAATACTGATGAAAAAAAGTCACTTTTGGAATTGGTGAATGTTTTTGAACAGATGTGTCGGAATTACGTATCCTCTGACAGTATGCTTTTATTTGAAACAGGCGCATTTAATTTTGGCGGAAATCCTATGTTTTATTTTTCGCTGGTCAGACAATTTCCAAATGACGATGAAGAATATTTTCAGGTGCATTTAGATGTGATTTTTAAGGCTGATATTCTGCCAGAAGCAACTTCTGAAGCAATATGGGATATTGAGATGCAAGGCGATTTTTTTGAGTTTGTTAGAAGTTCTGAAATTTGCAATACTTTGAAAAATGCTGAGATATCTGAGATAGATGTTTATGTTGATGAAACTTGATATATAAATTGTGAGGTGAAAAATGGAAAACGAAATGCGATATGCCGTGCTGATTGATGCGGACAACGTAGCGGCAAAATACACAAAGAATATTCTTGACGAGCTTTCCAACTACGGAATTGCCACATATAAGCGAGTTTACGGTGACTGGACGAGAACGAGCCTTGCGGGTTGGAAAAATATGGCGTTGGATAATGCTATCACTCCGGTTCAGCAATATAGCTATACTTCGGGAAAAAATGCCACCGACTCGGCTATGATAATTGATGCAATGGACATTCTTTATTCAAACAATGTAGACGGATTTTGCATTGTGTCGAGTGACAGCGACTTTACACGACTGGCAATCCGCCTCAGAGAATCGGGCAAGCACGTTATCGGAATGGGCGAAAAAAAGACTCCAAAGCCGTTCAGTACAGCCTGCAATGCCTTTAAATATCTGGAAATTCTTGCTGAGGAGGAAGTTCAAAGCAATGAGGTTGACCGTGTTGAACTGAAAACTCTGGAGGAGGCTATTATACGTATTATAGCCGAAAATGCCAATTTGGAGGAAGAAATCAATATCGGCGAACTTGGCAGCCGTCTGCAAGGACGATACCCCGATTTTGACGTGAGAAATTACGGTTACTCCAAATTTTCACAGTTCCTGAAAGATTTTGATTGTCTGAGTTTCCGCAAGGTGGGAAGCAGTATTCTCGTTTCTCAGAAGTCAAAGGAAATTGACCTTGAATCTGTTGAAAATGTCCTTGCAGCAATTGTGCAGACCAATGGTTCAAAGGGATACAATCTCGGCGAACTGAAAAAGCAGCTTTGTGTGAAAATTCCCGACTTTAATCTGAAAAAGTACGGATACTCGAAATTCAGCCGATTTGTGGAGAATCTCCCCGACTTTAAGATAAAAAATAATAAGGTTATGGTTGATAAAAAGAAGAAAAAGTGATAGTTTGGTGAAAGTGTCCAAAACGGCAGATGAAATTTGGACAATCTTCGGCTTGACAAATGGGAAAACTTGTGATATAATAATACTTGTCGCTAAGGACAACGCAAAAATCTAAAAAATCACATCGAAAAAATTTTTTCAAAGAAATTTGAAAAAAGGGGTTGACAAACTCTGAAAGATGTGATATAATAGATAGGCTGTCTGATGGCAGGCATCTGAAATCGAGAGTGCAGAAAAAGTTTTTTAAAAAAACTTGAAAAAAGTACTTGACAAACGGTTGAAGATGTGATATAATAGAAAAG
>JAZQFV010000035.1:0-4348 GCA_045539715.1 Ruminococcus sp. | reverse complement strand
ATGAATTTCGTACATGATAAATATTATTTGCAAGGCGACAAACCGCAGTAATACTTGATGTATTGCAAGGTTTGGCAACACAGCAAATAATGTTTATCATAGAAATTCAGCCGTAAGGGAGGTTTTTAGAGGTTCCCTTATGTTAAACCATCAGCTATTATCTGTTAGCTCATACAGACATTATTTCATCAATATAGGCTAATTGCTAATTGCTAATTGCTGACAGCTTCATATTTTTGCAAAGCAAAAATATGAATTATCTTATTGAACCAACAGTTCTTGGATAGAGAATAACGTCACGGATATTAGCCATACCTGTTGTGTACATGATAAGTCTTTCAAATCCAAGACCAAATCCGCCGTGAGGAACTGAACCGAACTTTCTGAGGTCGAGGTAATCTGTGTAGAGTTCGAGGTTCATATTTCTTTCTTCCATAGCAGCAATAAGCTTGTTGTAATCAGCTTCACGCTCACTTCCGCCGATGATTTCACCAACTCCGGGAACAAGAAGGTCAACAGCTGCAACTGTCTTGCCGTCAGCATTCTGCTTCATATAGAAAGACTTGATTTCCTTGGGGTAATCTGTAACAAATACAGCCTTTTTGAATACCTTTTCAGAGATGTATCTCTCATGCTCTGTCTGGAGGTCACAGCCCCATTCTACGGGATATACAAAGTCCTCACCTGAATTTTTAAGAAGCTCGATAGCCTCTGTATATGTCACTCTGCCGAAATCGTGGGAAATAAGGTCCTCAAGACGTGCTTTAAGTCCCTTTTCAAAATGAGCGTCAAAGAATGCAACCTCATCGGGGCAAAGTTCAAGAAGCTTGCCGATAACGTATTTCAGCATATCCTCAGCAATTTCGATAACATCGTCAAGTTCCGCAAATGCTACCTCAGGCTCAATATGCCAGAATTCAGCAAGGTGCTTTGGAGTGTTGCTGTTCTCAGCACGGAAGCTTGGTCCGAATGTGTAAATTTTACCCATAGCTGTTGCAGCCATTTCGCCCTCAAGCTGACCTGATACGGAAAGTCCTGCCTTTTTGCCGAAGAAGTCGTTTGCGTAATATTCTTCCTCGTTCTTGAATTCCGTTGTATAGCCGTTTGTTGTTACCTGGAACATTTCACCTGCACCCTCACAGTCGCTGCCTGTGATGAGAGGAGTGTTAATGTATACATAGTTGTTCTTCTGGAAAAACTCGTGGAGAGCAGCTGCAAGAACTGAACGCACACGCCATACAGCGTTGAATGTGTTTGTTCTGCTTCTGAGATGTGGAATGCTGCGGAGGAATTCAAGGCTATGACCTTTTTTCTGGAGTGGGTAATCTGTGGGGCAATCGCCTAAAACTGTGATACCCTCGGGAACAGCATTGATTTCAACTGTGTTATTTCTTCCCTCAACAACATTTCCCACAACTTTAAGGGACATACCAACACGAGGCTCTTTGTAATCGCCCTCGCCCTTTTCGATAACAACCTGAACATTTTTCAGAGATGTACCGTCATTAAGCTCAACGAAAGCAACGCTCTTGGAGTTACGTGATGTACGTACCCAACCGCAGACAGTTACTTCCTTGCCTACATAATCCTTTGATTTTACGATTTCCTTGACATCAATGTGCTTCATAATAATCTTTCCTTTCATATGTATATTATGATTGATACAGGACGAGTATAACAAAAAACTCCCGCCCTTGAAACAGGACGAGAGATAAACCCGTGGTACCACCTGAAATTACCGCTTAGCGTATAAATACAAAAGCGATCACTCTTGTCTGCTGTAACGTGCAGATTACGGCATCACCTACTGAAATACGGCTTAGGGCAAACAAAATACGGCATGGGGTAAACAGAATCCAGTCCGCCCCTTTTGAACACGCACCCTTTTAAACACGCACCCTTTCGGATTGCTGCTCGGAAGTGTTATTCGCATTGGCTCTGATACGTGGATTTCACCGCCCCACGCTCTCTGAAAACGATTTCCAAGGCTACTTGTCTTCGTCATTGCATTTGTTATTATTAATTATAGCATTCGAAAGGGGATTTGTCAATACTTTCGGGAAAAATTTGCAAAAAAAGCCTCGACTTCTGTCGAGGCTCTGATGATATTCAATTTTTAAATTTTAAGTGACTTTCATCACTTTGCAAAGTTCTTTGTTGGACTCAATCCTTTCGGCTTAAATTTCTTTAATACGGATATTTTTCATATATATCACGATCCTTAACAAGGAGAATTAACAATTTATATCAAAAGTTATTTTTCCATTGGAACATACCTCAATTTTTTTATTTGGCATTCTCTAAAACCCTTTTTTGAGCAATTATGCAATTCCTCTGAATAAATAATTTTCAGTTTTGAGAAATCCATTATCAAGTTTACGTTTCATGAAAAATTTTAAATTCTCATCGGACTCAACCTTTACAATAAATTTTGTGATATATCTAAAGACTCACGTCATAATTTCAGTAATCCTGTACTTTATGAGCTTAGATTAAAGCCGTAGATTTTATTCAGCATTTACGCATTTTCCATAGTCAAATCATCTTATATACTTTCAATTAACGGAACAAGTCAAATGACCTATATTCCCACTTTTATAATTTTCCTACTTAAACTGCGTCGGCTTTACGCTGTGATTCAATAGATGGCTCCACTGGACTCACATCCCTTTCCGCTTAGAATAATTTACATTGGGAACAAACCCAAACCAAGTAAACTTCGCTGGAGTAATTTCATTTGGCTTACTCCCTTTCCTTGATTATATATTACCATACTTTTAGGCAAATGTCAATAGTATTCTTTAAACTTTCGAATGATTTTGATACATTTTGTATACTTTCATAAATCACCAACACCCCATTTGTGCATTTTAACAAATTATAATAATTCTTTAAAAAGTACTTGAAATCTTTAAATTAATAATGTATAATATGTATATAATAAATATATAATATAAGGAGAAATTCTATATGTCATTTTGTCCCAATTGCGGCAGACCTGTCAATGATAACGAAGTGTGTATCTGCCAGAAACAGCGAAATTCAGCCCAAAATAATCCGCAGCCAAATAATGCACCACAGTTCAACCCAAACTTTAACCCCAACGGCAAACCCTTATATGATGAATTCGGCAGACCGCTTTTCACAGCACAAGGAGAACCTATTACATATGACGCAAACGGTAAACCAAAGGTTAAAAGGAAAAAATCAGGCTGCATTATAGCTATTGTCATTTGCTTACTCGTTTTCTTATTAGTTGCAGCAATTTTCGCAGCTATCTTAATCCCCGCTATGCTCGGCTTTACAAAAAAATCCAGAGCAAGCCAAGCAAACGCTAATGCTAAAGTAATACACTCCTATGCCAGCACCGTATTAGAGGAAATGAAAGAAAACGACTATTCTTTTGACGGAACATATCTGATTTCCTCCGATAAATCAGAAAATGTAAACTGCGAAGATATTGATACAAAAACTTTTTATAGTACGTTTGAAAGCTATGCAACAGAGGACCTTGCTTCTAAAGATTGGTTTGTTGTTATCGAGGACGGTATCGCTGTTTATTCTGTTATCGACAGCAACCACTACATCGGAACTTATCCCGCAAGAGCAGGATTGGGTGCAAATGATGTATCGAATATCCCCCTTTATACCGGTGATGAAATCCCCGAGGATTCCGACTTTGACGAAGTTTATGAAGCAAACTGTGAAAAAATTGCTTCCGGTGCAAGAACAAACAACAGAATAACTGCAAAAGAATTCAAGAGTCTGACCAATGCCGCAAAGGAAATTATTTCCAATGCCAATTACGTATTGACGGATATGGACGAACAGGGCTTACTTTTCAACGAAGATTCACCTATCAGCGAAAAATTGATTATTTCCTCCGATGAATCAAAAAATCGCAGCTGTGAAAACCTTGATACAGAGCTTTTCTACGATATATTCTATAAAACAGTTCAAACAGATAGTTATGATGAATGGTTCGTTGTTGTAGAGGACGGTGTTGCAATTTATTCCGCAATTGACGATAACGGTTTAATCGGTACATATCCCGAGAGAGCAAATCCCGAAGCAAATTATACATCGCTCATTCCGCTTCATACCGGCGTTTACGCTCCTCACGACTCCGATTTTGAATATATTTACGAAGCAAATTGCCGTGAACTTCGCAATAGATAATTCATAAAAACAGGGACTTTTCCATTTGTGAATTGACCCCAAAAAGTTAGACAAAGATTTAAAAGAAAATTTATGCAAAGCGACAAAGCGACAAGCTTGGTCGCTTTGTTGCGTTATGCAGCTTTGGCGAGACGGTACTCAACAGGTGACATTCCATCGAGTTTCAGTT
>JAZQFV010000034.1:0-6623 GCA_045539715.1 Ruminococcus sp. | reverse complement strand
GCAATGGTTGGGAAGAATACATCTACCAGATGCTGGTAGTAGATTTCCTGATTCTGAATCGTGATCGTCACGGTGCCAATATCGAGGTGCTGCGCAATAGCCGCAAAAAGACAATCCACTTAGCACCGCTCTTCGATCATGGCCTTTCTCTGCTGTTTAACTGCATGGATGATGCTGCCGCAGAGAAATACGATGTTCTGGCCGACAAGCGTGTAAACAATTACATCGGCTCCGGCTCTACGTGGGAAAACCTGAAATTGATTCCAAAAGACAAGCTTCCTAAGTTGAATGTTCTGAAAGAAACGGATAGGGCAGTTTTGATGCACGGTTTGGATGGCATCATCTCTCAGGTCCTACAGAATAAGATCTGGGAGATGATCTGGAAAAGGTGGTGTGCATATGAAGATCTTTGCAATTCGAGATGAATCGGTTATTGATCAGATTGATCTTGCTTACTTGCTATATTACGAAGTAGAAAAAAGATTCTATATCGAGCTTCCTGAAAATGCTGATCCATGGGAAACACCTTTGCTCCTTTCGTCTTTTATTAAGAAGGGTGAAACGTCGATCAATTCCTATTGGAGTAAGATATGGGTGCAGCAGCGTATTGTTCCGACGGATCGCCAGAATCTTGGTCAAGTTCTGAAAGACAACAATCTGAAGGAATACGATGAGTTTGACTTGCTGATGCTGTCCATGGGACGATGTGCGCAAGATGACTACTATCTTGTACCCATTGAAGAATCACAGCTCCCGGAGAAAATTCGCCGACGCTTTGACAGACTAATCGAAGATGTGATTCCGTTAAATGATTTTGCGCTTTTAGTTTTCTTCCGAGATGGAAGCGTAAAGAAATGCAGCATTTGGGATCGCTATAAAAATGCGCCTTCTTTTCAAGTGCTGTTCAAAAATGAAGATTTCTTTTATGCCATAAATCTTCAACCGGGAGGACACGGTATCGAATGGGATGTCAATATTAGCGTTAGTGCGGCCACCTTGTATCGTACCGGCACAAAAGTTCCTCTGACGGTTTCTGACTTTCAGAATTTCGTTGTGCACCGGGTTGTGAATGTGGCCGAAGCCGCAGAAATCCTGGGCTGCAGCAGACAGAATATTGACTATTTGACAAAAACAGGAAAACTTCATCCAATTAAGTCATCTGGAAAGAATACGCTCTACCTTAAAAGTGAAGTTTTGAAACGAAATTGGCAATAAAGTCATGACCACCCGTAAAACGGGTGGCATGCTCTGCCCCTGTAAGGGTCTCTTACTGGCAGAGCCTTAAGGCTCCTGAATTTCATTTCTATTGCATCTGTGCCCCGCTGCCAATTTTATTGGCGGTGGGGTGCAGCCTTTTACGGCTCATCGAGCCTTCTGTAATCCACAGATCCCCCTCATAAGTGAATACTTCTATAACACTTTTCTACCGTAGCTTCTGCCTTAAATCGTTTTCCGTTCAAAGGTAAAGCCTATTTGGAACCACGCGCATAGCACGTGGTTTTCGTCCTACAAAAAGAAAACACCGTGAAACCCTTGGTTTCACGGTGTTTTTCGATGGTGGAGATAAGCGGGATCGAACCGCTGACCTCTTGAATGCCATGGACTGCCGATGGCAGTCAAGGTGTAGAGGGCGGCTCACCGCCAAAAACGCTTGGTTTTCAACGCTCTTTTCGCTTGTGGTACAGCTAACACAGTGATTTGCGCTGTGTCTGTGCGCTTGATTGACTATCTGCATTATATATTGTCGTGGGAGGCATTTCAAGCCTCACCACGACATTTTTGGTTTACTCCTCTTCCATCATGCCGACCAGTTTATAGAAGCTTGTGCGTTTCGTGTCGGTCATTTCCATAGCGGTCTTTGCGGTAATCTCTCCTGCTTTCCAAGAGGCATAAACAGCGCCCCAGTTGGCGGGGAATGTCAAAGCAGGTCTACCCAACTTCTTACCGCTGGCTTTCGCCGCTTCGATGCCCTCCGCCTGCCGCTTTCGGATGGTTTCTCGTTCCTGTTCTGCGATAGTTCCCAAGACTTCAATTAGGATATTGTTTACCATGTCGAAAACCCATTCTTGACCTTGAGGCAAGTCCATCATGGTAGTGGGAAGATCAATCACCTTGAGACGAATGCCGTTCTCCTTGAAATAGCGGAGTTCGTTGTGAATGTCTGTCTTGTTTCGGCTGAGGCGATCAAGAGATTTGACAATCAGCGTATCACCACGGCGGAGCATTGCGTTTTTGAGGGCTTGATACCCTGTCCGTTCTAAATCTTTGCCGCTCTCCTTGTCGGTAATGATTTCACGGTCAGTTGCTCCAAGAGCCTTGAAAGCAGCGATCTGTCTATCTAAATTCTGTTCTTTACTTGATACTCTTGCGTAGTAATAAGTGCGGCTATCCATTTGCGTTTCCTCCCTGTTGTTCTATCTGTTCGTATTCTACCATAAGTGTTCGTAAATATCAAGTATTTTACGAATATGTTTGTAAATTTATTTTTATGTATTACGAACACGAATAACAGGGTGATTTTCGGTGTTTGTAAAGGTGTACTCTTGCGAACAACAAAGAAAGGAGCAGGTAAAATCCCGCTCCTTTGAACATATAAATTTGGCTACTTTTGTTTTTTGTTATTCTTATCGATGGCACTCAATGCACCAACCACAGCTCCAGCGGGTCCTGCAACAATGCCTCCTATAACAGCTCTACCAACTACGCTTGCATCTCCATTTTTATCTTTATTCTTAACGGAGGGCGGATAATTTGGTGTCGAACTACCATATCTTATAGGAGTACTACGGTACCGCTTTTCAATCTGCTGCTTTTTTTCCTCACTAACCGTAAGATGATCAAAGATGTATTTTCTCGCTTCTGATGCCTGCTGTTGCTGTTTATTATCATACGCTATAGTAACTTCCGCATTGCTATTCTCAGTATCCCCTGGCTCATCGAGAACTAGCCTTATATGTCCAAAACCATCTTCAGTCGCAAAGCGAAAGCTCATATCTATAATTTTATTATAGGGGATCTTTTTCTTAAAAAGGCCATACTCAACCCTATCGTCTTTAATAGTCGAAGAAAACATAAGACCTTTTAATGTTATCTCCATCTTAGCTCTCCCTTTCTTTAGTCAAATTTTCAACTGCGATACGAATATTGCGGGGAACATTATCCATTTTGACATACTTGGAAACAGAGGACACACTGCGCCCCATTTCCCTTGCTACCGCCGCGTATGTTCCGTGTATCCGATAAAGCCTCTGCATTTCCACAATTTCCGTGGGGCTAATATGCTTCGCGCCCATATCACTTCTTGCTCACAGGCTTCTTGCCTGTTACAACGCACTGATCGGAATGCTCAATGCAGTAATTCCAAATCTCGTCAATGTATCCAGTAAAGGTCTTTGCTTCTTTCTTGCCGTCACTATATTCGGCAATCAGCTTGTTCGTTTCGTTCAGCTTCGCTTGATAGTTCCAAGGTACAGTAATGGTCTTTTTATCGGTGTCCAAAATAATACGCATTGTGTTCCCTCCTACAAAAAAGCAAAATGTGCGACTTCGGAAAACCGAACTTTCGCACATCCAATTATATATATATATATATATTCAAGCGTTTTTTGCATTTTTCTTTGAGAATCAGCAAAACATCCAAAAGTCCACGGAAATTCACAGCATAACGACAAGTTTTTAGCTGTTTTGCTCTGTTTCACGCTGTTTTTCTTGCGATTATAACGATTACGGCAAATTTTCAATGCATTTCGATACGAAACAGCCCACATCAACCCGTTATCACACTGTAAAAGGTTGTTTTTCCCATAATATACCCCGCCCCTTTATCATTCATTGCCGCAAGCCCTGTATCTCCATCATTTTGATTTTTATAAAAAAATATGTTATAATAATTATAGAAAGTGAGGGAAATCTCACTAATTTTTAATAATTAAAGGAGGAAAAGCATGGATAACAAAAGCTTTTTCAATCACTTTATTGAAGGTCTTGACGACAAGGCTTAGGCATACCTAAATCTCTACTTCACAAGAGAATTGATGAAGGATCAGTTCATCCGCCGCGCCGAAATAGAGAAGCTAAAGAACGAGATCACAGAGGAAGTCTTATCTCGTGTTCGTATTCGTCTTGAAGCAGAGGCATTAGAGGAATTGCGGGATTTACTCAAAAGCCTTGACCGATAAGACTAATGACCGACAGCGGGAGGGTTTTCCCTCCCTGCTGTTCCAGTAGAACAGGAGATATTATTATGCCAAATACAGTACCTAATCAACGAATGGTTGCTATTCACAGAGAGCGTGCCGCGTCTGACTTCCTCGGCATCAAGAATAGCAACTGGCAAGCAGCGGCACGCGATCTTGGGGCGCACGCTCTCTTACTTTACTTGTACTTTGCCTCAAATGCAAACGGATTTGTGCTTGCGCTCTCTCCCGCCGCAATACGGCAAGCGGTAGGTATGCCCGCTTCTACATACCGCGACCAATTTGTTCGGCTGATTGATAAAGGCTATCTTGTATAGCGTAAAGACAGCAATACTTATGATTTCTATGAAACGCCACAACGCGACACGCACACATCATCAGACAACACGGTAGACGCATACGACTTTACGGCGGACGCTGTTGGTATAGTGCAAACCGTAAAAGATAACACGGCGGAGGATATAGAAATAAATATAAATACTATAAATACAATAAATACTGGCGGTGAGAAGCAAGCTTCTCCCGCTCCAATGTTTCGATTTTGACAAGGAGTAATTATGACAGAGAATGAAATGACAAGCTGCATAAATGACATTTTATGTTAGCTTTTTACAGATACAAATGCAAGCAGTTATAGTAACCTGTTAGCTGCATCGTATAACCTATGGGCGTTTCTATACTATGATGCTAACTGTGAATACCCTAAATGCAAACCGATCAAGGAGGGGTATTTTGAATTTTGAGCAACGGATATACCATTCTTTGAAAAGCAAAGGGTTAGAGCAGCAATTTGAACACGCTGGCATTTATGCTATCCTGTTGGACGGAAAGATCGTCTATATAGGCAAGAGCCTCAATATGCTATAGCGCATGGCGTAGCATTACACACAGATTGCCGCTCCAAAAGAACATAAATATAAGATACTGGCGGAAGCCACGCGCCACGGTCACACCATACGCTTTACGGTTATGTACTACGCCACACCTAATGCCCAAACTACAGAAAACGAAATAGGCGAGAAAGAGGGAGAGCTAATCCGCAAGCATCTCCCGCCGCTCAACTATTAGATACCCACGGCGGCAAACTGGCGGAAATTTACCGTCAATCCCGCCGCACATACAATCACATTATCTGAACTATTGGAAAGGGGTAACAGCGATTGACGCTGTTACCCCTTCATTATCGTCAAGCCCGTTATTCCTATCTACCACGCATGGCGATTTTTTCTCTACTGGATTTCATTTGTGCAAGCGGCGAGAAATTATCATAATTCTTCGTCAAGTCAGCATCGAAGATCGCACAATAATGTTTTGTCATGGCAAGCGTGCTGTGTCCCAATAGCTTTTGGAGAGTAAACGCATCGCCGCCGCAATCAATCAAATACTTTCGCGCAAATGTATGTCGAAACAGATGGATACTCGTCTTTCGTACGCCGCGCCGCGTGTTATACCTTGCAATAGATTGCCGCAAACCGTTTTCCGTGAGTTGTGAGCCTGTTTCAGTGCAAAAGAGGTAATCCGCCGCCTCCCCGCCTCTATGCCGTAAATACTCCCGCAGAATGGCTACCATGGCACTACAAAGGGGAATCACTTGCGCCTTTCTGTTCTTCGTGTGTCGGTAGAACACCATTCCCGCATCTAAATCCACATCACGAATTTGAATAGCTCTAATTGTCGCGGCACGGCTGCCGCAGTTCAATAAAAAGTTGATAATAACCCAATCCCGATATTCTGCAAAGGTTGCTTTGCGAATGTCGGGTTTTTTTAGCAATGCAGACAGTTCTAAATCTGAATAGGTTTCTTTTACAGTTTCCTCCGCCTTATAGAGCGGAATATTTAGGCGTGTGATCCCTTGCTCATTACACCAAGAGAAAAAGGATTTGAGAGTGCGTGTGTAGCTGTTGATACTATTGGGAGAGAGGGACGCGCCCCGCATACTGATAATCATTTTATCCAAATCAGCCTTTTGGAGCGTGGCAATGTCCATCTTTACATCAATGTGACGCGCCACGGCTTGAAACTGTGATTGATAGCTTTGCAGGGTCTTTTCTGCAAGTCCTTTGGTTTTTCGGGAAACGATGAAGTCGGCAAAGGTTTCCTCGATAGTTGCGCTCACTACAAGTCTAATTTTAGCCATAATTCTGTCCTCTTGATTTCATATTTTTTAGTCTAAAATCAAGCGCACAGGTCAGCACTTATCTCTTGGAGAAAAGCAAACTAAATCACACAAAAACAGCTATAAAAACAAGAAAAAGCCTTGATTTCCGAAGAAACCAAGGCTTTTGGTGGAGATAAGCGGGATCGAACCGCTGACCTCTTGAATGCCATTCAAGCGCTCTCCCAGCTGAGCTATACCCCCATATTGTATCGGCTCGCTGCCGACTTGATTAATATAGCAGACTTACCTCAAAATGTCAAGCCTTATTT
>JAZQFV010000033.1:0-1607 GCA_045539715.1 Ruminococcus sp. | reverse complement strand
CAGAAAAGTACGTAGAGTCACCGCTTATAGGCAATTATGTGAATGTGAAAACTACTCGAATTCATTACCCGAACATAAAAATAGATGAGAACACAAGCGAGTCTCAAGCTTTGGAAGCTCTTAGAAACGCTGCAAAACAAGGATTTGAAAACGGCATTGATAAGCCTCAAGTTACCGCTACAGTCGAGTTTGTGCCACTTCAAGATACCGAGGAGTATAAGGATTTTTCTGTATTAGAAAAAGTCTATATTGGTGACACTGTGCAGATTTTCCACGAGAATTTGAAAATTGAGCTTAGCACAAAGGTCATAAGCTACGAGTTTGACTCACTTTCACGGCGTTACAAAAAGGTGATTTTAGGCAACGTAAATCCAAAATACGGAGACACCCAACGTCAATACGCTAAACAGCAAAAAGAAGAGTCAACGACAGCTCTCGAGCAAGCCATAATCAATGCAACACAGCTGATTACTGGCAACTCCGGCGGTTATGTTGTGCTTCATCCATCTGAAAAACCTCAGGAAATTTTTATTATGGATACGCCTGACATGAACAGCGCTCAACGGGTTTGGCGCTGGAATTTATCTGGGCTTGGCTACAGTTCAACCGGAACAAATGGCCCGTTCGAGCTGGCAATGACGATGGACGGCGCGATTATCGCTGACTTTATCACCGCTGGAACAATCAACGTAGCGCTTATAAAGGCAGGTTCTGTCGAGGCCGAAAGCCTTTCTCAAGAGTACACGCAAAGCGTTACGGATGCAATAAATGACGTTGAAACCAATGTAACACAAGCGTTTCAGGCTGCTGACGGAAAACTTTCAAGCACAATTTCAGAAACATATTTAACCAAAAATTCAGCGTCGAGGACTTATGCTACGAAAACGGCGTTAACCCAGACTGCAAGCGAGATTAACACGGAAGTTTCTAAAAAAGTTGATAACTCCGAGTTCGCGACAAAAATTACCCAAAATGCCTATAGTGTGCGGGTTGCGTGGAATAACAACAGCAATTACATTCAGCTTGAAGCCGGCCAATTGGCGATTTATAATGGTTCTCTTGATCTAACCAACGGCGTGCTGTGTTCGATGGTGCGTGGCCGCACAGGCCAAAGCCGCGCTATGGTTTTGAGCGAACAATTAGCGTTCTTACGCGGAAGAGGCATAACTTTGCACGGTCTGGCACAGATAAGCGAGTCTGACATTATATATACGACAAAATGGACATATGTACAGACAGGAAAAAGTTGGAGCAACTACACGGCAAATACGTTGCATGCGGGCTGTGATATTGATATGCACTATTACACTTTAAAAAACGTAAATTTTGAAGGCGGCGGAATTACCGGAACGCTGAACATGGTTCAGCCGCTGGAGATAAATAGCGATGGAACTTTACAAAGATGGTCAAATGGATGTAAGTTGCAATTCCAAAACGGAATTTTAGTCAGTGGCACTTGGTATGGGTAAGTGCGTGACCGCACGGGACAAGTCGCGAGAAAGCTTAGATAAAATTTAAAGCTAATCACTCGCGCAATATGGAAAACGCGTGAAATTGAGCCTTTGGTTTATTTGTGACTTTAGACGCGAAATCGTTTCTTTTGCGAG
>JAZQFV010000032.1:0-3437 GCA_045539715.1 Ruminococcus sp. | reverse complement strand
ACGGAAGCCCATACCTCTGCCGATACCGCTCTCGAAGTATGAAGCGGAACGTGAAAGGTTGAAAGTAACCATACACTGATACTGGTTCCAGATATTAACCATACGGTTAACCTTATCATCGGAAGTATTAACATTGAGGATACCGAGAAGCTCGTCCCATGCAGCTTTAAGCTCAGCAAGGCCAGCAGCAACCTTTTCAGGTGTGTTGTACTGGTCAATCATAGCGAGAGCTTTTTCCTTGTTAATTGTTACGCCGTCAGCCTCGAACTTCTTGTCAACGGGCATTTCAACATAACCGAGGATAAAGATAAGAGTCTTGGACTCGCCGGGAGCGAGAGTAATCTTCTTATAGTGTGAAGCAATGGGTGACCAACCGTCAGCAAAGGAGTTGTTAGCAGCGTTTGCCATAACAGCCTGTGGGTCATTGAAGCCATTGTAAAGACCGATGAATGAATCTCTGTCTGTATCATAGCCGTCGATTTCATCGTTAACTGTATAGAATGCGAAGTGGTCACGTCTATCTCTGTACTCAGTCTTGTGGTAAATTGTAGAACCTACAACTTCTACACGACCTGTAGAGAAGTTTCTCTGGAAGTTTGTGCAGTCGTCCTGAGCGTCCCAAAGACACCATTCAGCAAATGAGAAAAGTGAGAATGACTTCTCCTCTGTACCCTCGTTAGTGAGGACAACCTGCTGAACTTCGCCGTTATAATTCTGAGGAACGAAGAAAGTAACCTGTGCTTTGAGGTCGTTTTTCTTACCTGTGATAATTGTATAACCCATACCGTGACGGCACTCGTAGGAATCAAGCTCTGTCTTAACAGGTGACCAGCCGGGGTTCCAAACTGTGCCATTGTCGTTGATATAGAAATAACGTCCGCCCATATCAATTGGCACATTGTTGTAACGGTAACGTGTGATACGTCTTAAACGAGCGTCCTTATAGAAGCTGTAACCGCCTGCTGTGTTTGAAATTAATGAAAAGAAAGCCTGTGTTCCGAGGTAGTTAATCCACGGATAGGGTGTTCTGGGGGAATTAATGACATATTCCTTATTTGCGTCATCAAAAAATCCGAACTTCATTGTAATCTACTCCTTACTTATTATATTGATAGTTGATAAATCCACCGCAGTCTGTTGGTTAAATATCTCTGCGGCTTTCAGGATTATCAGCTAAATAATCCGAAAACTCAAATATCACTTCCTATTATACCATAAAATGAATAATAATACAAGTGTGTTGCCTGCCTTATGCGATAGATTTTTTTGAATTGTTTTTGTGCATAACTAACAAATACCGATATTAAATTACATCGTTAGCGTATTTGCCGTTCTTTTTTACTGCATATCTCACGTTGACGATTTCGCCTGCACGGCTTAATCTGTGCTTGTCGTCACAATCCTCAAAGGTATGTTCAATGCCGTCAGCGTCTTGGTATGAAATTTTAGCAAAATAGAATTTCAAATTTTTGTCGCCGTCAACACGGACATCAATAATTCTGCCTTTTGTGAATTTTCCCTCTGCGTCAAGAAGTTTCTTTTCGGAAACTTCTTTAAGGACGGATTTGATGATAAACAAACCGCCAAGACAGACAATACCCGAAAAAGCACCTGCAAAGAGCATAAGCGACATGGGAGATTTAACCTGTGCTGTATCGGGGTTATCGGGGAGAATATAGGCATCAATAGTATCATTGACGGAAACACGCCCTACATTTACGATTTCTACATCAACCTGATTTCCGTCTTTGTCGAGGTAATAGCCGTCAGCATACCGCCTTTTGCCTATTATTGTCACATCGGTAACTGTACATTCCACGGGAATTCCGTCGGCTGACTTTGCTTTTTCTTTTATGCAAACAAAGGAGAAAATGCCTATACCGAAAATAATCAGCACGATACCGACAGCGATTGCTTTTTTAGCATTGTATTTCATTCTTTGCAGCTCCTATATCAAGCCATTGTGAAGAATCTCTGATGTGCAGTAAATTCTTCGCCCGGTTTAACTTCACGATAGCCCGTAACATCGGGTGAAAGGCTGAGATTCGGAGCGTCAATCATAGCTGTCATAGGCTCGGGGCAGAAATAGTGGTTGAAACCACGGTCATTCCAGATAATCCAGAATCCGTATTCCTCAGAAACCTCATAGCAGAGTTTCTTTCCGCTTGCTGTATCTTCGGCGAAAACACCATAGAAATCATGGCCGTCAAGCTTAGCAGTTTCCGCTGTGTACATATCATTGTCAACAACCTGCAATACAGGGCATTTTGTACCCTCTTTGTACTCTAAATCCCACATTGTAAGGGATTTCAGCTGTTCTGTTGGGAGGCATCTTTCGTTCAGTTCGCACTTCTTGCCAATCGGCACAGTAAGGCGAATATCCTCCTCCTTAGCACCGTCAACGAAAGGTGCGCTGATAGCTGTATGAGATGCAAGAGACATTGGGAGAACCTTGTCGTCGTTGTTGATAAAGCAGATATCCTGTTCAAGACCGCTTGCGGAGAGTGTGAAAGTATACTCAGCTGTGAAGCGAACAGGGAGATACTGGAAAAATTCGTCGTTTTCATCGTAAACATAGCGTGTTTTTACCCATGCACAATTGCTGTCGGAATTATGCTCAATAACCTCAAATTTACGCTTGTGAATAAAGCCGTGAATGTGGTTGTTATAGGGTGCTTTTTCGTTTACGGGAAGCTGATAAACCGCGTCGGAAGTTTTGAGAACTCCGTCAGCAAAACGGTTGGGGAGGTAAAGTGTAGGAAGTCCCCATACTTCGGCAGATTGAAGAATATCGTCGAAAGTATTGTCGGGATTCCAGCGGAAGAACTCCATTCCCTCGTTGTTGTTGCGGAGGCGGATAACATTACAGCCGATTTCGTATGCAATAAGTGCCTCGTAGCCTCCTGCGGATAATTTCACGCAGGTCATACCATTGTGATTCATAAATTGTGTTGTATTGCTCATAAATAATCAGACCTTTCTTTTAAAATTTGAGATAACACATATTTTTTCTATTATAACATATTTCTGATAATTTGTAAAGCTTTTTTTGTAAATAATGACATTTTTAGATAATATGAGCCTTTAGCTGTTAGCTTTTAGCCTTTAGTCGTTAGCCATTAGCTTTTAGCCGTCAGCCATTAGCTGTTGGCAGGCTGATAATATCCGCTTTTTTAGCTATTACTTTGTAACAACTAAAACTTTATAAAAGCAAATGGCAGAGGACTTAAATGAAACTCATTTGAAAAGACTAATTGACACGAATGAAAAGATTTGCCTTTTTTTATACAAAAATCCCCTCTCATCAAAAGTCGACAATGGGAGGGAAAAAGGGGAAAGGGAAAGGAGAGCCCAGAGAGGAAAACCGTAGGGGAAAAAGGGAGGGAAATGTCGACTTTTGTGCCAGTTTTCTTTTTCCCTCCCTTTTGCCCCGTAGG
>JAZQFV010000031.1:0-13212 GCA_045539715.1 Ruminococcus sp. | reverse complement strand
CACAGGTGTTGCCGTCAAAACCGTATTTTGCACGGTCATAGCCTATCTCAAGCACAGCCTCTCTTGCAATCTTTGAAATATCTGCATAGCCTTCGGTTGTTATCTCTCCCATGATGGAGATCAGACCTGTTGTGCAGGTAGTCTCACATGCAACTCTTGATTTCGGATCCTGCTTTAAAAGCTCATCCAAAACGCTGTCTGAAATAATATCACAGATTTTGTCGGGATGTCCCTCTGTTACTGATTCCGATGTGAAAAATACTTTTTTCATTGATTTAACCTCCATAAATTTCTAATTCCGAGATGAAAAAAAGCGTCCTCATAAGGACGCTCTGAATTGAACTTATTCACAGCTCCTCATCTTCCGGATATACCGCAGGATTTGGCACCGTTGCCGACATACGGCAGGTTGCCGGGCTTCACAGGACCTGTTTCCTCAGCCACTCTTGATAAGGTACTGATTTATTATACTATATTTGTCGAGGTTTGTCAATAGCGGCGGAAAAATTTCTTGCCTGACTATGAAAATTTTTCAATCCCCTATAATTACCAGACCATTTTTATTTAATACTGCTAAATCCGCTATTTGCAGTAAATCCTCAAGCATTTCAACGCCTTCATCGTAATCATCATAACCTTTAATAATATCAGCTTCAATAATTAAAGAACAAATATCACTTAATGCCTTAACATTTTCATATTCTAAAAAAGTATCTGAATATGGGTCAATTTCAAATAATACACTTAAATCAGCTGATATCTGCTTGCGTTGATTATAAATATACTGTAAAAGGTCGTCAGAAAACTCGATATTATAATCGTCAAATTTTATTTCACCTATACTATTTCCAATATAAAAATTCATTTCTTATCACCTTTCAAAATAAAATATTCTCAAAAAAGAACACAATCGGCAATCAAGCTGTGAGGGAGTTTTAAAACTTTCCTCAATTGTGAACCGAATTTATGTCAATTCTTTTAAATGCTGTAACTGCCGACGCAGAGTTTGGCAAATCAACTAAGAGAGCCATAATTCAAAACGGCGGGATTTCCATTTTGAAACCCTGCCGTGTTATGATTATAAGAAAATATATTTCAGAATAAACAGTACCGCAAGTACATACATTACAGGATTTACTTTTTTAGCCTTTCCGCAAACAAGGTTAAAAAGCACATAGGAAATTACGCCTATGGAAATACCCTCGGAAATACTGTAAAACAAAGGCATTGCAATTATACAAAGATATGCGGGAATTGCCGATGTGTAGTTCTCCTCTGTAAGTTTGAGTTCTGCGATATTGCTGAACATCAGAAATCCTACAACAAGCAGAGCAGGAGCAGTTGCAAATGACGGAATTGCTGTGAAAATAGGTGCAAAAAACATTGACAGCAGGAATAAAATAGCTGTTGTAAGTGCTGTCAGACCTGTTCTTCCTCCGGCTGCAACACCTGCTGAGGACTCAACAAATGTAGTTGTGGTAGAAGTTCCGAGAATAGCACCTGCTGATGTTGCAATTGAATCTGCAAGAAGTGCAGGACGGATTTTCGGCAGTCTGCCCTCTTTATCAAGCATATCAGCCTTTGTTGCAACTCCAATAAGAGTACCAAGTGTATCAAATAAGTCAACAAAAAGGAATGAGAAAATAATAACAATGAAGTTAAAAATACCAACGCTGCCGAAATCTATCTTGAAGCACTGACCGAAAGTGTCGCCAAGACTTGAAAAATCAGTTATTGCAAATGTGGGAAGAAGTGAATAGTAACCGTTTTCAGCATCTACTGTGTAAATTCCTGTAAGCTGGCAAAGTATGCCGAGAATCCACGTTGCAAGAATACCGATAAGAATTGAACCCTTGAACTTTTTTATATAAAGTATAGCTGTAAGGAATGTTCCGATAACCGCCAGTAATGCACAAATACCTGAGGTTGTGAAGTTTTCACGGAAACTTACAATAGAAACAAGCGTCGATGAGTTATCAACAGCAAGTCCTGCATTCTGCAAGCCGATAAAGGCGATAAATAAGCCTATTCCCACGGATACAGCGTGTTTAAGGGATAAGGGAATAGCGTTGAAAATTGCCTCTCTTACATTGGTAAGTGAAAGAACAATGAATATTATACCCTCGATAAATACCGCAAACAAGGCTGTCTGCCACGAATAGCCAAATCCGATTACAACGGTATATGCGAGAAAAGCATTAAGTCCCATACCTGCTGAAAGGGCAAAGGGCATATTTGCCATAAATGCCATACAGGCTGTTCCGATAAAGGATGCAAGACAGGTTGCCAGCAGTACAGCAGTTGGATTCATACCTGCATCGCCCAGAATACTGGGGTTTACCGCCAGAATATACGCCATAGTCATAAAGGTCGTGATACCTGCGGTAACTTCGGTTTTCACATTGGTATTGTTTTCTTTTAGTTTAAACAAACGATTAAGCATTTTTCACTCCTCCTTGTTTCTCATCTTTGCCGAGAACACGGTGCAAACCTTTTCCCGAACAATACATCTTTAAAAAAGCGACACAAAAATTATATCATAAAATGGGAAATTTATCAAGGAAATATAATGCAATATAAAGGGATTTGGATAAATAGCCAAATTCACCTGCCTGCAATTGTGCAATATCCACCTGTTAGGGAATTTTTAAGGGCGTATTATTTAGAGATGCCCTTTAATGTTTTTATCCACGTTTTAGCTTTTCCGCATCCTATAAGCTGATCATGATGACTAAAACATAAAAAATATGATAAAATTTCATCAAAGACATAGAATTCAAAGGAAGATGTTTCCTCAAGTAATATTTTCAAATCTTTTCCTGAATTCACTTCTACAACAAACCATTTATCAAATTCCTTAAACATCAATAAACAATGATTTTCACCAACAAAACTATCAATATAACTCCAACCGTCACTATCATTAATAAGCTCTGCATCTGCCAAATCTTCCCATAGAAATGTGGTCTTGAGATTTTTGACAATATATTTTTCATAGATCATTTCAATTTTCTTCTCAACCTCAGCAGAAGATAAAACCGACACCGTTAAATTCATTTCTTTAGCAACCAATAACACTTCATCTAATGTTCTATCCATAATTTCCTCCACTACAATACTCTGCCTCAAAGTTATATACCTTGATTGTCGATTATTTTTCAGAAATTCATATATTTCTGAACTTCTCCAGCCGTACCAGCTGTTCATTATCAGGCTCAGTTATGCCGTTTTTGTAGTCATAGCCGAATTTGCGGTAAAACTCAACAGCAGTAATTGAAGCAGGGATTTCAATTCGCTTAGAACGGAGAAAATACTCGTCATTTTCCACCGCATTTATAAGCTGTCTGCCGATACCTTTTCCCTGATAATCAGGGTGAACAAAGAACGTAAACAGGCAGGCTTCGTCCTTTTTATCCCAGAAATTCCCGATAAATCCGCAGCCTACGATTTTCTCACCGTCGCAGTAAACATAGCCATTTGTCCAGCTCATACGATTGACGAGATACTGTGCATTGAATATGAGAATATCCGCTTCAATACGCTCCGCAGAATAGTCCTTTATATTTGTAGTTCTGAGAGTCAACGCAACAAGGTCTGAAACTTCCTGTGCATCTTCTTTTGTAAAATTTCTAATCATATCGCACCTCACTTGTTTTTTCTGTATACTGTGGGAGTTACTCCAACGATTTTTTTGAATTGTCGCATAAAATGTTCGTCATTTTCATAGCCGCACATCGCCGCCACCTGCGACACGGTACAGCCTGTTTCGCTGAGAATTTCCTTTGCCTTTTCGATTTTGCCGTTTATGACGTCAGTCATACAGGATACCCCGAAAATTTCCCGATAAATGTGCTGAAAATAGGAGCGTGACATATTCACAACCGCCGCCATAGAGTCCACATTCCACTTCATCTGCGGATTTCGGTAAATCTTTTCACGAAGTTCCACAAGGGAATTATAGTGGGGGTCAACCGCCGATTCCATAATTTCCGAGTTCAGACTGCGTTCAGCGGATTTGAAAAGCAGCGTTTTCATCATAATGTCAATTATTTTCATTCTGCGGCTATGAGTCGAATAAAATTCCGTAGTAATATTCCCCATAAGTTCACTTATAAAATTAACATCTCTGTAAAGCAAGGGCAGATTGTACGGTATATCGGCAAAATCCGCCATTTCAGATTCGCTTTCGCACTCGAAACAAATCCAATGGCACATAAGAGGATTATCCACCGCCGAGTAGGAAATATCCTGCGTTCCGTCAAAAATTACCATAACATCGGCAGGGAGGAGATTTTCGCCGATTTTCACCTCAGAACGGGCGAGCAGCAGCAGAAAAATGCCCTTTTCGGCTTTCTGAAAAAAACTGTAATCCCCGTCATAAACGCAATTCCAGCCAACAGAACGGATATTCACAAAATCACTCCTTTTCCGCAATATACCGCCATTTTACATTCTTCCAATACTCCCCTGCATAGTCAATTCCAACCCGAGGAGCAGTTGTAATTCTCGGACGAAAACCGTCATCTTCAATCCACACACGGTCATTTCCGCAGATTTTTTCGCCGTTAAAACTGCCGTCAATCTGCAAATATTTCGTCAGCTTTGCAGGGCCGTTTTTCACCGTACCACAGCGGAAAAGTACGCCCTGAGGCTGCTCACGCTCCCCTGTTATGACATTCATCAGCCAATGCATACCATAGCAGAGATAAACGTAAATTATGCCGCTTTCGCCGTAGAGCAGCTCAGTTCTTTTCGTCCGCCCCTTTGAGGCGTGGCAGCCCAAGTCTTCTTCTCCCCGATATACCTCAGTTTCGGCAATTCTTTCACGTAAAATCGTGCCGTCATCAAGCTTTCGTGCAATAATTTTACCTATCAGATTTGGTGCAACTTCAAGGGCATCACGATTAAAAAATTCTTCATTAAGTTTCATACGATTATACTTTCAGTTTATTTACTATTTCTTCATCGGGATTTACAAAGGCGGTTTTATAGTTGGTGAAAATTACCTTTCCCGGCTTTGCTCCCGACGGTTTTTTCACAAATTTTGCAAGGCAATAGTCAACAGGCACAAGATTTGAACCCCTGCCCTTGCTGTTGTAAGCCGCTATAATTGCCGCCTCCTCAATGGTCTTGTCAGGGGGAGTTTCACCATCGGTTACGATGATAACGTGGGACCCTGTTATCTTCTGAGTGTGCAGCCATATATCCGATTTTTCGGCAAATTTCATAGTCAGCTGGTCATTCTGATGATTATTTCTGCCAACTAAAATTGTGTATCCGTCCGATGATTTATACTCCAGCGGCGGCAATGCCTTAGGCGGTTTAGCCTTGTTTCCAAGGGATTTTATATAGCCCTGTTCACGCAATTCAAGACGAAGCTGAATAATATCATTTTCGGAATCCGCACGTGTAAGAGCATCAAAAACACTCTCTAAATACTGCAATTCTTCCTCACCTTTTTCAATCTGAACGGTGAGAATTCCCTCAGCAGTTACACATTTTTTATACTCATTGTAGTAATGCTGAGCGTTTTGCGATGGTGATTTGCGTTCATCAAGGTCAATCGCAATTTTTGGGCAGCCTTCTTCGTAGAAATTATCAGCAATCAGGGATGTATCGCCCTTTTTGATTGCATACATATTGGCGGATATAATATCACCGCAAAGCTTAAAATATTCCTTTTCCGCACAGGCTGCCAATTCCTCACGTTGTGCGGTAATTCGCCTTGAAGTACGCTCCGTGAGATTTACAAGAAGCCTGAAAAGGTCATTTGCACGCTGTTTAGTACGAACTGCTCTGTCCCTTTCAAAATAGAAATAGTCAAGTAATTCAGATGCCGTTGATAATTCTTTTGTAAACATAAGATTGCCGAATTGACTAAGTCTGATAAAAGAAAAATCTTTCAACATACCATCTTTTGTGCTTGCCACAGAGAAACAACATTCGCCACTAATCAGCTGTTGTTTCGTCTTTTTGACAATATACAGCAATCTGTCGAGAAAATCCCCCTCAATTGTATCGTTTTGCAGATACTCACCTCTGCCTGCAAAATAAGTCCACTCACGGGCAAGAATTGGCGATATACCTTCAAATATGCGGATTAAAACTTTCGAAAGTTCAGCTGGATTTGCAGCTTTGAGCCGCTCAACAATCTCATCTGGCTCAGCTTCAAGGAAATTCATTCTGTCATCACGTGGCGGAAGCGTATACTTCATTCCGGGAAGAATAAGTCTTTCACGGGACATTTCCTCGTCAACTCGCTTAATACTGTCGATTATCGTGCCGTTTTCCCCTATGATAACAAGGTTCGAACAGCGTCCCATAATCTCACAAGCAAGAGTAATCGTCACCATATCGCCAATTTCATTGACACATTCAAAATCGAGAAAAAGAATTCGCTCAAGTCCGTCCTGACGAATTCCAACCAATTTTCCGCTGCCCAATTTCTTACGCATCAGCATACAAAACATAGGCGGAGTCTGGGGATTATCAGGCTGTTTTTCAGTTATATGAATTCTCGCACTACCCGCATTTGACGAAATATAGAGCTTTTTGCTGCCTTGCCTTGTACGAATGAATATGACAATTTCCTCACGGGAGGGCTGAAATACTTTTTCAACACGTCCGTCAATGAGTTGCATAAGTTCATTTTTTACTGTATAGAGAAACGCTCCGTCCAGAGCCATAATATCAATCCTTTGCTAATTTTTTGTAAATCAAAAGTTCAAAATCCGCCTGTGTTTCGAGGTTTTCCAGCTGATTTAACCGTTCCTTTTCAATTTTTCCTGTTTTGTAGTAGTAAGGAGTCATTGAGAAAAGGCTTAAAATGTCCGAATTTTCGGGAATATTCATAGTATAGCTGATTTTTTCAGCACCAACAAATTCAAATCCGTCAAGCTGATAATCCTTAACTTCATTCTTGTAGGGAGTGTCGTATATTTTACTTTTCAACTCCCAAAGGTGATTTTCTGACGGAATTGCCATAACCATAATTCCGCCATTTTTCAATACTCTGCCATATTCCTCACCACAATAAGGTGCAAACATAGTCAAAAGCAAATCGCAAGAATTGGTCATCGCAGGTATATGAAACACGCTTGCAGCAGCAAAATTTACACCCGATTTTCTTTTAGCAGCCATATCCACCGCATCTTTTGATATGTCAATTCCGTACATTTCAACCGCAATATTTGATTTATCAAAAATTGCTTTTACAGCAGTTGTATAATAGCCTTCGCCACACCCTGCATCGAGTATTACAGATTTTTCACCGCAATATTTGCTAACCACTTTGCAAACAGCATCACAAAGCGGCTTATAATAGCCTTTTTCAAGGAATTCTCGCCTTGCCCTCAGCATAAGCTTATTGTCGCCGTGAACGGTTCCGCTATTATTCGTAGGAAGCAGGTTTACATAGCCGCTTTTCGCCATATCAAATGTATGGCGATTGGGGCATATGTAAGATTTTCCCGATATATCAAGTTTATCGCCGCATACAGGGCAAATAAAAATACTCATCATTCACCTCAATAATATTCGCAGGGGTCAACGGACGATTCTGAAATTTCCACATCTACCATTGGGAATTTTTCTTCAAGAACACGACGAAGTTCCCATAATACGAGATTTTCCGTGTGGAAGTGTCCGCAGTCGATAATGGTAAATTTGCTGTTATTTGCGTCAATCCACACATCGTGCTTCACATCCCCTGTTATCAACGCATCGCAACCTTTGGCTTTCGCAAGTTTCCATAATGAGCCGCCTGAACCAGAACATATCGCAATTTTTGATAAGATATATTCGCCATACATACTCATTTTTACACGCTCAATATTAAATATATCTTTGAGAATTTCAGCCAACTTATCACAATCAACAACTTTTTCAAGTTCAATAATACAGCCTAAACCACAGTCCTCCAGAGGCTCAATATTTGCCGATATACCGAGCTTTTCAGCGATTTTCCCAGCAATGACAGTATTTGTACCCCCCTCAGCTATATCAAGATTTGTATGCATACAAATTGCACCAATTCCGCTTCTGACAAGCTTATAAACAGGGGTATCCACCTGTATTTTTTTCAGCGGATTGAAAATTACAGGGTGGTGAGATATAGCAAGGTCAGCCTTTTTGTTAACTGCTTCATCAACAGAATCATTAGTAATATCCAATGTGAGTAAAATCTTTGAGCATTTTTCACTATCAGATTCAACTATATAACCCGAATTATCCCAGCTTTCCTGCAATGAAAGGGGATATTTCTCGTCAAGGAACGAATAAACGTCGCTTATGCGAACATTTTTACTTCCCTCAACCATACGGCTTGCCATAGCCGCATAGTGAACAGCGTCATTAACCTTACCTGCTTTTTTCAGAGAATCGCTGACTTTTAATAGTCTTTCAGCTTCTTTCTGACGAATTATCTTGCCGACTTCGTCATCGTCACTGTAAAATCCACGAAGTGCTTCAAATTCAGTCAAAGATTCACAGCCTGGCATTGCAGAAGCAGTTATAACAGTATACAGCTTTTCACCCTCAGAAACACCGTTTTCTGACACAATTTTATATCCATAGTCTGCAAGCCATTTTCTTAGAATCTCAGCCTTAGTCATAGGCTGTAAAATCAGACGAATTCCATTAAGATCAAACTGACATTCGCTAAGAATTTTTACAATAGTTTCGCCGCCCATACCTGCAATGACAATATCAGAAACGCCCTCGCCATTAACATTTTTCAGCCCATCAGACAGCACAAGTTCAACTTTTCCCGATATACCGTACTTTTCAACGGTTTTACCAGCCGATTCAAGAGGACCTTCATTTATATCAGATGCAATTACTTTATCGCATTTGCCGTTTGTTATCAGATACGCTGCAAGGAGAGCATGGTCAGTTCCAACGTCGCATACTATACCCTTGCCGCTTATCATATCAGCACACATTTTTAGTCTATTATCCAACATTTTCCTATCTCCAATCAAAAAATAAAGCGTGCCGAAAAATCAGCACGCCGCAATTTCTCAAGCCTTTTTAGCAAAATGCTCGTTGAGCTTTGCAACTAATTCATCGGCATCTGTACCATGAACGGCACAAGCCTCCTCAATTGTTTCGCCTCTTGAAGCAGGGCAGCCAAGACAATGCATACCCATTTCAAGGAAATAGGGAGCAACCTCAAAATCAGCGTCAAGAATATCACCGATGATAGTATTTTTTGTAATTTCCATAATTTACATCCTTTCAAAATTGGTGCGAATCACGGATATTCCCCGTTTTCCGCCATATTACAAGAAATGGCAGCTTTCCCCGTAACCGAGGAAAGCCATATAAACCACCCTTAATTTGTAAACTGAGTCAACAAATTAGTCCTGACTGAGCTTTGCAAAGCAGTCGCTGCAATAAACAGGTCTGCCATCCTTAGGCTCAAAAGGCACCTTAGCCTCGCCGCCGCAAGTAGCACAAACGCCTGTAAAGAATGTTCTCTCGCCTCTTGCAGAATTCTTCAGTGCATCACGGCAGCTCTTGCATCTCTTAGGCTCGTTTGTGAGTCCTTTTTCAGCATAGAACTCCTGCTCGCCTGCTGAGAAAACGAACTCGTTGCCGCAATCCTTGCAGACTAATGTCTTGTCTTCGTACATTTTAATATACCTCGCTTAATTTTTGTACCCCGGTCGGACTTACACCGACACCTTTGATATATCTTTTATGATAAACAACGCTCTTTTTAAGCTACACGGTCATTGATTTTTATTTAAACCGCAGCGTATTTTCCCCCTTGCCCTATGTACTGCATTTGCTACAGATTTTGGCGATATACCGAGATTTTCAGCTACTTCATCATAAGTGTTTCCTTGAATTACCTGTTCAAAAACCTGTCGTTCAAGGTTGGAAAGCTGACTATCCACAATATCCCACAATTCGGAAAAAAACTCCTTATTGACATAGATTTTCTCGGGATTTTCCTCAGTATAAACCGCATTATCCGAAAGTTCGTCAATGCTAATGGTATCGGATTTACGATTCAGCTTTGCAGCATAAGTTCTCATTCTGTTAACAATACAAACCTCGGCATAAGTGGAAAATTTGGCTGATTTCTGGGGAGTAAAGGTTGAAATTGCATTGAGCAATGCCATTAATCCCTCCTGTCGAAAATCATCGCAATCAGATTTATTAGATGAAAAAATTTCGGCTTTTATAAAAATAAGTCTTGAAAAACGCAGAATAAGAGCGTCCGCAGCCGTTCTCTTACTTTTGGCAAGTAAAGCAAGCTCGTCATCAGTTTTTCCGCAAAATTCGTTAAACATTAAATTCATATTATGCAAAATATTCACCCAACAATCGCTGTATTCGGTTTTATTATTTCCGACAGCCCTGTGAAAGAGCTGTCGGATAATATTTAAAGTTCAGCCGCACAAATTTCGTGCAACACTTATAGCAAAGGACAAAATCTTTTTGCGTTTGCTATTTGCCGATCCGCACGGAGCAAACTTTAGTTTGCGGATGTGCGAGGCACTATAATCAAACTTCTTCCTTAGCAGCTTCTTCCTCAGCAGCCTTGAGAAGGTCTGACATATCGAAGTTGAAGTTGCTTACGGGCTTCTTAGGAGCCTGCTTCTGTGCATCATGTGCAGGAGCAGAAGGCTTGTTATTGTTAAAATTATTGTTGTTATTGAAGTTGTTTGAAGAATTTCTGCTGTTATATGAGCCGCCTGCTACTCTTGAAAAAGGATCGCTGTTATCAACAGGCTTGCTGTCGTCCTTATTCATTTCAGCTGTAGGTGCTTTTGCAGCTGAGAAAGATGCCTTGGGAGCTTCTGCAAGCTTCACGCTGTTTTCATCGGAAGGAGCAACTGCCTTCTTAGCTTCCTCAATAATCATCTTAGCATCGCCCATTCTGTCAGTAGCCTGACCTGTGAGCTTCATAAGTGAAGTTGTAATGTCGTTGAACTTGCTGTTTACGCTCTCAATCTCGTTAAGGAGCATAGAACGAACAGTTGAGGACATTTCGTTGATTTTTCCTGCCTTGGAATTAGCATCCTCAACAGTCATCTTAGCCTTCATATTAGCCTCAGCAATTGCCTTTTCAGCAGCCATATTAGCCTCTCTGATTGTCTTTTCAGCAGTTGCATTAGCCTCACGAACTACAGCAGCAGCCTTATCGTCTGCATCCTTTGTAGTCTTGTTAGCTTCCTGCTCAGCCTGTAATTTAAGCTGTGAAACAGTTCTCTGAGCCTCTGCAAAGAGTGAACCCATAATTGCAGAAGGATCGTTTGAATTTGCTTTGAGATCAGCGATTTCAGCGTTAAGCTTAGCGATTTCCTCGTCCTTCTTAGCAGCTTCTTCGCCCTTCTTAACAGCCTCATCCTTAGCCTTTGTAAGCTCGTCAATCTTGCTGTCCTTTTCAGAAACAGTTTTCTTTACGTTTTCAAGTTCATCTGTCTTGGACTTGAGTTCAGCAGTAATCTTAGTAATCTGCTCGTTAGCCTTTGCAAGTTCCTCTGCTGACTTATTATCAACAACAGCGGGCTTATCTGCCTTTTCAGCAGCAGCTTTAAGCTGAGCCTTGAGGCTGTCAATTTCCTTCTTAGCGGCATCAAGTGCAGCGTTATTAGCTTCAGGTGCCTGTGCAGGTGCAGAAGCGTTTTTCTCATTAGCAGCTTTAAGCTGAGCTCTGAGAGAATCAATTTCTTTTCTTGCAGCTTCGAGGGCAGCCTTAGCCTGTGCGTCAATGTTTGCACCGCCTGCAGCAGGAGCAGCTCCGCCAGCCTTCAACTTAGAAATCTGCTGCTGAAGCTCCTCATTTTCCTTCTTTGCCTGTCTGAGGGCATTGTTGGAAGCGTTGAGTTTTTCCTGTAAATTATCAATCTGATTTCTGTACTTGATAATTTCCTGATTATCAGCAGGCTGCTGACCGCTGAGTTCCTGAAGCTGTTTCTTATATTCTTCATTCTGGGTATTGAGTTCGTCGATGTACATTAAAACATCTTCTTTGACGAAACCTTTCTGTCCCATTTTCGTTTCTCTTAAAACATTTGGCTGATCCATAGTTTATGCTCCATTCCCCGCAAAAGCGGATAAAATTAATCGACAATATGCCTTATTTCAATTATATCACATTTTCGCTTTGGTTTCAATTGTTGAAAATACTAAATTTATCACTCAACTATTAGTAATATTGTACAAGAAAAATACAAGGGTATCAGGCATAAACCCGATACCCTATTAAAAACTTGAATTATTATCTCTTATGAACCAAGAATTTTAAGAATATCATCAAGGTCATAGTCACTTGCAGACTGTGGCTTTGAGTTGCTCTCGTTAATTCCGAGTCCGTCGATAAGAGGATTATCAATCTTGATAACTTCTTCATCTTCACTCTGTACAGCTGCACGAGGAGCAGAATTGCACTCAGGATCATCAAATCCTGCTGCGATAACAGTAATTGTCATCTCATCCTGCATATCTTCCTTGAATGCAGTACCAAAGATAAACTCTACATCTTCGGAAGCTGTATCTGTAATCATCTTTGTAGCAGCATCAACATCGGAAGAAAGAATATCCTCTGACATTGCGATATTGATAAGGAGTCGCTTTGCACCTGAAATTGAAGTTTCAAGAAGCGGGCTTGTGATAACTGCGTTTGCAGCTTCCTTAGCCTTATCCTTGCCTGAACCGTGACCGATAGCCATATGAGCGTAACCAGCGTTCTTCATTGTTGTTTCAACGTCAGCGAAGTCGAGGTTAATGAAGCCGTCAACAGTAATAAGTTCAGCAATGGACTTGACACCTGTCTTGAGGATGTTATCAGCAAGTGAGAAGCTTTCCTTCATTGTGAGAGGCTTTTCGTTTGTGGAAATAAGACGTTCGTTAGGGATAACAACGAGGGAGTCAACGTGCTTCATAAGCTCACCGATACCGCGTTCAGCCTGAACCATCTTTGCCTTCTGTTCGAAGTTGAAAGGCTTTGTTACAACTGCAACAGTGAGGATATCCATTTCCTTTGCAACCTCTGCAACAACAGGAGCAGCACCTGTACCTGTGCCGCCGCCCATACCTGCTGCGATGAATACCATAGTTGCGCCCTTGAGAGCAGCAGCGATTTCGTCACGGTTTTCCTGTGCGGAACGCTCACCGATTTCAGGCTTGTTGCCTGCGCCGCGTCCACGTGTAAGCTTTTCGCCGATCTGAACCTTTGTAGAAGCCTTTGAGGAACGG
>JAZQFV010000030.1:0-4260 GCA_045539715.1 Ruminococcus sp. | reverse complement strand
TGTAGTAGAGAGTAGCTGTCTTGTAGCCCTTAGCGTTGAATTCAGCGTAGTTGTTCATCTCGCCGTCATCGCCCTCTTCTACGCCAACCTTCATATCATCGGGGAGAAGAACCTTTTCACCGTTGCCGACAGGAGTTGTAGATGTGTTAGAAGGAGTTTTTGTAGTTGTCTTTGTTGTTGTACCGCCGGGAGTTGAAGGAGCTGTTGTACCGGGAGCAGGTGAACCGCCGCCGCTGTAAATCTTGTCAACGCCTTCGATAGAAGAAACTGTCTTACCTGTGTTGTAGAAGTGGTAAAGACCAGCAGCTGCACCAACGAAACCAGCGTTATAGTCGATAGCAACCTCGTTGCATACGTAATCGTTCATATCGTCAGAATAGCTTCCGCCTGCATCTGTAGGACCGCCAACGAGAGCACCTACGAGAGAGTGACCGTTAGGGCTGATTGCCTGTGGATGAGCTTCACCGTTGAACTCGCCGTAGCTCTGATAGCCTGAAGCTGCTCTGTGGTGAGGATTCTTAGCAGAATTGCTTGCAAAACCGATAACGAAGCAAGTATTTGCAGGGTTATCACCTGTTATATAGTCCATCTGACCCTTAGCCCAGCTCTTGAAGTCAGCGTTGGAGTTCTTTGTAGCTGCAAGAGCACAGAACTGCATTGTTGTGTTAAGACGAGCACTGCCCCACTTGTCCATAAAGAGGTAGTTGCTGCCTGAAGCCTGACCGCCGATGTAGCTGTTTACCTTACCCCAGTCGCCTGTGATATGAGCGTAAACGCAAGCTGCACCAAGACCTCTGTTATCCCAGCCGTCAACCCAGCCGAGGTACTGTGTCTGCTTTGAAGCACAGTCATTCTTATACTTTTCATTCTTTGTAGCGATGTAGAGCCAACCAGCAGCGTTAGCCTGCTCATCCTGACATCCGCTTGACTTATAGAAGCCGTTAGGGCCGTCAGTAGCAACAGCATTGTGCTGTGTTGAGAAGTTGTAGAGAGCCTCAGCGTACTTGAGGTCCTCAGCATTACCAAAGTTAATGTAGTTCAGAGCGAGAGCTGCAGCGTAGTCAGCAGCAATATCGGAAGCACCGCCTGATGTCCAGAACATCTTTCTGCCGCCAGCCTGCTTCTCGGGAGGTCCCCAGTACTTGTGGTCAGCGTCACCGTCGCCCTTCTGATAGAGGAAGCTTGAAACGCTGTTACCGCTGAGCTTTGTGGATCTCTTGAAGAAATCACAGAAATGGTCGGTGATTACCTGAAGGTGTTCGCCCTGACCTGTTGCATTGTAAGCGTCCTTGAATTCGTAGTAGCTCCAGCCGAGAGAAGAAGCTGTATAGCCCTGTGGAAGACCGAACATTGCGTGGTCACCTGCATCGTGGAAACCGCCCTGTACTTCATCGTCAGTATGGCAGTCGTCACGCCATGTGATAGCAGACTTTTCGCCAACCTCAGTACCGCACATATTAGCGTCGTAGAGGTAGAGAGAGTACTGGAGGAGTTTTGCGTAGTCATCTGTAGCAGCGTTTGCTGTTATAGAGGGAGCAGCAATGCTGAATGTACCTGCAACAGAAGTTACAGCTACCATACCGCTGAGGATGACTGACTTAACTTTCTTGAAATTAACCATTTACATCACACTTCTTTCTTAAAAATAAAACGTGCCTATAATACGTTTGTACATATATTATACATAATTTTTCGGAACTTTTGGTGACGTAGCGGTTACACAAAGGTTACATTTTGGTTAAATTAACCCATTTTCTGCTTTTTTCTCCGTATTGAACATAAAAGCTTTGTGATATTTGTATATATTCACGGTAAAAAAATTATGCATTTACACAAAATATATCGTTCTATTGAAAAAGTGTTAATAAATCATATAATATAGTGATTTTATTTAATTGAAATTAGGTATACAGTAAAATGATATTTGATATTATATAAAATAAGTCGTCTAAATAGACAGCTGCTGAAACAAATTCCGAAACGCTTTATTGCGATAATACGCTATTATTTTGAAATCCGTCATTTAGAAATTATCCGTCCTGTGAAAAAGTATTTAGAAAAATTTCAAAATACCCCTTGACAAAGACTGAAAAATGTGATATTATATATTTAGAAAAATTTCTAAATAGAAAATTTTCTAAATAGTGCGTACTAAAATTAAAATCATAAAAGGAGGGAGTCTATGGGGTTTCCTGAAACATTTAAAGCCTTGTCAGACCCCGCAAGGCGTGAAATATTGACAATGCTCCGTGAGGGTAGAAAATCCGCAGGTGAAATAGCCGCAAAGTTTGATATGACAGGGGCGACTGTTTCGTATCACCTGAAACAGCTGAAAAATGCGGAGCTTGTACACGAAACAAGAGAAAAAAATTTCATCTATTACACGTTAAATACCTCGGTGTTTGAAGAAATAATGATGTGGACAGCACAGTTCATATCCCATTCAGACAGCAAAGAGGGAGAATTGGAGGACAATTATGAAAAAGATGTTGACTAAAACCGATATATTTGCAGCTATTCTGACGCTCTGTGCAGTAATTCCGGGATTTGTGGTATACAACAAACTGCCTGAAAAAGTTGCAACTCATTTTAATATGTCAGACGAGCCTGACAGCTATATGCCCAAACTGGCGGCTATTGTGGCATTGCCTGTATTTCTGGCAGTTATGGAGGTTGTATGCTGTCTGATTACAAGCACCGACAAACGCACGGAAAACAGCAGAAAAGCAAACACAATGGTACGTTTTATTATACCTGTGCTTGCATTTGCAATTGAGGGAATGATAATCCTCTATGCACTTGAAAAGCTGACGAATGTAGGTGCAGTTACAGGACTTCTTATTTCTGTTTTACTCATTGTAATCGGCAATTATATGCCTAAAACAAGACAGAACAGCTTCCTTGGAATAAAAACGCCCCGCACCCTTTCTGATGAAAGAATATGGGACAAGACACATCGTTTTGCAGGCTTTGTCTGGACAATCGGCGGAATTGTTCTTCTGCCTCTCGTCCTGCTTGGGTTATATATTCCTGCCTTGATTTTGATGTCAGTTTTTGTAATGATTCCTGTTGTTTATTCATTTGTTGTGAAATAGCAAAATCTCCCGATTTTAGTGGGATAGTTGCATAGAAGTATTAAAGGACATCTCTAAAGTCTGTTTTTGATATTAGTGACTTTTTATCGGTAATATTATGATTAATTGACAGACGAACTTGAATTTGACGAAGGAGGCTATTCGTGTGAAAAAACAATTTGTTATTTATATGGCAACAGCATTTGGTCTGGCTTGGATTTTGGAAATCATTGCAAGTATTTTTAGTAACAATGGAAATCAGATGGTGTTTACAGCTGTCATGGCGATTACCATGTATATGCCGTTTCTTGGTGTCATCGTGGCGAGAATTCCGCTAAAGGGTATGGGGTGGATACCACATTTGAAAGGTAAAATCAGATATGTGTTCTTTGCACTTTGGATACCTGCTTTACTAAGCTTACTTGGTGGTGGCTTGTTCTTTTTAATTTTTCCGAACACATTTGACTCTGAATTTTTAACTTTAAGAGGTCTTTTAGAGGAAGCGGGAGCAGCGGAACAGTTCGAGGCACAGGGTATTACGATACCAATGTATCTGCTGATTACGTCGATTCAGGCTGTGACAATTGCACCTTTTCTGAATATATTTGTTACTTTAGGAGAAGAGGTTGGCTGGCGAGGTGCGATGTATCCGTATTTGAAGAAAAAGCTTGGTGACATCAAAGGCTGTATTGTGGGTGGTGCAATATGGGGTGTATGGCATTGGCCTATTATGATTTTTGCAGGTTATGAGTATGGTAAAGAATATATAGGTGCACCGATACTTGGACCTATTGTATTCTGTTTCTGTACTATTGCAATGGGTATCTTGTTAGATTATGTATACGAAAAGACAAAGACAATTTGGCTGCCTTCCCTTATGCATGGTGCTATAAATGCATTTACCATATTTGCATATCTGATAAAACCTGAATATGCAAATATGACAATACTTGGTCCGGCCTACATTGGTATTATTAGTATGATTCCAATGGTTATTATGGCAGTTATTATTTGTGCAAAAAAGAAAACTTAACTATAGGGCATCTCTAAAAACCCCTTTTGAGAAAAAACAGCTATGCACGACATCTATTTCGTCAACCTCCCTCGGAGTGCGAAAGCACGCCTTCGGGAGGTTTCCTTGTAGCTGTCATACCTATCTGCTTTTTCTTTAATCAAACGGGTTTTT
>JAZQFV010000029.1:0-3799 GCA_045539715.1 Ruminococcus sp. | reverse complement strand
CTTTTTAGAAAAAACAGCTAAGCACGACATCTGCTGCGTCAACCTCCCTTGGAGTGCGACAGCACGCCTTCGGAAGGTTTCCTTACAGCTGCCGTACCTATCTGCTTTTTCTTTAATCAAACGGGTTTTTAGAGATGCCCTAAAGCTGATGTCAATTCAAAATGAACTGGCATCAGCTTTTTCTGTTTTGCAGATATATGCAGAAATGAAAAATGTAGTATTAGTTTTGTGTTATAACCATTTCTCTCATTTTAATTAAATCATAAACATCAATGCGATTGTCCTTTATCAAATCAGCTGCTTTATTATTTGGGATTGATTTTCCATTGAGCAGAAACTCTGAAAGGCATACAAGGTCAGCTACGGAGAATTGCCCGTCAGCATTGGCATCTCCCTCAACCTGCAATAATGATGCGATCTCGGCTTCATTCAGTGCATTTTTGTATATTGTCACATTGTCAATTTCACCTGTGAAATTCGCATCTGCCTCAAAAAATGATTTGCCGAGATAATATTTCAACCCTGCTCCCATATCCGAAACAAGAGTTGTCAGCTCAGTTGTTTTTGATACAAGCTTGCCGTCAACATAAAGTCTTGCAGTCGCACCATTTACAACAAGCATATATCTGTGCCACTGTGTGCCGTCAAGGTCATACCGCAAACCGCTTTCATTTCGCCAGCTGTCAACAGTTGTGGCAAATCTGAAATGGTCCTGTGCTATCTTGAAAAACGCATATTTGATATTGTCCTGACCTGCCGCAAAGGTGAAGAAATCCCCTGTTGAATTTGATTTTGCGTCCATAATAATTGTATAATCGCTGCAGCCGTCAAGTAATCCCTCTGGCAATTGTGCGTATGTATCAGCTGTGCCGTCAAGTACAAGGGTTTTATTTGATGTATTGGCATTGCCGAAAAGTTTCATATTTCCGCTGCCGTTTTCAAAATCATAAACAGCCGCAGGAACTGGCATTTTTCCGCTTTCTACGGGAGTTCCGTATACCTTGACTTCATAGACTGTGGGTGTATACCAGTTGTTGTTGGGATTGTTGTGGAGTGTGGCATTCTTAACATTAAGGCGGATATAACGTGCCGTTCCCGATAGCATATCGCTGTTGAAGCCGTATGTGGAGTTGACTATATCGCTGTTTTTGTCGGTATGGTCAAGGATTTGTTTCCAGTTAACGCCGTCAAGACTTCCCTCAACGGTGTATGTGTAGTATCCCTCAGAGCCTTTGCAGATATACCATGAAGTCTGAATATTCGACAATTCACAGACATCTTCAAGGTCAATCTGAATGTAAAAGGGCCATTTCTTAAAATCGCCGATTGCTGTGAATGACGACTGATATGAACCGTCAACTGCTTTTTCAGCGGAATTGCCCGCTTTCGATGCTATTGAAGCTGTGGCAGGCTTATCCTGTGAAAGAAGTTCCCCCTGACGAACAGGATATAACGCACCTGTGGCTGTGCTGTATTTGAATGAGGGGTAATAATCGTAAAATGCAAAAGTGTTATCAAAATACAGCGGACAAAGTGTAGTTCCGCTTGTAGATGATGCTCTCAGCCAGCGATATGCGTGCATAAGATAATTTTTATTCTGCAAATTTACAATCCAACCCGACTGTGAGGAGAATGTGGAGGTATTGCCTATACTTCGCAGTTCGCTCCACTCCCCCGAGATGTTGTCGGTTACGCTGTATGCACCGCTGCTGGGATACCAGCCTGCCGCCTGTGAGGTGAAAAGGAAATAGTAGCCGTTTTGCTTAATCATATTAGGGAATTCACGATACTGATTATCAAAGAGAATATTGGCAATTTCAGTAACATCGCTGTAATCATCGTTAAGCTTGAAAATGTAGAGAGTCGCATTTGCTCCCTGTCCCTCTTTATTGGCGGCGGCAATAATATAACCTGTTCTGTTTGCGTCATCATCAAAGAATACCGCCATATCACGCACTTGAATACCCAATGGATTATAAACGTGGTGAACTGTGAAATTCCCACCTGGTGTACCTGTAATTACAAGTGCTTTTCCGTCGCTGTAGCCGCTGGGTTTTTCCCAATGTGCCCACACAACGACTTTATTTTTTTCGGGAACATATTCAATGTGGATTGACTCAATTTTACAGCTTGCCATAGCACTATTCTGGCTTGAATCCGCAACTGTACGCTCTGCCCCGAAATTTCTGCCGTCAGCTGAAACTGATTCCGCAAGGTAAATGTCATTCTGTCCCGGGTGAGCTTTCAGAGAATAACTGTAATACTTATCCCCCGATTTAAAGCCGCTTGTGGAATACACAAGGCTGCTGCCCTTTTGGTTATCGTAGGTATTGAGTCCCTCAGGCAGCAGTTCGGGAGTAACCGACTTCACGGAGGAAAAATATTCCCTGTCCTCTGTTTTAACTTTCAGCTGATAGTAATAAGTTTCACCAATTTTCAGATTACAGTCGTCAAAAGAAGTTCCCGTTCCCTCATAGACAGGGGTGAAATTCCTTTCAGCATTTTCTGAACGGTAAAGGGTAAAGTGCTGGGCTTCAAGAGTTGTTGCCCATTGAACAGCCGTATTATCTGCGGTATTTTCTCCGCTGATGTTAAAAAGATTACACGCAATACCCACTTCATCGGAAACATTTTTTGAAGCGTCAACAGCCTTTGACTCATTCCCGATTAATGGGAGAGATGCGGCAAGAAAGACCGTTCCGCAGACAGCGGAAACTATTTTTTTGAATAAATTCATGATTGTTCACATCCTTTTATTTATTTCGGATTACGCTGACTATATTATATCATATAATTTATTCAAAATCAAGCAAAATATTGCGATTTTACGTTATAATGAAGTCAGAACTTGAATATCCGATTATTCCATTGTAATTCACCACATACCAATTGGGAATTGCTCCCGTAATTAGCACAGCGGCATTGTCGGGAATTCTTCCTATAATTCTGCCCTCTAATGACGGATAACTGCGGATATTCAGATTACTGCCGTCTGTGGTAACCATACCATAGAATTCGGGTACAGGCTGAATAAAAGGTATTCCGAAATAATCGCACAGAGAGCGTACAAGATTTTCAGCAATAGCGTCAAGATTATTTTTCAGCCACGCTTCATCAGATGTATTGTCGTGATACCCCAGTTCACAAAGCACCGCAACCGCCTTTGTACGCAGAACCTCTCCAAGGGAGTTTGTTGGGATTGCCCGTGATTTTTCGGGAATGGGATAAATTTCTTTCATATTATTTGCAATTATATTTGCAAGCCTTTCGCTGTCCATACTTTTAGGGGCAAAATATATGTCAACTCCCCTTAATCTGCCCGACAGGCTTTCTGGGGCGGCATTGGAATGCAGTGCAAGGTGAACGTCATAATAATTTGCATTTGAATCGGCAATTGCTCCCTGAACATTTCTGTCGGGGTCATTCCGCACATATCCTATTCCGCTTGAACGCAGATATGGTTCCATTTTATCTGCAAGGAGATTCATATAAAGCTCCTCGTTGCCCTCTGTGGCATACTTATTCCACTCCTGTGTGGAGGGACTTAAAAAAATTACAGGCATAAATTTTCTCCTTTGGCTTATTTTACCACAAATCTGTGACAACTTATTATATGCGAATAATCTTATTTGTGTCTGATTTGGGATAATTTGAATTTAGGGTATCTCTAAAAACCCCTTTTGAGAAAAAACAGCTATGCACGTCATCTGCTTCGTCAACCTCCCTTGGAGTGCGACAGCACGCCTTCGGAAGGTTTCCTTGCAGTTGCCGCACCTATCTGTTTTTTCTTTAATCAAAC
>JAZQFV010000028.1:0-6652 GCA_045539715.1 Ruminococcus sp. | reverse complement strand
GTGCTGTGCAAGAAGTTTGCTCCGTCCACTTCCTTGCTTTCTGACAGTTTCAAATTGAGTTTGTGCAGCCTGTCCTGAAGCACTGCAACCATTAGCAATAACGAGCGTACCGTTTCGGGTTTTCCGAGGGTCAATGATGTATTCAATTGACTTATTGAGCGTACTTCTGATTCCGTGGAGTTTAGTCGTCGCCATATCCTCTCCATACCTCCCTTGATTTCGTTGATGTCATCCCTGTAAAAATTGCCTGTTGAGTTTACTCTCACAGCTATCTGATTGATGTTGTTGCCGATGTGTCGGAGTTCTCTGAGATACTCGTCAAAATTCTGCAAATCACAGTTAATGATAACCGTATTCAATGCACAATCTCTGAGATAAGAACTGCGACTTTTCTGCAAGGACTTTTCAAGTCTGCGGTCAATGATTTCAAGTTCTTTTTTCGATACACGAAACTGCACAACTTCGGTACGGCTGTTATCGTCATCAGAACTTTCTTCGTTTGCGGTTTCCGTAAAGTCCGATTGAGCGTTATGCTCCTGCTGTGAAAACAGCTTATCGGACAGCTTGATTTCATCGTAAACCTTGTGCATTAAAGCACCTGTTCTCTCATCAAGGTTACGTCTGAAATCCTCTGTGATTTTTACCTCGTTATTCATAAAAATAACCTCCTGTGATTTTGTTCTATTAGCTGCTTTCATAGCAGCTTTTTCTTTTACAAAGGTCTTAGGGAATGTGTCCCTAACAAGCATCGGTGAACATACGGAAAACTCCTGTTTGTAGTACGTTCAACCGTGCTTGCTTCTCAACCACGGCATTTTTATCGAATGCCGTATTCTCTGCAAACTCCTGTTTGCTACTCATCGACGGCATTCTCTCAAATGCCGTCCTCTTAACGCAAACTTCTGTTTGCGTTGCCGCTGATTTTAAGCGGCAGCGAACCATAGGTGAGTTAAACTGCGTTAGCCCTCTTTCCTTTGCTAAATTTATATTAGCGCACTTTGCTTTTGATTGCAAGTGCTTTCAAGCATTTTCATATGTATAAATAAATTGAGAAATTAAATATCATTTTCCTCGGTGTAATTTGCGAACGGAATTTTGAAAATATTTTCCTGTGAGGATTGATTTTTAGAGCTGAGTATGGTATAATATTCTTGGAAGATTATAGTGAGCGATATGCTCATAAATTATAATTTAAGCGATAAATCAGAATTTGATAAAGGAACGTGATTGTATGAAAAAGTTTTTTCTTATTCTTTCAATACTCTTTACTGTTCTAACATTTGCAGGAGCAATTTATGTTTTGATAAATCACGGAACTGTAAATGCTGGATATGCAGTAATACCAATGGCACTGACTATTGCTTGTTTTAGTGTTTATAAGTCATATAAAGACAAAGAGAACAAGCAATAGACAAATTCCTGTTTATCGCAAACAACAAAATATCATTTACAGCACTGAGCAACTCCGCTCGGTGCTGTTTTTGATTTCCGAAAAATATTCCCCGGTGAAAATGCGGAACGGAGAATGAAATTTAATGTCCTGTTTTTGCTAATCTGCGAATAGATTTTTTCTTCTGAAAGCTGTATAATAATTATAATAGCCGTGAAAATACTCATTCGGCTGACGTGAAAAAGTTCAGACCGAACTTTACGGCACATCGTGAGGGTAAGAGAAAAGAGAAAGCGATGCCCTCAATCCGATGCTTAGATAGAGAGATGCAATGGAAAAAAATTCGCTATGAAGAACAAAAGAACACTTGCGGAGATGAATGAGCTGCACAAAGACAAGCCGTTCAGAGAATCCGTGTATGAGATTGACGGCAAACTTTACGCTGTCACAAGTCACTTTGTCGGTGAGAAGAACGTTGACAAGGTGCTTTTTGAACTTGCTTTCAAAAAAGCGTTTAACGAATCCGAAAATGTATGAAAAATTTTCCCAAACCACTTGTCATATTCGGATTTGTGCGCTATAATGAAACTATACCGAATATGGCTGCTTTGATGGAAGGAGTTATTTATGATAAAGCAGTCAAATTACAACGTAGGGATTTATGTCCGCTTATCAAAAGACGATGAACGTGCAGGAGAATCCCTTTCAATCGAAAATCAGAAGAAAATGCTGACAGAATACGTTAGCAAACAGGACGGTTGGAATCTCGTTGACATATACGTTGATGACGGTTACAGCGGAACAGATTTTAACAGACCTAACATTCAGCGACTTCTCGACGATGCGAAAATGGGAAAAATCAATCTTATTCTTGTTAAGGATTTGAGCCGTTTCGGAAGAAACTACATTGAAGTCGGACAGTACGTTGATTATATTTTCCCGTCGTACAACATCAGATTTATTGCTATCAGCGACAATATTGATACGCTTGACAGGAGCAGTACAGCACTTGAAATGATGCCTATCGTGAACTTGTTCAACGAGTGGCACGCAGCCAACACAAGCAAGAAAATTCGTGCGGTAATGCAATCAAATGCTAAACAGGGCAAGTACACAGCTTCAATCGCAGCATACGGTTACATTGCAGGAGATGACGAAAAGCGTACTCCGATTATCGACGAAAATACCGCTCCGAATGTCCGTAGAATATTTGAGATGAGGGCTGAGGGTGCAAGTTCACCGCAAATTGCAAAGGCTCTCAATTCAGATAAAATTCTCACTCCGTCTGATTACACCTATCAGCGTTTAGGAAAGCCTAATCCGTATGTTTCAAATCACCTTTGGAGTGCAGGAATGGTGCGTGATGTGCTGAAAAATCCCATTTATGTCGGCACTATCGTCGGACAGAAATATACTACTGTTTCCTACAAGAATCACAAGAAGTACACCCGTGACCAATCTGAATGGATTGTGGTTGAAGATGCCTTTGAGCCGATTATTTCAAGAGAATTGTGGGAAAGAGTACAAGAGGTAAACCGTTCCGTAAGCCGTGGCAAGACTACAAGAAAAGGTGAAATACTTCCGCTTTGTGGCTTGATGTATTGTGCTGATTGTGGCTCTAAGCTGAAAAAATGCACAACTACTCACACTACCAAAGCCATAGGAAAACATCAGCTTGTTTCATATTCCTGCAACAGCTATGCGAATTACGGCAAGTCCGTATGCTCATCACATCACATAATGCAGAATTTGATTGAGAAAATCGTGCTGACGGATATTATCGCCAATGCGGAACTTGTTATCGAAAATGAAGATATGGCAAGACAGATGTATTTGGAGCAAAAAAGTACACTTCACGAAAAGCAAAGTGCAGAAGATGTCAAATTATTGAGAGATTGTGAGAGCCGTTTATCTGAACTTGATACGATTATCACACGCACTTATGAGGAAAGAATGCTCGGTAAGATTCCCGAAGATTTGAGTTCTGCAATGCTTGAAAAGTATCTTGCTGAAAAGAAAGCTGTTTCGGAGAAAATCGCTGAACTTAAAATCAAAGAGGAACAGGCTGAAAAAGACTTGCAGGACGTTGAAAAGTTTATGAGCCGTCTGAAAAAATACTACGATGCACCTATTCTCACCCGTGAAATGTGCCTTGAACTTATTGAGTACATCGTAGTTCACGAACGTCCCGAAAAATACGGCTCACCTCGCAAAGTCGATATTTACTACAAATTCATCAGCAATAAGCTAACAGACAGCAGAAATTTGCTTTTACCGCAAAACACTGCTATTTTTAAGGATTGATTTCGGTCTACCTTTTAGAGAGGTGACAACTGTTACCCAGTTATCAAAATGCTGTAATCCTTTTGATTTAAGGTAATCATATTCAAGATAACGCATCATTGTGTGCAGTTCTGTTACGGAATTGGAAAGGGGCGTGCCGATTGCGGCACTTTAATCCAAAAAATTCACAAGAATAACGGTAGTCGATTTTGCTTAGAAAAAACACAAGGTATGATAGAATTATAGCCGACAGAGCGTTTTAGATGTTCTGTCGGCTTATTCTTTACATATAGACGAATTGCTTGTTGTAACAGTTAAAATTTTATTTTTGCCTATATTACGGTAAATATTGCCATTTATAGTGACTGTGGGGATTGACAAAAGTCGATTTACTTGATATAATAATAAAGATATGGTGAAATAAGCCATATATAATGTTGGTAGCATTTAAAAACGTTTGGAACACATATAAGCCAGAGTTCGGCAGTTCTAAGAGTGTGGACAATACTTCCAACAGCGTTTGGATAACTTATAGTGTATCTTCATATAATGTTGATACTGATGAAAACAATAGAATATTCATACGTTATAATTCTCGAACAAATAATGTGGAGGAATTTTAGTGAATAAAAAAATATTATCTAAAAAGAGCGTTATTAAATGTGTTTTGTTAATATTCTTATTGGCTTTTGCTATTTGGTTTCATATTGGAGCAAGTGAAACATTCTGTTATCATTATGTTGAAGATTTAGTTTATAATTGCTACATAAGTGAACTTGATGAATATGTAAAATATTCTATGTTAAGTTCGGAAATAAAACAATATATTAAAAAAGATGATTTGAAATATACAACAGATGAGGAATTATTTTCTTTGGCTCAGAAACTTCAGAAGATTGATTATGAATATATCACAGATTCAGAATCAACATACTCAACAAGTTCTTTCAAACATGGTGATTTGCACAAACAGATTAATATTGATGATAAATTTTATGTTGTTTATTTTTCAATAACATTTGCTCCAAATTTATTTTCTTCCCGACCTAAAATAATAAGGTTTGAAGCATCTTTAAAAGAAATTAAATTTCCTGATTAAGTTTGTGCAGCTTAAACATACTATAACTGCCTTAAAATGTGTTCTATACAAATGTTCAGAACGATAGTTACAATTATATTCATGCCTTATTTGCAACGGTAAAACCCATACTTGCATACGAGAAGATACGGAGATGAAAAATTTTCCTCTGTTCTGCCCAAAGTGCAAACAAGAAACCCTAATAAACGTTAAGGATTCAAAAATAACTCTTGTCAAAGGAACTATAAAGGCAAGGTGAAAATTACAGCATTAAGCCCTCGGAGCCTTCATAAGACGTTCTGAGGGCTTATCTGTTGTCACTGTATAAGGAACTGAAAAATATCTGTAAGGGCAAATAAAGCCGTTTCCGTTCGTCTATGAGCGTTTCGGACTATTCAAGCGTGTATTTATTGCGTTTCTGTGATTGTGTCCTATGTCGGCTCTGCTCGTTCTGCTTATCCGCCTGTTTCTGCAATAGATACTGACGGACTTGCTTTGTGTACTTATGAGCTGCCGTTTTCTTAGTGAGGAACTTCTCATGCTCGGCAGCAAGGGTGCTGTACTCCGACTTCAACTCTTTCAGCATATTCTTCAAATCACGCATTGCAGGTGGTTTCCCGTCCACATAGTACGGCTTGCGGTGTTCGATGATATACTTCCTCGTATTCTCATAATCCTCGATGGTGTTGGCATTCTTTTTCTTGAAACGGCTCTGACTCCAACCCGATTTGCCCTGATATTCCTTGTAAATCGGCTCTATCTCCGCAAGATGTTTCATCTTGGTGATGAGAGTATCAACTATCTTGATGTCCTTGTTAAGCGATTCCAACTCGTCCGTGTGGTCATCATCGTGGTGAATATTCCACATGAACGATTTGAGCATATCAATGGTCATAACTCCTGCGGATTCAAGCTCGGCAATCATATCATCAGCACCACGCATACCACGAATATCCGCCCATACATCTATTTTCTTTTCTGTCGGCTTGGTATCGGGTATTGTTACGGTCGGCTTTACCTCGGTGACTTGTGGTGTAGGTGCTGACGGTTTCAATTCGGGGATTGGCGGTATAGGTGTAACGGTACGCTCCAACGGCTTGACTTCGGGAGTTTTCGGTGCTTGCGGTTTCGGAGTTTCAGCAACTTTCTGCTTTGACATTTCTGCAATACGCTGTTTAGCCTGATTAACCTTTTTAATAGCCTCAATCTGCTCGACAATGCGTTCCGCTGTGTATTCCTCGCCCAAAGTTTCGGCTCTTGTAAAACGCTCCTGTCCTTGCATACGGAATTTCAGCTTGTACTTGTTGCTCGGCTTGTAAACATACTCGATTCCGTTAGCGGTGCATTGGCTGAAAAAATCATCAAGGCTCTTGCTGTTATAGACAAGCTCGGCAAGCCTGTACCGTAACTTCTCTTTCCACGATTTGCCCTCTTTCTGCATATCACGCTCATAATGGGAAACACCTGTACTCTTTTCAGGCTCGGCAATAACCGATAAGCAATGTTTACGGCATATCTCATCGGACAACTCACGCACCTTGCTCCACGCTCGCTCTGACTTCTTACCCTGATTAAATTCGGTTTCAAAAGTACGATGCGTATTGATATTTGTATTGTTTACTATGATGTGGTTATGGATATGGTCATGGTCGATGTGGGTAGCAAGGATATATTGATAATCCTCGCCTAATAACTTTTGACAAAATTCAAGTCCGACAAGCTGTGCCTGTTCGGGAGTAATTTCCCCCGGAGCGAAACTCTGAATTATGTGCTGTGCAAGAAGTTTGCTCCGTCCACTTCCTTGCTTTCTGACAGTTTCAAATTGAGTTTGTGCAGCCTGTCCTGAAGCACTGCAACCATTAGCAATAACGAGCGTACCGTTTCGGGTTTTCCGAGGGTCA
>JAZQFV010000027.1:0-5350 GCA_045539715.1 Ruminococcus sp. | reverse complement strand
GCGGCCTTTTCTTGCTCAAATTCCGGTTTATCGAGCAGAAGGTTAGGCGTACAATCCAACGCCCCCCTTGCCTAAAGGGGGGTGGCCCGGCGACAGCCGGGTCGGGGGGATACTGTACGAATTCGCCGAAAAGTATCGTATACTGATGCCCATTGCTGCAAATCCCTCAGTCAAAAATCATAGATTTTTGACAGCTCCCTTTAGGCAAGGGAGCCTTTGGTGGAGCATCGCAACAGCTCGATAAATCGGAATTTGTCTGTCTATTGTGAAAGAATAAAAAATGTGGTATACTGTCCACACAAAGGATGTGATACCCAATGATCGATTTTAAATCCCTGGAGCTTTCCCAGAAAGAGGAGTACGAAAAGATCCTTCACCAATGTCCGGAGCGGGGTTGTGAATATAATTTCACAAATCTGTTTTGCTGGGGACGGCAGCGCATTGCTTTCCACGAAGGCAATATCGCACTATTCTCCCAGTATAACCGCAAAAGCGTCTACCCCTTCCCTCTGGGGCAAGACTTAAAGCCCACTCTGGATGCCATCATCCATGACGCTAAGGTCCGAGGTATTCCCTGCCGCCTTACCGGTCTTTCCCAGGACGACTGCGCCACGCTGGAGCGTCTGTATCCCGGACAGTTTCGGATCCACTATGACCGGGATAGCTTTGACTATGTGTATGATATTACCGATCTGGCGGAGCTGAAGGGCCGCAAGTACCAGAAAAAGCGCAACCATATCAACCGTTTCCGCCAGAATTATCCGGACTACACTCTGGAGTCCATCACCGATGAAAACACGCTGGAGGTCGCTGAGCTGCTGCAGCTTTGGTACACCCAGCGGGAGGAAAACGATCCTCTGGCGGATTTCCATATGGAAAAAGCAGCCATTTTCAAGGCCCTTCGTAACCGCACAGACCTTGGCATCGAAGGTCTGCTGCTGAAGCATAATGGTCAAGTGCTGGCAATGACTATGGGCTCCTTCCTCTCGCCTAACACCTTCGATGTCCAGTTTGAAAAAGCATTGGAGGAGGCAGATGGTGCCTATCCCACCATCAACTGGGAGTTTGCCCGGTATCTCCGGGAAAAATATCCCGAGCTGCAATTTCTGGACCGGGAGGACGATCTGGGTCTGGAGGGTCTGCGCAAAGCAAAGCTCTCCTACTGCCCCCACCATATGATCGAGAAGAACTGGGCCTGCTTGCTGGAGGACGGCTATGATTATTGATGCCCCCGCCTCCCGGCACATTCCGGCGCTGCGGGCATTGTGGCAGCAGGCTTTTGGGGATACGGAAGCCTTCCTTGACAGCTTTTTCTCCCGGGCTTATGCGCCCCAACGCTGCCGCTGTATATTGGTCGGCGATACGGTCGCAGCAGCTCTGTACTGGTTTGACTGCACCTGGGAGGGCAAGCCCATTGCCTATCTGTACGCCGTGGCAACGGACGAGGACTTTCGGGGCAAGGGTCTTTGCCGCCGCTTGATGGAACACACCCACGCCCATTTGAAGTCACAGGGATATCACGGCTGCATCCTGGTTCCCGGCAGCCCATCCCTTTTTTCGCTGTACGAAAAAATGGGGTATGCTACCTGCTCCTATGTCCGGGAATTTGAATGCAGTGCAGGCAATCCCATTGCTTTACAGCGGCTGACTGCTGAAGAATACGCTATCCTGCGGCGGCAATATCTGCCCTTGGGCGGCGTGGTGCAGGAGCAGGAAACACTGGCCCTGCTGCAAACCCAGGCAGCCTTTTGCGCAGGTGAAAATTGTCTGCTTGCCTATTCCCTGGAAGGTGGGAAGCTGACAGTTCACGAGCTTCTGGGGGATGAGAGTGCCGCTGAAAGCATCGTTGCGGCGCTGGGCTTCACAGAGGGAAAATTCCGCACCCCAGGCAACGAAAAGCCTTTTGCTATGTACCACGGCTTGACCAAAGATCGCATCTCGCCCACCTATTTTGGCTTGGCATTGGACTAAAAAACATTGCCCCGGAATCCGGGGCAATGTTTTTTAATCATCTGTAATTACAAAAAGTTCATTAGGGGTGCAGTTCAAAAGCAGGCAGATGGTTTCAATGTTCTCATAACGAATGGATTTTGTTTCGTTATTGACCATTTTATTAAAATTCTGGTAGCTCATGCCCAACTGCTTATACAGCCAGTATTTTGTCCGTCCCTGCTCTTCTAACAGCCGTAAAACATCTAATTTAATCATAAGGTATTTCTCCATCACATATTTGTTGATTGGATATTACCTTAGTTTTACCTCCAACATATAGACTATTGCATTAGATAATGCTATAATCTATTTTGGAGGGATGCTCTATGATTATTGATATAACAGGGACAATTCTAATCCCGGGAAACGAAGGAAAGGACTGTCCGGGAAACGGTTTCCACGAAGCTGAGTGTTGCTGCAACGAGTGTGATTATATGATGTGCTAATTCATTCCGGAACAAAGAAATTGTCCTTCTTGCAAAGACCCCGATTGTCCGCACAGTCCAGCATCACAAGAGTGACCCGTACGGGAATCGTTTGCATTTTCGCCAAAGGCGAAAATAGATGTTCCGCTGCGTCGAGCCGCAGCGGGCGGCGCTCGTCCGCGCCGCATTTAGATTATTCGATTCCCAACGGGCATAAAAAAAGAAACCATCCAAAGGGAGACACTTCGTAAGGAAGTTGTCTCCCTTTGGCTTTTGTAGTCAGCCAGAATGATTGAATTGTAAGGATAATTCAATTCATAACGGAGGATTACACAATGGCAAACTTTATTGAAGAATTTTTCTACGGAAATCTTGATCCACAGGCACGTAGCACAAAGCAAAACAAGGCTGTTCAGAAACAAATGGAAATTCTGATGAACAACGAGGAAAAGCTGACGGCGGCATTGGATGAAGAAAACAAGAAGTTATTTCTTGATTTTGCAAACGCTTGGAGTGTTGTAAACGGCGAATCAACATTAGACAGTTTCATAATGGGTTTTCGGTTGGGTGCGAAATTTACATACGACACCTTTATCGGAACGGATGCTCCGTTCGAGGATCTCTTGAAGGAGTGATGATAATGAAAAAGTATTACATAGTATTTGACGAATACGAAAGGGGAATTATCATCAAAGCCCTTAATGACAAACGGAACGCACTTATAAAAGAAGAGCGATATACCGATGCAGTTGACGAAGTCCTGCTGAAAGTCATTAACGCAAAACGAAAGAGGTTTAAGATTAAATATACGGAGGATTGAGATTATGAAAAAGACTATATTTGAGCAGATGGGCGGTACATATACAAAAGTCGGTGATTATTATCTGCCTAACCTTATTACCACCGAGGAAGAAATTGAGATTGGTGTATGGGGACAACGTCATTTGAGGTATATCAAACAATGCCACAAGGTACGATACACTAATCTGCTGACAAGCGGTAAGTTGAACAGCTATCTCGCTGATATTGGCAAGCAGGCTGAGGATATGTTTTTTCGGCTCGTAAAACAGATGGCAGAGCGTGAAGGCGTGACAGAAAAACTTAAGGCGGATAACCAAATGGTGTGGGTTGGTCGTATGAACAATATCCGCAGCAGAGCCACAGAAATCGTAAATCACGATATAATTTATAACTAACCGAAACACAGTGGCAGGGAGATTGATACCTCTCTGTCACTGATTTTTTTCAAAATCGTAGAAATTTTAACAAAGAAGTAGTATAATATAAAAAGTATGTAGATACATAGACTGAAAACTTTGAATTTGACGGAGGTTTTATATAATGGAATATATTAAGGTTACGAGTGAGAATATAGAAAAAGAGCATATATGTTGTGCGATTTCTAATAACAAGGATATTCAGGTATCTTCAAAAAAAGCCTGGCTGTCAGAACGGTTTGAAGATGGTTTGATTTTTCTGAAAAGTACAGAAAGAGGAAAGTGTTTTATTGAATATATCCCTGCTGAAAATGCATGGAATCCGATTTTGGCAGATGGCTATATGTATATTGATTGTTTATGGGTTGCAGGTTCGTTTAAGGGACATGGTTATTCATCTGATTTATTAAATGCTTGTATTGAGGATAGTAAAAAGCAAAGGAAAAAGGGATTGTGTATTTTGGCAGCGGCAAAGAAGAAGCCTTTTTTAGCTGACCCTAAATTTCTGAAATATAAGGGATTTCAAGTTTGCGATGAAGCGGATAATGGTGTTCAACTATGGTACTTGCCTTTTGATGAAAATGCCATAATGCCACAATTCAAAGAATGTGCGAAACATCCCCATACTGACGAAATGGGTTATGTTTTGTATTATACAAGTCAATGTCCATTTAATGCGAAGTATGTTCCAGTAATTGAAGGGATTGCAAAAGAAAAATCAATACAATTCAAAGCAATTCACTTGCAGAGTAAAGAAGAAGCACAGAATGCTCCGACACCAATTACAACATATGCATTGTTTTTAGATGGGGACTACATTACAAATGAACAAATGAATGACAAGCGGTTTCTGAAATTATTGGAGAAGTAAAATTTCAGTTTTCTTGAGCATTGCAAATTAACAAAAACTCGTGATGCAACCCAAAGTTTACATTTAGAAACGGCGAATTGGTGGTATGATTTTGCTGAGTGTTCTATAATTTAAGCAACGCAGCGTTAGAAAATATAAAGGAGCAAAGATTATGACACTTGGCGAAAAAATTGCAAAACAAAGGAAAGAACTGAATTATACACAAGAGCAGCTTGCCGATGTTCTTGGCGTATCCCGTCAATCTATCAGTAAATGGGAGTCAGACATTGCCTACCCCGAAACCGATAAGCTCATCGAACTTGGTAAACTGTTTGACTGTTCAATGGATTATCTGTTAAAAGAAGATGTGATCGAGAAGAACGGTGCGCAGGCATCCGGCTTTACCGAAAAAGTTGAAGAAATCAGCAGAAAAGTAATGACCGATAAAAACAAAGGAAAAGCCAAAAATATACTTAAAGTTATCGGTATTGTATTGGCGGCGGTTTTGGCAGTTGATATTATTTCAATGATACTATATTTCTGTGTTTTGGGAACACCGCATTAAATATTAACGGCGGCAGGAAGAACAACTCTCCTTGCCGCCAATTTTATATCAATTTATATTTTGCAGTCAGTACTTCCTCACATTCATCCTCTGCGGTATCTGTAAACAGCTCACGCTCAAAAGCTATGTCGTTTTTGATCAGGTACAGTTCAAGAAAGCACAGAAAAATACCAATATCAATGCGATTGTAATGTACCACCTTGTCAGCAGGCATAATGCCACGTTTGCCTGGCTTCTTGTAACGGTATACGGTTAAACATTTTTCTTCTGCCGTTACTTTCCACGGCTGTGTGTTGCAGGC
>JAZQFV010000026.1:0-19915 GCA_045539715.1 Ruminococcus sp. | reverse complement strand
CATCCTTATTCAGTTTTTAAGAGTCGGTGTTTATGGCACAGAGGTCACACCCGTTCCCTTTCCGAACACGGAAGTTAAGCTCTGTTGCGAAGACGATACTTGGCTGGCGACGGCCCGGGAAACTATTTCAATGCCGGCACTAGATGAAGCACTCCAATTGGAGTGCTTTTTTTGCATATAACGATATAATTAAAATAAAAAAATAAGTGAAAGATGTCCGAATTGAATGAATTCAAACGAGTGTAGTATATGAACATGTTCAAAGGGGTGAAAGGCTTGACTGACAGCGATTTAAAGGCTCTTATGCTGAGGTCTGTTGAAAACGCTCACCGTTGCTTATTTGACGAATATTCGGGATATGTCTATACAATTTGTGCCAATAAGCTGAAAAGCTGCGGTACAAAGGAGGACATTGAGGAGTGTTTCAGCGACTCATTTGCCGATATTTTCAGGTATTTTGACAACGAGAGCAATAGAAACGGCGATTTAAAGGGCATAATCGGAACTATTGCAAAGAGGAATGCAATTGATTATTTCCGCAGATTATCGGGAAAAAACGACAGACTTGTATCAATTGACGATGAAGATTTCCCGAAAATTTCATCTGACATTCGAGTTGATGACGAAACGGAAAAGGATGCAATACGTGAAATAATTATGGATTGCATTGACAGGCTGGGCGAGCCTGATTCGTCAATCATAGCCTTTTACTACTTTTATGGCAGGACATCAAGGGAAATTGCCAAAGCTTTACATATGGGTGACTGGGCAATTCAGAAACGAATCAGCAGAGCAAAAAAGAAACTGAAAAAACTTTTGTGCGATGCAGGAATAACAGGGGAGGATTTGTGATGAATATACGACATTTTTTCGATAATATTGATGAAAAAGCAATTGACAGAATTACAGAAAAATATCCTCCTTTGAGTTCCGATGACAAGGAGAGGTTATATGCGATGAGCAAAAATAAATACAATTCAGAAAAGAAAGAAAATAAAAATGATTACTCAGAGGTTATGGGAGTTGAACGCTACCGCAAGCCTGTCTGGCATAAGGTGATTAGTGCTGTTGCCGCCGCAGTTGTGGTTCTTGGCGGAACTGGCGGAGGTGCGGCTCTTATTCGACGCAATAATGACGCAGATATTCTGAAAAATGAATCAAGCCAATTGGCTGAAATCGAAGATATTGCACAGCAGCTTACTGATGAATTTTTTGATTTAAAGAATATTATTTCATCAAGGGGCGCATCTTATGATGAAAATGATACACTGACATACAAAATCGGTATTTTTGATGATGCTTTGGAAAATCCCGATCAGTATACTTATGAGCGCATTTTCTTTAAAGTAACAGACGAGCGATTCAGTAATGCACAGGATATTTACAATGCACTAAAAAATATTACTTCTTCCACATATTTTTCGGAGGAAAGATATGAGAATGCAACAATTCCTTGGGAATACTCATGGGATTATGAAAATGAAAAGGAAAAAAATCTTGACTTGTTCTACAATCTTGGTACAGATGTAAGTATGTTTGAAAACGGTTCGGAAGTTGGCAGAGAATATTTTTTAGATGCCGAAGGTAATCCTATGGAGGAATCTCCAATTGATTTTGAAGATGATTTTGATTGGGAAGCTCCACGCAGTATTTGGATGGCGGATTATGTAGAATACAACGGTTCACTTTATATGCTTACTCCCGATTATGTTCATGACCCTGTGGGAGTTGTTTATGATTACAATGATGTTATTGAAATTACTGATATCACCAGTGATAGCTTTACAGTTGTGAGATATGCTGATATTTCGCATAATGAAAATATCATTAAAAGGGCTGAATTTAAATTTGTTCGTGAAAATGGCGAATGGTGTATTGATAATTTCTTCGAGTGTGTTCTTGATACTGAGGGTGTTGGAAGTGAGGAAACCGATTATAACGTAATCGCTCAGCAGCTTAGTGATAAATTACTTGAATTTGAAAATATAATAAACTATGGTAATGTTTCATACGATGAAAACGACAGTATATCATTTACTGTAATTAATTCAGAGGATATGGAATGGACAGAAAAATATAGTAATGTAGCTACCTTCTATAAAGTGACGGACCCCCGATTTACGTGCAGACAGGATGTATATAATGAGGTGAGAAGCTTCTTTTCAAGTTGTTGTTATAGAAAAGACTATTTTTATATGCAGAACTTTCTTAGATATACTTTAGAATGTTGTCTTGGAAATGATTTAAGTAAGTATGAAAACGGTGGAACAATTGATCTTGCTGTAAATGGTCATAACGATATGGAACACATTTATTTATTTTGTTTTTGCGAGTATAACGGCGAATTGTATGTAAGACAACATTATTCCGAATTATCCGAATATACTTCTGATGTCACTATAAAGAAAACAGGTGAAAATAGTTTTACAGCAACAAGAAGTTATACAGAACATTATGCAGATGAAGATATAACAAGCGAAGAATGTTTTGAATTTGTCCTTGAAGCAGGAAAGTGGAAGATTGACAAAGTTTATTTTTCTGATGAAGAATCAGAAAATGAATCAGAGGACGGATACGACTATACAGCAATTGCACAGCAGTTATTTGACGATTATCTTGAAGTTGAGAGAATAATTAGGTGGGGCGATGTTTCATACGATGAAAACGACAGCATAACATTTTACACATACAATTCTAATGATGCTGAGTGGGCGGATAATAACGTCGGCGAGAGGACATTCTACAAGGTGACAGATGAGAGATTCAGCAGTTGTCAGGATATTTACGAAATGCTCAGGGCAATTACAACGACAGAGTGTGAGCCAGAAGAAAATTTTATGAATGCATATTGGTTTGACCAAATTAATTTAAGTAGTTCTCTTGGCGGCGATGTTAGTATGTTTGAGGTTGGTGAAAATATTGACATTAACCATGAAATATCTGACTGGAGATGGCCCGGATACAGTATTAATAGGAGTGTATTTGTTGAATACAACGGAGAGCTTTACGTCAATCGCAGATATAAGGAAACACCTGAATTTACTTCTGATGTTATTATAAATGAAACAAGCGGAAATAGTTTTACAGCTACAAGAAACTATAAATCTCCCGTTAATAGTGTTGAGGAATATTGTATTTTTGAATTTGTTCTTGAAAATGGCGAATGGAAGATTAATCATATGCTGAACAACTAATATGAAGTAGTTATGAACCCCGATTTCTTATGAAGTCGGGGTTTCTGCATATCCCCTTGAAATATGGTAATACTATGGTAGAGGTGAGAGTATGAAAGGGAATGACTACAAAAAACAGCGTATTTATGCGGATTTACAGCAAAATCTAAATTACATCAAAAAAATAACGGGACATTCAACGGATATACTTGTAAATGAATTTGTCACGGGTGGAATAAAATGTGCATTTCTTTGCTGTGACGGTATGCTGTCCTCACGGGCGGCGGCTGATATGGTGCTTTCGCCAATTACAGATTTGCCCAAGCAAGCCAATGCACAGGGACTTTTTGACTATATACAGGCACATATGCTCCTTTCAGCCGACAGGAGCAATCCCGACAATTACGGTGATTTACTGCGGCTTATACATTCGGGATTTGCGGTATTTGTTGCCGAGGGAGCGAATACCGCCCTTGCATTCGGTGTACAGGGCTTTTCCACAAGGGGAGTGCAGGAGCCGTCGGGAGAGGGGAATATTTTAGGCAGTCACGAGGGATTTTCTGAAACTATCCGCACGAATTTATCACTTATACGGCGGCGGCTGAAAACTCCCGAACTTGTGACAAAGATGATGACCAAGGGCAGCAAATCAAATACGGAAATCTGCCTTTGCTATATGAAAGACCGTGTACCCCCACGGCTTCTTGAACGTATAATGAAATCCCTTGACGAAATCAGCCTTGAAACCATACTTTCAACAGGCTATATCCGCCCATTTGTTGAAAAAAAGAGCTTTGAACTGTTCAACAGCACAGGCTTGACGGAGCGTCCCGATGTGGTATGCTCAAAGTTAATCGAGGGCAGAGCAGTTATTCTTGTGGACGGTGTGCCTTATGGAATAATAATCCCTCGGCTGTTATGCGAAAGTTTTCACACAATTGACGATTACGCACATAAGCCCTTTTATGCCGTTTTTCTGCGGTGGATTCGTTATGGTGCATTTATTCTTTCATTTCTGCTCCCAGCGGTTTATACGGCAATTGCAATGTATCACCCCGAACTGCTGAACAGCACTCTCCTTATGCTGCTTGCAGAGGAAGAAAAAAACGCTCCCCTTTCTCTGCTGACGGAGGCATTTATAGTGCTGATTATGTACGAGATTATACGTGAGGCAGGTGTCCGCCTGCCTAAGCCTGTAGGCGGTGCGGTTAGTATCATAAGCGGTCTGATTATCGGAGATGCAGCAGTAAAATCGGGACTTGTAAGCACTCCCTTGCTGACAATTACAGCATTATCGGTATTGGGCGGACTTGTTGTACCAGATTTAAACCCGCAGATTACCCTGTTGAGATTTGCATTTCTTGCAGTTGGCGGAATTCTCGGATTTTTCGGCATAAGCATATTAGCCTGTGCTGTGCTGACTAATATATGCGGAACGGAAGATTACGGATTTCCCTTTACTGCACCGATTTCACCATTTTCTTCAAAGGGAATGGGCGATACGCTTTTCCGCATGGGATTCAGAAAAATGCAGAACAGGAATTTCACCGTGGAGGAATACCATGAGTAACAAAATAACCACATTTCAGCTGTGTTCCCTTATGCTGATAAATGATATTTTCGTAATATTCTGCCTTTGTGGAAGAATTTCCGCAGCAACAGCGGCAGGCTTCGGCATAGGCAGCCTTATTCAGCTTATTGCCGCAATTCCACTCATTTGTATGTATAAAAAAAGGGGAACTCTTTCTGATTGCGGAAAAATTGCCGAAATAATTCTTCTTGGTGGAATTATTCTGTGGGGCGGTATGCTTTTTTCTATGCTGATGAAAGCAGGAACCCTTGTGCTTATTCCCTTTGAGGAAGTCGGAAAATGGGGCGGAATTATAACAACTGCCCTCATTGCCGTTGTCTGCCTTTATATTGCGTCATCGGGTATAAAAGCTATGTCACGTTCAGCTGTAATTGCAGCTGCTCTCGGTGCTGTGTGCCTTGGTGCAGTTACGGTATCGGCAGTAATTCATTCCGATATGGAAAATATAAAATCCGCCGACTCAACAGGCTTTTTCCGTGAACTTTCAAAGGGATTTACTTTAAGCGGCGGATTGGCAGGCTTTACGGTAATGCTCGGCTTTGTCAAGGACAATATTCCACGTACCGCCATAGGCTATTTCATCGGAAAGGCAGTTATAACAGCGGTGGTGCTTATTTCGGGAGTTCTCGTCTGCGGCGGCATAATGGAAATAACCGATTTCCCTATAGTATGGGCGGCACAGCTTACACAGCCCTTTTCAGTTCAGCGTATTGACTCGCTTTTTCTCATTGTTTTCACGGTATTTGCAGTTTATTCCATATCTGTGCAGGCATCGGCGGCGGAATATCTTGTTGGCGAGGTTTTCCCCTTTATAAGGCGATACAGATGCAGTATAATTCTTGTTATAATGGCGGTTGTAGGTGCTGTATCGGGGCAATGTATTTACGGTAATGTATTTACGGCAATACTTTCATTCGGGGGATTAATTACAGTTCCCATAATATATTTTATCAAGAGGAAAATCAGCCTATGAAGAAAATAATTCTTGCGGTTATGTGCATATTCCTGACGGGGTGCAGTACGGGAACAGATGTAAATGAAATGGCATATGTAAGGGCAGTGGCAGTTGACAGCGGCAATGTGACATTTGCCTTTTATCTTGATGAACAGATTTTGTCCGTATCCGCTGGCAGTATGGACAAGGCGAAATCGGCGGTAGAATTATCTCTCGGAAAGAAAATTTTCACAGGGCATACGGAACTTGTAATTCTCGGTGAATGTGATGAAAGGGCGGTTCTTGACTATCTGCTAAGTCAATGGAAAGTTCCCCCTGCCTGTAAAGCTGCCAAAAGTGAAAATGGCGGAGAAATTCTGAATAGCCGCAAAGCTGAGGATATTGTGGGTATTCTGGAAATGGCAGAGGAAAAGAACGCCGCTGGAAAATGCGATATTGTTACGGTGCTTGGGCAAATCCTCAATGGGAAAAATGAGGATTTGCCGCTGCTTACAGAGGAGGGGCAATTGCAAAATAGACAATAGAAAAAGCCATATTTGTGCAATGGGGAGAAATTTCTGCTGTGGTATCGACATATTGTAAAATTTGTGATATAATAAAATTAGAAAGAAACAGGGGTGATACCTATGGGAAGAAATGTAGTATCCGCAAAGCTTGATATAATTTTCAAGAAGATTTTTACCGAAAATGCAGATATGCTTCATGAATTTGTTGCAGATATTCTGGAAATACCCAGCGAAAGCATACAGTAAATCACAATCAGAAATCAGGAGCTTTCACCGGAAAACTTTGACGGAAAATTCAGCCGCCTTGACCTTAATCTTAAAGTTGACAATGTTCTTGTAAATGTGGAAATTCAGCTTAAAGGTGAAACTGATTTCCGTGACAGAGCGTTGTTCTATTGGGCAAAGCTTTATACTTCGGAACTGAAAAGCGGCGATACCTACGGAAAGCTTAAAAAGGCGATAACTATTAATATCATCAACTTCAATATGTTTGAGGGTGAGGACTATCACACAGAAATAGTTACCGCTGTCAAGGGAACGGATAAAATTTATTCTGACAAATTCAATATGCACTTTTTTGAGTTGAAAAAGGTCAATCAGAAAGTTAATCCAAATAACCGCAGGGAATTGTGGATGCAGTTTCTGAATGCGGACAGCGAGGAGGATTTTGAGATGTTAAAGCAGACAAATGTGCCTATTATCAATAAGGCTGTAAATGTTATATACGACCTCAGCGAGGATACAAGAATCAGAGAGGCTGCACGTATAAGAGAAAAGGCTCTCCACGATGAAGCCTCTGCACTTGCTAATGCTAAGAATGAGGGCAGAGCTGAGGGTAGAGCAGAGGGCAGAGCTGAGGGTAGAGCCGAGGGTAGAGCTGAGGGTAGAGCTGAGGGTGAAGCAAATATCATTTCAAAAATGAAAGCTTATGGCTTGTCTGATGAACAGATAAAATCAATAATTTTTGGAGTTAATAATGGCTAAAGTAGTATACGACCTCAGCGAAGATACGAGAATCAAAGAGGCTGCACGTATAAGAGAAAAAGCACTTCATGACGAAGCCTCTGCACTTGCTAACGCAAAGAATGAGGGCAGAGCCGAGGGCAGAGCTGAGGGTAGAGCTGTAGAGCGTGCTGATACCATTATGCGAATGCAATCCCTTGGTTTTACAGATGAGCAAATCAAGGCAGTCTTTGGTGATTTTAGTTTATGGCAAGAATAATTTATGACCTCAGCGAAGATACAAGAAAAATGGCAGGAATTTGTAAAAAGTTCAGGGAGATGGATTTTAATGAATGATATTATATATGACTTTGCAGAAACGGAATTGAGTAATCAAGCTATGGTTTCGGAACTTCTTGTAATTGCACGGTCGGAAAATATTGTTTGTTGTGAATATGAATGTAATCAATATAGGGTGCTGATTGAACGAGGAAAAAATCAGGTAATAATCAAAGACAGCGTTTCAGAAGAAAATGGAGTATCAGAGATTTATACAAGATATGAGCTGACTTTAACAGATTTTATTGAATTGATAGAGGTACATAAGGAATGAACAAGAACAAGCCAACCAATTGCGAAATGTGTACAAACTACGTCTATGACGAGGATTACGACTGCTACGTATGTATGATAAACCTTGACGAGGACGAGATGTGCCGATTTTTATCGGGTACTAATTATGCCTGCCCCTATTTCCGTCTTGATGACGAGTACGGAGTTGTAAGGCATCAGAATTAAAAAATAGCAAAAAGACTGCCAATGTAACGGCAGTCTTTTTTGTTGGAGTATGTGCTGATGTCGCATAAGTATGATTTTATCGTGTTTTTATCAGATAAACGATTGTACCGCTTTCGTCAACAATCAGAATATCGGGATTTTCTTTTGAGGTGTAGAGGGTTGCAGGAATATCGCTGAAAAATGCCCTGTAATTTCCGTCGTAATCGCTGGGAGAACCAAGGCAGATATCGGGGGTATAAGTTGCTGTACCTGCATCATATTCGACATAACCTACATCATCAATGATTACGTGTTTCATAAAATGACCTACATCATTTTCATCAACTTTGCTTGAAGATGATGTAATATCAGTTGAAACAGTATAGTTTTCTGTAGTTGGCTGTATAACTGCATCAGTTTTAACATCAACAGGTTTTTCAATTTTTGTATCTGAATTATCCGCTTCAATATTCATCTGGGGCGTTTCGGGAATTACAGCTTCCTCGGGAACTACTTCCTGTGGAGTTTCGACTATATCAGCATCGGATACTACAGAATTCGAGATAACAACATAGGATTTTTCTGCGGTATCAGGTACAGTTTCAGAGGGAACAATATTTGTAATATCCTCGTTTTTTTCCTCAATAACAGGTTTTTCAGCCCTTTCTTCAATAACAGGCTGTTCAGCGATATTGTCAATATATACTTCCCTTGTATCTGTTACGGGAACATTTTTCTGAACAGAATTAAAATATCCTGCACCGACAGCGGTCAGGCATACAGCACAGGCTGTGCCGCTGATTGCTGAAATTTTTCTTAATTTTCTGTTTCTGATTGCCTGCTGTTCCATATGTTCATCACGTGCCTGTAATACGGCATTTGCAATTTCTTTAGAGTTTTTCATAAATAAAACCTGTCCTTTCAAGTTCGTTTTTCAAAGCGTTTTTGGCTCGGTATATCAAATCTCCCACCTGACGCTTTGATTTTTTCATTATTTTTGCAATGGAATCCGAATCAAAATCCTCGAAATATTTCAGATATAAAACCTGTGCGTATTCGGGATTAAGCTTTTTCATTGCTGTGTGCAGCTGAATTTTTCGTTCTTCAATGAGATATTGCTGTTCAATATCCGTTTCATCAGAAAGCTGAAATGCTTCATCAATGGAATTTTCCGTATAACGAGAACACTCACGGAGATATTTCAAAGCGGTATTTCTTGCTATGGCATAGAGCCATGTCTTAAAACTGCTTTTACCATTGAATTTTGGCTTTTTGACAGCAAGTCTAACGAAAGTATCCTGCATTATTTCTTCCGCTGCACAGATGTTTTTCACAATGCTGTTCAGATAAAGAGATAAGCCCTGATAATAGGTATCAATAATTACAACAAGTTCATTATCATCACCATTCAGGAAACGGCGGTAGCGATCCGCATCGTTGTCCATTTGATTTCCTCCTTTCAGTTTCTGCAAATTTGCTTTCACTTATTAGATCCCGCAAGAAGTAATTTTTCGCAGTAAATTTGAAGAAATTTTTTGAATGCCCGATTATTATTCTATCACTAAGCCGTTGTAATTGCATCATATTTATGTATGTTTCAAAGATTTATGAATTAAGCATTGCCAAGGCAGTTCCATACAAAATAAATAGTAACGCATAAAACCGCTGCCTTTATTAGCTAAAGGCTAACGGCTAACAGCTGACGGCTTTCAAACAATTACGCATTATTAAGGCACTTTCCGCATATCTATTTACTGTCCGCAGAATAAGGAGAAAAGGGAGTGGTCAGAGTGAAAGAACAACCGACACAAAGGGCGGTTATGCTGGGACAGTACATAATAGAAAATCGTGCAACAGTCAGGTCAGCGGCGAAAAAATTCGGCATATCAAAAAGCACAGTCCATAAGGACGTCAGCGAGCGGCTTAAAAAAGAAAATCCCCTGTTATACAAAGATGTGAAGAATATACTTGAAATAAACAAGCAGGAACGACATATCAGAGGAGGTCTTGCTACAAAGCGGAAATACAGCGAGATTGCCGAAAGAAGAAAAAAACAGGGACAGCAATAACAACCGCTGTCCCGTATCTATATAAAACAGCACTATTTCCGTACAATCGCTCATGGGCGGCACCGGTGCCTCAAAGACATCAGCCAATGTACAGGGATATTGCCGTGTAATATATTCTATGCAGAATTTGCGGAAAACGACAAAGAAAATTTTGCCATTACTGCACAAAGAAAAATAAAAAAGTATTGACTTTTTTGATGTGCAAAAGGGATTTGTAATTTTTGTAACCAATTTGTATTTTAGCTGAGATAATGCTGTTATTGCAATATACCGTCAAATGGGGTATAATACAATCATAAGGAAAAGGTTAATTGGAAAAAGAAATAAACAATAGCATAATGCAAATGACCGTCGTGGAAATATCTGCGGCGGTTCTTCTTTTTGTTTAATTTGACTAATTATTTGCAGGAAGTATATTTTTTTTGAAAATATACTTGAAATATTCTGTGGAAGTTGTTATAATAATTGTATATGATTATGAAAGGACTTCTGATATGGAAAAGTTAATACAGGCTTTTGTGGGAATTCTCCCCAAAAAGCTTCAGGATATTTATTATAAGTACGAGGAAAAATGGATGTATCTGTTGTTCGGCGGACTGACAACCGTTGTTTCTATCGTGACAAAGCTTTTGTTCTTTGGGATAGTTCCCGATGAGCCTAAGTGGGAAACTACAGCAGGCGTTGTATTTTCATGGATATGTGCCGTGACATTCGCATTTTTCACCAACAAGAAATATGTGTTCAAAAATGAAACCAATGGCAAAAAGGAATTTTTCAAGGTATTTGTTTCATTCTACGGAGCAAGAATTGCAACCCTTGTTATGGAGTGGCTGATTTTCTTCATTTTCTGCGATTTGCTTCATATCAGCAGAACTATTATAACTTTTGCAAGTCAGGTTATTATCTTCATTGCAAACTATGTTCTCAGCAAGCTCTTTGTATTCAAAAAGAAAGACGATGCCAAATCAAATGGATAATATAAAAATCGGAAATGTAACGCTGGAGAAATCCGCAGCTTTAGCACCTATGGCAGGGGTAGCCGACAGGGTATACCGCCTTATGTGCAGGGAGTACGGTGCGGCTTATACCGTAAGCGAAATGGTATCCGCAAAGGGTATCTGCTACAGCGACAAGAAAACTGCGGAACTTTGTACTATAACCGAGGGTGAGCGTCCTATGGGAATTCAGCTTTTTGGTTATGAGGCGGATTTTATGGCGGAGGCTGTGAAAATCGTTTTAGAGTACAAACCCGATATAATTGATATAAATATGGGCTGTCCCGTGCCTAAAGTTGTAAATACGGGAGCAGGTTCTGCCTTGATGAAAAATCCTAAGCTTGCGGCAGAAATCACCGAAGCGGCTGTAAAGGCGGCAGGTGATGTGCCTGTGACGGTGAAAATCAGAAGCGGTTGGTCTGCCGATACTATAAATGCGGTGGAAATGGCTAAGGCTGCGGAATTTGCAGGTGCGGCGGCAGTTGCGGTACACGGCAGAACGAGGGATATGTTCTACAGCGGAACTGCCGATTACAGCGTTATAAGGGCAGTAAAGGACGCTGTGAAAATTCCCGTAATCGGCAACGGCGATATAACCGACGGCGAAAGCAGTCTGCGTATGTATCGTGAAACAGGCTGCGACCTTGTTATGGTTGGCAGAGGAAGTTACGGCAACCCTTTTATTTTTGAGGAAATAAGGGCGGCAATTGAGGGAAAGGATTACACTTGTCCCACAGTTGAGGAGAAAATGCAGGTAATGCTCCGCCATATAAGACTTATGATTGAAAATAGTCAGAAACCCGAAGAATTCGCAATACACGAGGCAAGAAAACACGCTGCGTGGTATATGAACGGCTATTACGGTTCTGCGAAATTCCGTGGAAGATGCTATACCCTTTCATCATATGCGGAGGCTGAAAATCTTGCACAGGAGTTTATTCAGTTGCAATTAGGCAGAATGCATAAAAATTGATACAAAAATTCGTCAGATGTGACGAAGTGGCTGAAATCACGAAATATTGCGAAATGTTTTGATAAATCAAAAATAAAGCATAAAAAATCAGTAGAAAGTGCAAAATGACAATTGCAAAATAAAAACTAATGTGATATAATAATGGTAGAATGATGAGAAATTATGGATTGTCAGAGGCAAAAGGAGATTTAAATGAACCTCAGAGTTAAATGTGCCGCAATTTGTGCGGTATTTGCAGCCTTTATGGTAAATGGCACAGGCTGTTCATCAAGAACTGTAGGCAAGGTGGGAGAAAGCCCCGTGGGAGATGTTCCCGTTCAGCAGACAACCGCTGCCACAGAAGAAATCACAACAGAGCCGCCTACAGAGCCTGTTCCCGAGGATAAACGAGTTCACGTTATTGCAGCAGGCGATAATCTTATACACTATTCGGTTTTCAAAAATGCGGAAAAACTTGCAGGACCGGGGGAGAATTTCGATTTCAAGCCCCTTTATGCACCTGTAAAGTACCTTATAGAGGAAGCTGATTTGGCTATCCTCAATCAGGAAACAATTATCAGTCAGAGCAATCCAATAAGAGGTGCGGACGGCGGTGCGCTTCTGTTCAATTCGCCTCCCGAAGTTGCAGACGCTGTAATTGACCTTGGCTTTGACGTTTTCACAATGGCAAACAACCACCTCCTTGATTTCGGAGCAGATGCAACTATCGAGTCCATTAATTTCTGGAACGAAAAGGCTGCGGCTCACGACCTGACCGTTCTCGGTGCTTATCTCAACGAGGAGGATTCAAATAATATCCGTGTACGTGAGGTAAACGGCGTGAAAATCGCTTTCCTTTCCTATGCGGAACATCTCAACGGATTTTCAATTCCCTATGATTCGCCCCTCCGTGTGGTTATGAACCACGAAACCGATGTTATTGAACGTCAGATTAAAGAGGCGAATGAAATTGCCGATGCCGTTATCGTAGCGGCACACTGGGGCGTTGAGGATACAACTCTTGTATCCGAGGACAGAATTGCCCTTGCAAATCAAATGGTAAACTGGGGTGCCGATGTAATACTCGGTGCACATACTCATACAGCGGAAACTATGGAATGGATAGAGCGTGAGGACGGTTCAAAGGGATTCGTTTTCTACTCTATGGGAAATTTCATCTGCTGTCAGACCGATAATTTCAATCTCGTAGGCGAAATGCCCGATTTTGATATTGTGGTGGACGGCGAAACAGGTGAAGTCCGTCTGGAAGATGTGGGAGTTATCCCGAACATTATCCACTATGAGGTGGGCGATTATGCTAACCTTGCGGTATATCCGTACAGCAAGTATACCCCCGAAATGGCGGCGGCTCACGGCATACCTTATGCAATCCCTGCGGGTACGTACAACTACTTTAGTTATGACGTTCTCAACGAGATAATAGACAACGCAATACCCAAGGAATTCCAAAAGCTCGATAAATAGAAAATTAATTCATAATTCGTTCATTTTTTCTATTTCATAGCTAAATCGGAACTTAAATGCATTGTGCAAACTGTGCAAAAAGGGTATCTCCTGTTTATTTAAAATACCAAAAACAATATAAACCTATTTACTTTTTCTGAGAGTTGATATATAATAAAATCATGAATAAATATAGAAACTGGGAGTAACATCTCATCACGGCAGTGTGATGCGTCTTATGCTGATGCTGCACAATGTGAAGAACCAATGTTTGTTCATGATGCGGCAGGACTGTACAGAGTCCCGTGTCCACGGTATCAGGCGATACCAAGTATAAGACAAGATATATTAAAGGGGCAAAATGTTCCTTTATTATATAACATTAATGAAGAAGGAGGAAAAAAACATGAAGACAAAAAAGATAGTCATCGGAACTATGACGGCAGCAATGCTTTCACTTTCCGTATGCTCACTTATCCCCGCTGCTGCTGCAGGCGAAACAGTGCAGATTATCGCAGGCAATGCAACAGCTCAGGCTGGTGAGTCATTTGAGGTGGAGGTGACAATTGCAGATATACCTGATACAGGTGTTCGTGGCTGCAGCTTCTCAATTGAGTTCGATAACTCTATTATCACAATTGACGAAATTACAGCAGGATCACTTACAAACACAGGTGTATCTTCAATCGACCCTTCAGCGTCTAAGCTTCCCACTTTTAACAGTATCGAAGAGAATGATGAGGGCTTCGCCAGCGTTGTGTGGTCAACAGCAGTTGATGATCCCACTTACTGGCTTAAAGGCGAGGGCGTTCTTTGTACAATTAAGGGAACAGTAGCATCAAATGCGAAAGACGGAGCAAAGTCAAACATTGACATCGTACCTGTAAGACGTAACGAGAATTCTGAATCAAGCGTTGCAAACGATGTTATTGACTGCGGTTATCTTAAAGATGATGTCTTAGTCAACTATGAAGTTAAAACAACTTCAGGTTCAGTTACTGTAGGAAGTCAGGCAGCAGGCACACTCAAGGGTGACGCTAACTGCGACGGCAAGGTTTCAATTGCTGATGCAGCAGCAATTTTCCAGGTACTCAGTAACAAGGATAAGTATTCGCTTTCCGCTGCGGGCGAAGCAAATGCTGACGTAGCAGAACCGGCAGGTATAACAGCCGCAGACGCTATTGAAATCCAGAAACTTGACGCAGGTCTTATCGATAAGCTTTAATTAGCCGTCGGTTACCAGAGATTATCTGATTTGTCCCCCTTACAAAGGAATACAAACCCACACTATAAGTTATTAATAGGCTAAAAACCTAAAAGAAAGGAATTATTACAAATGAAGAAAGTTATTTCTGCAGCTTCATCCATGGCGATGGTTGCATCATTAGTAGGCTCAGCTATTCCTTTTTCAACAGTAGCAGCTGAAGCTTCAAAGGGTCTTGAGCTCAGAGCATTCGTTGATAAGGACAACAAGGCTGTAAGCACAACAATTTCTGCAGCAGATATCGCTGCAGGTGACGTTACAATCCCTGTTGGTATTTATTACTTAGAAAAAACAAAAGATACAAAGTCAATCCGTGCAAGCTTTGGTATTACATCAAAGGATGGCGACGCTTCTAAGGTTGTATTCGGCTATGGCAGCGACCACAGAGCTTACAACCCCGGTGACGAGTACTTCAACAGCCCTGTACCTGTAAAGGTTGGCGGCTCTGAGTACAGCACAACCGGTATCGTTGCTTTCTCAGGTGCAATGGAGTCATCAAGAGATGGTGACCTCTTCATCGGTTCAGGTACATACCAGACTTCACTTGATACAAAGCAGAATTCTCAGAAGTGGGATACTGCTTGGGGCTCACTTATCTGGGCTCAGCCTGTACAGGGTGGCTATGAGTGGTCAGGCGAAACATCTGACGCTTTCCCAGGATATGTATTTGATTGTACATTCCCTAAGGGCACACCTGCTGGTACATATACAATCGAATTCGTAAACATGGTTCCTGATACAAACTATCCTAACGTTTGGTCAACAATGATTGAAAGCTCTGAGGGCGGTCTTGTTTACACAAAGGATGCAGGAAACCTCACATGCAAGGGCCTCACAATCACAATCGAGGGTGACGTTTCAACTAACCCCACAACAGCTCCTACAACAGCTCCTACAACAGCTCCTACATCAGGTACTCCAGTAGTTAAGCCTACAGGCAGCGGCAATCCACAGGCTGACTTTATCGTTAAGGGCTCTACAGTAGAGTACAAGAAGGGCGAAAAGAACTACATGGACTTCTACACAGAGTCTAACGGCCATAAGGGTAACATGGTTGTATTTGAAATCGGCGATCTTCCTGAGGGTGTAACAGCTACAGTTGATCCTGTTTCAAAGGCATTCGCTAACAAGCCCAAGTGGTCTGTAATGGGCGAAACATGGAGTCTTACATGCTTCGATCCTGCTACAGGTGATACACAGTTATTCGACGACAAGAATTACGTAGTAAGCCTTGTTATTTCAGCTGACAACGCTAAGGACGGTACATATGATATCGGCTTCAGCAGATTCCACGTTGTTGAGCAGGCTAACGAGTTAATCGGCGAAATCGTAGAATTCGACGCTACAGTTATCCCCGGTAAGCTCATTATCGGCGAGGGCGGTCCTCAGACACCTTCAACAGAGCCTACAACAAAGCCTACACAGGGCGGCCCAACACAGGCTGACTTCATCGTTAAGGGCTCTACAGTAGAGTACAAGGCTGGCGAAGATAACTACATGGACTTCTACACAGAGTCTAACGGCCATAAGGGTAACATGGTTGTATTTGAAATCAGCGATCTTCCTGCTGGCGTAACAGTAGATGTAGACAAGACTTCAAAGGCATTCGCTAACAAGCCTAAGTGGTCTGTAATGGGTGAAACATGGAGTCTTACATGCTTCGATCCTGCTACAGGTGATACACAGTTATTCGACGACAGCAATTATGTTGTAAGCTTCAAGATTACAGCTGATGACAACGCTAAGCCAGGCGAGTACGAAATCGGCTTCAGCAGATTCCACGTTGTTGAGCAGGCTAACGAGTTAATCGGCGAAATCGTAGAATTCGACGCTACAGTTGTTCCTGGTAAGCTCATTATTCCTGGTGAAGGAACTACAGAAGATCCTAAGGATCCTACAGATCCTACAACAGCTCCTACAACAGTTCCTACAACACCTCCTACACCTGGCGATGTTCTTTACGGCGATACAAACTGCGATGGCAAGGTTAACATTGCTGACGTTGTAGTTCTTAACAAGTGGCTCAACGACAACTCTGCTTATGCTATCACAGATCAGGGCAAGGTTAACGCTGACTGCTGCGACGCTAAGGCTGGTACACCTGATGAGAACGACTCTAAGGCTATCATCCAGAGCCTCGTACACCTTGTAACAATCAGTGACGGTAAGTGTACAGCTGCTGATCTTAAGTAATTAAGAAACACGTTCCTTATTCAATTAAATAGAGCGAAATGCTCGGAAAGGAAATGCACAAATGAAGAAACTGCTTTCAGCAGTAACGTCTGTCTTAATGGCTAGTTCTTTTGTAACAAGTGCATTTGCTTCATCCTTTAATGTTAGTGCTGCCGGCGGAGTATCCGCTGTGCAGCCTAATGTTAGTATGGAGGATGTTGTAGACGGTGCTGCTAATAAATATGCTGTTCAGAGCGACTTCATTGTTAAGGGTACTGATGTAAAGTACGATCCAAGCGGCGATAACTACATGGACTTCTACACAGAGTCCAACGGTCACAAGGGTAATATGATTGTATTTGAAATCAGCGATCTTCCTGCTGGCGTTACAGCTACAGTTGATCCTGTTTCAAAGGCTTTCTCTAACAAGCCTAAGTGGTCCGTAATGGGCGAAACATGGAGTCTTACTTGTTTCGATCCTGCTTCAGGTGACACACAGTTATTTAACGATGATAATTACGTTGTAAGCTATAAGCTTACAGCTGATTCAAGCGTTAAGGACGGCACATACGAAATCGGCTTCAAGAGATTCCACGTTGTTGAGCAGGCTAACCAGCTCATCGGCGAAATCGTGGAATTCGATGCAACAGTTGTTCCCGGTAAGCTTATTATAGGTGAGGGTGGTCCTGTTACTACAGCTTCTACAGCTCCTACAACAAAGCCTACAACTAAGCCTACAAGCGGCGGCAACACACAGGCTGACTTCATCGTTAAGGGTTCTACAGTAGAGTACGATGCAGCCAAAGATAACTATATGGACTTCTTCACAGAGTCCAATGGCCATAAGGGTAATATGGTTGTATTTGAAATCAGTGATCTCCCTGCTGGCGTTACAGCTACAGTTGATCCTGTTTCAAAGGCATTCTCCAACAAGCCTAAGTGGTCTGTAATGGGTGAAACATGGAGTCTTACATGTTTCGATCCTGCATCAGGCGATACACAGTTATTCGATGACAGCAATTATGTTGTAAGCTTTAAGATTACAGCTGATTCAAGCGTTAAGGACGGTTCATACGAAATCGGCTTTAAGAGATTCCACGTTGTTGAGCAGGCTAACCAGCTTGTTGGCGAAATCGTAGAATTTGACGCTACAGTTATCCCCGGTAAGCTTATTATCGGCGATGGCGGTTCAACTGACAAGCCTACATCAGATCCTACAACAAAGCCTACACAGGGCGGCGATACACAGGCTGACTTCATCGTTAAGGGCTCTACAGTATATTACGAGGCTGGCAAAGATAACTACATGGACTTCTTCACAGAGTCTAACGGCCATAAGGGTAACATGGTTGTATTTGAAATCAGCGATCTCCCTGCTGGCGTAACAGCTACAGTTGATCCTGTTTCAAAGGCATTCGCTAACAAACCTAAGTGGTCTTTAATGGGCGAAACATATAGCCTTACATGCTTCGATCCCTCTTCAGGTGATACACAGTTATTCGACGACAGTAATTATGTTGTAAGCTTCAAGATTACAGCTGATTCAAGCGTTAAGGCTGGTACATACGAAATCGGATTCAGCAGATTCCACGTTGTTGAGCAGGCTAACCAGATGGTCGGCGAAATCGTAGAATTCGATGCTACAGTTATCCCCGGTAAGCTTGTTATTGGTGCTACAACAGATCCTACAGATCCATCAGATCCTACAACAAAGCCTACACAGGGCGGCGATACACAGGATGACTTCATTGTTAAGGGTTCTACAGTAGAGTACAAGGCTGGCGAAGATAACTACATGGACTTCTTCACAGAGTCCAACGGCCATAAGGGTAACATGGTTGTATTTGAAATCAGCGATCTTCCTGCTGGCGTAACAGTAGAGGTAGACAAGACTTCAAAGGCATTCGCTAACAAGCCCAAGTGGTCTGTAATGGGCGAAACATGGAGTCTTACATGCTTCGATCCCGCTTCAGGTGATACACAGTTATTCGACGACAGCAATTATGTTGTAAGCTTTAAGATTACAGCTGATGACAGCGTTAAGCCCGGTACATACGATATCGGGTTCAGCAGATTCCACGTTGTTGAGCAGGCTAACCAGATGGTCGGCGAAATCGTAGAATTCGACGCTACAGTTATCCCCGGTAAGCTTATTATCGGTGATGGCGGCGAAGAAGAAGGTCCTGTTGACAGCGACAACAAAACTCCTGACGATTTTGTTATCAAGGGTGCAACTCTTGAATTAACAAAGGGTTCAGATTATTCCAATGCATACATCGACTTCACAGTTGAGCCTGGCAGCCACAAGGCTTCTATTCTCTCATGTGAAATTGATACACTTCCTGCTAACATTAAGGGAAGCGTAACTGAGCCATTCTGCTTTGCTATCAACGGCAAACCCAAGTGGGAAGCAATTGGTTCAACATATCAGTGCTATTGTGTTGATCCTGCAACACATTCACCTCAGAGCTTTACTGACGGCGGCGTAGTAATCAGCGTTGCACTTTCTATCCCTGCTGATATCGCAGCAGGCGAGTACGAAATCGACCTGAAGAACTTCCACGTTGTTGAGCAGGCAGCTCAGGCAGAAGGTACAATCGTTGAGTTCGATTCAAAGGTTGTTCCCGGAAAGCTTATCATTAAGGATAATGCTGATGACAAGCCCGCAGCTGACGGTGAAGCAGCATGGGTAATCGATACAGTTAATGGTACTCCCGGTGAGGAAGTAACAGTTCCTGTATACGTTAACGGCACATCAACTCTTGAAGTTGCAGGTGCAACATTCAAGATTACTGCAAATGGCGCAGACTTCGCAAAGGTTAACGCTAATTCTGCAGCATACGGCAATGCTCCTATCACAAACAATGTTGCTACAGACGAATTCGCATTCGCACAGGCAAACGGTAAGGGCAGTGCAGCAGCTGACAAGGCTGTAATTATGAACCTCACATACAAGGTTCCTGCTGACGCTAAGGGAACAATCCCTGTAGAGTGGGCAGATGTAACAGTATCTGACACAAACGGCAACCTTATCACATCTAAGGTTAAGGTTACA
>JAZQFV010000025.1:0-22067 GCA_045539715.1 Ruminococcus sp. | reverse complement strand
GTATCTCTAAAAACCCCTTTTGAGAAAAAACAGCTATGCACGTCATCTGCTTCGTCAACCTCCCTTGGAGTGCGACAGCACGCCTTCGGAAGGTTTCCTTGCAGTTGCCGCACCTATCTGTTTTTTCTTTAATCAAACGGGTTTTTAGAGATGCCCGAAAGAAAGGTGATGTAATGGATAATCTTTCAGAAAAACTTATGGAGGAACTTGAAAATCATACCGCCTTTACTATCCCGATATTCGGCGGAATTCCAGTTCCTGACTCCTGTGCGGTATCGTGGATAATCATTGCGGTGGTGGTGCTGCTTTCAATTATTCTGACCCACAATATGAAAAAAGTCCCCAAAGGTAAGCAATGCCTTATTGAAATAGGCGTTGAGTGGATGAATAATTTTTTCCTTGATACTCTCGGACCACACGGAAAAAAATATCTGCCCATACTGGAAACTTTTCTCATTTACATAGGATTTTCCAATCTAATCGGACTATTGGGCTTTGTCCCGCCAACTAAGGATATTAACGTAACAGTTGCCCTTGCGGTTATGGCGTCAATCCTCATTCAGATTGCGTCATTCAAGGAAAAGGGCGGCAAAAAATGGGCAAAGGGATTTTTAGAGCCTATGCCTGCAATGCTGCCAATGAACCTGCTGGAGCTTGTAACCCGTCCTCTTTCAATGAGTATGCGACTTTTCGGTAATGTTCTCGGTGCATTCGTTGTTATGGAACTTATAAAAATATGTATTCCCGGCGGTGTTCCTGTGCCGTTCAGCCTTTATTTTGATATTTTTGACGGTGCAATTCAGGCATATGTATTTGTATTCCTCACATCACTCTTTATGGCTGAGGCTATTGAGGAATAAATCAATTAAGGAGAAACCATATTGACAAAATCATTATTTACAATTATACTTGTGTCATTACTGACGCTTACAGCCTGCTCACCAGCGGCTGATACAAAAGAAAATTCAGATGCAACTCCAACTGAGGCGACAACCGAGGCGACTACAGAAGCAGTTACAGAAGCAACCACAGAAGCACCTACAGAAAAATCAACTAAAAATGTAATAGAGGATAGTTCTGCTGCTGAAAAGAAATTCACCTGTTATGTAGACGGTCAGAGAATTGGCGGCCGCTTATATCACCCCGAGGGCGAAGGTCCTTTCCCGACAATTGTATTTGTTCCGGGTATGGGAACGAATTATTATATGTATGTTGAGTTGTTTGAAAATTTAAACAGCGAGGGAGTTGCTGTTGCTGCTTTTGATTGCAGGGGAAACGCTCAGGTAAGTTCCATAAGTGACGGTAAATTCTCTGAAATGACTCCCACAAGCCTTAAAAAGGATATTATGGCAGTAACAGATTTTATTTCTGCACAACAAATTGTAGACTCAGAAAATCTTTTCATTATGGGACATAGCTTAGGCGGACTTACTGCGGCATTGACAGCTGCGGAAACTCCCGATAAATACAAGGGTATGATTGGTTTTGACCCGTCATATCAGATGCCTGATGCTTATCGTGAACTGTATCCAGAGGGTACAGAAATCCCCGAAGCACCTAATGTTCAGACAGAGGGTAAAGCGTTTATAGAGGAAGTAATAGCAATTGATGTTATTGATGAAATCAAATCATATGACGGAAATGCAATTATTCTCACAGGAACAAACGGTACTGTCTACACAGCAAATCCTGAGATTATGGAAGCTGCCGCAGAAGCACTTCCAAATGGAGAATTAATTATAGTTGAGGGTGCTGACCACGGATTTGACAAGCATTTAAAAGAACTCGTTCAGTACACCGTTGACTTTGTAAAAGGAAACATTGATTAAGCCAAGGAGAATTCAAATTGAAAAAATCATTATTTACAATTATACTTGCGTCATTACTGACGCTTACAGCCTGCTCACCTGCGGCTGATACAAAAGAAAATTCAGATGTAACTCCTACTGAGGCGACAACCGAAGCAGCTACAGAAGCAGCTACAGAGGAAGTTACAGAAGCAACCACAGAAGCACCTACAGAAAAATCAACTGAAAATGTAATAGAGGATAGTTCTGCTACTGAAAAGAAATTCACCTGTTATGTAGACGGTCAGAGAGTTGGCGGCCGCTTATATCACCCCGAGGGCGAAGGTCCGTTCCCGACAATTGTATTTGTTCCGGGTATGGGAATGAATTATTATTTATACGATGAGCTATTTAAACTTGTAAATGACGAGGGAATTGCTGTTGCTGCTTTTGATTGCAGAGGAAACGCTCCCACAAGTAGTGTAAGCGATGGTAAATTCATTGAAATGACCGTAAGCAGCTGTAAAACCGATATTAAAACAGTAACGGATTTCATTTCTGCATATCAAATGGTAGACTCAGAAAACCTTTTCCTTATGGGACACAGTTTAGGCGGATTTAATGGTGCTTTGGTAGCTGCTGAAAACCCTGACCTTTTCAAAGGAATGATTGGCTATGACCCTGCATTTCAGACACCTGATGACGCTCGTGAACTTTTCAGCGAAGAACCTGAAACATATATATTAGACGGTGTTGAAATAGGCGAAACATTTGCCAAGGAATTAATGGCAATAGACCTTACAGAATCAATAAAATCATATGACGGAAATACAATTATTCTCACAGGAACAGGTGAGGCGATTTATTCTCTTGCTCCCGAAATTATGGATGCTGCTGCGGAAGCACTTCCAAATGGAGAATTAATTGTAGTTGAGGGTGCTGACCACTTTTTTAACGAGAATTTTGAGGAACTTATACAGTACACCGTTGACTTTGTAAAGGAAAATACTGATTAATACAGGCGGCAGCAAGCCACCGCCATACAAAAAGGCTGAATTACGTTATTAAAAATAAAAAATCTTGGAGGTAATTTATTATGGGTTTAGTTGCTATTGGTGCTGCTATTGCAGTTCTCACAGGTGTAGGAGCAGGTGTTGGTATCGGTATTGCCACAGCTAAGGCTACAGAAGCTATCGCACGTCAGCCCGAGGCTAAAAAGGACATCAGAAGTGCAATGCTCCTTGGCTGCGTACTTGCCGAAGCTACTGCTATTTACGGCTTTGTAATCGCACTTCTCATCATTGTTATGCTTGGTGGAAAGTAAGACGGAGGACTTTCAATGCTTAAATTTGAATTCTGGAATATTTTCTGGACGGTATTCAATGTACTTCTGCTGTATGTACTGCTCCGTATATTCCTGTTTAAACCAATCAACAAAATGCTTGACGACCGCACACAGGCTATTCAGAAAGACTACGACGACGCTGAACGTGCAAAAAAAGATGCGGAGGAACTGAAAGCTCAATACGAAACTTCTCTTAGTGAAGCTAAAGAGGAGGCGGCTAAAATCTACCGCAATGCCGTTGATAAAGCCGAAAGCGAGCGTACAGAGATTATCCGCAAATCCCACGAGGAGGCGGAAAATATCGTTGCAGCCGCAAGTGAAACTATTGAAAATGAACGTAAGCGTGTTATCCGTCAGGCACATTCTGAAATTGCAGACCTTGCTGTTGAAGCGGCATCAAAAATTGTGGGTGCTAATCTTGACGATGAGAAAAACCGTCAGCTTGTTGACGATTTCCTCTCCGCAGAGGAGGCTGACAGCAAATGAAAGATACCGCAAAGGAATTTCTTGGAGAACTTGTCCGTCTGAATATAAGCCGTGAGGATATTGAATCGGCAAAGGGAGTTTTTTCAGCCTGCCCCGATGTAAAGGATACGCTGGCAAATCCCCTTATAACCTATGACGAAAAAAGACTTGTAATAAAGCAGATTTTCCCTAAATCCCTTGAACGCTCAATGATAAATGCGGCAAAATCGGGACAAATGGAGGAAATCGACGAAATCTTTGAAGCCTATCTTGACATTCTCCTTGAAAAGCAGAAAAGCATAAAGGCAATTGTCCGCTATGTTACGCCCCTTACGGAAAATCAGCAAGCGGAATTACGCCGTTTCATTATGGAGAAATTCACAAAAGAGAACGTGGATATTGAGTATAAGCACGACCCCGATATTATCGGCGGCTTTATTCTCAATGCAGGTGATGTGGAATTTGACCGCAGTTACCGCACAAGTCTGCGTTCAATCCGTGATACTCTCAAAACAAAGGCAAATGAAACTGTCAGCAATGAGCTGAAATCCAATGACATTATATCCGTCCTCAAAACAGGTATCAAGGATTTTGAGGTGCGTTCAGGTGCGTCCGAAACAGGCTTTATTATCCGCCTTGGTGACGGTATCGCCCGTGTACGTGGTATGAGTGGTGTAATGTACGGCGAATTGGTGGAATTTGAAACAGGTACAAGAGGTATCGTTCAGAATATTGAGAATAATTCTGTGGGAATTGTTCTTCTCGGTGACGATTACGGTCTTACTGAGGGTTCAACCGCTGTCCGTACCTGCAAACGTGCGGGAATTGGTGTAAGCGATGAACTTTTAGGCAGAGTTGTTGACGCTCTCGGTTCTCCCATTGACGGACAGGGGCAAATTCACGCTGAGGACTACTTCCCCATTGAGCGTGAAGCTCCCGGAGTTATTGAGCGAAAGCCTGTAAATGTACCCTTGCAGACAGGTATTCTCGCAATTGACTCAATGTTCCCTATCGGCAGAGGTCAGCGTGAGCTGATTATCGGTGACCGACAGACGGGTAAAACATCAATTGCCATTGATACAATAATCAACCAGAAAGGGCAGGACGTTGTCTGCATTTATGCGGCTATCGGACAGAAAACCTCCACCGTTGCACAGGTTGTGAATACCCTGAAAAAATACGGTGCTATGGATTATTCCGTAGTTGTATCAGCGTCGGCATCTGAGCCTGCTCCATTCCAGTATATCTGCCCATACTCCGCCACAGCTATTGCGGAATACTTTATGTCAAAGGGAAAAGATGTACTCATTGTATATGATGACCTTTCAAAACACGCTGTTGCATATCGTGCAATGTCCCTGCTGCTCCACCGTCCTCCGGGACGTGAAGCCTACCCCGGAGATGTTTTCTATCTCCATTCAAGGCTTTTGGAGCGTTCAAGCCGTCTTGACGACGAACACGGCGGCGGTTCACTTACGGCATTGCCAATTATAGAAACGCTTGCAGGAGATATTTCTGCATATATCCCAACTAATGTAATTTCAATCACCGACGGTCAGATTTTCCTTGAAAGTGAACTTTTCAATTCAGGACAGCGACCTGCGGTTAACTATGGTCTTTCCGTTTCCCGTGTAGGCGGTGCGGCACAGACTAAGGCTATGAAAAAGGCGGCAGGAAATCTCCGTATTGACCTTGCACAATTCAAGGAAATGGAGATATTCACACAGTTTTCATCGGAGCTTGACACAGCTACAGCGGAACTTCTTGCCCACGGACGTATGCTGACGGAAATGCTGAAACAACCGCTTTACAATCCCCGTCCGCACTATGAGCAGGTTATGCTCCTTTATGCGGCACAGCACGGACTTTTCAAGCACGTTTCGCCAAAGGAACTAAAAGAGTATTTAACCGAACTTATGAGTTATGTCAACACATATGGTCAGGATATTATTGCGGAAATTGAGGAAAACCGTGTACTTACAGATGAACTTGCAGAGCGTATTGAACGCATTATAACGGCATTTGAGGAATAAGGTGATTTTATGCCGAATATCAGAGAAATTCACGAGAGAATTGAAAGTATAAAGCAAATTCTGAAAATCACCAACGCTATGTATCTTATATCTTCCTCAAAGCTGAAAAAGGCACGTAAGGCACTTGACTCTACCGAGCCTTATTTCTACAAATTGCAGGAAACTATCGAAAACGTGCTGGAGCATACGCCCCATATGAGGCAGATGTATTTCGACAGGCGTTCAGATATTCCCGAGGATAAGCGAAAAAGAGGATATATCGTAATTACTGGTGATAAGGGACTCTGCGGCAACTATAATCAGAATATTCTGCGGTATACCGATGAAAAGCTTGACGCTGTCCCCGACCTCAATAATTGCTATTTATTTGTAATGGGACAGGTGGGAAGGCTTTACTATCAGCGGAGAATTAAATCGGGGAAACAGGCTTACGTTGACGGAGAATTCCTCTATACAACGCAAAATCCCACTTTATACCGTGCCGCTGAAATTGCCGATATTGTCCTTGAAAAGTTCAAGAAAAAGGAACTTGACGAGGTGTGGGTGCTTTATACGGATATGGTAACTTCAAATGTGCAGGAAGCACGAACTGTTCAGCTTCTGCCCTTTGAACGCAGACATTTCGGAAAAGCCGAGGACGGCACTATGAAAAAGCTGCCTAAAGCTTCATTTATGCCCTCTCCCGAAAAGGTTATGGACTATCTCATTCCGCAATATGCAAAGGGCATAATCTACGGTGCTATGGTTGAGGCTTTCTGCTGTGAACAACAGTCACGTATGACAGCTATGGATTCCGCAACTACAAGTGCCAAAGATATGATACACGACCTCTCTCTTATGTACAACAGAGCAAGACAAGCCGCAATTACCCAAGAAATCACCGAGGTATGCGGCGGTTCAGCTAATGTTCAAGAGGAATAACGAAAAGAGGTGTTTTCACTTTAAATGGAAAAAGGAAGAATAACACAGGTTATCGGACCTGTTATTGATGTAGAATTTCCGTCGGGAAAGCTTCCTATGATTAAGGACGCTCTCACCGTTACAATTGACGGAAAACAGCGAATTATGGAGGTTGCACAGCATATGGGCAGCCGCACAGTCCGCTGCATTATGCTTGCCTCCAGCGAGGGGTTGAGCAAAAATACCGAGGTTACCGCAACAGGAGCGTGTATAAAAGTTCCCGTAGGCGAAAAAACTCTGGGACGTATGTTCAATGTTCTGGGTGAGCCTATCGACAAAAAAGGTGATGTGGAATCCGCTGAAATGTGGGAAATCCACCGCAAAGCCCCTACTTTTCAGGAGCAAAGCCCAGTTGTTGAAATACTTGAAACAGGCATAAAAGTCATTGACCTTATTGCTCCCTATGCCAAGGGCGGTAAAATCGGACTTTTCGGCGGTGCAGGCGTAGGAAAAACTGTACTTATTCAGGAACTTATCCGCAATATCGCTACAGAACACGGCGGTTACTCCATTTTCACAGGTGTAGGCGAGCGTTCTCGTGAGGGTAACGACTTATGGAATGAAATGCAGGAATCGGGAGTTATAAACAAAACGGCTCTCGTTTTCGGTCAGATGAATGAACCACCGGGCTCACGTATGCGTGTGGCACAGACGGGACTCACTATGGCGGAATATTTCCGTGACCGTGAACACAAAGATGTTCTGCTTTTCATTGACAATATTTTCAGATACGTGCAGGCAGGCTCAGAGGTTTCGGCTCTGCTGGGACGTATGCCCTCCGCCGTTGGCTATCAGCCTACACTTTCCACGGAAGTAGGCGAATTGCAGGAGCGTATCACATCAACGAAAAACGGCTCTATTACGTCAGTTCAGGCAGTTTACGTGCCTGCTGATGACCTTACTGACCCTGCCCCTGCCATTACTTTTGCCCACCTTGACGCTACAACGGTTCTTTCGAGAAAAATCGTGGAGCAGGGTATTTATCCTGCTGTTGACCCTCTGGAGTCAAATTCACGTATTCTTGAACCCGAAGTTGTAGGCGAGGAGCATTACTACGTGGCAAGACGCACACAGGAGCTTTTGCAGAAATATAAGGAATTGCAGGATATTATCGCAATTCTCGGTATGGAGGAACTTGACGAGGAAGATAAAATTGCCGTATACCGTGCAAGAAAAATTCAGAAATTCCTGTCACAGCCCTTTAATGTTGCGGAGAATTTCACAGGTCTTAAAGGAAAATATGTTCCCATTAAGGACACAATTGAGGGATTTAAGGCGATTATCGAGGGCGATATGGATAAATATCCCGAATCAGCATTTCTTATGGCAGGCACAATTGATGATGTTCTTGCTAAGGCAAGAGAAATCGAAAACGGTGTGTAATTATGGCTAAAACCTTTTATCTGGAGATTATCACCTCCAACAGAATATTTTTTCAGGGGGACTGTGAGCATCTCGTAATAACCGCTATAGACGGTCATTTAGGCATACTTGCAGGACACGAACCCCTTGTCACCTGTCTGCCCACAGGCGAATTGAAATATATGGTTGAGGGCAAGTGGAAATATGCCGCCATATCCGAGGGATTTATCGAAGTTCTCCCCGACAGGGCGGTAATTCTTGCGGATTCCTGTGAACTTCCCGAAGAAATCGACATAAAACGTGCCGAGGAGGAAAGGGACAGAGCGAAGGAAATGCTCCGACAGCAGCAGAGTATCCGTGAATACTACGAAACTCAGGCGGCTCTCAACAGGGCAATAAACCGACTTAAAATTTCACAAAAGCATTTCAAATAAAATCCGACACAGTAATTTTAAAGGGCATCTCTAAAAACCCGTTTGATTAAAGAAAAAACAGATAGGTGCGGCAGCTGCAAGGAAACCTTCCGCAGGCGTGCTGCCGCACTCTAAGGGAGGTTGACGAAGCAGATGTCGTGCATAGCTATTTTTTCTCAAAAGGGGTTTTTAGAGATGCCCTAAAGTTATCTCAATGTTGATATAACCAAAAATACACCTGCTAAATTGTGCAATATCTCAAATTATGTACATTTACCCTTGATATACTTGACTTTTACTGTGAAATATAGTAAAATAATAGTAATTGTCACAGACAAAATCAAGGGAATGAAAATTCCCAAATAGGAGGCAAAAGACGTGAAAAAGATTCACAAATCCACTTTCTTCATTGTCGTTGCTCTGATTGCGTTATTCGCAGTTTCCGCTATCACAGGATTTGACTACTTCTACGGCGATAACAAAACTACCGTCGTAAAGGGTATCGATGACATTCGTCTTGGTATTGATATTCAAGGCGGTGTTGACGTTACATTCGCTCCTGCTGACGGATTTGACGCAAGCGACAAGCAGCTTGACGCTGCTACAGCAACTTTGAAAACAAGACTTAGCACTCTTGGTATCAATGACAATGAAATCTACAGCGACTACAAATCAGACCGTATTATTGTACGTTTCCCATGGCAGGCAGGCGAAAGCGATTATGACGCCGAAGCTGCTGTTAAGGAACTTGGCGAAATGGCTGAACTTACATTCCGCCGTGGCGATACGTATGAAACCGACGAGGACGGCAACATAATTCCTACAGGTGAAATTATCCTCAAGGGTGCAGATGTTGCTGACGCTGACTATATGCAGCAGCCCGACGATTACGGTAATTTCCAGTGGGTAGTTACACTTACCCTCAACGATTCAGGTAAGCAGGCATTTGCCGAGGCTACAGCTGAACTTGCAGGAACAAGCACTCCCATTTCTATCTGGATGGACAGCACTATGATTTCAGCTCCTACTGTAAACAGTGCTATCACAGGCGGAAACGCTGTTATCACAGGTAATTTCGACAACGAGTCCTCAAAGAAGCTTGCTGACCAGATTAACTCAGGTGCGCTTCCTTTCAAAATGGAAACTACAAGCTTCAAGACAATCTCCTCCACAATGGGCGAAGGTTCACTTAATGCTATCGTTCTTGCGGCAGGTATCGCATTTATCTTCATTGCGATTTATATGATTGTTCTTTATAAAGTTCCCGGACTTGTTGCTGTTATCGGTATTATCGGACAGATTGCCGCAACTCTTGCAGCTGTAACAGGCTGGTTCGGATTTATGCCCGGTTCAACTCTCACAATCCCCGGTATCGCAGGTATTATCCTCTCCGTTGGTATGGGTGTTGACGCTAACATCATCACAGGTGAGCGTATCAAGGAAGAAATCAACTCAGGAAAGTCACTTGACGTTGCAATCCGTGTAGCTTATAAGAGAGCATTCTCCGCTATCCTTGACGGTAACCTCACAAACGTATTTATCGCTATTATCCTTATGGGTGCATTCGGTGTTCCCACAAGCTTCTTCTCTAAGATTCTCAATAGCACAGTATTCTTTATGTTCGGTGCTACAACCGAGGGTGTTGTTTACTCATTCGGTTTCACACTCCTTGTAGGTGTTATCTGTAACTTTATCTTTGGTGTATTTGCATCAAGACTTATGGTTACATCACTTTCAAAGTTCAAGGGACTCCAGAACAGAAAACTTTATGGAGGTAACGAAAAATGAGTAACATAGACAGCAAACTTAAAAAGAAAAGTGCTCCCGCACCTGTTATAAATCAGAAGGTTTACAACTTCTGCGGCAAAAAGCGTATGATACTTGCAATTGTAATATGCGTTATTGTCGCACTTCTTGCAGGTATAATTTTCAGAGGAGTTAATCTTGCTATCGAATTTGAGGGCGGTACAATGATTACTTACTCCTATGACGGCGAACTTGATACAAACAAGGTTGCCACAGAAATTCAGAGCATTGTAAACACTCCCGTTTCAATCCGTACAGGTGAAAGCCTTGACGGCAGCGGTCATCAGATGGTTGTTTCATTTACTTCAAATGAGGGACTTAATGCCGACAGACAGTTCGAGCTTACAACATCTCTCAATGAGAAGTTCCCCGACAACAAGATTGAGCTTTCAGATTCAAATGACGTAAGCCCTGCATCAGGACGTGAATTCCTGCTTAAATGTCTTATCGCTGTAATTCTTGCAGCAATCGTAATCATCATTTACATTGCTTTCAGATTCAGAAACATCGGTGGCTGGCTTGCAGGTTTATGTTCAATCTTTGCTCTGCTTCACGACCTTATGGCAGCTCTTGCAGCTTCAATCCTCTTTGGATTTGAGTTCAATGCAAATATCGTTGCGGTTATTCTGACAATTCTCGGTTACTCAATCAATAACACAATCGTTATTTACGACAGAATCAGAGAAAACAAGTCACTTTACCCCAACGCTACACTTAATGAGCTTATCAACCTCGGCTGCTCACAGTCACTTACACGTTCTATCAGAACATCAATTACAACAATCGGAACAATGGTTATCGTTTCAGTTGTAGTATTCGTAAGCGGCTACACCTCACTTCTCAGCTTCTCAATTCCACTTATCTTCGGTCTTATTTCAGGTACTTACTCCTCAATTTTCGTAGCACCTGTTACATGGTCTTGGATGGTTGGAAAAAAGAACAAGAAAAAGGCTTAATAAAAAAACAAGAGTTAAGAATCTTTGCGGTTCTTAACTCTTTTTTTATGGGCATCTCTAAAAACTCGTTTGATTAAAGAAAAAACAGATAGGTGCGGCAGCTGCAAGAAAAGCTTCCGAAGGCGTGCTTTCGCACTCCAAGGGAGGTTGACGCAGCAGATGTCGTGCATAGCTGTTTTTTCTCAAAAGGGGTTTTTAGAGATGCCCTTATGCCAATCAGCTTGTTACTTCCTTATTGAAAAGTTTCAGGGTATCCATTTTAATTGCCCTGTGTTCGGGTTTATCAAGTGTCGGGTCATCGTGGAGCAGTTCCTCTGCACAGCGGCGGACTTCCTCCGACAGCATTGAAATATCATAGGCGGAGGCGATTTTCAGCGGCGGTAAGCCGTGCTGTGCACTGCCGAAGAAATCTCCGGGACCTCGCATATTCAAATCCTCCTGCGCTATTTTAAAGCCGTCCGTAGTGGCTGAAATTATCTTCATTCGCTGTATGCAGTCCTCGTTTTTATTGTCAGTAATCAGTATGCAGGTACTCTCATACTGCCCACGTCCCACTCGTCCACGCAGCTGATGAAGCTGGGATAAACCAAATCTTTCGGCATTTTCAATAACCATAACTGCCGCATTGGGTACATCAACTCCAACTTCGACAACGGTTGTGCAGATTAACACCTGCAATTCACCACGGCTGAATTTCCCCATAACTTCCTCTTTTTCGGCGGCTTTCATTCTGCCGTGCAAAAGTGCTGTTGAATAACCTTTCAGCGTAGTTTTCTCCGCATTTTCCGCATAGGATTTCACCGCAAAAAGCTCACTTTCGGAATCCTCAATCATGGGGCATACCACATAAGCCTGCCTGCCCTCATCAAGCCTTGCACGGAGAAATGAAAACGCTCCCTCACGCTTTTTTCCCGTGACAGCGTAGGTTTTGACGGGACTTCTGCCCTTTGGCAATTGCCGTATGCTTGTAATATCCAAATCGCCGAAAATATTCAGAGCAAGAGTTCGGGGAATTGGAGTTGCGGACATAATCAGCCTGTGGGGGGAATCGCCCTTTTCTGCAAGGGCGGCACGCTGGGCAACTCCGAAACGGTGCTGTTCATCGGTTATTACAAGTCCGAGGGATTTGTATTCCACATCTTTTTGAATAATTGCGTGAGTTCCTGCCACCAAATCAATTTCTCCCGACAAAAGTTTTTCACGGATTGCCGCCTTTTGCTTTGCGGGAGTTGAGCCTGTGAGAAGTGCAACTCTCACTCCGCAGGGTTCAAGGAAAGAATTGAACGTCTTGTAATGCTGTGCGGCAAGTATTTCCGTGGGTGCCATAACTGCCGATTGTATGCCGTTTTTTGCAGCAAAACAGCAAGCCGCAGCGGCAACGGCAGTTTTACCGCTGCCCACATCGCCCTGCAAAAGGCGATTCATAGGTGAGCCGCTGCACATATCAGCTATAATTTCATCGACAGCGTAAGCCTGCCCCTCGGTTAGCTGAAATGGCAGAGTATTGTAGAAATCCGACATATCAGTTGATTTATCGAGTATATATGATGTGCTTTTCTTTTTGCGAATTTTCAGCATAAGCATACCAAGCTGTAATTTCAGCAATTCCTCAAAGGCAACTCGTCTGCGTGCGATTTCCGCCGCATTATTTGTTTCGGGGAAATGAATATTCCGCAATGCCCATACAATATCGGGCAGCTCATATTTTTCACGGATATACTGCGGCAGCGTTTCAAATGGGGATTGCTCTAAAATCGAAAGAGCCTGCTGCATATTCTGACGGACAGCGTTTATGGGAAGTCCCTGAGTCAGCTTATAGACGGGCTGAATAAGCACAGGAGAGTCGGCAGGAATATACACAGGGGAATGAATTTCCTTGCGTGTAAAGCCGCCTGTGACCTTGCCGTACATATAATATGTGCCGAATTCTTTCAATGCGTGAAAGGCATAAACATTATTATAGATAACAATGAGAATATCGTCAATGCCGTCTGTAGCGGCGGCGTGGCATATGACAAGGCCTTTTCTGATAGCTTTCGGGGGAAGTTTTTTCGTAATCGTCAGTTTCAGAACACATTGTTCCTCATTTTCAGCCTGTGCAATTGGTATATGTGTGCGGAAGTCCATATAGTCACGGGGAATATGATAAAGCAGGTCATAAGGCGTGGAAATGCCAAGCTTACGGTATTTTTCACCCTTAGCCTTGCCTACTCCTTTCAGATATTCAATTTCCGAAAACAAATTTGTCGCCATAACACACTTCCTTTTTTAGAGATGCTCTTGATATAATTATATCACAATTTTGGAAAAAGTCAAATTTTTATATGTGGGGCGGATATTATGAAAATTCAGCATAAAAAACGGCAGAATTAAATCTGCCGTTCTCAAAAATACGCAATAAATTCAGCTTTCCCTGCATTTCACAATCGCTTCGGTTATATCCGTCAGCACAAGTTCGCCATTCTGATTATATGCCTCAATGGTAATCTCAACAAGTCCATTTCGGGGATTTCTCTTTACAGTCTTTGTGACCTCTGCCTTGCCTGTCAGTACATCTTCTGCAAAAACAGGCTTATGCCACTCGATTTTTGTGGATTTCCCTGCAAGTAATTCCTCACCGAAAAAGTCCACTTCAAGATATTTCGCCCACACAGCCAAAAAAGACATAACTCCGGGTGCAAGAAGCTTTCCGAAAGGCGTTGATTTTGCATATTCCTCATCGGTATGCAGGGGAATATTATCATAGTCAAGCGCAAAGTCAATCATCTTCTTTTTATCAATAATAGCAGGGGCAATATCGGTTTTCATTCCAACTTTAATATCATCAAAGTACATTTTTTTATATTCCTTTCGTCTATTTTCTTTCCTAAATTATACCACAAACAGTACAGTCTGTCAATATTCTATTCCCCGACATTTTTTCTGTTGACAATCAGCTTTTTTCACGATATAATATAAAGAGCGAAATATTGCGGATAATTAAGGAGGAAATCAAATGAAGTGTAAAAATTGTAGTGCTGTCCACGAGGACGAAAATCTCTATTTTTGTATCAGCTGCGGTGCAATGCTGAAAAATCCTGCAACAGGAAAAATTGTCAAGGAAAACAGAGAGGACGACGTTCCACAGGAAGAAGTCAAGGATTTAGCGGAAACTTCCGCAGCAATGGAAGCGGCTGAGGAAATTCTTCCCGAACCCGAACCGCCTGCGGAGGAATTCTCCGAAGTTGACAAACTTCTTCAATTCGTTGAGGAGAAAAAGGAAGCCATAAATTCAAAGGAAAAAGCTGAAGAAAAAGCTACCGAAATTCTCCCCGAAATTACCCCAGAGGAGAAACCCACAGAAGCTGAAAAGCCCGTATCCTTGGACAAAAATCCTGTCACAGAGGAAAAGAACGATAAGCTTTTCATAGAACAAGAGCGTGAAGCGGCATTTGACCCGCCTGTGGAAAATATTCACGAAATCGAGGAAAATGCAGCAGTTGAACCTGCTGAACAAAAGCCTGCAAAGGTTGGATTCGGCAAGTATTTCGGCGGATTTTTCATTGCCCTTTTCGCAGGAATTGTCCTGACCGCTTTATGCCTGATTTTAAGCCTGAAACTCGGTTTAACAGGAACAAATCTCCACAATATAGCCAAAGACCTTAATATGTGGTCGGTTATCAACGCTGAATTAAACGATATGAGCCTTTCGGATAATCTCTACTACGAAACCGATTTCGACAAGGCAACACAGGGAAATGCCGATAAAACTGAATTTGCGCTTTTCCTTGCAGGTACGGATTTCACAGGCTTTTGTGCTGATAAGCTTGAACAGTATGCGGATTACATAATTGACGGTGAGGGCGATATGCCTACTCTGACAAACAATGATATTGTGGAATTTTTCAAGGAAAATCACAGCAGAGGAGTTGAGATTTTCGGCTATGATATGCAGACTGCCGATTATAACTCAATCCGCAGCAGTCTTGATGAACACAAAACTGCCGAGAAATTTTCAGTTGACAGAATAGGCTGGGAATTGAAATTCCGCCTTGAAAATATCGGAAAAATACTTTCTTACATAACAATCGGAATTCTTGCAGCTGTTTTCATCCTGCTTATGATATGGGTTGCGGTAATTCTCAAAAACAGCAAGAGGGCAATCCGTGGATATATGGGCAATATCTTCACAATCAGCGGATTAGTTGTCCTTGGTGCATCATTGGCTGTATCCGCAGGTGCGGCTGTTATATACGCTGTAACAAGCGATTTCATCTGCTACCTCAGCAGTACTCTGCTTCTCCCCTCAGCTGCTTTCGGCGGTTGTATCGGTGCTGTTATTCTCATCGTAGGACTTATTATCAAAAAAGTCAACAGTTCTATTAAGGTTAAAGAGAAAATCCAAAAAGCTACAACAAATTAACATTATATACAAAAACCCTTGCAGAACAAATCCGCAAGGGTTAATTTATTATTCAGTCACGGGAAGTACATCTATAAGTTTTGCATCAAGCTTCTGAATTGCAATGGCATCTGCGGCTGTTATTCCGCTTCCGGGGTTGTAGCAATCTGCATTTTTGTGTCCCTGCTCTGTCAGTAAATATTTATCGCTGTTTGCAAGAGTCTGGAAAATAGCTGCTGCATCAGCAATTGTTACTTTGCCGTCACGGTTAGCGTCACCATATAGTACATCTGACTCTTCAAGTACCCAAATCTGATTTGCGGCATTGGAATTAGTTGCTACAGTAACACTTGTTCCCGAACCTGTAAGAACGAGATTCTGATTATATTTAAGATGTAAAATATACTCATTTGTTCCCACAGACTCAGCACACCAGTACTGTGTTCCGTCTGTTGACTTGTCATAAAGAGTGATTTTTGTTCCATTAGTAGGTGAATCAGCGTAAGGATTAACAACACGTGTACATCCCTTTGGAACGATATAATGACCGTTATTTGCATTTCCGCTTGTTATTGCGTTGAACTGCATTTTGTATGCATTCGCATCTTTCTTTGCACCAAGGCTCATTGCTGAACCGTTAGTATCGCTACCGAGGAGATAAAGATAAGTTCCTGTGGACTTATTTTTCAAATAATATGTGCCTGAGATAAGCTGGTAATTATAAGAAGTTGTTGTACTAAATTGCAAACAGTATTCATAAGTTTTTATTCTTCTGTTTTTTATTCCGTTCCAAAATTGCTCTTTAAAATGGTCATTTTGGTTTTCTAAGGCAACTTCGTGTATAATCGACAATGTTATATAACTATATGAACCTGCCTTTTCTTTCGCAATTTCAGCCATATCATTAGCAAAATTTGCTCCTTGATTTCGCATATCGGCATAATAAACAAGTACAGCTACATCAGTAATACCTAACTTAACACCTGCAGATATATAACCACTTACATCATTAGCACCTGTTTGGTCTTGAACAGTTTTACTTTCTGAAGTTGCAAGTAATGTTTTCAAAAGTGCCGCTTCTTCATCAGAAGCTATTCTATTTGACCAACTTGTACTTGTGGTGATTTCGTCATATAAACTTGTGCCTAATATTGACTTTGCATTAGATGGATTAAGAGCAATAATGTCTTTAAGTAAATTCAAGGCTCTTGTAGCATGCCACTGTAATTTTCCTATACTAAGTGCATTATTATCATTTTTAGTAACAGTTGTATAACTGCCTTCGTTGTTATATAATATTTCCATTGCGTGTTGACAAGCTAATGCTTCATTAGCTCCCTGCAAAACATCACCCGGTTCAATTACATCTGCATTTTCAAACACCCAAGTCTGACTTGCGGCATTGGAATTAGTTGCTACAGTAACACTTGTTCCCGAACCTGTAAGAACAAGATTCTGATTATATTTAAGATGTAAAATATATTCGTTTGTTCCCACAGACTCAGCACACCAGTACTGTGTTCCGTCTGTTGACTTATCATAAAGAGTAATTTTTGTTCCATTAGTCGGAGAGTCTGCATATGGATTTACAACTCGTGTGCATCCCTTTGGAACGATATAATGACCGTTATTTGCATTTCCGCTTGTTATTGCGTTGAACTGCATTTTATATGCATTTGCATCCTTCTTTGCACCAAGGCTCATTCCTGAACCGTTAGTATCACTACCGGGGAGGTAAAGATAAGTTCCTGTGGACTTGTTCTTCATATAATATGTACCTGAAATGATCTGATAATTATAGGATGTAGTAGAATTTCCGGCATTATATGGTCCGTTTGAGTAATTGACCTCACCATTATACTTTCCTACTGGATTGACAATAACTGCACTTGAATAATACCCTTCTTCTTTTGTAACTCTGAAATGCAAGTGTTTACCGTAACTCATTCCGGAACTTCCCATTGTTGCAATAGCCTGACCGGCAGTAACCTTATCACCTTTTTTTACAAGCTGTGTATACTGTTTTAAATGATAATACCAATAATATAATCCGTCATCACCTTTAATTTTTATATAGTTGCCGGCTTCGCCATATTTTCCTTTAGAACCGCCATGAGATGGCCCCTCATCTTCATGTTTGCAGCCATCAAATAAACCAACAACTGCTCCGCTTTTGGCTGCATAAATTAAATCATCACCACTTGAATGAATATCAATTCCATCGTGTTCACTTTCAGTACTATAATTTGGATCTAATCCTTGATAGTATGCAATTTTACAGCCATTATTTACAGGGAAAATCATGCTGTATTCAGCAGCCAACGTTTTCATTTGCGGCATTACCGTACATAGCGATAAGACCATAAGAAGCGACATAATCATTGCTCCGATTCGTTTTTTGAGTGTTTTCATAAAAGCCTTCTCCTTAATAATTTAATTCATATCGTGCAAAATGTGCGAAAACCCGCAGTTTGTAGATATTGTATAAATTATAACACACATGCACAAAAAAAACAAGTGGTTTCAACAGATTTGGTTGCAATTGCCAAAAACTAATATTAAATTTATGCAGTTTAACAAAAAATGCACTCCACGAAAGAGTGCATTTTTCATTATTCTACAGTTGTAGTTTCTGTTTCATCAGAAGTAGTTTCGGAATTCTCGGTTGATGTAGTTGCAGACGCATAGGGCGAAGTTGTAAGGGCAGGATTTTCCATACCGATTTCCGTCTTTTCGTCAACGTGTACCGTAACAATAAATCCGTCTACGTTATTTCCCGATATATCGTATCTTACGCCGCTTGGCACAGGTACATTAGTAACTTCCGCACCGTCATCGGAGGGATAGAAGAAAATCTCATATGCTGCACCGTATTCATCTTCAACTTTCAGATGCTCGCCATTGTAATTATAGGCATTGCGGAGCAGTTCAATATATTCTTCAAGACAGAGATTATTTTCCGTCATATATTTAGCATGAGGAATTCCCACATAACGGAAATGCCACGGCTCTTTGCGGTATTCAGTAATAGCCTCTTTTTCCTCTGTATATCTGACAATAAAGCCGTATTTGTGGCAGTTATTGTTGAGCCATTGGAAATCTCCCTCGCCCTGATAGTCATAGTTCACAGTTTCGCTGAAATCAATGGCAAGACCTGTTTCATGCTCGCTGAAACCCGGACGGGCAACAATTGGTGCTTCTCCGTCACCTGATGTATCTGCGGAAAACTGGTCAAAAAGCTGCTGCTGGAATTCCTTTGTACGGTGTGAGCCGTAGACAATAAGGCTGTCATTTTTGTAAATTCCGTACCAGTCGTCCACCATTTTTGCAAGGGGTTCGTATGCAGGTTCGAGAATTGTATAGTCATAATCAACGGCAATAAACGTCTTGCGTCCGGCCTCGTCGTTCTTCTCCATAATGCTTACAAGCTTTTCTTCACCTGTGGAAAAATACTCATAGTCATTGTTGACAAGTATGAGATTTCCGCTGAATTTCGTCTTTGTATTTATAGGATATGGAGTAAATACAATTTTATTCGGGTCAAGCACATCGGAAGCATCGGGAATTTCAATTTCCTCAATTATAGAAGCCTCCTGATTTGTGGAGGGTACTACCCTCACATTGTCAAAACAGCTTTTTCCGAGAAAAACCGAAGTGCCAATAAAAACAGCACATACTACAAGTTCAAAGGTTGTTTTCGCTTTGTTTATACTTTTTTCTTTGCTGATGTCCTTTGGCATAAATTTCAGCTCCTGTATAATTTTTCTACACATTGGGTTGAACCCTTTTTTCAATCATACCTATTATACCACGTATGAAAGAAAAAATACAGACTTTTCATTTACTTTTCTTAATTTATCAGCACATTATACAAAATGCTGCACAATATTCAGCACAGATTTGATGTATAAATAAAAATAAATCGGCTGGCAATATTGCTCCATCAACTAACTCTTGAAGAATTATATGAAGCTTTGGGAGTAAAAGGCAAGGAAGAAAGCCGAAAGAATACTGCCGTATTGTGAGGTTTTCTGACGCAGAATTTTGCTCTCCAAGCAAAATAGAAAATTCAAGAGTTAATTGGGGGAGCAATAAATTAATATATACAAATTATTCATTAGGTATTGCAAAAAAAGTCGGAAAATGATATAATAAGTATATAGTAACTTTAAGAAAGGGAGAATTCATAATGATTTGCAGTTCTTGCGGAACAGAGAACGAAAATGGTTTTAAATTCTGTGTAAAATGTGGAAGTAATATGGAAAATCCCTCAGAAGTAAACTACGAAGCTGTTGACAGAGGTCATTATCACTCAGAAGATGAAACACCCGAAAATGCAGGCGGATTTACAATGAACGAGGATACTTTTGTCATAAGAGATGTTCCTGCCCCTGCCCCGAAAAAGCAGCTGTACACATCTGATGAGCTGAACAGCTCCGAGGAGGAATTCGATTTCAGTATGTTCGATGAGCCGTCTATGGCTTCATTGCCTACACCGCCTGTTCCACTTCAGCCTGTACAGCCTATAGCTAAGCCAAATATGCAGTCGGCTATGCCGCAGATGCCACAGCCAATGCAGCAACCTATGATGTATGGACAGCCGCAGATTATCGGCTATGACCAAAGCGGTATGCCAATTTACGGACAACCCCAGATGCAGCAGCCGCAAATGCAGCAGCCTATGATGTACGGACAGCCACAGATTATTGGTTACGACCAAAGCGGTATACCAATTTATGGACAACCGCAAATGCAGCAGCCTATGATGTACGGTCAGCCGCAGATTATCGGCTATGACCAAAGCGGTATGCCAATTTACGGACAGCCACAAATGCAGCAGCCTATGATGTACGGTCAGCCGCAGATTATCGGTTACGACCAAAGCGGTATGCCAATCTATGGACAACCGCAAATGCAGCAGCCTATGATGTACGGTCAACCGCAGATTATCGGCTATGACCAAAGCGGTATGCCAATTTATGGACAACCGCAGATACAGCAGCCTATGGGCGGAATTCCAATGCAGGGAATACCTGCAATTCCACCACAGAATACACCAAAAGCTGAAGAACCGAAAAAGGACGATAAACAGGCATTCTGGGACTTTTTCGATGAAGGCAATAAAAAGCCTGCCGACCACAGCAAGTCCACAAATGACTTTTTCGGAAAGATTGAAACGGAATCTAAAATTCCCGAAGACCCCTTTGCTGATATTGATAACAGACGTAAAAAGCGTTTGCAGGGGCAGTCAAAATCCGACGGAGTTATGAGCGATATGCCTGTAGTTGACGGAAGTAAGCTTGAAAAGAACGACTCAAGCAGGATAAATAATCTGTATATGCGGCAAATCAAGGACAGCGTTTCCGATGACCTTACTGTGGGTACAGGAAAGTCAAATAGCGGTGCTATGGAGGAAACACGTGAAGTTGACGCTTCACTTCTGGCTGAAAATCTCAATGTGAAGTCGAGAATTTCAATGGGATATACAGATGATGTCAATGCTGATGATATCAAACAGGCAGTTAATGAGCATAAGGAGGCTATAATGGCAAAGGCTGACCACGCTGTTGAAGCTATGCCGAAAAAAATCAATCCTTATGAAAGCGAACTCGACAAGATTGAGCTTCCCGAATATATGCAGTCGAAAAAGACTGTTCACGAAAAAGTGGCAGAGATACCATCTTTGCCTGAGGTTTGAACTAATACCAAGCCCTGAAATAACAGCAGATAAATCTGATGTCATAAATACTGTATACCGTCGTTTTCCTCATCATACGACAGTATTCGCTTGACTACAGCATTTTGCTCACCGCCTTTATCTGCCGACATTTCAGGAATTGGTATAAGCAGGCGAAAGCTTGTATAAATATAAATTGCTCCACAACTAAACCTTGCTGTCAAATACTCGGCAGAAAGGAAATTTCCGTCTTTTTGGCAAGGTATAACCGATGAAGCAATAAAAAAGGAGAACGAAAAAAATGAAGAAGTTATTGAACGAATTCAAGACATTTATCACCAAGGGTAATGTAATGGATATGGCAGTCGGTGTTATCATCGGCGGAGCATTTACAGGTCTTGTTACCTCATTGCTCGACAACCTTATCTCACCAATTATCGGATGTTTTAATGTTAACGGATTCAACGGTTTGACAATCACTATCGGTAAGGCTCAGCTCGGACTTGGTGCATTTATCATGGACGTTATTAACTTCCTGATTATGGCAGCAGTTGTGTTTGTTCTTGTTAAGAGCATCAATACTCTTATGAACAAGTTCAAGAAGCAGGAGGAGGCTGCACCTGCAAAGCCCTCTAAGGAAGAAGAACTTCTCACAGAAATCAGAGATCTTCTCAAGGCTCAGGCTGACAAATAATCTCAATACTTACAAAAGACGGCTCTATGCCGTCTTTTTTGATATATGGGCATCTCTAAAAACCCCTTTTGAGAAAAAACAGCTATGCACGTCATCTGCTTCGTCAACCTCCCTTGGAGTGCGACAGCACGCCTTCGGAAGGTTTCCTTGCAGCTGTCATACCTATCTGTTTTTTTCTTTGATCAAAC
>JAZQFV010000024.1:0-1764 GCA_045539715.1 Ruminococcus sp. | reverse complement strand
TTCCGCTGCATTGAACCCGTTATCCGTAAATAAGTAATCAGGTCGTTTTGCCAACAGCAGGCGGCGAGTCGCCGCAGACAATTGTGCCTCCATACAGATTATGGAGAGCCGAAAGTTTGCGTGTCGGCACGTCCGACAGATTAATATCTGTTGTTAGCAAAGTGACTTGGTAGTTCTTTCTTTTCTGCTGTTGGTATAAACGGCAGAAAGGAAACGAATGAACAGTTTTATGTCATGGGTAGGCGGCAAGAAGTCACTGCGTGATGCGGTTCTTGCAAGATTCCCTCCCTATTATGAACGATATATTGAAGTCTTCGGTGGTGCAGGTTGGATTCTGTTCCATAAACCGCCCAGCAACGACTTCGAGGTATACAATGATTTTAACAGCAATCTGGTGAACCTGTACCGCTGTGTGCGAGATAACCCGAACAAGCTGAAATACAAGCTGAGATATACGTAATTACTAAAAGGTAATTTTTATTACCCATATCACACAACACCGTGGAACGTCGTAGGAATCTGACAAAAAGCCCGATTTTCGGGCTTTACATATTGAAAATTAAGGAAATATGTGGTATAATAATAAAAAGTCTTGGAGGGATTGTTATGAAACGAATACTATCTGTGGTTCTTCTTTCTCTGACGATGCTGTTCAGCTCAGTACCGAATGTTTACGCTGAAAATACGGAATACACGATAAGAGATGGAATTCATGGAGTCTATGATTCTGTATTCTATATTGCAAGACCGGATGAAGCTTCTCTTACTGTTATAAATGCGTCACAGTTCGGATTATCAGCTGATGCGGAGGACAACACACAGGCGATGCGAAACGCATTTGAATATTGCAGACATCATCCCAACACAAAGCTTGTGATTGACAAGGGAAGCTATCATTTCAGCCCTGAGGAAGATATCTATCTGAACAGACTGAAAAACACGCTGATTGACGCTAATAATGCTGAATTTATTTTCAGCACACCGCATTACTTCAAAATATATGCCTGTGATAATGTTGAAATCAGAAATATGATCGTTGATTGGGACTGGGACACACTAAGGCTTGGCTCTCTTGTAAAAATAGAAAATGAAAATGATGCAGAAAACACCCTCGAGATAGAATTCACCGAGCTTGATGAGGTGGATGCTGATATTCCCCTTTTAAGCTTTATGCAGTATGATCCTGTAGACCTTGTTGCAGGTGTTCACGGAAGCTTTAAGATATATAGTCCATTTGTCGATACGGAATGCATCAAAAATGTTGAAAAGATGGATGGCGGGCCAAACGTGCTGAAGGTCACGCACAGCGGTGCATTGGACTACTTCCGCAACGATGAAGTATATCTGCTTCGGCATTATGTTTACGGCGGACAGGTTTTCAATACCGTGGAGGAATCCAGCAACATCACCTACAACAACATCAGCATTTACGGTGCCTGCGGAATGGGATATGTCTTTGCATACGGCTCAAATCACTATCAGATCATCAATTCTTATATCGGCTTACGTCCAGGTGCAGAGGACAAATACAGAATTTCCACAACGGCTGACGGCATTCACATTTCCAATTCAGGAGGATATTTCCGTATTGATAACTGCGACCTGAGCTTTTGCGGTGATGATATTCTCAATGTACACAGCAATATGTTTTACATTGAAAGCATTGATGAAAGCAGAATGGTTTTAGAGGGAACTGTTCCGAATAAAATCGTTGAACCGGGACATACATTGAGTTTTATGGATCTTGATTTCAATAATATCGAC
>JAZQFV010000023.1:0-37065 GCA_045539715.1 Ruminococcus sp. | reverse complement strand
TAATTCCTCGATGCATATCATCTCATACTGTCCTCGTTCTTCTGCTTTTGTTGCTAGCATTTCCTTCACCTTCCCTTTTATTATATTATACCACATTTATGCAAAAAAGCCAAGCTTTCGCTTGACTTTTTCGACAGACTGTAAGGACGTTCATTTCAATACTGAACGTCCTTTTTGCATAGATTTTCGTATTTGTTAAAAAATGCCTCTGAAATAAGGTTGTATTCCTCGGTGGTGCAGACTTTTTGACATATTTCCTTGTACATTTCTGTACGGCTGAGCATATTTTTTATAGTTACACACGGGAACATTTTGCATTGATTGCATTTTACGTTATTTTTAATATCTAAAAAATAACGATATAATTCTTTATAATATGTAACGTTATCCATTTCGTATCCTTCCATTGATTTTTATTTTTATCGACTTAATAATTATTTAATTCAGCAATAAGCATTTCTAGAACATTATCAAAAACGACATATTCTTTTGTCTTGCCATGATTATCAGAATAAATCTTTAAATTGTTTTTTGAAAAATATAAAACTTCACCATCACCTACTAAAGTTCCAATTATAACATAATCAGATGGAAACGCCGCAGGAGCCGCTTTTATCCTGTCCAATCCGTAAAACTCAGCCCTTGTACTATCAATTACTGAACCATTAGAAAAAAGCAGCCAATTTTTATAAGAATCTGGAATAATAATTCCATTTTTTTGCTGCCATTCATTTATTTCATCATTTGTTGACGCATCAGAAAACTCAAAATAAGTTTCTTCTTCAAGGTCAATTGCAATTTCAATGATTTCTTTTATCTTTTCAAATAACTGATTATCAGGAATCTCTGGAATAAACATATGTATTTCTCCTTAGATAAAATATATTTTTGCATTTCATTCAACCAACTCTGAACCATAATTCTGCAACTGCCTTTAGTTCCTCATCCGTTTGAGCAAGAAAACGAGGACATTTACTGCAATTGTCACCGCATAAAGTTATAATATTTTCCATAACTCACTCTAACCATTGAATAAATGCCTTTTTATCCTCGCTGTTATATCCTGCACGGCGGTAGAAATTCAAAGTATTCTCATTTTTTGAGCCTGTGAGAAGCATAAGCTTGTAGCAATTTTCACTTTTCGCTATTTCCCTTGCATAGTTCAGACATGCGGTGGCTATGCCTTTTCCACGAAAATCCGAATGTGTAACCACATTTTCCACAAAGGCATATGGACGCTGATTTCTCGTAAGATTGGGAATTATGACGCATACGCAGGAGGAAATGATTTTTCCGTTTAATTCGGCAACAATAATATGATGATTTTTGTCAGCAAGAATAGTTTCCCATACAGAAGAAACTCGCTCGTCCATTTCGGGAATATCCTTTTCATGGAGGTGAGTATAAAGTTCCATAAGCTGCTGAAAATCTTTATTTTCTAATTCACGTATAGTATAATTCATATTCATTCCCCTTTTATCAATATTTCCCTTAACTTAATCAGGTCATAAACATCAAATCGGTCATCTTTATATAAATCGCAGTTATTTTTCATTACTGTAACCGCATCTCCGAGAAGTCGCCTGCTGAATAAAACAAGGTCAGCTGTTGAAACAATTCCGTCATTGTTTGCATCTCCTGCTAATCCCCCACGAGTTTTTTTCTCCCATTTTATATCGGAAATCACAATTTTGTGTGGTCCAACGGTTGATGCCTCGCCTATATTTCCAAGCTGGAATTTAATATCCGCTGACATATCATTTTCAAATTTTACATCATATGTAAATCGCTGTATATCGCTCGTAAGGGCAATTTTCTTGTCAAGGTATCTGTTGTATGCCGTATCTTCAACTGTTACAATAGCTTCTCTCTCAGCTGTGGAATTGATACCGAATGAAAGGGTATATTCCTCACCAGCCTTGACATTTTGTGCAGGAATAATTCCTAAAATGCTGTATTCAAGAGTACCTACATTTTCTATTGCAAATTCTGTGCAGTTATCCTTATTTGTCAATGTTGCGGCAGAGCCTTCCATATATGATTTCAGAGCGGCAGATTTGATTTCAGAGAGAGCAAAATCAGACTCCGTATTTTCATATACCCTTACATAGTCAATCTGAAACTGCTTTTCACCATTGGCAAATATTGAGGGGTCGCCATAAATTCCGTCTACTCCGTCAAAATGTCCGCCAACTGCAAGGTTGAGTATCAGATAAAAATTCTGATCAAAGGGTGCAGGATACTGACGATTTGCTGAATACCAGTCTGTCTGCTCGCTGTATAAAACATCGTCCACATACCAGCGAATATAGTCTTTTTCCCACTCAATTGAATATGTATGCCAGTTTTCGGTAGAATCGCCGTTTTCAAAGAAATAATCCTTTGTAAGATATGTATTATTCGGCCATAAATCGCCAAAATGGATTGTTCCGCAGATTTTTTCTGGCGTACTTCCCCAACCTTCCATTATGTCAATTTCTCCCGATGCTGCCCAACCGCCATACAGGCTGTCCTCAGGCAGCATCCATATAGCAGGCCATAAGGATTTTCCGGAATCACAGCGGGAACGGACTTCGATTTTTCCTCCGCAGGTTGAAAATTTATATTGCGTGCTTAATCTTGATGATGTATAATCATAGCTGCCTTGCACTTCGTCTATATAATTTTCATGACGAGCCGAAATTGTCAATATACCGTCATTTACCGCAGCATTTTTATCGGTGTAAAACTGCTGTTCGTTATTTCCCCAGCCGTTTGTGATATAGTTTCCATGCTCATCCAGTTTCCAGTTGCCAAGCTCATATGACCATTTAGTCATATCTACGTTGTCGCCCTCAAATTCATCGCTCCAGATAAGCTTGAATTTTTCATTTTCCTGTGCAGTTCCTGTAAAATTATTGGATGAAACAAATCCTCCTGTTACCGCAACAGCTGATAATAATGCAAAAAATTTCGATACCCTCATAACAACCTCCAAAATCTCAAAAAAAGGAAATTTCCTTTATCTAAATTATAACCAATTCAGAAATATTTGTCAATACGGAAATGATTCAATTATGAAATCTTCATTGACAATACTTGTAATTTAATGTATAATGTTAGTACAGGTTTATCGGCTTTTTTAGCAATAATTAAGGAGGGTGTGGTATGAGTGATATTAATGTAACAGATGAAAAAGCACTAAAAGATTTTTTGCTTGATATTGAATGTCTGGAGGAACTCTCTCCTTGGACAAGCAAGCTTAATATATTTGATGTGCTTCGTATCGAACGACAGGAAATAAGGCACAGTAATATGCTTCGTTGGCTGTTGGACGCAAATGAAACCCATGGTATTGGCGATAAATTTATTTCTATGTTTATGCAAAGGCTTTTTTCAGATAATAAAATGCCGCAAATGGATATTTTAAATTGCCTTTTATCTGATTTTCACAGCTTTTCAGTTCAGAGAGAATCAAAACACATTGACATACTTATTATTTCTCACAAAGAGAAAATAGCTGTTGCAATTGAAAATAAAGTTGATTCCCACGAGCATAGCAACCAGCTTAACCGTTACCGTGTGCAAATGGAGCAGGCTTATCCTGATTATCAGCGTTTGTATGTGTATCTTACTCCAGACGGCGATACTCCCAGCGATGAAGTTAACTGGCAGGTTTTTTCCTACAGCGATATTGCTGAAATACTTGAAACTATCTGCGAAAATCCAAACGTATCAGAAGAAACAGAGTTGTTAATTAAGAATTACGTATCATTTATAAGGAGGGATATTGTGGAAGATAAACGATTAATAGAAATCTGCAATAAGATTTACAGCAAGCACAGACAGGCACTTGAATTAATTATGAAAAACAAAACAATAGGAGGAATAAACCTTGGTTCAGTTATTCAGGATACATTGATAAAACTTAAAAACGAGGGAAAAATTAGATATGATGATGAAGAATGGGGATATCAGTTTGGAACTGAAAGAATGTACAAGGCTTTACCGTCGCTTGATGAACCTATAAGTGCGTGGAATGCATTAGATATCTACTCATACATATTCGCACTTGATGAGGAGAGATTCTTTCTTTACTTTGAAATCACAGGAAAGAATATTCCCGAGGAACAAAGGGCGACAATGAATAAAATGATAGATATTCTTAAACCAAATTCAAAAAGAGATTTCACATGGAAACGGCTTTATCGTACAGATTGGTTTGACCTTAGCAATGCTGATGATTTTGAAGCAGAAGCTGAACAGGCAGTCCGCAAGGCTGTAGATGAAATACTTGCTATGGAAGACAGACTTTTCGCAAAAATGGAATAAAATTTTCAAATCCGAAATTATTTTTGTAAATCAATGCAACCTTTAAGCGTTTCGTGGTGTATTACTATTGATGGGGCAGATAACTCGTGAATATTTTATGCGAAGAATAAAAGTCAAAAATTTAGGAAGAAAAGTGCAGTACTCCCATGGCATAAGCTGTGGGAGTATTTTGTGGATTACTCATAAAAGATGAAACGTGATATAATCAAAAAAGCTGCGGTTTTCGCAGCTTTTTCGTTATCATTTTAAATAAAATGACGATTAAATAATCTTAGTTGACCATTCCTCGATATTCCATACAATATCAGCAACGTCCATATAAAATTCGGGTTCGTGGCTTACAATGAGAACTGTTCCCTTATAGTCTTTTATAGCCTTTTTCAAGGATTCTTTTGCATCAACATCAAGATGATTTGTAGGCTCGTCAAGAACAAGCAGATTAATCTCTTTAAGCATAATTCTGCAAATTCTCACCTTTGCATTTTCGCCTCCCGAAAGCACTCGCATCTGAGATGTGATATGCTCCGTTGTAAGGCCGCATTGTGCAAGAGCTGCACGGACTTCCGCATTTGTCATTGCCGGATATTCACTCCAAATAACATCGAGAGATGTACGGTCTGTGCTTTCTTCCTCCTGCTCAAAATAGCCATATTCCACAAACTGGTCATGCTCAACTGTTCCTGAAATAGGTGGAATAATTTTCAGCAAAGTTTTAAGGAGAGTTGATTTTCCTATACCGTTAACTCCACGGATTGCTATTTTCTGACCATTTTCAACCTGTACGGAAACAGGCTTTGTCAGCGGCTCGTCATATCCTAAAACTATATCTTTACAGTCAATTACAACTCGTCCGGGTGTACGTGCCTTTTTGAATGAGAAAACAGGCTTCGGCTTTTCACGCATAAGAGTGATCTTATCCATTTTATCAAGCTTTTTCTGACGTGATTTCGCCATATTTGTTGTTGCAACTCTCGCTTTGTTTCTTGCAATAAAATCTTCAAGGTCAGCAATTTCTTTCTGCTGTTTTTCATATGCCTGCTCAATCTGACGCTTTTTCAGCTCATACATACGGACAAAGTTGTCGTAATCCCCTGTATAACGTGTCATTACGGCATTTTCAACGTGATACACCACATTGATAACGCTGTTCATAAATGGCACATCGTGTGAAACAAGAATAAACGCATTTTCATAATTCTGCAAGAAATTTGTCAGCCATGCAATATGGTTTTCGTCAAGGAAGTTTGTAGGCTCGTCCAAAATGAGAATCATTGGATTTTCAAGCAGCACCTTTGCAAGAAGTACCTTTGCTCTCTGACCGCCTGACAACTCGGAAACATCTCTGTCAAGACCAATTTCATTTAATCCAAGGCCGTTGGCATATTCGGAAATTTTTGCGTCAATTATGTAATATCCGCTGTAATCGAGAATACTCTGAATTTCGCCTACATCTTCCATAAGCTCATTCATTTCATCCTCGGAGCAATCCCCCATTTTATCGTACATTGCCATCATTTCAGCTTCAAGGTCTGATAAATGATTGAAGGCTTCACGGAGGACATCACGGATAGTTTTTCCCTTTTCAAGGGTGCTGTATTGGTCAAGGTAGCCTGTTGTAATGTGTCTGCACCACTCAACTTTACCCTCGTCAGGCATAAGCTTACCCATAATTATATTCAAAAATGTGGATTTACCCTCACCATTAGCTCCCACAAGTCCAACGTGTTCGCCTTTGAGAAGTCTGAATGATGCGTCATTCAGAATTTGTCTTGCACCGAAGCCATGGGTTACGTGTTCAACATTAAGTATACTCATATAATCTCTCCATAACATATTTTCTGCTATTGCTTTGAATATTATACCACATTATCTGCGGAATTGCAAGAGATTTTATATGTTTAATATTCAAGGGCATCTCTAAAAACCCCTTTTGAGAAAAAATAGCTATGCACGACATCTGCTTCGTCAACCTCCCTCGGAGTGCGGCAGCACGCCTTCAGAAGGTTTCCTTGCAGCTGCCGCACCTATCTGTTTTTTCTTTAATCAAACGGGTTTTTAGAGATGCCCTCTGGTTAAACAAGGCTGAAATTGTTAATGAAATTCTTATCATAAATTGGGATTTCTTATGTTGAAATTTTCAATACTTGCTAATATTTTTTAAAGTAGTTGACTAAATTAAATAAATGTGGTATAATAAATTTATCTATATAAACTATGCAACCAATGCGATAGGAGGAATTTATATGAATTACGAAGCAGCAATGAGTTTACTTGAAAAATATGGTCAGAGCCATATTCTCAATTATTACAACGAACTTGATGAACAGCAGAAAAACAGTCTGCTTGAACAAATTGAAAATATTGATTTTTCAATTCTTGATGCCCTTGATAAAAAAGCAGACTCTAAGAGAGGAAAAATCGAACCGATTTCTGCCGTTACAAAAGAAGATATTGCAGTAAATAAGGAAAAATACCTTGAAACAGGTATTGAAGCTATTAAGGCCGGTAAAGTTGCAGCGGTTCTCCTTGCAGGCGGACAAGGAACACGTCTTGGTTTTGATAAACCTAAGGGTATGTTCAATATCGGCGAAAATAAAGAGCTTTATATCTTTGAATGTCTTGTAAATAATCTTCTTGATGTAGTAAAAATGACTGATACATGGATTCCTTTCGTAATTATGACAAGCGAAAAGAACAACAAAGATACAGTTGAATTTTTCAAGGAGCATAATTATTTCGGCTATAACAGCGAATATGTGAGATTTTTCATTCAGGATATGGCTCCCTCTGTTGATTTCAACGGCAAAATCTATATGGAGGATAAGGACAGAATTTCTTCTTCTCCAAACGGAAATGGCGGCTGGTTCTCATCTCTTGTTCGTTCTGGAATTTTTGATGAACTTTGCGGAATGGGCGTTGAATGGCTCAATGTCTTTGCTGTTGATAATGTTCTTCAAAGAATTGCAGACCCCTGCTTCATCGGTGCTGTTATTGAAACAGGTAGCGAATCAGGAAGCAAGGTTGTTTCAAAAGCTGCTCCCGAAGAAAAAGTCGGAGTTATGTGTCTTGAGGACGGAAAACCCTCAATCGTTGAGTATTATGAGCTTACAGATGAAATGACATATCAGCGTCTTGAAAACGGACAGTTGGCTTACAGATACGGTGTAATCCTCAACTATCTTTTCCGTACAGACTGCCTTGTAGAAATCAATAAACAAAAAATGCCGGTTCATATCGTTGATAAGAAGATACCATATATGGACGAAAACGGTGAATTTATTACTCCTGAAAAGCCCAATGGATTCAAGTTCGAAACACTTATTCTTGATATGATTCATATGAACAGCACTTGCCTTCCTTATGAAGTTGAAAGAAATTACGAATTTGCTCCTGTTAAGAATAAGGAGGGTGTAGATTCCGTTGAATCAGCAAGAAAACTCCTTACTGAAAACGGAGTTGAAATCTGAGAAATGAATTTTAAACATCAACCTTTGTGCAAACTACACAAAGGTGATGTGTGGAAAATATTGAAATACACAATTTTACGAAATACACAAAATATTCTTTGACAAAATCGCTTAATTGTGATATAATATACATTAGAATTATTGTTAATAATGATATGCTCTACGGAGCAGCGAAAGGAAATGTCATGTCTAAAATTATTGCAGTTACATCAGGAAAGGGCGGTACAGGAAAGTCAACTGTATGTGCGGGACTTGGATACACCCTTGCAAAACAAGGCCACAGAACTCTTCTTATTGAGCTCGATTTTGGTTTAAGATGCCTTGATATTATGTTCGGTGTTGAAAATGATATAAAATATGATTTAGGCGATGTTCTCAACGGAAGAAAAAACGCTCTTGATGCCGTTGCTTCTGTTCCCATGGCTACTAATCTCAGCCTTCTTTGTGCTCCAAAAACACTTACAGCAGTAACAGCAGAACAGATTGTTGACATCTGCCGCAGCGTTAAGAAGTATTTTGAATATATCATTATAGATACAGGAGCAGGTATCAACTCCCATGTATTTGATATTGTTCAGCAGGCTAACCTTATTCTCGTTGTATCAACTCCTGACCCTGTATGTATCAGAGATGCTTCTCTTATGTCTGATGAGTTCTACAACAGAGGCAATAAGAGTCAGCGTCTGATTATCAACAAAATAAGCAAAAAGGTTATCGGTGAGGCTCTTGTTAATAACCTCGATGAAATCATCGACAAGGTTGGAGTTCAGCTTATCGGTGTTATTCCCGATGACTTCAAAACAACAGTTGCAACAGGAAAGGGTACTCCTATTCCGACAGATTCTTCTGCATTAAAGGCTTTTGATGCAATCTCAAAGCGTCTTGGCGGTGAATTTGTTCCGCTTACTGTAAAAACATCCTGATAGGATTAAATATAATAAAGCCGCAATGCGGAGAAAGGACAGATAAATGAAAATCGCAATAATTGCTCATGATGCAAAAAAAGAACTTATGGTACAGTTCTGCAGCGCATACTGCGGAATCTTATCAAAGCATTCACTTATTGCTACAAACACCACAGGAAAGCAGGTAAGCGAGGCTACAGGTCTGCCCATTAAGCGTTATTTAAGTGGACGTGGCGGTGCAGAACAGATTCTTGCCCTTTTGTCCTGCAATGAAGTTGATGTTCTTCTGTTTTTCAGAGATCCAATTAACCCAAAGGCAAATGATCCTAATGATATGGATCTTCTCAGATTATGTGATGTTCACAGCGTTCCTGTTGCTACAAATATTGCAACAGCTGAGGCTCTCATTCTTGCTCTCGAAAGAGGCGACCTTGACTGGCGTCAGGCCGGAAATATCCCGATATAACTAAATATTCTGATATCCAACGTGATGCCGTTTTTTTACGGCATCCGTTTATTGTCCCTTATGGGACAATTTTCATGTTAAAAAGAAAGGCTGATTTTATGGCTCTCAATATTAAACGTCCAAATGGTACTGAAGATGTTGTCCCAAAGGATGTACACAAATGGCATACAATTGAAAAAATTGCAAGAGATACAGCTGAAAGCTTTGGCTTTGGTGAAATCCGTTTCCCTACCTTTGAAAATACTGACCTTTTCCTCCGTTCTGTAGGTGAAACTACTGACGTTGTACAAAAGGAAATGTATACTGTAATGGCTAAGGAGTCGAAGTTTACACTTCGTCCCGAGGGTACAGCAGGTTCAATCCGTGCTATGCTCCAGAACGGACTTCTTAATGAAGCACTCCCCCAGCGTGTTTACTATCTGACTTCCTGTTTCCGTCACGAAAGACCACAGGCAGGCAGACTCCGTGAATTCCACCAGTTCGGTGTTGAAATGGCGGGAAGTGCCTCCCCTGCTGCTGATGCAGAGGTAATTTCCCTTGCAAATACACTTCTCAACAGACTCGGTATAAAAAATATTGAGCTTTATATCAATTCTATCGGCTGTCCCGAATGTCGTGGAAAATACCATGAGGCATTAAAGGCATATTTCGAAACACGCAAGGATGAACTTTGCGATACCTGCAAGGACAGACTTATAAAAAATCCTATGCGACTTCTTGACTGTAAGAGTCCTATTTGTCAGGATATTGCCAAGGATGCTCCCCTTATTCTTGACTATCTTTGCGAGGATTGTGGCAATCACTTTGAAAGCCTTAAATCCTATCTCACAAAGCTTGGTATAGAATACAAGGTTAATCCTAAAATTGTTCGTGGACTTGATTATTACACAAAAACTGTTTTTGAATTTGTTACAACTGAAATCGGTGCACAGGGTACTGTATGCGGCGGCGGACGATATGACGGACTTATTGAGCAGCTTGGCGGACAGCATACACCTGCTCTCGGCTTCGGTATGGGTATCGAAAGACTTCTTCTTGTTATGGACAAGCAGAATTGCGATTATCTCGTACCTAAAAAGTGCGATATTTATTTTGCAACAATGGGCGATGCTGCTCTTGAAAAGGCTATGGAACTTTCAAAGGCTCTCCGTGAATACGGCTATTTTGCAGAATATGATATGATGGGCAGAGGCTTAAAGGCACAGATGAAATATGCTAATAAAATCGGTGCTGCATTTACTGTTGTTCTCGGAGATAACGAGCTTGAACAGGGCAAGGCTAAGCTTAAAGAAATGGAAAAGGGCGATGAAACAGAAGTTGCTCTTGATGATAAATTTGCAGTAGTATTTGAAGAAATCTACTTTAATAAAATCATGGATGTTATGGAGGGAGAAGCCGGCGACGGTAATCTCTTCTCATTCATGGGAGGAGAGAAATAATATGGCTGATAATATGAATGGACTTAAAAGAACTCATTACTGCGGCGAAGTTACAGAAATCGGCGGAGAGGCTGTAGTATGCGGTTTTGTAGAAAGAGTAAGAGATAAGGGCGGAGTTATTTTTATCGTTCTCCGTGACAGAACAGGCGTTGTTCAGCTTGCATTCAGCGATAAATCCGATCCTGCTGTATTCGAGAAAGCTGCTTCATGTAAGAGCGAATACGTTCTTATGGCTAAGGGCGAAGTAATTGAGCGTGAAAGCAAGAATGACAAGCTTAAAACAGGTCACGTTGAAATTTTTGTAAATGACCTCCGTATTCTTTCAAAGGCTCAGACACCTCCTTTTGAGATTACAAATGAAACTAAGGTTAACGAGGAACTTCGTCTGAAATATCGTTATCTCGACCTCAGAAGAGCACCTTTACAGCAGAATATCATTATGCGTCACAATATTGCAAGAGTTACCCGTGAGTATTTCTATGAAAACGGATTCCTTGAAATTGAAACTCCCATGATGATGAAGTCAACTCCCGAGGGTGCAAGAGATTATCTTATCCCCTCACGTATTCATCCGGGTAAATTCTACGCACTCCCCCAGTCACCTCAGATTTATAAGCAGCTTCTTATGGTTGCAGGTTACGATAGATATATTCAGCTTGCACGCTGCTTCCGTGATGAGGATTTACGTGCTGACCGTCAGCCTGAGTTTACACAGATTGACCTTGAAATGTCATTCGTTGAAGCAGAGGATATTCAGGGCTGTGTTGAGGGATTTGTTCAGCGTGTATTCAAGGAAATCCTCAATGTTGATGTACAGCTGCCCCTCCCCCGTTTGACTTTTGCAGATGCTATGAATCGTTATGGTTCTGATAAACCTGATACTCGTTTCGGATTTGAAATTCAGGATATTACCGATACTGTCAAGGATATTGATTTCGTTGTATTCAAGAGTGCTATTGAAGAAGGCGGCTCTGTACGTGCAATCAATGTTAAGAACGGTGCTGCTACATATACACGTAAGGAAATTGATAAGCTTGTTGAACACGCAAAGGGTATCGGTGCAAAGGGACTTGCATATATCCGTTGGGCAGACGAGCCGAATTGCAGCTTCAAGAAGTTCCTCGGTGAGGGCGATCTTGAAAAGATTTGTGAAGCAGTTGATGCTCATGAGGGCGACCTTGTTCTTATCTGTGCTGATAAGACAAAGACTGTTCTTTCAACTCTTGGTGCAATTCGTCTGATTTGCGGTAAAAGACTTGAAGTTATCGACGAAAACAAGTATAACTTCCTGTGGATTACTGAAATGCCCTTCTTTGAGTACGACGAAGATAATAATACTTGGGTTGCAGCACACCACCCATTCACAATGCCTATGGACGAGTGTCTTGAGTATCTCGACAGCGATCCTGCAAAGGTTCGTGCAAAGGCTTGGGATCTCGTACTTAACGGAACTGAGCTTTCAAGCGGTTCTATCCGTATTACTGATTTCGAGCTTCAGCAGAAGATGTTCGAGGCTCTCGGTATGACAGAGGAAGAAATCAACGCTAAGTTCGGATTCCTCGTTGAGGCTTACCGCTACGCTTCACCTCCTCACGGTGGTATGGGTATCGGTCTTGACCGTCTTGCAATGATTATGTGTAAGGCTGATAATCTCCGTGACGTAACTGCATTCCCAAAGGTTCAGAATGCAAGTGAGCTTATGTCCGAATGTCCTTCATTCGTTGATAAGCCAAACCTTGACGTTCTCGGAATTGGTCTTTTAGATAACGAAGAATAAGAATAAAAATAAAATCGCTTTCGGATTTAATTCTGAAAGCGATTTTTTGGAGTTGAATTTATGGAAAATCCATTTAAATATTCCTTGGATAACAAGCGTTACCATACTCTGAATTATTATTTCAAATCCAAATACGGTAAAAAGCTGTATAAGGCGGTTATCGACTGCGGTATGACCTGCCCGAATATTGACGGTACACGGGGATATGGCGGCTGTATTTTCTGTGACGGCGGCAGCGGTTATTTCACGCAGAAAAATCTATCTGTTACGAAGCAGCTTGAACTGGAATATCAGCGGATTTCAGCAAAAAACGGTGATGTTCCCATAGTTGCATATTTCCAGGCAAATACGAATACTTATGCACCAGTGGATAAACTGCGGAAAATCTATAATGAGGCACTTGATTTTCCTGCTGTATCGGGAATTTCAATCGGCACAAGAGCAGACTGTCTTGGTGATGATATTATTGATTTGCTCTGTGAAATCAATTCACAGACTGAACTTACAGTTGAGCTTGGTATGCAGACAATTCACAAAAATACTATAAAAAATATTAACCGTGGATATAGCCATAAGGAATTTATAGCAGGATATAACAAGCTGAAAGAACGGAATATCCGTGTTTGTCTGCATATTATAAACGGACTGCCTGATGAATCGGATGAAATGATGCTTGAAACTGCAAAGGAAACCGCAAGACTTAATCCCGACGCTGTAAAAATTCAGATGCTGCACATTATAAATGGAACAAAACTTGCTGAAATTTACAAAAATTCTCCTTTTTCATTGCTGACAAGAGATGAATATATTGCTATTACAGCACAGCAGCTTGCAGTTTTGCCGCCTGAAACTGTAGTTGAACGTATTACAGGGGACGGCGATAAATCAAAGCTTATCGCTCCCCTATGGACTATGGATAAAATCGCTGTACTTGGCGGAATTGACAAAGCACTCTGTCAAATGGATTTATGGCAGGGAAAATATTATACCAATGTAAAAGAGCTTCTCCTCTAAGAAGCTCTTTTTGCTATTATTCAACTATTGGAAATTCGCTGATTTTTCCTAAAACGAACTGTTCCATAAGTTTAAGGTCATTTTCATCAAATTCTCCGTCTTTATTTACATCTGCAACACTTGCCACAGTTGTACTGTCAAATCCGTCCACACCCTCTCTTGCAAGGCATAAATCGTATACATCAACAATTCCGTCAAAATTCAAATCAGCTGTAATAAGCTTGATAGGCTTATCAGCACCCAAAATTCCAGTTCCGTCAATTGCTGTTATAACCTCGTCAAGGTAGAATGAATCTGTACCGCTTTCAGTTTCCACATACAGATACATATCAGTTGCACCCTCGGGAATTGTAAATGAAGAATTTGCAAGCTGAATCCATTGATTTTTACGTGCTGCACCCTCTGCTACAGGAGCATAGTATGTTTCGCCGTCTGCTCCAACATACTGCAATTTCATAAAGAAATTGTTTATCTCCTCACCCTCATTGAACATAACATTTGCACTAAAACTGTAACTTTCACCGCGTTTGTAGATATTTTTGCTAAGAGGAATTGATGCTCCGTTCCAAGCCGATTCTCTTTCGGAAACATAAAGTGAACTGCTGCCCACAAATGAAGCGTCCGATGTAGGTGAAATAACTGCACTTCCACGTCCTGTCCATTTGTCGGCACTGCCCTCAAATCCGCTTACAGAATACCAGCCGAAATCATTAGGCTCGACAACCTGTGCTTCATTCCAAGGTGTACGCTCATAGTCGAAGAAGTCAATATCAGCGTAACCGCCTGTAGTCTTAGTTGCATAGCTATAAATAGCACTTCTGTAGCCTGTGAACAGCTTCAAATCGTAGGACATACTAAGTTCATTGCCTATCTGTGTCCAATTCTGACCGTCGTAGGAATAGAAGAACTTTACTTTATCAATATTATTTGAAGAACTCATATCGGATTTTATTGTAGCAAATGTAAATTCTTCTTTGAGATAGATTTCATCGCCGTTGAGATTTAATTCTTCAATAATTTTATTTCGGCTGTCAGTTACAGCGGCATTACCCGAATATCCGCCATTTTCAGCCATATAAATCTTCTTTGCACCGTTATCGGCAACATAGACACCTACGTTTCCGTATTTGAACTGGAATGCGGAAAGTCCTGCATAGTCGCCGACTTTCATTCCCTTTGTATCAAGCTTGATTATGCTTGAACAAGCTGGCCCCTCAGTTCGCTGTGTAAGAGTATTTTTTGCATTGAGAAGATTTGTTGCAAGGCTTTTATTGGTAAGTCGCAGATAGCCCTCACGCTCTGTAACGCTCCACGCTGTATTGTCTGGATTGTGATTCCATTGCCATACAAGGTCAAGGTCATTTGAGGAATATGAGAAATCATCGTCCTTTGCAAGCTGTGTACCTGTGAATTCGCCCTCAATTTCAAATGTAACGGGAACTTTTCCGTTAACGCCCATTTCAGGCCAGTTGTTTACCCAGTTAACAGGAACAAGAGCTGGAATTCGTCCTACTGAGCCATGGTCCTGAAACAGCATACCGTACCATTTGCCGTCGGGAGTATCAACAATTCCACCCTGTGCAACGCCTGCACCATATGAGCCAATACCTGAATTGAGAATTGTTTTTCCCTCGTAGTTACCTAAAATATCTTTACTTCTATAAACAAGCTCAATTCTTCCGCTGCTGCTTGGCCATGCGATAATAAACACATAATAGTAATCACCGATTTTCTGAATATGTGCACCCTCGCCTGCAAGGTTATCAAGGCCTGTTTTGAAAAGTACCTTATCTGCACCGCCTGACTTGAAGCCTGTCATTTCGGAATTAAGCTCTTTTATGCGGATTTCTCCGCCTCCGCCGTATACGAGATAATTTCTTCCGTCATCATCAAAAAGCATTGAAGCATCGTGATACATTCCGTTGATTTCGGAGCGTGTCCACTCACCGTTTTCAATGTCATTTGTCTTGTAGATATATGATTTTCCTGTGCCATAGCTGCCGAAAAATACGTAATATGTACCCTTGTGATAACGCAAACTTGTAGCCCATTGTCCATGAGCATAGTCGTGCTTTCCATTTGTAAGGTTTTGCACATCACCGTTAGCAAGTGTATCATATACGTAGTTGCAGATTTCCCACGAAACAAGGTCTTTCGACTTCATAATGGGAGCACCTGGGGTGAAATACATAGTAGTGCTGACCATATAGTATGTATCACCAACTCTGATTACATCACAATCGGGAACATCTGACCATATGATAGGGTTGCATACAGTTGAAGTTGCAGCTGCAACTGCTGTATCCTTTGCAGGCAGAGTTGCTGTTGCGGCAGTTGTGCATAAAACAGCGGCACACAATGCAGAAATAGCTCTGCATACCTTTGATGAATTTTTCATTTTTAACACCTCATTAATTATCCAAAATATAGGCATATCACATTGTATAGCAATATTGCCTCAAACCCAAAATTAAAAATAAACTAAATCCTATATATTAATTTTAAATCAATTTGTAATATATGTCAACGGATAAAATGAATAAAAGGTGGACAAAATGAAGAAAAACCGACAATTAAAGCATTTATGCCCTAATTGTCGGTTTATTTTTTATACTATTTTATTACATTCTGAGTTCTGCACCAATTTCAGCAAGTGCTTTAAGTACCTTTTTCATTGCACCGTCAGCCTGCTCATCTGTGAGTGTACCCTCGTGTGAACGCATTGAAATTGAGTATGAAACGGACTTTTTGCCCTCCTCAATCTGCTTGCCCTTGTATACATCGAAAAGTGTAACCTTTTCAAGAATCTTGCCTACTGCTCCACGGATAGCCTTTTCAATTGCCGCAACCGGAACTTCATCGTCAACAATAACGCTGAGGTCACGAGTTGATGCAGGGAACTTAGGAAGGGGCTTATAGGAAATTTCATCGCAGGAAAGTTCAAGCATTTCAGGAATATTAAGCTTTGCAGCATATGTCTTTACACCAAGCTTGTAATTCTCCTGTACTTCGGGGTGAATTTCGCCCATAATTCCGAGATATTTACCGTCCTTGACAATAACGGCACTTCTGCCTGGGTGGAATGCTGACTTTTCATCAAATACATCGCAGTCATTTGCACGGATGTACTCTACATCAGCAATATTGATTTCAGCAAAAATCTGCTCAATCATGCCCTTTAATGTGTAAAAATCAGCGTCACCGCCGTACATACCGATTGTAAGACGCTGTGGCTCATCGGGAAGCTGATACTTGTACTCGTGACGGAGCTTTCCGCTATTTACGAGAATAGCCTCATCGCCCTCATAATTACGCTTTTCAGCAACTGGAATATATTCCTTGGAAATCTCAAAAAGGCAAGCTTTTTCGTTACGGTTATTGTAGTTGAATGAAAGTACATCAAGCATTGAGGGAATTGTAGTTGTTCTCATAACGCTTGTGTCCTCACCGAGAGGATTTACAATTCTTACAACCTTGCGGAGCTTGCTGTCCTCAGGAAGTCTGATTTTATCGAAATACTTAGGTGAAACGAATGAATATGTAGCAATTTCATATCCGCCAAGTGATGCAGATGTGTTTCTTAATGTACGTACAAATTTCTGTTCCTCTGTGAATTCAGCCTTTGCAACACCTCTGAAATCAGTTGAGGGAATGTTATTGTAGCCGTAAATTCTTGCAACTTCTTCTGCAATATCAGCACGGCACTCAATGTCAATACGGAATGAAGGTGCATAAACCTTACCGTCCTTAACCTCAAAGCCAAGGCGATTGAGATAATCAATCATATCAGCTTCGGGAATTTCAGTTCCGAGGAATTCGTTAATCCAAGCAGAATCGAAATCTACACAAGCAGGGGTCTTATCTGTGTAATCGCAGTCAATTACAGTTTTCACAACCTCACCTGCTCCAAGTTCCTCAACAAGCTCAAATGCACGTTTAAGGCAAGTCATTGAAATAAGACGGTCAACGCCCTTTTCATAACGTGATGAAGCGTCAGACTTTAATTTGAGGTTCTTTGAAGTACGGCGAACCTGTGACGGCTCAAAGTATGCGGACTCGAATACAACTGTTGTTGTGTCATCCATAATTCCGCTGTACTCACCGCCCATAACACCTGCAACTGCAACAGGCTTTTTCTCGTCAGCAATAACGAGCATATCTTCTGTAAGTTCACGCTCAACACCGTCAAGGGTCATAATCTTTTCGCCATTTACAGCATTTCTTACATTGATGTGACCGCCCTCAACATAGCGGAGGTCAAATGCGTGCATAGGCTGACCATATTCGAGCATTACATAGTTTGTAATATCAACGAAATTGTTGATAGGACGAACACCGCTTGCACGGAGTCTTTCTCTCATCCAGCGAGGTGAAGGTCCGATTTTTACATTCTTAACGATACCTGCACAGTATCTCTGGCATTTCTCTGTGTTGTGAATATCAACTTTGAGCATCTCGTTGATATCGCCATCAACTCCCTTGAATTCAGGCTCTTTTACTGTGAGAGGAAGATTATATGTTGCAGCAGTTTCTCTTGCAAGACCGATAACGCTAAGACAGTCAGGACGGTTTGATGTAATTTCAAACTCAACTGATGTGTCATTAAGACCAAGAGCCTCATGAATATCCTGTCCTATTTCGCATTCTTCTTCAATTACAAGAACTCCCTCTGGGTCAGCGTAAGGGAAATCGTTAATTGTAAGTCCGAGAGTATCAAGACCGCAGAACATGCCGAAGCTTTCAACGCCACGGAGTTTGCCTTTCTTGATTTTTCCCTCAGGAAGTACAGCGCCGTCAAGAGCAACAGGGACAATATCGCCCTCCTTGACGTTTTTTGCATTAGTTACAATCTGAATGGGAGCGTCTGCTCCTACTTCAACCTGACATACAAAGAGAGCATCAGCGTTTTCGTGAGGTCCTTTTGAGAGAATTTTTCCTACTACAACCTTGGAAATTTTCTCGCCCTCAATTTCATAGCCCTCTACTTTTGAACCGCTCATTGTAAGAGCGTGACAATAATCTTTTATAGGCACGTTGACATCAACATAATCAGCGAGCCATTTCATTGATAAATTCATCTGAATTACCTCCGTTTAATTTATTGCAGTTTATATGCTGCCAAGCTAACCGTCATAGTTTTTTGGTTTCTGCTTTAACCAAGCCAGTCACTTCTGCTTTCTCTGTCCACAATATCCTCATCGTCCATTATCATACCTTCGTAATCATCAGATGAATATGCAAGTTCATTGCTGATTATATCCTGACTTGTGACTTTTGCAGTTCTTGATTTTGACTCCGAAATCTTGCGTACCAAAAGAAGATGTGCACAATCACGTCCGCTTTTGTTTGTATAATAATATAAAGTATCAGTTGTCGTTTCCGTGTATATTATCAGTTCATATGTTTCGTAGCTCATTGTTCTGTTGCGATGAGTAATATTACGTTTTTCCATATTTTTGATTTCGTATAAATGATAACTTTTATAGGAATCAATATTTACAATAAGTCCATTCCTTATGTAAAGTTTATCTGATACAAGAACATCAAACTCACTAAGCACCGCCGATAATTCATCTTCACTTGATATTCCAAGGCGTTCAAATAATGATTTTTTGTTGTTTCCTCTTGATATTATTCCTGATATTATTATATAAGCGAACAATATCAATAACAATATGAATAATAAAATGTTTCCATTTCTTATTAAAGCAATTAATATTGATGAACAAAGTATAAAAACAGCCACTAACAGTAAGCCATTGTTTTTTTTATTTTCCATAGTATAATCCCCAAACCCTTATATAATCTCTGTTTATATTTGTAATGGGGTTCTCTAAAAACCGAAACACGAGCAAAATTCCGTATATGACATATATCATTTGCAAGGCGACAAACCGCAGTAATACTTTGTGTATTGCAAGGTTTGGCAACGAAGTAAATGATATTTGTCATAGGAAGTTTGCCGTGAGGGAGGTTTTTAGAGGTCCCCTAATATTACAAACTGTAAAAACTATCGCTTTCATTTCATGTAATGAGTAGTAAATCATCATTATTTTACTCTCATTTTTAAAAATTCAATAGCTTTATAAATATCCGAACCACTTATTTTAAATTTTACATAATGGTTATTTTTCAGTTTAATTTCTAAAAAATTAAGAGTTCCTGTATAGCGTGAATGACTTTGCTTTTCGGATATATTCTCTATATCTTCATAGAAAATCCTATTAGGAATTTCAAAAGTGAAAATGCTGTCACTCAGAAAATAATGCTGATTTGAAAAAATGTTTTTGCAGTTTTTGAGATTCTTCTCTAAATCTCTGTCAAAAGAATTACTTATTCTTTTTAATCTGAACACATAGCGAACAGACTCAATAATTCCAAAAAAGGCTAACAAACCGCAAATAGCAATACAAAGCCATTTTTCTACTATACCAAAGCGTAATGAACTGTCAGATACACCCCAGATTATCAGACCACAAAACAACAATAGAAAAACAATTAACCCCGATATATGCTTAATTATTTTGTTTGCATACATCAGAACTGCTCTAAGAATCTTACATCATTCTCATAAAGCAGACGGAGGTCGTTAATGTCGTAACGTCCCATAACCATACGCTCCAGACCAAGACCAAATGCAAAGCCTGAGTAAACTGTGCTGTCAATACCGCAGTTTTCAAGCACCTTAGGATGAACCATACCTGCACCGAGAAGCTCGATATATCCCTCGTCCTTACACATAGAGCAACCGCATCCGCCGCAGTTGAAGCAGCTTATATCAACTTCACATGAAGGCTCTGTGAATGGGAAGTGGTGAGGACGGAAACGAAGCTTGCAGTCATTACCGTAAAGCTTCTTCATAAGCATTTCAAGTGTACCCTTGAGGTCGCTCATTTTGATTCCCTTGTCAATTACAAGTCCCTCAATCTGGTGGAAAAGAGGTGAATGTGTAGCGTCTACAGCGTCTGAACGGAAAACTCTGCCGGGTGAAATAATTCTGATTGGCGGTTTCTGAGTTTCCATTACGTGAACCTGTACAGATGAAGTCTGTGTACGGAGGAGAACTGTTTCATCTGTTCCCTCGATGTAGAATGTATCCTGTGTATCTCTTGCAGGGTGGTCGGGAGGAAGGTTCAACGCCTCAAATACGTGATAATCATCGTCAACCTCAGGACCGTCGGCAATATCAAAACCCATACCCATGAATATCTCACGGATTTCGTTTTCAACCTTTGTAAGAGGGTGAAGCTTGCCCATTGGAGCAGTCTTTCCGGGGAGAGTAATATCAATTGTTTCGGATTTAAGCTGTTCAGCCTGTGCGTTTGCCTTTAATGCGGCAAGCTTTGTGCTGAGAGCTTCTTCAATATCGGCTCTAACCTGATTTGCAAGCTGTCCGATAACAGGTCTTTCCTCTGCGGAAAGCTTACCCATTTGCTTTAAAATAGCAGTAAGCTCACCTTTTTTACCCAGATACTTGACTCTTAAATCGTCAAGTGCCTTAATGTCTGTGCAGGACTCCATTTCCTGCTTCGCCAGCGTTTCAATTCTTTCAAGCTGTTCTTTCAAAAAAATCACTCCTGTATATTTATTTGTGCCGTAAATAAAAAGAGTCCCATCCCAAACAGGACAAGACTAACTTGCTATACCACCCATTTTCGGGAGAGCCGACACTCTCTTGTCTATAACGCAGACTTACGTCAGAGCCTACACAGCATATGTTTTCAACTCTGCCTCTCGTGAGTGAACTTCAGCCAATACTCCGTCAGAACACTCCCACCAATGTGTTCCTCTCTGTGGACTTCATTTTCAGCCTACTCTCTCAGTCATTGAGTTTCATATCATATATTATTATAACAGCTTATTTAAAAAAAATCAAGTATTTTTTGAAATTTTTTCTTCTAATTATTGAAATTTCCGAAAAAATGTGTTATCATAGTATATATGGAATAAAATACATTTTTAAGGAGTAAAAAAATTATGGATAATTTTGCAGAACAGCTTGTTAAACGTCAGCCTACAGGTGCTGACAGAATGAAAACCTGTATTATTTTAATTCTCGGAATGCTGCTTACATTTTTAGCATTAATCGCAGGTTTTGTTTTCTCATTTCTGCTGCTTTTTGTTGCTGTTGCAATTGGTGTGGGTACTTTTTTCCTTTACAGAAATTCCAAGGTTGAATATGAGTATACATTTACAAACGGTGAGCTTGATATAGATAAAATTATCAATCAGACCAAAAGAAAAGAAATGCTCACAATTTCTGTAAGTAAATTTACAGCATTCGGAAAATATGCTGATAATATCCCCGATGAAACTGAGGATATGACAACGGTATTTGCTACAAATAATATCGTAGAAAACGAATATTATGCTGATTTCCAACACGAAACATATGGAAATACACGACTTGTATTTGTTCCTAATGAAAAAATGGTTTCAAATATAGTAAAATTTCTCCACCCGTCTATTAAAAATAAGGTAAAGCAGGAAGTTCAAAGTTCATATTTGTCGGATATTTCGCAAAATATCTGATACCCTCAATAGATACTGAATTTTTCTAAAGGAGTGATATTCAATGCAGATTGTAAACACAAAGCAAATGGTCAAGGTAGAAAAGCAGGCCAAAAAACTTGGAGTTTCGCCAAAGGAGCTTATGGGTAATGCAGGAAGAAAAATCGCTGAACGCATTATTCAGATTTGTTCCGCTGAACACGATATTCCTGAGCGTACAAGTATCGTTTTCCTTGCGGGAAGCGGCAATAACGGCGGCGACTGCTTTGCGGCGGCTAATATTCTCGTTTATCGTGGCTATCACGTAACCATTGTAAATCTTGTAAAAGAGCCTTCTACCGACATTGCAAAAGAGTATTTCAACCAGTTACCCGAAAAAGTAAATATTGTCACAGGCTACAGAAGTGAAACAGTTGAAGCGGCAATTGAAGCTGCTGAGCTTGATTATTCAACCCTTTATAACAATGACAATTCAAAGCTTAAAAATAAAAAGGAACTTACCGCCGTTGAAAAAATCCTCGTAAAGGAAAAAGAGCGTCTTACACAGGTTCATCGTGCAATAGTTTCCGCAGATATACTTGTTGACGGTGTATTCGGTACAGGCTTTAAGGGTAAGCTTGACAGCGATCTTATGACTATTTTCTCAATAGGTACAAGCGCTTACAAGATTTCCATTGATATTCCCAGCGGCGGTGACGGCTCAAAGGGAACTGTTTCACCGGGCTGTTTCAAGGCGGACGAAACAATTTGTCTTGGCTGTCTTAAATTCGGTATGACTCAGTATCCGCTGAAAAAGCTTTGCGGAAAAATTACAGTTGAAGATATAGGCATACCGCCAAGAGCATATGACTGCCTTGACGGAGAACACGGCTACCACAGAATTGACCGTCACAGCCTTGCAGCATTCCCTCCGAAACGTGAACTTGACGCTCATAAAGGTACTTTCGGTACTGTTCTTGTAATTGCAGGCAGCAATTCAATGCGTGGTGCTGCTGCATTTGCCGTACTTGGTGCATTACGCAGCGGAGCAGGCCTTGTAAAAGCCGCTTCTGTAAGCAAATGTATTGATACTATTTCTGTACTTGCTCCCGAAGCAACATATGTTGAAATTGAAAATGACAGTAACGGATTTATGGTATTCAATGACAATACCCGTGAAAAGCTTCAGGAACAACTGAAAAAATCAACAGCTGTTGTTATCGGTTCGGGTATGGGCGTTACAGATGATACAAAGGAAATTGTTCGGTTTGTCATTGAAAATTCATTTTGTCCTGTAATTATTGACGCTGACGGAATAAATTGCATAGCCTCCGACATAGAATTATTAGTGAACAGGAAGTCAGAGGTTATCCTTACGCCACACCCGGGCGAAATGGGCAGACTGCTTAATTGTGATGCCGATGCTATCAACGAAAACAGAATTATGGTAGCTGAAAAATATGCCGAAAAACACGGAGTTACCGTTGTTCTTAAAGGAGCAGGAACTATTGTTTCCGATAAATTCAATACTGCCGCAAATCATACAGGCAATGCAGGTATGAGCCGTGGCGGCAGCGGTGATGTTTTGTCGGGAATTATCGGCTCAGCTATTGCACAGGGATTTTCGCCATATGATGCGGCTTGTGCAGGAGTTTATATGCACGGTCTTGCAGGTGATGCTGCTGCCGCAAAACTCGGTCAGGAAGCAATGCTCCCCCGTGATATAATCGACTGCCTTGCGGATGCTTTCCGAATTCTTAAAGAAAAGCGGCTTGAGGATAATTAATACCAAATTTCTGCTCATCATCTTAGTCTACTAACATTTCAGGGATTGGTATAAACTTAAATAAACGGATGTTAAAAGGAAATTTTTGATTGGAGATTATTACAATGAAAAGACTTTTATCATCCGTTTTTGCGCTGTTATGCGTTGTTTCATCGGTTTCGTGCAGTACTCCCACAGGAACGCAATCAAAGCTTGAAAACAATCTCGGCTCGCCATTTTCTGCTAAAATGACGGTAAATCTTGATAAGCTTTCCGCCGAGGGAACTATTTACAGAAAGGGCGACAGATCTTGGGAGGCTGAATTTGATTCCCCAAACACATTAAGCGGAGTTAAGCTTTCCTTTGAAGAAAATATCGTCAAGGCAAGCTATAAGGGGCTTGATTTTTCAGTACCCAAATCCGCAGTTCCTGTAAAAGCTATGATTGCAAATCTTATGGAAGCTGTTGATTCCCTTGCTGCACAGGAACAGCTGACAGGTACAGAAAATGAGGGATTTACTGAAATCAGCGGCAGTCTTGAGGGCGGCGATTATTCGCTTTCACTTGACGGGCAGGGTAATATTCACACTTTTGAAATGCCAAATAATCTGCTGAAAATCACATTTTCAGAGGTTGAATACATAAATTACGCTCCCTCCCCTGCTGAATCTACAACTTCCGCAGTTGCTACGGAAATCACTACAACTGCAACTCAGACAACATAAAATTAAAGGCAGTACCGCATTTTTGTTGCGTTACTGCCTTTTTTATTATCGGTTAATGCTTTCGCAATTGAATTTTCTGTCAGAGTGAGTTTTTATAACTTCATCAATTGTATCTTTGGAGCTTACAACGCAGAAATACATCTTCTTGTCGAACTCCTCAGCAGCTGCACATAGCCTTTCTGATGTCATTTCAAGAACTTCACCACGAAGCTTTCGCCTTGTATCCTGTGTAATTCCTCTGAAATACATTCCGTCAGCTGCTGCAACATACTCGCCGTCGCTTACAATAGGCTCACCCGATGCAATACTGCTTATGATATACTGCGAAATATCGGTATTTCCCGTGCAGTATTCCCTTATGAAATCTGCGGTATTTTTAAATGTAACGAAGCTTTTTTCAGGTGAGGGGTCGCAATATGAGTGGAAACAAGCCTCTTTCATATTGTTCACATTACAGCCGCAGCCGTATGCTCCGCCCTTTACACGGACTTCATTCCAAAGATACTCATAGGTAATCATAGATGAAAGCACCGACCAAGCGGCTTTATCCTCAATCTGACCGCCTAAAACTGCTCCCGAATATGCTGTTGCAGAGGGAATTTCAATGCAATTATTCTCAGAAATGTCAAGCTTGAATTCCATTGAGGTTTTCTCGCAAGCCTTACCCTCTGGAAGTTTATCAATCAGCTGTGACAAATCGTAATCGCCCTCAGCTGCAATGCTTACCGTAAGCCTTGACTTGCAGAAAATACGCTTTGCAAGTTCGTTCAGACTTTCAAGATATGCTGAGAAATCATCAGATGAAAGGCGATTAATTTCGCAAAGTGCCTTATATCCCTCAAATCCACGTATAAATTCAATAACCGCAGATTCGGCAGAAGCATTTGCGGTTGCTCTGCGGACGGAAAATCTGTGTCCCTCAGATATAATATCCTGCTTCATATTTTCCTCATCCTGACGCATTTCTCTCAATGCAAGTTCAGGCTGAACAAAATCTGTTTCTGTGAGGATTTCTGAAATAAGCGCCGTTGCCTTATCAAAATTTCTCGATAAAAAGCGTGTTTTCAATTCAAAAAATACACGGCATTTTTCAAGGGAATTTTCCTTTCCTACAGGTAAAATATCTGTTGTAAGGCTGCCTAAAGTTCCCTCAATTCGTTTCTGCAACTCAACTCCGTCCGATTTTTTAGTGGGTAATTCCGCAATAAGACGGTCTATAACCGACAATTTACGCAATTCCTCCGCAGATAAATCATCTGCATCAAAATAAAGCGTCATTACAGTAATTTCGTTTTCGCTTACAGGGTGAGTGAGGATTTTTATTTCATTTTCGTACTTTTCCTCGGTTATATAGCGTATTGGCTCAGTTGAAATTTCCGTAAGCGGAAGTTTAGGAAGTTTCGCTGTATTCTCCTCGCTGTCGGGAATATTCTGCCATTCAGCAAGATTTTCATTAAGCTTAATAAGCTGTGACTTTTCATCATCTGACATTGCCGTAACTTCACGTTGTACACGATTTTTTTCAGCCTGTGCCTGTTCCTCTCCATATGTATCGGAGGGCAGCATATAAAGAACAGCTCTGCCATTTTCATCAAGAAGCCATTTTTCCAATAATTTTTCAAAATAATCGCTGTCAAGCTTTTCTCTGAGGCTCTTGAAAACATCATCCTTGTCAATATACATAAGAGGGTCACCGCCATAAAGCCATGACGACATTGCATCAACACAGCGGGTAAGTCCCTTTGGTTCTTCCGATTCTCTGTAAATGAATTCACAACGATTTATTGCGGCTTCAAGCAAATCCCTGTCAATGCCGTTTTCTACAAGCTGCCTTACTGTATCAGCTGTAATAGCAAGCAGTTTTTCGCCATTTTCCTTATCGGTATTGTAAAATTTAAGCATGCCGTTAGGCTGTAAATTGCCGTCAGAAACTATCAGTTCCGCATCAAGGCATAAGCCCGAATCCACAATTGCTTTTTTCAAGGGAGAATCATTGCTGCCTGCAATTGCTCTTGAAATAACGCTGTATGCTGTTATATCTTCAATATCCTGCCAGCTGCCGAGAATTTTTCCCACAGCAATATATGTCTGGGATTCGTCACATTCAGCGGAAGAATCATAATAAAGCTCGCATACCTTGCTTTCTGTTGACTCCTGATACTTAATCTGCGGAATTTCCACAGTTCCCTCAAATTGTGAAATATAGCTGTCAATAAGGGGCAATACTTCATCGGGATTTATAGCACCGTCAAGGTATATATATGAATTAGCAGGATTATAATATCTCCTGTGAACATTTGTAAACTGCTCATAAGTAAGGTCGGGAATTGCCGAAGGAAGTCCGCCGAATTCAAATCTGTACGAAGTATCAGGATAAAGCAGGCTGTTCATTTCGCTTTCAATTCGCTCGTGAACAGATGAGATATATCCTTTCATTTCATTGAAAACAACGCCCTTGTATGACGCTTCTTCGTCACAGCCATTGTATTCAATATGGTGTCCCTCCTGATAGAAAATGTTGGGAACGGTATAAATCAACGGCTTGAAAACAGCGTCAAGATATACTTTTGTGAGATTGAGAAAATCCCTGTTGTTTCGGCTTGAAACGGGATACATTGTCTTATCGGGAAAGGTCATTGCATTGAGAAATGTGTTCATTGAGCCTTTCAGCAGATACAGGAACGGTTCTTTTACAGGATAGTTTTCAGAACCGCCTAATACGGAATGTTCCAGTATGTGAAATACGCCTGTATCATCTTCGGGAACTGTCTTGAATGAAATGCTGAAAAGCTTGTTGTCATTGTTGTTTTTCAGCCATACAAGAGGTGCAGATGTCTTATCGTGACTCATTTCTATAAAATCGCCGAATTTAGTTTTTCGTATATTTTTTATTGTAAAGCCGTAAAGCTTATCGTTTGTATTATATTGAATTAATCCCATGAAGGTTTACCGCCTGTTGCAGATTCTGCATAATATGCAAGGATTTTAGATGCATCTGTGGAATTGACAAATCCATCCTTATTTACATCAGCTGCAACAACCTGACTTGAAGTAAATGTAGGCTTATTGCCTGTTGATGTATTTGCATACTCAACAAGAATAGCTGTTGCATCAATTGAGTCAATAGTTGAATCTTCATTTACATCTCCAAGCATTACAGAATTGAGATGAACTACAATATCCTTTTCGTTTTCTTCATTTTTAGTAACAGTAAATGATTCCTTGGATATTTTATCGTCAACTGTGAAGTTATACTTTATAATTCTGTATGAATCGGGATTGTCGTTTTTGTCAAGTATATTGAATTTATCTGAATAAACATCAGATGTCATATTATACTTTCCGCCTGTAAGGGAAACAGAAACGGTATAGTTTCTGTAGTCGTCCTCCGTTGTATCTCTACCCTCAATTGCAAGAGAATATGTCATACCTCCGTTGAGAGTAGTATTGTAATATTCATGCTTGTCATATTCGGGAGATTCATAAACTACATCAACCTTTGCTGTAGCATCTTTCGGAACTGAAATATGCAGTTCACCGTTAATATCACTCTTGATAATATGCTCGCAGACAGGCTTTACAATTACCACATTATCAGCAGGTGAAGTTGTTGTTGCAGTTGTAGTAACAGGCTCTGTTGTTGTAGCTGTAGTAGTTGTGGTTGTGAGTGATTCTGTAGTAGCAGAAGAAGTTGTTATTTCTGTAGTTTCAGCAGATGTAGTTGTTGATGTTGCAGCAGCTGTAGTGGTATTTACTATAGTTGTGTAAGCGGTTTTGGTTGTTAAGGTAGCTGCTGTTGTTATTTCAGTTGTAGTGGTTGCTGTAGTTGTTAAAGAAGTTGTAGTAGTTGTCATTGCAGCTGTAGTGGTTGTAACCGCTTCCTCTGACGGTGTCTGCTCTGTCTGTGCAGGTTTATCGTTTGTATTATCGCCTTCAGCGTAAACAGTCATAGATACAGGTGAAACTGCCATTGATGCAGCAGCTAAAAGCGATAGAATTTTTGTATACTTCATATGTCATTACCCCTCTGTTAAGAATTGAGCAGAAACTGCTCCGGCATTTTCGTTTAAAACAATCATTTTCATACTTGCGGTATCAATGCTTTCGGGTATATAGAATGAATAGCCGTATGGGCTGTATTCAAATCCTTCAAGCAGTTCTTTTTCAAAGATATTGAACGCTTCATATAATGTGCCTTCAATTTCAAATGCAAATGTATAATTTTCACTTCTGATAAAGCCTTCGGGAACAGTACCATAAATATGAGTCAAACCGTTGATTTTTCTCTTTTTTATGGTAGTACCCCACGGATTTCCGTTTTCTGCTTCAATGTCCAGAATTGGCAGAATCGGAGCTTCCATAACAGGAGCAGTATCAAGAAGATTTCCAAGATTTCGCTCAACGATTTCCAGAACTACAGTATCTCCCACTTTTACATTCTGCAAATTGTAGGGAACTGCTCTGGAAAATTCAGCTGTTGCAAACTGTTCTGCCATATATGGAAGAATTGCTTCACCAAAAGAATCACGGAACATTAAGAGATTTCCCTCAGCATTGCTGTTTGCAGTTGTAATTGAAATATCATCAAGCCCTCTGAATCGGCTTGTGTACTCATATCTGAATTCATAGTCATTGTGAAGCTGCATATCCTTTGCATCTTCCGCAGGATAAAGCATTGCCGCTAAATCACCAAGACGGTCATTGGCGGTATACCAGCCGTTTCCTGTACCGCAGGAGCTTTTTCCAAGTCTGTTCATAAGAATTGTATGTGCGGCATATGCTCCGAAATTATTCCAATGAGTATCAGTCTTGTGATATAATGGTGTTGGCGAATTGAGATTTTCAAGTTCTGATTTCATATCAACAAAAAATTCCTTGCCCGAAAGCTTTTCTGTAAGCCTTTCCAGATTACTTTCATTATCCGTCTGAATGTAGTTGTATGGCATATTTTCGGGATAAAGAGTGTTCTTGTTTGGCGTGGAGAAAAAGAGAAAATCAGCTCCCCTGCTGCTGCAATAATCCTCAATAACCTGCATATTATAGGCAATTGAATTGATATTTGTCTGACTTAATGTATCAGTTCTTCTGAAATCATCAAGAGTTTCGCTGTAATAGAGCCAGCCGTCCTTACCCACAATTACATCATCATTTGCCGATGTCTTTACAAGTGCGGATTTAACTCGGCTGTCGGCAGTTACAAGCTGCTGACGGAATGCAAAATTTTCTGAGAAATATGTTTCAAATTCATCAAAAAAATCTTTATTAATTTTCCCCTCCTTAGTAAATGAGGGGAATTTAGCAAGTTCACGCTTTTCCTTTGATGCGTCACCTTTTACAAAAGGCATACAAACCGCAGGAATAAGGCATACTCCTATAAAAAGGCCGGTATAAATTCTGTATAAATTATCTTTTTTCATTATACCGCCTCCTAAAATCTGAAATATATGAATGGGTTATAGGACGCTGACGAAAGAGATAATACGCAAAGTCCTAAAAGTACCAATGATATGCCGTATGTGCTGAATTCATAAATAGCTGCGGATTTTTCGCTTTTTGCTGATGCCTTGATTTTTTCCATAACAGGCATAGAGAAAATAATTGCGAATACAAACACAACTAAATATAACGGCGTAAGTTGTTCAATAAACATCATCCATTGCATTGCACCGCCTGACGGCTTGAACATATGTCCGATGTACTGACAGGCAATTGTGAGATTATCTGCTCTGAAAAATACAAAGGCAAGGATTGTAACCAATAACGCATAGATGTGACCTATTGGTCTGAACCATTTCTTTGTATTGATAATACCATACGACTCAATCATAAGGAAAACGCCATTGAGAAGCCCCCATACAATAAAGTTCAGGCTTGCACCGTGCCATAATCCCGTGCAGAAAAATACAATAAGTTTGTTGATTGCGGTTCTGACTTTTCCCTTTCGGTTGCCGCCAAGGGGAATATATAAATATTCCTTAAACCATGTGGAAACGGAAATATGCCACCTACGCCAGAATTCCTGCATATTTTGGGAAATATAGGGATAATTGAAATTTTCCTTAAATGTAAAGCCGAACATTGCTCCAAGTCCGATTGCCATATCGCTGTAACCGCTGAAATCAAAGTATATCTGGAAAAGATATGACAAAGCTCCCAGCCAAGCAAGGGGAATTGATAACTCTGATGTGTCAAGGCTGTATACATAATCAGCTGCATATGCCATTGTATTGGCTATAAGCAGCTTTTTTGAAAGACCTGTTATAAACCGCTTTATACCCTCGGCTGTCATCTGAGGTGTATGTTTGCGGTTATCTATCTGATGTGCAAAATCAGAATATTTTACAATAGGACCTGCTACAAGCTGTGGGAAAAATGTTATATACAAGGCAACCTTGAATATATTTTTCTGTATGTAGTCAGGTGATTTGTATGCGTCAATAACATATGACATTGCCTGAAAGGTATAGAAAGAAATTCCTATAGGCAAAGCAATATGCGGAATTGCCATATTGGCTGAAAAAAGAGCATTGAGCATTTCTGTGCCAAATCCTGCATATTTAAATATACCAAGCATTGTAAGATTTAATACAATTGAAAAAAACAGGCATATTTTTCTGCTCTTGTTTTCTTTTTTCATTGAAAGACCGAATAAATAATTCATTACGATTGAGATAATCATAAGAATTATAGCTTTCGGTTCACCATAAGTGTAAAATAATAGACTGAATATCAATAAAATCGTATTTTTTACACTTACAGGCGGTACAATTCTGTAAAGAATATATACCGCCGTAAGAAATATAAATAGGAATACAGGGCTGCTGAATACCATTTTTTCTCCTTATACTGCTGTATAGAACATAAGCTCTGTTACAACATCACCTTCATATTTAACGTCAAGTTCCTTATTTCCTGAGGGATAAATTGTGTAATATCCGATTTCTTCTCCTGCTCCGTATGCAGCTTCAACTTCAGCTTTTGAACTGCCGATTTTAATTCCCTTATCCGTTGAATAATTGGCATTTGTAATTGTAACACAGCATATTGTTTCTGCTCCGTCAAGAACATAACATTCTACGATAAGTCCATCATATGTGTAAATCTTTGAATCTCCGCCGTTTGTGTAGCAGCTTGGTGCTGTAGCAACATTCATAGGCTCACCGAGAGAAGATGTTACACTTCCTGCACTGCTTAAAAGAGTATCAAAACTGAATTTAACTTCCTGCTTAACAGCCTCAGTAGGTGCTTCTGTAGGTGGTTCTGTTGCTTCCTCTGTTGCCTGTGTTGTTGTTTCTTCTGTAGTTGCTTCGGTTACAGTTTCTGTTGTAGTTTCTTCTGTTTCAGAAGTTTCGGTTGTTTCCTCTGTAGAAGCTTCAGTTGCAGCCTCTGTAGAAGCTTCAGTTGCAGCCTCTGTTGTAGTTTCTTCTGTTGTATTTGCTTCTGTAGAAAGAGTAGGAAGATCCGGTGTTGAATTGTTTACCTCGTCATCAGGACCGCAGGAAACTACTGCTGATGTCAATAAAGATGTCATAATTAAAAGTGTTATTGCCTTCTTGTTCATTTTAAATTTTTCCTTTCAAAATCAATAATGGGGTTCTTTAAAAAACGGAACACGAGTGAAATTTCGCAATCAAGCCGTGAGGGAGTTTTTTAAAGGTTCCCTAATATTTAGGGTATACGTACTGTTTAAATGTGTAATTCTGAGTCTGGAGATATGCAAATGATACACCATAGTATCCATTGCAGGTGTCATAGTTAATCCAGCTTTTGGTATTATCATCGTATACCTGATTCCAGTAGTGGTCACCTGTTCCTCTGCCTGTGCCGTAAACAATTCGAGATTCAAAGCCTGCCTGCTTAAAGAGAAGGTCAGTTACAGCGGCAAAATAATAGCACACTACAAATCTGTTGTTGAGGGCATAATTGGCAAAATAGCTCCAGCCCACACTCTCAATCTGTGGGAGAGTACGTGTTGATTCCATAAGTCTGTAGTAATTGTGTGCTCTTACATAATTGTATACGCTCTGCACGGTTTTACCATTAGCATCAATTACAGTCTGTGCTTTTTTCTGCAATTCTGAAAGAGGTCCGGCAATACCTTCCTCATTAAGGCTAAGCCCGTCCTTAACAAGATTTACAGCCATTTTTCCGCTTGTTTCATTGAAATAATACTTATTCTCACCTAAAGTAAGCCAGCCTGTAGCCATTTCACCATTATCGGTAAAATAATATTTTCCGTCGGTAAGAGTTACCCAGCCTGTAGCCATAGCACCGCCGTTGGCAGGGTCAAAGTAGTATTTTTTACCCTCAACTATAAGTCTGCCTGTTGTAAGAAGATTTGTATCTTTATGGAAATAATAATTCTTTCCGTCAATTTCAATTATTCCTGCTGCGGCAGTTCCGTCCTCAGTAAAATAGTAGGTACCGTCATCTGTGGTAAGAGAACCTCTGTACATTTTACCTGTTTCGGAATCAAAATAATATTTCTTATCGTCGATTTTTAATCTTCCTGTAAGCATTATTCCACTTGCTGTATCAAAGCAATATGTATCACCGTTGTAATCCTGCTTACCCGTAAGCATTTTGAAATCGCTGCCAAAAAGATACTTTTTGCCGTCTATTTCAAGCAATCCTGACTGCGCGGAATAATCATCACCGAAATAATATTTATCCTCGCCTATTTTAAGCCTGCCATTAAGAAGAAGTCCTTCCTCGTTGGCATAATAGAGCTTGCCGTCCACAGTATTAAGTCCTGAAATACGTGTGCCGTATTCGTCGAAGAGATATTTTTTACCGTTAATCTCTGTAACACCTACAGCATATGTACCGTCGGGATAGAAATACTTGATTTTTTCATTTATTTCAAGAAGTCCTGTTTGCAGAACTCCGTTATCTTCTGAAAAATAATAGTCAACTCCGTCTATATCAACAACACCTTTTGTTTTTCCGTTGTTTATGTCAATGAAATAACAGTTATTGTCAATATTTGCAAGACCGAGTTTGATTTCTCCATTAGTTGTATCGTAATAAAATTCCCTGCCGTTATCCTCAACCCAGCCAAGCTTCTGTTTACCGTCCTCGCCGAAAATATAGGGAATGTCATTTACTTTAGCTAACCCCTTTGCAAGGGTGCCGTTTTCAGTAACGCAGTAATATGAGCCGTCCTGTTCATATCTGCCCTGCTCACGAACAAATGTGCCTTTTTCGCTTACGAGGTATAAATCACCATTTTCGCCTTTGTAAATAGCATCTGTAAGCTTTCCTTCATCAGGCTCTATAAAAAATTCTTCACCGCAGACAGTAAATCTGCCATACACAGGCTTTCCTGTTTCGGGATTGTAGTAACGGCGTTTGCCTGCTACTGTTCTCCAGCCTGTTTTAAGTACACCGTTTTTGGAAAAGAGATAAGTTTCGCCCTCAATCTCCTGCTCCCCTGTTACCATTTCACCTGATTGGTCATAGTAAAAAATTCTGCCCTCGCTGTCAGTTACCCATTCGGCTGAATATTCAGTCGCTTCAACGGTAACATCAGAGATGGAATTATCATCTTCTGCCGCATATGCAGCAAACGGAGCTGTTGCACATAGGCATAGTGCTGCCGAAAGTGTTGCAATTACACTTTTTTTGTAAGACTTCATAGTTTCCTCCTTGTGTCATTTCCATTTGTATTTTTGTATCAGTAAATTAATGCGTTAAACTGCATACCAATACATTATAATTATACATCTATTTAGCGTAAAAGTCAATGGTTATTTCGTGAAAATCCATAAACCGTATAATAAAAAAAACACCAGAATTACCAAAAAACTATGGCAGCATCTTTGAATAGATTACCGCCATAGCCTTTTTAGAGATGTCCTTAAATTTTCCCTATTGGATTTTTTTCATTATCATAACAAAAGCTTGAAATGGAACAACATATATCGCAGAAAGTGTTGATTTTATTCGGGAATATCCTTTTTTTTCGTGTGTGTTAGCATACGATATTTCTTTTTATACTCATTCGGAGTCATATTCATAACTTTTTTGAAAATCTTGATAAAATAACTCTGGGAGCTGAAACACAGCAAATTGCTGATTTCTAAGTCGGAATAGTCGGAATATTGCAATAGTCCTGTTGCTTCCTCAATTTTTCTGTGGTTTACATAGTCGGAAAAGGTCATTCCTGTTTCGGATTTGAATAATCTTGAAAGATATGCAGGAGTAATATGCAGGGATTTTGCGGCATCTTCAATGAGTACACGGCTGTGGAGATGTTCGCTGATATACTCAACTGCACGTAAAATCTGCTTTGAATAGAGCTTGCTGCTGCGGAGAATTCGCATCTGCTTTGTATATTCTTCTATCATTTCATCATGAATACTCCGTACATCTTCAATAGATGCAGATTCATCGGCACGATTTATAAATACATCGCTTAAACTGTATGCCTGTTCGGGGGTCATACCGCTGTTTACACAAAATCTTGCTATCAAAGCTGCCGATATAGTAAAATGATATTTCATATTCCGCAAAGGGTCACGGCTTAATGTGCCGCAGCCCTCGCAGAATAGAGGTTCGGCAAACATTTTTACAAATTCCATATTGCCTGAGCAGATACTCTCATAAAATGCCATTTCCCTGTCAAAGGGGGCGTATTCAAAATTTTCCTCACGGTGACTGAAAAAATGAGATACAACGCTGTTATCACGGTTTTCCGACATATACTTCACTCCTTTCGTTTTTATGTATTATAACATATATTTTTGAAAATGTCCAGAAAAAAACGAAAGGGAATAAAATTTATCATAAGGGCATCTCTAAAAACTCGTTTGATTAAAGAAAAACAGATGGGTGCGGCAGCTGCAAGGAAGCCTTCCGAAGGCGTGCTTTCGCACTCCAAGGGAGGTTGACGCAACAGATGTCGTGCATAGCTGTTTTTTCTCAAAAGGGGTTTTTAGAGATGCCCGTAAATATGTACGACTTTATCACAAAGCTTATGCTTTTTCACTTACCATAATAGACGCACGGTTCTGTATATGGTCAATGGTTGTGTCAATGTCCTGTCCTCCGCCAAGATATGCGATTATTTCCTCGTTGACTATTTCCCATAGAGGTCTGTCCAATTCGGTGTCAATTCGATTTATTGAATCAACGTATTTTTCTATAACCTCACAGTCATCCATAGTGGGAAGCGGAGTTTCAAATGTTTCGCCTTTATTTTCATAAGTAGGGTTAGAATATTCCCCTTTACAGATTCTTTCAGCCGTTGTATGCCGAGCATTGTTATTAATACAGAAACCGCCCTCTGCTGAATAGCTTACAACTTTTTCGCCGTTTATATATTGTTCGAACTTCTGCATAACATGATTCTGTTGATACTCCTCTGTATAAAATTGCCTGATATATTCCCATGCGGCACTCTGTTTTTCTTTTGAGGAATGTGAACATATTGAATATTCACCGTTTGTACTGATATATGAGCCTTGTCCCTCAGAATCGGGATAACCTACTAAAGTGTATTCGCCGTCTTTTATGTGAGAAACTAATGCTTCATTAGAATTGCTGTCCTTATAGCAAAAAAGTGATGTGTTAAAACCTGTTACATCATATACAGATACGAAATTAGGAGCATTGTAATCAAGTTCTGATTTTTCTCCGTGATTGCTTTCAAAACTTCCGCAAAATTCAAGCAGTTTGCGGAAATCAGGAGAATCAAAATACACCTCGGCTTTCGAATAATCGACATATGAAGTAAGATTTGATCTCAAAATAGTATAATAAATATTTTCTGCATTACGGCTTCCGTTTATGGTTGTATTATCGGGCATTTTGTCCCAATGTTCAAGAAATTCATCGACAGTCCAGTTTTGCTTGCTGCCCACATAATCTTTTTTTCCTATCATTGTATGAACTTTATAGGAATAGGGCAAACCGTAAAGATGCCCGTCTGTCTTGCATAGTTCGAGAACGTGCTTGTTCATCAGTTCGGGATTCACATCGGGATCGTCTTTCATAAATTCATAAAGATCGACAAACGCTCCTTTACTTTTAAGTATCTCGTAATAAGCGGGATTATTGAATGAAAAAGCGCCCACAATGTCAATATCGTCCTTATTGATTATCCTTTGTATCAGATCAAAGTCCTGCTTTTTATATTCCTCTGTTGTGTATATCAGAGGACCTCCGTTGTCATCAAGGCGAGAACGACTTGCAACATATTCAATGCGATAACCATTATCGGCATTGTTGAACTCATCAAATTCATTATGTTCAGGCTCAACTGCTAAAGCAATGGTTATTACAATATCATCTTTCTTCGCTGATGTCTGTTTTGTGTCAGAAATACTTTCCGATACAGATACGTTTCCATTTACTTCGCTGCAAGAAACAGCGGACAGCATTAATACTGTCATAAATATAAATGTCTTTTTAAATGTCATTTTCATCATCTCTCCTTATGATTGTTCGCTTATCCAAATTGAGGCTCTGTTCTGAATATGCTCAATAGTTTCATCTATTGTTTGTCCGCCTGCAAAATAAGCGGATGCTTCTTCGACTACTATTTCATAAATCGGACGACTTATTCCGTTTTCCCAACGATTAACGGAATTAATATATCTTCGAAGCTCTTTTACGTCTTCTTCATTAGGGAATCTTCTTTCATACTCTATGTCCTTGTCCTTGAAAGTAGCAGAATAGTACTCTTTATTAATAAGTCTTTCAG
>JAZQFV010000022.1:0-12583 GCA_045539715.1 Ruminococcus sp. | reverse complement strand
CCTACGGGGCAAAAGGGAGGGAAAAAGAAAACTGGCACAAAAGTCGACATTTCCCTCCCTTTTTCCCCTACGGTTTTCCTCTCTGGGCTCTCCTTTCCCTTTCCCCTTTTTCCCTCCCATTGTCGACTTTTGATGAGAGGGATTTTTTGTATAAGAAAATTTCAAGTCTTTTCATTCGTGTCAATTAGTCTTTTCAAATGAGTTTCATTTAAGTCCTATACCATTTGCTTTTAAAAATTCTTTTTTCTAGTTTTTACAGAGTACCATAAATAATACCAGTCGCCTACATAGCTAAAAGCTAACGGCTAAAGGCTAAAGGCTAAAAGCTAATAGCTTTAAGTCCTCTTAAACTGGTGGTCTATATTCGCCTTTGTCATTGTAAACATAACAGGTCTGCCATGGGGACAATGACGGATTTTTTCATCTGCAAAAACCTGCTCCGCAAGGGCTTTCATTTCCTGTGGAGAGTTTTTGTCATTCGCCTTTATTGCCGCCTTACAAGCCATATTGTGCAGCACATCGTCCAGATATGAGGACTGGGGATTAAGCTTGTGACTGCGGAGATTTTCCGCAACCTCACATATAATTCCCTCCGCATCGCACTCCATAAGGAACGTAGGCAGGGCGGTTGCTGTAATATACGGTTTTTCGCTGAAATCAAAGGCAAATCCCATATCTTCAAGCAGTTGAGTATTATTTTCAAGAGCGTCAATTTCCTCACCTGTGAGAAGAAGTTTTATTCCCACAAGGAGCTGTTGGCTGTACTGGCGGCAATTTCTGCTTTTCAGCCGTTCAAAAATTATACGCTCATGAGCGGCATGCTTGTCAATCATAACAAGCTTGCCCTCAGTTTCAACAATTACATAAAGTCCGAAAGCCTCGCCTATCACCTTGATTTCGGGCAATTCAGCCTTAACCTGCTCCACCGCAGGCTGTACCGTTTCCACAACAGGTTCTTCACGCTTTTCAAATGCCTTTGCGTTAAGGTAGCGGAATCCATCCTCTGCCGCCTGACAAGCGGATTTCACCGCTTCAAGGTCGATATTTTTCGTATCCACAGGCTTTGGAGAATCTTCCTCATCGCCGCTGCAAAATGTCACATATTCCTTTACCTGCTCAGGCTCGCTGTCAAAGGCTGCCCAGCCATTTGAAACTGTCGGTTTTTCCACGGTAACAGGGGAATTTTCAACCTTTTCAACAGGTGAGGAAATATTCAGTTCAGCCTCTTTTTTGGCAATATCCTCAATGGGTGTGAACATTATTTCCTGCTGAATTACAGGCTCTGATTCCTCCTGCTTATACCAGTCACGCTGCTGTTTTGTTTCAAATTCATACACCAAGCCGCTTTTGAGGAACGCATTTTTCACAGCGAAAAATATGGCATTTGTCACCTGCTTTTCGTCGATGAAACGCACCTCCGCTTTTGTGGGGTGAATGTTTACGTCCATTTGCGAAGGGTGCATATCAATCATAAGGACGCAGGCAGGGAATTTTCCCGTCATAATCATATTTTCGTAGGAATTTTCAAGGGCAGCAGAGCAAAGTTTTGACTTTACATATCTGCCGTTGACGAAGAAATTCTGGAATGAACGGTTGAATTTCGCATACAGGGGCTTAATTGTGTAGCCGCTGATTTTTATGCCGTTTTCCTCGTATTCCACAGGCACAAGGTCACGGACGAAATCCTTGCCGTAAATGGCATAAATTGAGGAATACAATTCGCCGTCACCGCTGGAGTTAAACTCCACACGGTTATCACGTATCATTTTTATGGAAATGTCGGGATGTGACAGGGCGATTTTCTGCACGATACTGCTGACAGCATTTGCCTCTGTTACGTCCTTTTTCATAAATTTGGCACGGGCAGGGACGTTATAGAAAATGTCACGGATAATTATAGTTGTACCGTCGGGACAGCCGCTTTCCTCGTGGGCAATTTCAACGCTGCCCTCAATGACATAGCGTGTGCCGTAGACATCATCTTTCTGCTTTGTCATAAGTTCCACCTTGGAAACGGCACAAACCGAGGCAAGAGCCTCTCCACGAAATCCGAGGGTGAAGATGTTGTCAAGGTCGTCCTTTTCTGAAATCTTGCTTGTGGCATGACGAAGAAAGGCTTTAGGAACGTCGTCAAATGCCATTCCACAGCCGTCGTCGGTAACTCGCATATACATTGTACCGCCGTTTTTCACTTCAACGGTAATATGTCTTGCTCCCGAATCTATTGAATTTTCCACAAGTTCTTTTATAACCGAGGAGGGGCGTTCAATTACCTCTCCTGCGGCAATAAGTTCTGATATTTCCTTGCTTAATACATTAATCTGCGGCATACTAACCCCACTTTTTAATTAAGAATTATGAATTAAGAATTAAGAATTGTAGGTGCAGTAAATCATCATATAAACGTAATCTTTTCCGCACCCACAGCTAAAGGCTATAGGCTAACGACTAAAAGCTCAAATTACATTAATTCTTAATTCTCCCGTCTGTCTTTTTTCTTCAAAAGCAACTCTGGATTTTTTATATAGCTTCTTACAACGCTTCCACAACTGCGGCATATTACGTGACGAAGATATTTATCAGTCTCATTGAAAAAACTGTCATATTCAGGAACAAGATAGTTCTGAGGTCCTGTTGGCTCTATAAAAGTCAGAAATTCGGTTTCTCCGCAGTACTGACATTTTTCATCTTTTATTGTGTGTTTCATAACAATCCCCTTTTCACTTATCATTTTTATTCCGAAATTGCAGACAGCCAAAGGCAGCCCCTACATTGATTTATGCGTAACTTCGGGGCGATATGGGCATCGCCGCCTACAGAATGATTGCAAATTATTTCAGACGCAACCTCGGGCGGATAATATCCGCCCCTACTAATGGCTAACGGCTAATGGCTAACGACTAAAAGCTCAAATTACATTAATTCTTAATTCTGCATTCTTAATTCTTAATTTAACAAGCTTGCCATATCACGCAATAAATCACGACATTCGCTGTCAGATAATTCATCAATATTTGTGCGTTCAAGCATATCCAATGCCGCCTCACGGTTCATACTGCCGAAGCTTATCTGATCATCATCAACCGCCCTGACAACACTCTGTGACTTGTGGCTCTGCTCCATTTCCGCCAGCAATTCCCTCGCACGGCTTACCACCTTTGCAGGAAGTCCTGCAAGCTTTGCAACATCAACACCATAGCTTTCGTCAACTCCGCCACGTACTATTTTTCGCAGAAAACGTATATTTCCGCCGTGCTTATTTACGGCAATACTGTAATTCTTAACACCCTCCAGCTCATTTTCCAAGCCGATAAGTTCGTGGTAATGAGTTGCAAAAAGCGTCTTACAGCCCAGTTTTCGACTTGAACAGATATGCTCCGCAACGGCACGTGCAATGCTTACACCGTCAAAAGTTGAAGTTCCTCGTCCAACCTCGTCAAGAATTACAAGGCTGTCGGGAGTTGCATTTTTCAGAATATCCGAAACTTCGCTCATTTCCACCATAAAGGTTGACTGTCCCGCCGTTAAATCGTCGGAAGCTCCCACACGGGTGAAAATCTTATCCACCACGGAGATTTTAGCCGAATCCGCAGGAACAAAGCATCCAATCTGTGCCATAAGTACAATAAGCGCCGTTTGTCGCATATATGTGGATTTACCCGACATATTGGGACCTGTAATAATTGACATTCTGTTTGATTTGTTGTCTATATAAATATCGTTAGGCACAAAAATTTCATTTTCAAGCATAAGTTCAACAACAGGGTGTCTGCCCCCCTTAATGTCAACTGTGCCGTCAATTGCGATTTCAGGCTTAACATATAAATTCCGCAGAGAAGTTTCCGCAAAGGCACAAAGAACGTCAACTGCCGCAACTGCCGAAGCTGTCTGCTGAACAGATGCAAGCTTTGTAGCGAGAAAATCACGGACTTCACAGAAAATATCCGCTTCAAGGGAAAGTGCCTTGTCTTTCGCTCCAAGAATGGAATTTTCTGCATTTTTAAGTTCCTCGGTGATAAATCTCTCTGCATTTGCAAGTGTCTGCTTGCGAATCCAGCCCTCGGGGATAAGGTCGTAATAGGAGCGTGTAACTTCAAGATAATAGCCGAAAACACGGTTAAAGCCGATTTTCAGATTTTTTATTCCCGTAGCCTCTTTTTCACGCTGCTCAATTTCGTCGATTATCTCCTTGCCGTGAGTCATAATGTGACGGAGGTCGTCCAGTTCCTTATTGAAACCGTCCCTGATAACTCCGCCGTCCTTGACGGAAATAGGCGGCTCGTCCATTATGGCATTTTCCACAAGGCGGACAATTTCGCCTAAATCGGAAATTTCGCTGTTATATTTCGCCAAAAGCTTTGAATTGCCAAGCTTCGAAAGTTCCTCTTTCAGCAATGGAAGCTGCATAGCCGTAGCCGACAGGGATTTCACATCACGGGGATTTGCCGACTTATACATAATCTTTGTCATAAGTCGTTCAAGGTCGTATGTGCGGTCAAGAAGTTCCCCAATATCCGACAAAACAACGCTTTTTCTGTAAAGTGCTTCAACAGCGTCAAGTCGCTCAATGATACGTGCAGGACTTTTCAAAGGCTGTTCAATCCAGTTTTTCAGCAAACGTCTGCCCATTGAAGTGCGTGTGGAATCCAGCACCCACATCAGAGAGCCTTTTTTCTCCTTATTTCGCAGAGTTTCCGTAAGTTCAAGATTTCGCCTTGCATTGAGGTCAAGTCCCATAAACGCATCGCCGTTGAGCAGATTCAAGGCTGTAAATCGTGAAACTGATGTTTTCTGAGTATCACGGATATAGTCGAAAAGACCGCATACAGCGGCACAATCCGCACCGTTTTCGGAAATACCAAGTTCCGCCACATCATTTACACCGAATACCTCACATACATTTGAACGCTGTTTTTCGGGGAAAAAGCAGTCAAAATCACGGAGAGTCACAGCACAATTGAGCCGTGTTTTGATGAAATCCGCAACTGCTTTAAGTGACAGAAAGCTTTCGGGGAAAATAACTTCCGCAGGCTGACAGCGTGACAGCTCGTTTATAACTCCCTGTTCAACCTCTTTGCCCTCGAAACAGCTTATATCCGCTTCACCTGTGGAAATATCCGCCGAAGCAATACCGCAGGTCTTTTCGGTTTCATCATAGAAAATACTGCAAATATAATTATTTTCTCCATCCTCTAACATTCCCGATTCTGTAATTGTACCGGGAGTAACCACACGGATAACGTCACGGACAACAATTCCCTTTGTTTCCGCAGGGTCGGTAAGCTGTTCGCATACGGCAACTTTTTTGCCAATGTCAATGAGCCTTTTTATGTACATATCCGCAGAATGATAGGGAACTCCGCACATAGGTGCACGTTCTTCAAGGCCGCAGTCCCTGCCTGTGAGGGTGAGTTCCAGAGCCTTTGAAACAATGACCGCATCATCAAAGAACATCTCATAGAAATCTCCCAGACGGAAGAATAAAATGCAGTCCTTATATTTATCCTTCACCTCGAAATACTGCTGCATCATAGGCGAGAGTTTTTTTCTGTCGATTTCCATAAGATTTTCCTTTCGTTTTATAATTTTGAGCTATTAGCCATAATTTTGAGCCTTTAGCTATTAGCTATGTGGGCGGCGGTTTTATTTTCTACCGTTAATTTTCTAATATCTAACCTCTAACCTCTAGCCATCTAACTTCTAAACAGCTAACGGCTAAAAGCTAACAGCTAACGGCTTTTTAATAATTACGTATTACGCATTAATTCTTAATTCTGCATTCATAATTCTTAATTAAATCAGCCGCATCCTCCGCAGGTTTCACAGCTGCCTGAGCATCCCTGTGAGGGCTGGCAGGTTTCGGGGTCCTCGCCGTTTGCACAGAGAGTGATAATCTGATTGATATTGTTTACAAGAGCCTCCAATGCACCCTGTGCTGCTGTGTATACAATCATATTTTTATTAGACATAATCTTCTTATAGTTGTCCTTTATACCCTCGTCCAACTCCTTGATTTTGTCTGTGTCCTTGTTTTCCTTGCAGAGTTCGGCATTAAGTTCGTTTCTCATTCTGTCAAAATCTGTAATCTGCTGCTGTAACTCAGTGTCGTTATCGTTGACCTGCTTTGCCAGATTGTACGCAATATAGCGGTCATCTGCCTGTAAAGCCTTGCCTAATTCTCTTGTCATTTCCATAATATCCATAGTTTTTTCTCCTTAATATATATAAATTTATTTTATTAACTTTCCAAATACCGCCCAGTTCATGGCATCGGTAATTTCAACATCAACAAATTGCCCTATAAGGGACTCGTCACCCTCGAATTCAACTATTATGAATTCCTCGGATTTTCCCGAAATACAGCCGATTTTCTTTTTTGAAACATCGTCTGCAAGGACTCTCATTTTCTTTCCGATAAATCTCTTGTAATTCTCCGTGGAAATCTCACGCTGAACCTCTAAAAGCCGACGCATACGCTGTCCTTTGACTTCCTCGGAGGTTAAATCCTCCATTTCAGCCGCCTTTGTGCCCGTTCTTCGTGAATAGATAAACGAATAAATATTATCATATTTCACACGCTTCATCATATCCAAAGTTGCTTCAAATTCCTCGTCACTCTCGTTGGGAAATCCCACAATAATATCGGTAGTAAGGGAGAAATCCTCGTCTTTGCTGCGGATATAGTCAACTATCTCCAGATATTTTTCAGCAGTATATCTGCGGTTCATTCGCTCCAGCACATCGCTGCTGCCGCTTTGCAATGGCAAATGCAAATGCTTTGCAACTTTTTTGCAGTCGAAAATCGCATTAATAAGCTCATGTGTAGCATCTTTCGGGTGAGATGACATAAAGCGGATTATAAAGTCGCCCTCGATTTTGTCAAGTTCACGGAGAAGCTTCGGAAATGCCTCTGTTTCGCCGAAATCGTTGCCGTAGCTGTTGACATTCTGACCGAGAAGCATAATTTCCTTATAGCCGTTTTCCACAAGATTTTTCACCTCTGCGATGATGTCCTCCTGCTTGCGGCTGCGTTCACGTCCTCTTACATAGGGAACAATGCAGTATGTGCAGAAATTGTTGCAGCCGAACATAATCGGCACGCTTGCTCTGAATGTGCTTTCACGCACCTGCTCCACAACCTGCGAAAAATCGGCATATTCCGCAATATCCATACCGAATTTCTGCCCGTTTATACAGTCAGCAAGCAGCTTTGGCAGGCTGTTCAAAGCGGAAGTTCCCACCACAATATCAACCTGCGGATATGACTTTTTAATCCGCTGTGCAATATGCTCCTGTGCCGTCATACAGCCCGATATACCGATAATAAGGGAGGGTTTCAGTTCTTTCAGCTTTTTCATACTGCCAACTATGCCGAACACTCTGTCCTCCGCATTTTCACGAACAGCACAGGTATTGAGGATAATCAAATCAGCTTCGTTTTCGTCCTCGGTAAAGGCGTAACCCATTTGTTTCAGCAGTCCTTTTATTTTTTCGCCGTCGGAAATATTAAGCTGACAGCCAAAACTCCGCACATAGGCTTTTTTTGTATCAGCCGACGTATATCTGCGGATTTCTTCAATATATGTATTCATTTCATAAACTCCCGAATTGAATTCATTGCTCCCACAAGCTTCATACAATTCTTCAAGAGTCAGTTGGTGGAGCAATAGCAATACTCTTTTATTATAACACATTCCCGAAAAATATGCAAGTACTGATATTGCGGATTTGCATAAAAAAAACTCCCTCAGTCACGTGGGATGACAGGGGAGTAAAAAGGAGGCGGCAGTATAAAGCCTATATGTTTTAAGTTTTGCGGATTGTGCAGAATCCACTAATACGCTTTTGCGTATCAACGGTAGGTTTAAATATTTGAAAAGACCTTATACAGCGCCATCAGGGGAGCAATAGTATAGTACGTGATGAGGGGGAACAGTATTACTTTCAGCAATACTGCGGGATGAAGTAAGCGAAACAAATCCGCTTACTTATTAATAATAGCCTTGCACATCTGTCTGAAATTCAAACAGATGTGCAAATGGGCTATAGTAAACGTCAAATAAATTTTGTCGTTTATTGTTGTGGGGAATAACTTATTCTGTAACTTCCTCTGTTACAGTTTCATCAGCAGCTTCGTCCTCTGCAACGTCAGAATCTTCCTGAACTTCGTCCTTGTGGTGAGGTCCCTTTGCAGGCTTCTCATGCTTTGCAGGTGGCTCAGGCTTAACTACATTGCCGTTCTCGTCAAGCTCAGGTGTGGGAGGTGTAGGAGGCTCAGGCTTTACTACGTTGCCGTTCTCGTCAACCTCAGGTGCAGGAGCTGTAGGAGGCTCAGGCTTAATTACGTTGCCGTTCTCGTCAACCTCAGGTGCAGGAGCTGTAGGAGGCTCAGGCTTAACTACGTTGCCATTCTCGTCAACCTCAGGTGCAGGAGCAGTAGGAGGCTCAGGCTTTGTGTTGAGAATTGTGCAGTATTCAAACCAAGCTGTCTTTGCATCATCATCAATGAAGCTGCAAGCTTCGAGGTCAAATGTTTCGTTGATTTTCTCGATAATAGCCTTCTTGTCTGTCTTAACCTTTACAGGCTTGTCAGCGTCCTTGTCAGCTGCGGGCTTATCAGCCTTTGGAGCAGCATCTTCAAGGTTGTTGAGGCAGAACTCAAACCAAGCAGCCTTAGCGTCTTCGTCAACGAAATCAGCAGTTTCAAGATCAAATGTTACATTGATCATCTCTACGATTTCCTTCTTGCCAGCCTTCTTTGCAGGCTTAGCAGGCTTTTCAGGCTTTTCGGGCTTCTCTGTGTCTTCCTCAACTTCTTCGCCCTCTGTGATTTCTTCATCCTCAATTACAGGAGGTGCAGGCTTAACAGGCTTCTCAGCTTCGGGAGCTTCAACTTCGGGAGCATCTGTAGCTTCCTCGTCCTCAGCTGCTTCCTCGTCTGTTGCTTCTTCTGTAGTTTCCTCTGTAGCCTCAGTTGTTTCCTCTGTTACTACGCTGTCCTCAGCTGTATCTGCTGCGATATTCTTTGCAGCGAGAGCTGTTGCGCCTGTAGCAACTGAAAGTAAGCAAATAGCTGTAATTGCGGCTGTAATCTTCTTGTAATTCATAATAAACACTCCTTAAATCTTATGGGAACCTCTAAAAAACGACCTCATAGTTTAATTCCGCTTGTGTTCCGTTTTTTAGAGTACCCTTTATTAACGATAAATTCTACGGCTTAACTGATGCCTCGAGGTTTCATCTGCTTTCCGTGTCCTTATGTCTATAGTTTACGGAGGTCAAATCCCAAAAGTGGGGTATCCGAAAAAATTTTTTTGAAAAAATTTGAAAAAGTTTAAAATTCGTTATTTTTAGAATTTATCCATTGACTTTCAGATTTTTTTATTATATAATAAAGAAAATACCCCGATTTTTTTGAAATCCTTACGTATACTATAAATAACTGGAGGTGCAGAAATGGACTCCGAAACTCATGAGATTGCCGCAAGAGTTGCTCTTGCAAAAAAAGATAAATCCGAATCAGATGCGCTTATATCTGATTATATGCCGTTTATAAAGTCGGAAACGGCGAAATTTATCAATCGCTCCCCCGAACAGAGCGATGATGAATTGAGTATTGCAATGTTTGCCTTTTACGAGGCTATCTGCAATTACTCGAAACTCCGTGGCTCATTTCTCAAATTTGCAGCTTTACAGATAAAAAATCGCCTTATTGACTACTATCGTCGTGAAAAGCGAAATATGGGCAATATTTCCCTGAATATGCCCGATGAGGAAAATAAAAACGAACTTATTGATACAATCGGTGATAGCCGCAATGAGTTCAGCGAAAATGAAATCCGTGAAGCTACAAAGCAGGAAATCGACGAATTATCGGCACAAATGGAGGAATTTGGTGTTTCTTTCACCGATATTGCCGAGAATTCCCCTAAGCAGCGGAGAACTCTTGAAATATGCGGAAAAGCTGTCCGCTATGCAAGGAATAATCCACAGATTTTAACGGATTTTCTCCGAACAAAAAGAGTTCCTCTTGCAGCCCTTGCAGACGGGGCAGGAGTTGAAAGAAAAACACTCGAAAGACACAGACGCTATCTTGTGGCGGTTCTGTTGATTTGCACCAATGGCTATGAAATTATGAGAGGACACATTATGCAGGTATTGAAAGGCGGTGAGGGTTAATGAAATACATAGTAATGCAATGTGCTAAAGGCTATTCCGTACTTATGGACGAGGAGGGCAAATTCGTTTTTGCCGCAAATCTCAATTACAAAACAGGACAAACTGTCACCAATCCCGTGATTATGACGGAGAAGTACAAGGACGGAAAACCTGTTATGACAATAATCAAAACTGTAGTTGCCGCTGCCGCTTGTATCGGTGTAATTTCAATCCCTTGCTATTCGTATTATAACAAAAATCTGAAACCATGTTCAACTGTTACCCTTGCATCAGATACTTCTATAAGTATGACGCTTAACAGTTCGGGCAAGGTGCTAAGCATTGAAAGCAATAACGATTACGGCACAAAAATCATTGAAAAGGTCGATATAAAGGGCAAAGACAATGTTGAAGCCGCCAATGAAATCTTAAAGGCGGAAATTTCCGAGGGCTATATTTCAGCAGGTGATACCGTTGATGTTTACGTTGAGGGAAAAAGCGAGAAAAATCTTGAAGTTATAAAGTCAAAACTTGAAGCGGAACTTCCCAAGCACGATATAAAGGTAAATATCCACGACGAGAAAAAGCCTCCGAAAATTGAGGATAAAAAGGATAAGCTGCCTCATGAAAAGCCGATAGTTGAAATAACAACTGCGGTTTCCAATGATGACAAGGCGGAAAAACCTGTTCCTACGATAAAAACAAAGCCTGTAGAGAAACCTGTTCCACCTGCTCCGAAGGATGAGCCTGTGGTAACTCCCTCTGCACCTGCTGCACCGCCAACTCCTCCCACGTTGGAAGAAACACCTGTTCCACCTGTGGAAAACACAGTACCGTCTCACCAGAAGCCCGATGATAAGGGAAACAGACTCCCCCACCAGAATGACAAGGATAAAATAGAGCCAAACGGTGTACATGCGGAAATTCCGAATGTTGGCGATACACTCCCCCACGAAAAAAATAAAGAAAAGTAAATCTCACAATACACATACCCCCTTGCAAACTCCAAAGAATTTTGCAGGGGGATTGTTTTTTCATTTTTTATATACCTGTGAATTTTTCTTGACGAAGCATAAATTATTATGTCGATTTATGATAATTTCTTCATTATTTTCGATTTAATTCGATTTTTTTCGACATAATAATATAAAATTCAAGATTATTCGATTACTTAAATACGATATTTTCAGCACGTTTTGATTTTTTCTATTGACATCTCCAGAAAAATATGATAAAATTTTAGTGTGATAAAATCTCCGGATAAATCATAAGCCAGAAGTAACGAAATATTTATAAGGAAGATATAAAATGAACAGAGAAAAACCCGTTTTAAAGGTGCTTGTCTGCGACGATACTGCTGACTATGGTATTCGTATAGCATCAAAACTTAACGAAAATAATATTTACGCTTATACAAGAAGAAAAGACGCAGAAGTAATCCTCAACTCTATTGCAAGAGATTGCCCCGACGTAGTTATTATAGACCTTTCGCTCAATCATTCAGATGCTGCACAGATTATGCGTAAGGTCAATGCAAACGGAACAAGTACTCCTCAGTTTATCGTTATTTCTGAGGTAGAGAACGATTTTATTTCCCGTCAGCTTATAGAAAACGGTGCGGCTTATGTATTGTCAAAACCATTGAATTATGATGGAATCGCAAATACTGTCAAGCTTGTTGCTGTAAAGAAATATAATAATGAATGTGACGATGCTGAGCTTTTAGTCACAAACCTTATAAGAAATATCGGCATTCCTGCTCATATTAAAGGGTATAAATTCCTGCGTACTGCAATTCTTGAAAGTACGGCAAACCCCTCATATCTGGAAGCTGTTACAAAAAAGCTCTATCCCCGTGTGGCTGAAATTCATCAGACAGAATCTGCACGTGTCGAAAGAGCAATCCGCCACGCTCTTGAAATTGCGTGGAACAGAAATGATAAAACGGCGATAAATGAGTTTTTCGGCTGTAATACAGAAAATTTCACAAGCCGTCCTACAAACTCCGAATTCATCGCACTTGCAAGCGATAAGCTTGCTATGCATTTGAAAAGAGCTTCATCGGGATACAGAGGTATTCTCTATAGTGACAATCTAAATGCACTCAATAATATAACTAACCGCAAGATTTAATTTGCGGAAGGCGGATTTATAGCTGCGGACAAACACTATATTTCAGCTAATACCAATCCCTAAAAAACAGTAAACAAATCAAATCCCCCGTATCGGATTTTCCGACACGGGGGATTTTTTTTATTCAATTTCAACACCTCGGACAGTAACCCTGCTCTGACCGCCAAGAGTGCAGGTAAACAGCGTCATATCCCATGACTCCGCAGAGCCGAAATCCATACCCTCGATATCTCTGCCGTCAAGCTGGATAATCTCGGTAATCTCGTACTTGTGAACTGTGCCGTCAGCCTCG
>JAZQFV010000021.1:0-3994 GCA_045539715.1 Ruminococcus sp. | reverse complement strand
CGGAACCTTTGCAGATGTAACGGCAGGCTCCGGCTTTGCATCGGCAGTAGCCTGGGCGGTGGAAAACGGAGTAACCTCGGGTACATCCAAAACAACCTTCTCACCTGATATGACCTGTACGAGAGGTCAGATTGTAACATTCTTAAAGAGAGCGTTGTGATAAAGAGGAATAAATAAAATGAAAAGAATTTTAGGAATAATTTTATCATTATGTATGCTTTTAAGCATACTCCCGGCAAATGTATTTGCGGCAACGCAGATAGGCCGTTCGGATATTACCGTAAATGAACCTGAAGTGGGTGCAAAGCCCATTGCTTCTGCTACACTTTTTAATCAGAGTCTTGAAGTTGTAAATGTTGAATGGGTCGGAGAGCTGGACGCAAACGGTTGCTTTATGGCAAACACGGCATATACTATCAATATTACAATCAGAATCAAAGCAGGACAGGATAAGTATCTTGTGGACAACGGCGGCTTCAGGATAAACAGAAGGAATGCCACCATGACAAGTATGTCCGAAGATAAACAGCAGGCGGTTATAAGTTATACCTTTAATAACGGGGCATCTGCTGCAGTAAATACTCCAACAGGTAATACCACAGCAGAGCCAACAAATATGGAAGACCGCATTGACTTTAAAATTGAAGAACCATCTTTCGGCGGAAAACCTGCGACAATTGCAACGACCACACATCCCGATGTAGAGGTCACAAATGTGTCATGGAGCGGTGAATTTGCTGCAGACGGAACATTCCGGCAGGCAAAAAATTATAAGGTAACCATAAATTTTAAACTAAAGGATAACGTAAATAAAAAAATTACCGGTTCTGCTTTGCAGTGTAAGGCAACAGTAAACGGCATATCAAAGGTTTATTATAAAGGCGGAGATGATAAAAGCGGTTTTGTTATTCATACCTTTGAGGTGGCAGCTCCCATACCTGTTGTAGATATGAATTATGTTTACTCCAAGGAAAAAGCGGATGCTGACTGGACTACTGTTAATCCGAAATACCCCACCGAGATTATAGTAAACGAAGGGGAACAACTGAAAGAATTTGTTGATGTATTCAATTATGAACAAATGAACTCGGTTAAAAAGGTTGTTTTAAACTATACATATAATACAAAGAACGGCGATGATGAAAATGCACCGTTAACCGCGAACTCGTCAGATGTATCTGTATTTATGAGTTTTTATAACCTTGAAGAATTATGGCTTGGTCCCAATGTGGATGTGGTTGATTTCTTAAACGATTATGCAAATTTAGAGTTTGGCTTATCGGGCAGTGATATTTTGATACCGCTTTCGAGCAGCAATTATGAAACACAGAAGCTCACAATGTTTGTGTCGGACAAAACGCTTCCAAACGGCTTTACGGGAAACTGGAACAGAATGAAGAGTTCTGCGGGCAGTGACGGCTATGTGTATCGGGACACAGGCCCTTTCAAAAGATTTCAGTCAAGGCTCTATTCGGGCGATGTTTTAGAGGCTTACAAAAAAGGACCCTCGGCAGGATATGAGTGGTGTACCGACCACGATTACAGTGATGTCAATAACACTGCAGACCGTGTATATCAGATGTTAAGCTGTACACAGCCGACACTTTACTATTACTCCTGCTCAAAATGCGGAAAGTGTGAATACAATCCAAACCATGTGGCAAGGTCACTTCCGCATCTTGACGGCAATTATCATATGCTGATGGATATGGCTGACCACTACATGAAGGAAAGAAATCTTTCGGACAAATATTATATCGGTACAAACTCCCGCGGAGAGAGAGTTTACTGGAAATCCTGTGTAGCGTGCGGTGCAACTCACGGCGAGGTTCTGTTTGGATATATAGAACCAAAAAATCCGGAATGGGCGCGTGAAAATGCTACAGTTACAAAGGACTATGTTGATATTGCCTTTGCCGTAAGAGGCGACAGACATGTTACTGCTAAAATGAGCGAGTGGGCGCAGAACGAGGTTCAGTGGGCATCACAAAACGGAATTCTGGACTTGAATCTTTTGGGCGATGATTACACAAAGCCTATAACAAGACTTCAGTTTGCATCAATCGCCGTTAAGCTTGCAGAGGTGCTGACAGGAAAAGAAATAATTCCTGCAGATGTTGGAATATTTACAGATACCGATAACGAATATGCGTTAAAAGCCTACGCTTCGGGTATTACAAGCGGTGTTAGTGCAACAGAGTTTGCACCAAACGGAACACTTACCCGTCAGCAGATGGCAACCTTTATCCACCGTGCACTTATGTATGTAAGAGATAATACCAATATCCGCTACACAATCTATACACCTGAGCTTGAAAAGTATTCGGATAACCGGGCGATTCAGGATTGGGCAAGAACACCTATGGGCTTTATGAATGCACTTGGACTTGTAAAGGGCGTCTCAGATACCGCTATTGACCCCAACGGTAAGTGTACAATCGAGCAGGCAGCGGTTGTTGCAAACCGTTCGGTAAATGCCGACCAGATTGGCTGGTATCAGAGCAAGCCTGCAATAGGAGATATTTCTTTAGATTTTAATAACGACTTTTTCCACGCACCTGATGAACACACACCCACTCAGGCAGACTACACAAACGGACTGCGTGTATGGGTACACAGCCCTATGTCGGGATATCAGAAGGCATCGGAAAATCCCGATGTTGATATTGATGTTATACAATCCTGCTGGCTTCCCACAACCTATCCGTTTGCAGATTTCCCGATGTGGCTTCAGGCAGGAGACTTTAAGCCTATCAAGGATTTGAAACCCGATGACGAGGCGAATTTTAATAAGTTTTACGGAAAATAAGGAGGATTTGCTATGAGAAAATTCAGTAAATTTCTTTGTACAATCCTGACTCTTATAATTATGCTTGGATGTATGGGAAACACGGTGTTTGCTGTATCATCTATTACGGAATTAAAAGCAACAGTTACAGAGCCCGCAGTCGGAAAAAAGCCTTCGGATGTTACTGTTAATAATTCTCGATTACAGGTAAAAGAGACAAACTGGGAAGGCAATTTTAACGAAGACGGCACCTTTAAGGCAGGCGAGGTTTACACAGTAATCTATAAGATAAACTTTAAAAATTACAAGGATGTTGTAAATTACAGAATTAATCCTGCCGCAAACAAATCAACCTTAAACGGCAACCTTGCAGAAATTACATTTAAAGACGATATCGAAAATGCTACACTCAAATATACCTTCCCTGCTCTTACCGAGCAGGGAATCAAGGTGGCTGAAAAACCGAAAATTTCCACAGAAGACACGCTTGACCTTACAAAAATCTACTCGGTACAGGAAGCATACAACCGCTGGGCAGAAGGAAATCCCCGGCATCCCACGGAGCTTATTATAAATGATCAGAAAATCTCATTGTCAGGTATATATCCCGGAAACGGAAGCTATGAGGCACTGTGTCTTAAGCGGGTGCTTCTTGACTACGAGGTTACTAAATTCAACGAGGCTGACGCATTCGCAATGGTTTATCTTTCAAACCTTAAGGAAGTATGGCTCAGTCCCAAGGTGGATGTTGTGGCTTTTCTTGAAAATCTCGAAACCTACCCCAAGGAAGCCCAATACCCGAATCTCAAAGGATATATGTTTGACAGCGGCGGTGCTTTAACATATGATTTTACCCTTTATGTTTCGGACGCATCCCTTCCGAACGGTTATGTTGACGGATGGTCGCGTACCTCATCGGGATGGGATCGCGTGGGATATGCCAATTTGATGTTTAAAACAAAGCTCTATTCGGGAGATGTATACGAGGCATTTAAAAAGGGCGATTCTGCCGCACGTGACTGGTGTGCAAATCATATCTACACAGCAGAAGTCACAACGGCGGACCGCATTTACAGGCACAAATCCTGTCAGAACCCCGTAATGTATTTCTATTCCTGCAAATACTGCGGTCTTTCTGAGAAAAATCCTAATCACACATTCTCAAAAAATGAGTATAACGAATACGATTATTCAAAATTTGCCCAC
>JAZQFV010000020.1:0-26735 GCA_045539715.1 Ruminococcus sp. | reverse complement strand
CTCTGTTTTATGCCCCTCATTCCAATCATAAGAAAACTGGACAAATGGACGTTTCACCATAGAAATTACAGGAGATTTTCTGAAACTCGGCTCTGCAATTGTAAGTGCATCAATGAGAAGCGGCTCCGTATGGTCACTTTTGCCGCACATTCTATAAACTCCCGTATAGCAATAACTTATTGCAGAAAGAATTGCCGTTCCCGACATTGCAACGTCCGTTGAGGTGGTTTCGGATATTCCCAATGTCATTTCACGGAGCAAGGGCGGTAATGCGTTTATGGGGAAAGAGAGTGTCGGCTCTTTTCCGCCTCGGAGCGATGTGGGGGGGGACCACGTTGTTTCATTAGTCAACTATTCATCATCCTTTCGTTAAAATTCAGAAGCACTTCTATATATGTGCAGAAAAAGCTGTCTTTTTAACCTGAAATGGTTGAATATCGAAAATGTTTACAACTTCCTCTGCTGTCGGCTAACTTTCGCTGCTGACATGAACATTGTAACATTTACAAACGTACATTAGTGCGGATATTGCGTATAATTCCAATCAAATACGCAAATTATTTAAAGATACGAAATATATTTATTTAAATACGCATATTATTGACAATCTGCGTATTGTATGCTACAATAGAATAAAATACCAAAAACGAGGTGAGCATATGGAAACCACCACAATTTACCGCATAAACGAAACAGACCGCACGATAGACATCGTACAGTCTGTTGATAACACCGATGAAAACATTCACGGTGCAGTCCTGAATACGAGGACTTTCACATTTGATGAACTAATGAATCAGCATAAATTTTTCTGCGAACATACCGAACCTTACGATACTTTTAAGGACAGACTCAACAGTGCCCTGCGTATCGACAGGAGTATTGATGTCAGCACCGATGATATGATAGCAAGATTTATAGCTGAGTATGGGGAGAACATCTTTTTCAGAGGATATGTCCTCTCTGTTATTGAGTTCTACAATAAAGAGAGGTATGTCCTGCTGAAACCCAATGATGTTGTTAAAGCAAAGTTCAACAGAAAAAAGATTCAAGACGAAGTGTCACGAAAGCTTATGGAATTCATGGATACGCAGTTGAACTTAATGTGCAGTGATGCGTATTTCAGCCACAAGTCAACAATGGAGCATTTTAGAATTCAGTCTGGGAGAACGATTATCGCTGCTGATGATTATACGTTCAATGTGTTCCGTGAGAGTGATAACTGCCTGCTGACTGTTCTTGCTGAGATAGGGCAGCTCGTTCACAAAAACAAGTGGACAGTATGCGACTGCGGATTCTGCCATAAGCTGTTCCTCGGAACGGAAGGCGAGGTCTGCTGTCACGCTGCCGAGTGCATCGAAGCTCAAAAGCAACAGAAAGAAAAAATCATCGAGGAAAGCACACAGGAATATTCTGCGATAAAGAAAGACTATGATTCATTTGTCCGCAGATACAAGGGCTATCTCAATATTGTGGAGATCGACCGTTTTCATCCTGATGATTATGATAAATTTATGCAAGCAAAGCAGGAGCGTATGGATAAAATGACAGCACTAAAAAAGAAACTGATCCGAAACGGCTTGCCTTCGATGGAACTGTATGAGCTTGGGAGACAGTATAAGGCTGAAATAAAAGCTCTCGCTGAGGAGATACTTGATAAGTACGGATTTGATGTAACTGCCGTGGCTAAGATCAAGAAGCCGAGGAAGAAATAGTATTAAACTCCATTGACTAAATACCAGTTTTATGATATAATTATAACATGGGATGTTATATCTATTTGTAGGTTTGGCACTTGTTTAGAAAGGGCGATAAAATGAAACTGTTAGATAGAGTCGTAGAGAAAACAACTGAATATATTGAAACAAAGTCAAAGACACTCAGAAAAAAATATGGACAGTTTTTCACCAGTAAGGAAACTGCTATATTTATGGCAAGTCTTTTTAATATTTCAGATGATAATACAGCAATTTCTATTCTTGATCCTGGTGCAGGTTCTGGAATACTCTCTGCTGCACTTTTGGATAGAATAGATACTCTTTCAGTAAAGAAAGTTGATCTTGTCTGCTATGAAACCGATGATAAAATTATTCCGATACTGAAAGATAACCTTGAATATGCCAAGAATAATGTTTCTTATCAACTGACATATGAAATCAGAAATGAAAATTATATTTTGGACAACGAAATTGACTATAATAATATGCTCGGTGCAAAACCTGATCCTTACAAATATGATATTATCATAGGCAATCCACCTTATAAAAAGATACTAAAAGATGCGGTTGAAGCTCATGCCATGCCTGATATTTGCTATGGGGCACCTAATCTTTATTTCCTGTTTGCCGAGATGGCTCTTTTCAACTTAAAAAATGATTCGGAAATGGTATTTATCATTCCTCGTTCCTGGACTTCAGGAGCCTATTTCAATGCTTTCAGACAAAAACTGTTTAGCGAGAGTGTTATTGAGCATATCCATCTGTTTGTCAGCAGGGATAAGGTTTTTGAGACCGAAAGTGTTTTGCAAGAAACTATGATTATTAAACTCCGAAAGACTAATCATAAACCTGATTGTATCACCATAACATCCACCAACAGCAATAAGGATTTCTCTGAAATCACGTCTTTCCAAGCACCGTATGATACAGTTGTTTGTGGTAAAGATAAATATGTTTACCTTGTTACAAACGCTGATGAAGTCGACACACTTCGGCAGCTTAACAAATGGAATGATACATTGCCATCATTAGGATTAAAGATGAAAACAGGATTAACGGTTGATTTTAGAAATCGTGAAGCTCTCCGAGATAATGCCGAAGATACCGCTGTTCCGCTATTTTATTCTCAGCACATTCAATCCGGAAAGGTTATCTTTCCTATTGGAAAAGAACATGAATACTTAGTTACTGAACAATCAGGGCTTTTACAGAAAAATGCAAATTATCTGTTTGTAAAGCGTTTTACCTCAAAAGAAGAACATCGCAGACTACAGTGTGGCGTTTACCTTTCAAGAAAGTACCCTACTTATAAACAAATCAGTACTCAGAACAAGATAAATTTCATTGATGGACTGAAAGAACTTTCTGAGTGTGTTGTATACGGCTTATATGTTCTTTTCAACTCTACTATGTACGATAGTTATTATAGAATACTGAACGGCTCTACACAAGTAAATTCAACTGAAATTAATTCTATGCCTGTTCCTCCTATGATGACAATAGAAGCTATGGGGAAAGAGCTTATTGCCAAGAGAGATATGTCTGAAGAATCTTGTGATATGATATTAAGGAGTTATTTATGAACAAGATAGATGAAGCAAGAGCGTTATTAAAGGAGCTGAATGTACCAATTAAGCAGCAAGCTGACCTTTGCTGCTACGTTCTCCTCGCAATGGCTGATATAAAAGAGAATAGTAGTTGGTCGGATGCGACCAATGATTGGATTCGTATTCACGATCTCCTGTTAGTCTTAAGAAAACACTACCAAGTAATATATGCAGAAAACAGCAGAGAAACAGTTCGTAAACAAGCAATGCATCATTTCCGTAATGCAGCTTTTATAGAAGATAACGGCAAATCAACCAATAGTCCGAATTATTGTTACCGGTTGACTGATGAAATGCTTTATCTTATCAGAAGCTACGGAACGGATACTTGGGCTGACAGAAAAGAAAAATTCTTATCTGCCCATGAAAGTCTGATAAGTATGTACGAATCGAAACGCAGTATGCTGAAAATGCCCGTAAGCATTAATGGCAACAGCTTCACTTTCTCTCCTGGCAAGCATAATGAGCTTCAAAAGGCTATTATTGAGGAGTTCGCTCCGAGATTTGCTCCAAACTCTGAATGCCTTTATGTAGGTGATACCATAGAGAAAGACCTCGTAAAAAACGTGGACACGCTGCGTGAACTTGGAATTGAGATTACTTTACACGATAAAATGCCTGATGTTGTATTATATCGAGCTGATAAGAATTGGATATACTTCGTAGAATCTGTCACTTCTGTCGGCCCGATGGATCCGAAACGTATAAAGGAAATCGAAGAAATGACTGCTAATGTAACAGCCGGAAAAATATATGTGACTGCGTTCCTCGATTTCAAAACATTCAAGCAGTTCTCTGAGAGCCTTGCTTGGGAAACAGAAGTCTGGATAGCAGACATGCCGGATCATATGATACATCTTAATGGAGATAAATTCCTCGGTCCGAGGAAGTAAATCATTATAGGGAGGTTTAAAGTTGAGTTCGATAAATCTTTACAAAATTGATAACAATAAATCTCAAGAGTTTTATAAGACTTTAAGAGAAAAAATGGAAGAAACCGAACCAATTGAATTAGATAAATCTTTTGCTGGAGAAAGTCATGTTTTTAGCTGTATTCTATACCTATCTATTCCTGATGAAGAAAAAAGCGTTTCTTGGAATTGGATACTCCGAGCCTTTAATAAAAAATCAATCACTGCCGTTTCGTCTCCGAAGGCCGTCTTAGTAATTGAACATAATTACGAAACTATTTATGCTATAACATTTGGACACGCTTTTTTCCTTGTTGATAAATTCTGTGATCGTAATTTTGGATTTTCCTTTGGAAGAAAACTCCAATATGAAGAAATAAAAACAACAACGCTAACAACGCCTGGACTCCGACGCAATAAGGTCGTTAATACATATATAAATTATAGCGAACTGGAATTTGACAGCGGTGAGTCCTTTGCAAAACTGAAAGCAAAGGAAATTTTGCCAGACGGATTCATCTTATATAAACCTTCACTTGAAATCGGAACCTCTATTCGTTTCAATATGGATAGTAATTCATTAGATAAGATAATTGATTTAATCTGCCATGTGGAGGAAGAATTAAAGAATCCAGAAGATAAATGCAAGATTCCGGTGTTTAGTAAAATCACTGATAAAGAGCATATAGCTAAGTTGGAGATAATGCTTCGAAATCAAATACAGCAAGGACAAGCTGTAATCAATATCTCTGAACTCGATATTGTTGGCGTGACCGAAGTTTTCAACAACAACGATGGTACATTCATGCTGAAATATAAACGGTATGAAAAAGAAATCACTATTTTAAACGCTGAATCAATCCATGAATTTTGTGAGGAAAATGGTATCGATTTTGATAGTAATGTACTTGATATAAAGGTTGTTAGCTTCTACAACGGAGAAGCTATAGAAACTCGATTAGTACATGACATGATTGATTATATTATTGATGATGAACAGATTCTCTTATCAAAAGGGATATGGTACAAGTATAATGATGATTATCTTGAATACCTGCGAGACTCTCTTGCTGAAATTGAAACCGTATATGATCCAAAATTTGATTTTTCAGAATCAGTTCATGATAGATACATCGATGATTTGTTTAATTCTGAAAAATATGATTCGCAATATGCAGGATTAAATGATTCTCAAATAAAAAAGAAATTAAAAATAAAGCACTATGCTGAAAAAGCATTTAATGAGTTGAGGAGTCGTGATGATGGGTTTATTTGCTATGACCGTGATAATAAAAAAGTAGGAAAAGAACACATAGAAGAAATGGATTTGTATAAAGATGGATTTATGTATGCAGTAAAAATAGGTAAATCATCATCTAAACTTTGTTATGTTGTTGATCAGTCGTTAACCGCACTAAAATTGTACAAAAAAGGTTTACTTCCTGGCACACCAACAATCACTACTGTAGCAATTTGGCTTATCTTAGAAACAAACACACATATTGAAGATGATAACGGTATTCCTGTACTTGATAAATTAAAAATGCTTATGCTAAAAAATCGATTAGATCAATGGAAAAGGCAGTACGTTTAATGGGATTAAAACCGCTTATACTAATCAATTATAGAAAATAGTAAGTGATATTATGCCAAGAGGAAAAACATAAATCTCTTCCTTATGAACGTAGATGAAAACAAAGTATCAAGTGTACACTCGCCAACTGGACAGGTGTTGCGTATAAGATACCACGCACTGAAATAGAAAAATGCAAGACCCGTGAAGATCTTAAATGGAGCGGAGTTTATTTCCTTTTTGGTGTATCCGATGACACTGGGGAGAACATCGTTTACATAGGACAGGCTGGCATCAGGAAGAATAGAGAGGGCATGCTCTACCGCCTTATGGAGCATAAGCGGAATCCCGATAAGGACTACTGGACAGAAGCTGTCGTGTTCACTACCTCCAACAACTCTTTCGATCCTACCGAGATAAGCTATCTTGAGAACAAGTTCTGCAATCTGGCTATCGAAGCCAATAGATACATCGTTAAGAACGGAAACGACCCGTCCCCCGGACATATCACTGAGGAGAAAGAGAGCGAGCTTGAAGAGTTCGTAGACTACGCAAAGCTCATTATGAGTACGCTCGGTCATAAGATATTCGTTCCGCTGAATAAAACTACCCCCGTGATCGAAGATACCGCAAATACTATAACAGAAGAGATAGAACTGTTCTTCACCCGCACTATCGAGAAGCTCAACTTTACAGCCGAAGCAACTGCCAAACAGACTACCGAAGGTTTTGTCGTTCTGAAAGGAAGTAAGATTGCTCCAAGTAGTGGTGCAAATGATACCATATCGCCTGGTAACCGTAAGAAGCGTAAGGAATGCAAGATTACAGACAATATCTTACAGGAGGATGTACTGTTCACCAGTCCATCAAGTGCAGCTGAGTTCGTTACGGGGAAAAGCTGTAACGGCTGGGGGTCGTGGAAAACTAAGGACGGTAAGACGTTACATGATTTGGAAGAACAATCTTAATCATTTTATCAGGAGGACTAATGAGCACAAGTATTAAAATAATAAAGTTTACAAGTATACTTTCAGCTATATTTTTAGTAATCACTTACTTAATTACTGTCAATATTGAAAGTAACTTTATCTCACTGAACACAATCTGGATTTCAAACAATTTCTTACTGACTGGTTTTGGAGGAGTATTTGCAAGTATTTTGGTGGTATTGTTTTGTGAAATAAACAAGTATCTGATTGACAAGAAAAACACTGAAAACCAACTATTCTTTCAAACTTTATATCTTTATCAAGCTTTATTCTTAATGCAGCATAATGTTCTTGATCTCCAGTCACATCCTAATACACTAATTCCTGAGAACGTCTTTGACAATACAAATCAAATGATAAAATCGCAAGTAAATTTTTTGCGAGGTATAGATTATTCTTGTTTCAAAAAGAAAAATGCTATTGAGAAAAAACTTTCTTCTTTCAAAAAAGAAACATTTCAAAAATTCACACCCATAGAAAACTGCGTAAATCTAATAAGATGTGCTATTTTAGAAGAAAAAATAGATAATCTTAAGCATAACAAAAATATGCCGGATTATATTACATCTTCACATACACGAGTTGCTAAAGTGTTATCAGATCAAATAGACAATCTTGTACCATTGTTAGAAGAAATCGGTGAATTCTTAAAAACAATTGATGATAATTGTGATAACAGGTATGATTGGATAAAAATTCGTGAGAATACTCAGAATAGTTACATAAGTTTGTTTTCAACAAACAAAAAAGAAACAGCTGCACCCGAAGGCACAGCCGTTAAACCTCAAATATAAACCATACACTCAAACACCGCTTCTCTCGCCATGTAGACAAAACAGTTCTTAAGACCGAGCATCTTCTCGGCATCACCGCTGAGGACAGCTTTCTGATAGTAACTATCATTCTGCTTCCAACGCTCCACTTGCCGTGAGATAGCTTCACTAACTTTCAGTTCCATATCATCAAGGTACTGCATGATTTTACCCTCATTGACGAGCTTGCAAAGCCTGTCAGGACATTTGCTGTCAGAATAATGAAGATGATACCTGATGAAATCGGTATGGTAGGTCTTGTTTTCCTCGGTCTGCGTATCGGCATTGAAGTGAGTAACGGTCACGGTGTTGGTGTCCAGTCTCCACAACGGAACGTTTTTCTCTTTCAGTGGGTTGTATGCGGTCTGTTCGCTCTTGTATCTGCTCATAATAAATTACCTCCATTTAATAGAGTGAGAAATAACGCTTCTCCTCACCACTATTATTATAGTTTGTATTCTCTGAATACCGACGAGATGGTCATACCCGCCAGTTCAACTTTTGTTCAACAAAGTTGAACTAAGTTACAATAAAACTTGAAATTTGCAACAAGAGCCTTTGCTCTTACTTACAGATTTTATCGTATTTTCGGCGTTTTTTGAAAAATAGATAAAACAAGCGAAACGATACTGCTTATCTCAAAGCGTTAACCATCACCCCATACAAGTGGCGTATTTACGCAGTTTTTGGAGTTTGGTTTTCCGATTTGGACAACTTTTGGTCAACTAAAAATTGCTTTAAAAGCCTCCCTGTTACCGCAGGGAGGTTTTTGTGTATTAATACCAATCCCTAAAACAACAATATAAAACAAAAATTCCCTTACAGTAAATCTGCAAGGGCGGTCAATACTTGACAAAAATCGCATAAAATGGTAAAATATTAAGGGCATCTCTAAAGGACCGTTTGATTAAAGACAAAGCAGATGTCATGCATATCTGCCTTTTCTCAAAATTTTTTAGAGATGCCCTTGATGTATTGCTGCAATTCTTATGGGATAATTTAAAGAGCAATAATTTGAAATTTCGGGTGATTTTATGAAAAAAGATTCAGGTTATAATACTGCACAAAAGGAAAAACTCCTTGATTTTCTTATAAATAACAAGGACAAGCATACCAGCGCACAGGAAATTGACAATTATCTTCGTTCTGTCGGCTCTCCTGTGGGTATGGCTACAATTTACCGCCAGCTTGACCGCCTTGTAGAGGCAGGTACTGTGCGAAAATTCGTTATTGACGGCAAAACAAGCGCCTGCTATCAGTACATCGAGAACAAGCAGGAATGTCAGGAGCATTTTCATCTGAAATGCCGCAGCTGTGGAAAGCTGATACATCTCAACTGCAACAAGCTTATGGATATAAACAACCATATCGCACAGCATCACGGCTTTATCATTGACCCGTCACAAACCGTATTTTACGGCAACTGTGCTGATTGTGCGGCTCTTTCCGAGGAGTAAACCTTTACCTCCTCCGATTCCTCGCCGATTTCCGTTAAATTTGTCGGTCTTGGAATGTATATTTTCATATCCTCATCTGCCATTTTTCTCACCTCGTTGGTATTATTCCACCACGGGGCTGAAATATACAAGTGAAAGGAAAAATTATGTCATCTAACAGCAAAAATCTTGAACCTTCGGAACTTCTCACCCTTTACTGGAATCACTATCAGCTTCACGCTGAACAGCGAATGAAAATCACCGAGCTTTTCATCGCTGTGGAAACTGTACTTTTCGGTGTTTATGCCGCTACATTCGGACAAAATCTTCCCCTTTCCATTATTATTTCAATTGCAGTCTTGATAATTGGTATGATTTGTTATCTTCTTGACGTGCGGTCAACTATGCTTCTCCACGACTGCCGCATTGCAATAAGAGAACTGGAAAGCCGATTTATGCCCAATTATTCGCAGAATATGCGGCTTTTCACCTGCATCAAAAATCACGAGGGGCTTATCCATTATGCAAGGCTTATCCGTGGCTGTTATCTCTCGGTAAGCCTTGCAGGTATTATTATGATTGTTATTGCGGTACTTGCGTAGATGTGCATTTGATTTTCTCCCCAACTCATAAGAGTCAGGGAGATTGCTTTTTAGTCCGTGTGTGGTATAATGAGAATGAAAATCAAAATACAGAGGTGTAATGTGAAGTGAACAGCCAGCTTGAAGAGTATATTGTAAAGCATAAAGTTACAGTTTCAAATACGCTCTTGTTCCGTGACTGGGAAGCGTTTTTAAAACGACTCTTTTCCGCAAGTGGTCGTGTGGAAATGATCGTCTGGTACGAATATTGCGAGATCAATGCACAGAAAATCGGAATGGGCGGATATAAAGACCCCGTAAACAATAGCTACATGTGGGCAGAAACATCGCTTTATCAGGAATACTTGCAGGAGAAATCCATGGCGGAAATACTCGAATATATCTGCAAAGTAAGAGAAGCCTATCCGGACTGTGATTTGTATCCGGAATTCTATATCTGCTGAAGCCCGATTTTCAGACAACTGTAATTGCCAGCCGCCCCTCATTACAGGTGCGGCTTTACTATACACACAAAAACCCTCCCCATTCATAGAACAGGGAGGGTTATTTATTATTCAGAAATTATCAAAAGCCTAAGCTTTAATTATCTGAGTGCAGCCTGTGCAGTAATCTGCGTAGGCAGTCAAAATTGAGAATGCAGATATTATGTACATCGGAAGCGTTTTTGTCCGCTTCCTCGCCGTATAAATACACATACGGTCTTTCTTTTGAATTTGCTCTGCCTTTGACTGCAAAGTTTGTCTGCGTTTCGGTATCAGCTCCTGTGGATAAATGCCATTCATACACGCCTTCACTTGTGGGAACAACAGATGAAACAATATCTTCCAACACCTCGCGTCCGAGCTCTGTTTTACTGTCGGAAATGTCATTCAACGCCGAGATAAACTTATCAAGGTCAAGTGTATCAGTTGTAGGAGTTGCAGGGGATACAGATGTCGCCTGACTTCTGAGGTTTTTGATTTGCGCTTCATATTCAGCACGCTTCTTGTTATATTCCTCTTTGGTTATTTCTCCGTCAGTACGCATATCAATCAGAGCGTCGAGCTTTCGTTCAAGCTTTGTAATTTCAGCTTCATAATCAAAAGTCGGAACAGCTTCGGGAGCACTCTGTGTATAATATTTCTTGATATATTCAAGTGCGTCCTGCATATCCTTCGCTCTGTTTGCCCAATGCTCATCAAAAATAAATTCGCCCATCATATCCATTTTCCACTGAAGAACAGTCTTATTATCGCAGTAACCTTCCGTTTCAAGTCCAACCTTTTTGCGATTAGCCGCATTGCCGTGATTGAGCTTGTTATAACAGATATAGCAGAAGGTCTTGCTGCCGTCATCGTGCTTGTGATAAACATTTTTTCTGAATTTCGAGCCACAGGTACAACGTAATTTTCTCTGCCATAAATCAGCAGAAGGATTATATCCCGTTGACGTGGTATTGCCGAACTTGTCCTTGCTGACAATTCTTCTTTTCGCAAGAAGCTCGTTGCACTTGTTCCACTGTTCTTCGGAAATAATCGGTTCAAAATCGCCCTTTTCATAGATATAACTATCTCTGTCACGATTGGTGATACGCTTCTGCTCTAAGTAGTTGTTGCTTCGGCTCTTGTTGTAACATACACAGCCTTTGTAAGTAGCATTTGCAATAACACGGGTGATATAGGATACATCCCAACGGACAAGCCCCGACGAATTTTTACGTCCACGCTCTGTCAGCACCTTTGCGATTTTTGCACCGCCCAAGCCCTGTTCGTAAAGGTCAAATATCATTCTGACAGTTTCGGCCTGCTCAGAATTGATAGTATAACTCTCACCAGCCTTGCGGTCGTATCCGAGAATGTTTCCGCTTCCATACAGCATTTTATTTTCACGACTTATTTTCTGTCCTGCCTTAACACGTTCCGATACCTTTCGACTTTCTTCCTGAGCAAGAGTCGCCATAAGAGAAAGTCGAAGTTCTCCGTCGCCGTCCATAGTCCAGATGTTGTCCTCAACGAAATAAACCTCAACGCCGATATTTTTAAGTTCACGAGTGAAGTTGAGAGTGTCAACAGTATTTCTCGCAAATCTGCACACCTCACGTGTAACAATCAAATCGAACTTTCCAGACTTAGCGTCCTCAATCATTCTGAGGAAAGAAGGTCTTTTCTTCGCCTGAGTTCCTGTGATACCTTCATCAATATACTTGTCAATGACGTTCCAGTTCGGGTGATATTTTGCTTGGTCGTTATACCACTGCATCTGATTTTCAAGAGCAGAGAGCTGTGCCGCGTGTTCTGTTGAAACTCGTCCGTAAAACACAACGGTGCGTTCACGATTTCTGTCGAGTGTGCTTATATCAAAATAATTATTTCTTGTCATTTTTATATCCTCCAGATTCAAAGATTTTAACACTTTAAAGCGATTATACGCGAATAGAATATTTTTGTCAAGTCCCTTATGGACTGACACGGATTTATTAATTTTTTCAGAAAATCAATCAAGGGGTTTGGGTTCTCCCAACAAGTTTTTTGTATTTGTCGGCGCACGGATTTTCATTGAAAATGAAGGAGTGTAGCCACAAATGCTATGCTTGCTGTCAACGAAGTTGCAGAAAGCATAGTTTACAAAAAAACTGATTGTGTCTATACACAGGCGATGCTTGCTCTCATCTGAAATTGAAAAAGAGCAGGTCGCAAAATTGATGAAGTGTATAGACAAATGCTATGCTTGCTCTCAATGATAATAACAGAGAGCAGGCATACAGTTTTTGCAAAAACGTGTCTGTGTCTTTACACAGGCTATGCTTGCTGTCAACATAAAAATAAATTCAGCCTTGATAGTTTTTCCGAAAGAAAAAATTTTCATTTCAGTTTAAAATCCTGCGTACGTACGTACCATAAGGCTTCGGATTTTTCTTTCCCTTGGTACGTACGTACATACCTTTTTCACTTGGAATGAAAAAAATTATGCTGACTTGCTTCTGTAAGAAACGCTGATACCGACATAACCTCTGACGTAATTTCTTCCGTTGTGAGCTTTGTTCGTAGGGGAGAGATTATAGCTTTCACAGTTATGATACAGCCAGTCGTAAAAGCTTTTCTGTTTCAGTTCCTGCAAGCCGTTGCTCTGACACCAGTTTACATAGGCGTTGTAAATATCAACGGAACAAGTTGTGCTGTCGGGAGAAAGCTGAACTGCCTGAGCGTCGTTCATAAATTCTGCGACATTGCAGTTTTCCTGTTTCAGATTCTCCATTATCTCTCTGGTCTTGTTGCTGACAGTGAAAATAAAATCATTTCCGATAAGTCGCCTTAGTCCTTCAAGTGCCCAGAAGAAAATTCCGTCAAGCTCTGCGATAAGCTTTTCTGAGAGATAACGGTCAGGCTTTCTGTCAGGGGGAACAGGCTTTGTGTCAAGAACAATAAGTCGTCTGTGCCAGCCATCCGTCTTATCATAAAGAGAATTCGGATTGCTGTTTGAGAAAACAACTGCCCTCGCACAGAGCTTTGCCTGAATAGCTTGAACATTTTTCTTTTCTACGGAAATACAGGTTTCTGCTGTTACAAGACTTTTCAGAAATGACGTATCCTTGATTCCTTCGAAGCTCATATCATCATCAACAAGAACGCACTTGCCTACAAGATTGCCCTGACGAAATTTGTTTTTGGAAAGCGCTACGATACTGTCAAAGTAGCAAGCCTTTCCGAACAGCTTTTCGAGTATAACACCGATACGGCTTTTGCCTTCGCCGCCTCGTCCCACAAGAAAGAGCATTGCCTGTGCTTTTGTGGTATTCAGTAAACAGTATCCGATAAATTCCTGCAACGTCTTTACATCATCAGGCTCAAGGAGTTCGTTTACAAACCTTTCCCACACTACTGCTTTCTTTACTGTTTCCTCTGTGTAGCTGACGTTAATTCTGTTGCGGCAGTGCTTCTTTTCGGGAGAGAATGTCCCGTCAATGCGATAAGTTCCATTAAGGATATGGATTTCGTTTAAATCTGTTTCCATATCTTCGGTAAAGCAGATATGCCTGAGAGCGTTCATCAGATTTTTGATTTTATTTGCAAGTCCGTAGCGAACGCCTGCGTCCTTCAGCTTTGTTGTGATAAGACTTTCAACATAAGCGTCCTCCTGTACTCCGTCAAGGTTGTAGAAACAGCCTTCGAAATATTTGAAGTTGTACTGCTTTACAAATTCCTCACAGAAAGCAAGCTCGTCAATTTTCTTTCCGTCAAACCAACCGATAATTTTTTCATCAGCAGGCGATACGAGTGTCGGTGTTGTAGTCATTGTTTCTTCTGTCTGCATAATCGATTACCTCCTTGCAGTTTTCCATAAAGTCTTTTCTTTCGTCTGTTGTGCCTGAGATAAAAACATCACAGAAATGCTCATACATTTCAAGCTGTGTCAGGCTTTCGGTGAATAAAGGGTGGAGAGCTTCGCTGTCGCTTTTTGGAGCGTATTCAGTCCGAAATCTGCGTAGTAATGAGCAATAATCGGATAGAATGCGAAATACCCTTTGCTCCTTTTCTCTCTGGCTTTGTACGCATATTTTCTGTCGGATAATCGGTTTATCTCTTGAATGGATAATACCGAAGTCAGAGCAGAGCTTTTTCGCCGCTTCATACTGCGTTAAGCCGAACAGCCTTGCAGTAAGCTTTACAACGTCGCCGTATTCGGTGCAGCCGAAGCAGTAAAAATGATCGTCGTACAACTTCATAGACGGATTTCTGTCCTCGTGGAAAATGCAAGAGGTCATTCCATTGCACACGCTCATACCGTAATATTCTGCGGCAGAGGGAACGCTGACGGTTTCTTTAACTTCCCCGAAGATGTCCCAATGTGAATTCTTCATTGAATTCCTCCTTTAAAATGTGATACAGCATAAAGCTGACATACACTTTTCGTATATGTAAAGGACATTCGGGGTGGAGGTATATTAAATTTTCAAGGTACTGCGAACGAGTGCACTCTTTTTGTTCGCACTTCCATTATACTACGAAATGTATGTTCGGCACAATTGACAAAATACCAGAAATATCGGGTCTGAAAAAGCCGATTTTCCGGGGGTATATTGCTGATAGCAATAGGGATTATTTGACTGGCGATATGCTGTATTTCCTGTTCGTGTTTTGTTGCAGTTTACATAAAAAATCCCGAAAAAGAAACTTATCGAAGCTCCTTTTCGGAAAAAAACAATAGCTGTTCGTGTGCAATATACACAAAAACAGCTATCTGAAATATTCGGTTTTCGGCAGTATAGGGGTGGAGGTAAATCACTTTTTATAGAGCATTTCTGCCTTTGTTACTTTTGACAGCGGGGCTATCATAAGTCTTTGCGCTCTCCGAGAGTCTGAGGCAATGCTGCCTCAGATTATCTTTTATTATTTTAATCCAGATATTCTTCTATAACATTCTTTCGTTTTTCAGCTTCCTCTGCCTGCTTGCGCATACATTCATCATAACATTTATCACAAACTGTCTTTACATAGTAGTGCTTCGTTGAGATATTTCTGCGCTCGGCATTATCCGCACCGCATATTTCGCAGACCGAAGCACTTTTCTTCTCATATTTGCGGACAATTTCCGCTATTTCATTACGCAGACGCTGTTTAGGTCCTTCTTCTGAATGTTCAGGATTAAATCTTATACTCGTTCCTCCACCTATAAAATCCAGGGCTTGTAATGCACAGGGAGTATCTTCGTATTCATAGTAAAATCTTAATGTGGCAAATTTCTGTTTAATCTGAAGAACAACTATGTCCACAGGGAGCTGATACTCAGCATATTTTTCTGAAATTTCCTGACAGAGATTATGTATGAGGTTATACCAGCCACTACTGCATTCACAACCCCAACGCCTGTAAGTATTAGTTTCAGCTTCCGTGCGGTTTTGTCTCATAAAAGAAAATTTTTCCTGTAATTTCAATTCAAGTTCATCTTTCAATATATTATCCTCCCGTCTTGGTTGTTACAGAATATATCGTTTAAGTTTATATTCTTCAACAGCATCGATAACCATTTTATTCCTCATTTAATACAGCTGAGTTCACATATGCAATCGCATCTTCTGTTGTTATATTACCAGCAAGGACTCCAAAAATAGCAGGACTTAATTTGTCCATCAATTCAGGAATACAGGCTGTCATATAATCTTCGGTTTCCAACGGAGCGATTTCATAGAAATCATACGGGATAACGGTAGTTGACATTATATCGTAGCAATCATCTTCGCTGACGTATATTCTAGGGCTATATAAATGAGACGGCTGGTACAGATTTCCGTCGGAGCCATCACAAGTGGTAGGCCATATAGTCGCATTTATATAATTCAGCAACCTATACAAGTCGGCTTGATGTGCACTGTCTTTACAAATATCAGAGCCAAGCTCAGTATAGTAAGTACGACACTCCATGCAGTCAGAGTGAAAATACACGCAGCTCTCCAACGCCATATTAGGACAGTTTACATACCCATTATAAGTCATGGTGAGTAGTCGCTCAGTTCCTTCATAAACATCCTCAGAAAATTTTATAAAATGAGTTTCAAGATAATAGGTCATTTTATTATAAGCTTCGTTTTTATTCATATATAACCTCGCAATATATTATTATAGATTGGATTGTGTAGATTTATAATTGAACTCTCTTGTTCTCCAGTAATTTTCCGCTAGAGTCATATAGCGGGTGAGTTCACAGACATTGCTTATGGGCATACTTCCTTCTTTTATAATGCGATCGATAAAACTTTTATCATCAAGCAAATAGAAAATGGCACAATACTCATATATGTCTTTAAAATCATTGAGGAATGATATCAACATAGACCTATTGGCCAACGTAGATGATTGTAATACTGAGTTAGAAATACCATGATAGTAATCGTTTAAATCTGATATAAATGTATCAAACCTATCAAAGCGGTTACTTCCTTTAAATCCTTGCAAATCACCTACGGACTGCATTAAAGAAAAATTTGATAAAGTATGATGCCTTTGATGACATTTTTTTAGCTGTTCGAGTGCATTTTTCTTTTCGCAATCAGAAGCAGACACATCATTATCTATTATATTTTTTAATAACTTACATTTCTTTTCGTTAAAATTGAAATCGCACTCTCCACTAAGCCTGTAATCAGGCTTGAAATACTGTATACCACCCTCGTATTTCATTTCAATTTGCTTCGATAACACAAACAATCGATTGCCCTTGCCGGATGTCTCAGCCTCATTTTTATAATTATAGTCGTCTTCTTTTCTTCTAGAGTATTTACAGAATTTATAGAATACAAACTCATCAAAATTATACTTTTCTTTCAGGTATCCATCGGATGGGTAGATTTCTTTGTAATACTCCCATGCGGCAGGAGAAGAATCGGGGTCGAAAGAGAGTATTTTTCCACAATAATACTGATTTTCCTTAATTACTTCCATTAATTATATCTCCTTTTCTATACACTCAATTTCATCAAGCAAAGTTTTTAATGTAACAACGCAATCGTTAACTTGTTTCTCCAAAAGCAACAGCTTTGTTTTTAGTTCTGATACTTTTAGGGATTTTAAAGAGTTATTACTACTTGTATTACCGGTATCTTGCAAGGCATGATATAATATCCTACGGCAAGCTTCTGCATCTGTTATATGCAGCACTCCAGCCAGCGCGCTTAGTTTAGCTACACAGTCTGATCTAAGCGTCAGTGTCTTGGTTACTTTAGTGTCGCTTCTATCGAGGATTGTAATTGAGTCATCCATCAGTTCTTCCGGCGAGCTCGAGAACTTCTCGATTGCATGATTAACAACATAGGAATCTTTGTAGTCTTTGGCAGATGCTTCCTCACCAAAGTAACGACACCTTAATTCTGTGCATATATCTTTAAAATTTTTCATCATTCCGCAAGGATAACGCATAAAACAAGCCCCTTTCGTATATTTGCTTTACGAATACCATTTGCTTTTTTATAATTATACCACAGTCAGATATGTATGTCAAGCGTTTTATAAAAAAATACAGGAGAATTGTTGCAGAACTCTCTACGTTTAACAAAACGCCCCTGTTCAATTAAGAACAGGGGCGTCGTTTACTTTATTCACCCAACATCAAGACAAACCCTTACGGTCAAGTCTTTCCATTGGTTTTGTCGGAGATAGGCACCCTGTGCTTTTCTCCAGTTTTCGCCATTTCGTATGTGATTTTGAAGTCCCATACGAGTGCGAATTCAGGTTTGACTACCTTAGCGGAGTGCAGCCTGAGCAGCAGCAAGTCTTGCGATCGGCACACGGAAAGGTGAGCAAGATACATAGTCAAGACCAATCTGGTGGCAGAACTCTACAGATGTAGGATCGCCGCCGTGCTCGCCGCAGATACCGCAGTGGAGGTTTGGATTAGCAGGTCTGCCAAGCTTGAGAGCTGTTTCCATGAGCTTACCAACACCAGTCTGATCGAGCTTAGCGAAAGGATCGTTCTCGAAAATCTTACCGTCATAGTAAACGTTGAGGAATTTACCAGCGTCATCTCTTGAGAAGCCGTATGTCATCTGTGTAAGGTCATTTGTACCGAAGCAGAAGAAGTCAGCGTTAGCAGCGATCTCGTCAGCTGTAAGAGCAGCTCTTGGGATCTCGATCATTGTACCAACTTCGTACTCAAGCTCAACGCCAGCCTCAGCGATAACAGCGTCAGCGTTAGCGATAACAACAGCCTTAACGTACTTAAGCTCCTTAACCTCGCCTACGAGAGGAATCATGATTTCAGGCTTAACATTCCAGTCTGGGTGGTTCTTCTTAACATTGATAGCAGCCTTGATAACAGCCTTTGTCTGCATAGCAGCAATCTCAGGATATGTTACAGCAAGACGGCATCCACGGTGACCCATCATTGGGTTGAACTCGTGAAGTGAAGCGATGAGAGCCTTGATAGCCTCAACAGACTTGCCCTGAGCGTCAGCAAGAGTCTTGATATCAGCCTCAGTTGTAGGAACGAATTCGTGGAGAGGAGGATCGAGGAATCTGATACATACAGGTGTACCCTCAAGAGCCTCATAGAGAGCCTCGAAGTCAGCCTGCTGCATAGGCTCAATCTTAGCAAGAGCAGCCTCTCTCTCAGCAACTGTATCTGAGCAGATCATCTCACGGAAAGCAGCGATTCTGTCAGCCTCGAAGAACATATGCTCTGTACGGCAAAGACCGATACCCTCAGCACCGAGCTCACGAGCCTTCTTAGCGTCAGCAGGTGTATCAGCGTTTGTTCTTACCTTGAGAGTTCTGTACTTGTCAGCCCAAGCCATGATTCTGCCGAACTCACCAGCGATCTGAGCGTCAACTGTAGGAATAATACCGTCGTAGATATTACCTGTAGAACCGTCGATAGAAATGAAGTCACCCTCAACGAATGTCTTTCCGCCGAGCTCAAACTTCTTGTTCTCTTCATCCATCTTGATGTCGCCGCAGCCTGATACACAGCATGTACCCATACCACGAGCAACAACAGCAGCGTGAGAAGTCATACCGCCACGAACTGTGAGGATACCCTGTGAAGCCTTCATACCTGTGATATCCTCAGGTGAAGTTTCAAGACGAACGAGAACAACCTTCTCGCCCTTAGCGTTCCAAGCCTCAGCGTCCTCAGCTGTGAATACAACCTTACCGCAAGCAGCACCAGGTGAAGCACCGAGTCCCTTGCCCATAGGAGTAGCAGCCTTGAGAGCCTTAGCGTCGAACTGTGGGTGGAGGAGTGTATCGAGGTTTCTGGGGTCGATCATAAGAACAGCTTCCTGCTCTGTTCTCATACCCTCATCAACGAGGTCACAAGCGATCTTAAGAGCAGCCTGAGCTGTTCTCTTACCGTTTCTTGTCTGGAGCATATAGAGCTTACCGTGCTCAACAGTAAATTCCATATCCTGCATATCTCTATAGTGGTTTTCGAGGATTGAGCAAACCTCTGTGAACTGCTTGAATGCCTCAGGGAACTTTTCTTCCATCTGAGCGATAGGCATAGGAGTTCTAACACCGGCAACAACGTCTTCGCCCTGTGCGTTTGTGAGGAACTCACCCATGAGCTTCTTCTCGCCTGTAGCAGGATCTCTTGTGAAAGCAACACCTGTACCGCAATCGTCACCCATGTTACCGAATGCCATCATCTGTACGTTAACAGCTGTACCCCATGAATAAGGGATATCGTTGTCACGTCTGTATACGTTAGCTCTGGGGTTGTCCCATGAACGGTATACAGCCTGGACTGCACCCATGAGCTGCTCCTTAGGATCTGTTGGGAAGTCTGCACCGATCTTAGCCTTGTATTCAGCCTTGAACTGACCAGCGAGCTCCTTGAGATCGTCAGCTGTAAGCTCAACGTCCTGAGTAACACCCTTCTTCTCCTTCATTTCGTCGATAAGCTCTTCAAAGTACTTCTTACCAACTTCCATAACAACGTCGGAGTACATCTGGATAAATCTTCTGTAGCAGTCCCAAGCCCATCTTGGGTTATTGGAAGCCTCTGCCATATAATTTACAACGTCTTCATTAAGACCGAGGTTGAGGATAGTGTCCATCATACCGGGCATAGAAGCTCTTGCACCTGAACGAACAGAAACGAGGAGAGGATTCTCCTTATCGCCGAACTTCTTACCTGTAACCTCTTCCATCTTAACGATATACTCGTTAATCTGAGCCATAATTTCGTCGTTGATCTTGCGACCGTCGTCGTAGTAAGCTGTACAAGCCTCTGTAGAGATTGTGAAGCCCTGTGGAACAGGAAGTCCCATGTTTGTCATCTCTGCAAGGTTTGCACCCTTACCGCCGAGAATTTCACGCATATCTGCGTTACCCTCGGAGAATAAATAACAATACTGTTTTGCCATTGGTATTACCTCCAATATAATCTTAGTGCAGGACAGTCATAGTTTGTCCTATCATACCTATTATATCACAATCCGCCAAAAAATACTATTCGGTAAAACTCAGAAATTAACAATAATTTCCAATGATATTTTGTACAAAAAGCCAATACTTATGAAAAAGCGGCATTTCCCGAAGAAAAATGCCATAAAAACAGAAAAAGCGATTCTTCAACAGCACCCTCTCTAATTGCCATTGAAAATCGCTTAATCCAAAGACCTCTGCACACCCTCAATATGCAGAAATCGTCGGTCGGGGAATCCCCATGCAGCATAGCCTTGTACTTTGAATGAAAATCAATTCAACGAGTCCGCCCTCTTATTGGACGATTAAACATATTATAGGCATTAATGTTTAACAAGGGCGGTTTGTGCAATTCTAAAATAATCATTGCATAGTTTGTCGGCGGAGTTTTAAACCGACGGCTTAAAATGCTGCTGAACCGTGTTCACAGGACACATAAAATGCATCTTTGTCAGCAAAGGAAAATTTGCCTGTTTTTCGGCAATGTTTCTCCTTTGTTATGTTTATTATATTCCAAAGGCCGTTCACATTCAAGGGATATTATTGCTCCATTTTCGCACTATATTGCTTTTAATAGTAAATTCAAAAATATTTATAGAAAGTTAATAAAAATTTTCATTTAATATATACATTGGGTATTATTAATTTCTCGGTTAAGATTAATTTAATTCGCTATATTTTAAAACAATTCTCCCAAAGGGCAGTATTACGTTGATTTTATTACATTAAAGCGACTCAATTCGATTAATAACGGTATAATTTTACAGGAATATCACAAATAGTAAATAAAAGTAGAATTTGTGATGTTAAAATTTTAATTTTATTATTTTCTGCGATTTTTTTCGCAATTGACATATATTTTTTTGTTTTAACTTTACTCCCCTGCCACATTTTTATTAATTAAGAATTCAGAATTAAGAATTAAGAATTAATTCACCGTTTCAAAAAAATAATAACGGCTCTAAAACAAAAAGACGGCAGAAAAAATTCCACCGTCCAAAAATCTAATAGCTTTTTAAAATCAATATTTTCTCTTTATACCGAAAAGAAGTATAAGAGGATAGATTTCAAGTCGTCCGATAAGCATATCAAAGCAAAGTACAAGCTTTGAAAACGCGCTGAAACCGCTGAAATTTCCCGATGTGTCAAGCTTTCCGACACCAAAGCCGATATTGTTCATACAAGTTGTAACTGCTGAAATATTTTCCTCAATTGCAAAAGTATCAAAAGAAAGCATAAGCACAGAAAATGCGTAAATTATCATAAAAAGTATGAAATAATTGCTCGCTCCACGGATAACGTCCTTTTCAACAGGCTTTCCGTCAAGCTTTACCGTAGCTACCGCACGGGGACTTACGATGTATTTCAGTTCACGGATACCCGTCTTAACTATAATAAGTATTCGTGAAACCTTCATACCGCCGCCTGTTGAGCCTGCACAAGCACCCACAAACATCAGCAGAAGCATAAGCGTCTGTGGGAAATTGCCCCATTCTCCCGTATCTGCCGTAGCAAATCCCGTGGAAGTAATGGTGGAACTTACCATAAAGAATGACTTTCTGAATGCCTCCCCTGCGGAGTCGTAATTTCCGAGAATACTTACACCGATTACAATTGTGGCAGCAGCGATAATTCCCAGATATGTGCGGAGTTCCTCATTCTTGAATACAAGTGAAAATTTCTTCAATACCAAGAAGTAATACAAATTGAAATTCACACCGAAAAGAAGAATGAATATTGCAACCGCAATTTCAATGGCAGGGCTGTTATAGTGGGCTATACTGTCATTCCAAAGAGAAAATCCGCCTGTTCCCGCCGATGAAAATGCGTGGATAACAGCGTCATACAGGGGCATTTTCAGGATAACGAGAACGAGGATTTCCAGAGCTGTAAGGGCTATATATATAACATAGAGGATACGTGCGGAAAAGCTTGATTTTGAAACAAGCCGCCCTACATTAGGGCCTGCACATTCCGCCCTCATCATATGCATTGTTCGGACATCGTTGCTGTTCATAACCGCCAGCACAAACATCAGAACTCCCATACCGCCCAGCCAATGGGTAAAGGCTCGCCAGAACATACAGGAGCGTGACATACTTTCCACATCGGTCATAATGGTTGAACCCGTGGTAGTAAATCCCGAAACCGTTTCAAACAGTGCATCAACGTAATGGGGAATTTCTCCCGATATTACGAAAGGCAGTGCACCAATTGCCGACATACCAATCCACGAGGCGGCAACGCTGATAAATCCCTCCATAGAGTAAACAGAGCGATTTTTCGGCTTTTTCACCGTAAAAGCAAAGGATATTACAAGGGTAATAAGTGCAGGAATTCCAAAAGTTGAAATAACGTGACTTTCGCCATAATAAAATCCCACTAAAATGGGAAGCAGCATACACAGACCGACAATCCGCAAAATCTGCCCCATTATATAAATTATCATTCTGTAATTCATAGAATTCTCTGCCCTCGCTTAGTCAAAAATCTCTTTGAGGTCTTCAAATCCGCTGTTTGTGGTAACAACAACAACGCTGTCGTTTACCATAATGCAGTCATCACCACGAGGAATAATCATCTGATTTCCTCTTGCAATGCTTGCTATGAGAATTCCCTCACGGAGTTTCAGCTCTTTAAGAGGAATTCCCACATAGCTTTTACTCTCACGGCATACAAACTCAATAGCCTCCAGCCTGTCATTTACAAGGCGGTAGAGGGTTGTGACATTGTTGCCTGATGAATTCTGCTTTGCACGGACATACTGGAGAATCTGATTTACTGTATTTGACTTTGTTGAAATAATGCTGTCAAGGTTGAGAGTTTCGGAAAGCTGCATAAGATTCATGCGGTTTACCTTTGTTACAACCTTTTCAACGCCGTTATTCTTGGCAAGGAGTGACATAAGGATATTTTCCTCGTCAATTCCTGTAAGGGATATAACGGCATCAGCGTCATAAACACGTTCCTCACGGATAATATCGGGATTTGTACCGTCACCGCAGATAATGTTCACCTTATCAAGTCTTTCGCTTAATTCAAGACAGCGTTTTTCGTCAACTTCAATAATCTTCACCTTAACGCCTGTTTCACGGAGATGCTGTGCAAGGTGGTAACCTGTTCTGCCACCGCCAATGAGAACAGCGGATTTTACACGCTTTTCACGGTATGCGGAACTGATACTCTTAAAGAATTTTATCATATTGCTGTGGGAAGCCGTCACGTGAATTTTATCCCCCGAATGAAGAACAAAATTACCGTTGGGGATTATCAGTTCTTCGCCACGCTGAACGGCACAGATGAGAATATCAAGTCCAAGCCGCTTTGTAAGCTGTGAAAGAGCGATATTTTCGAGAATACTTCCCTTTGTAATGCGGATTTCCGTAAGGTCAACCTTACCCTTTGCAAAAGTTTCAATATTGATTGCGTCGGGGTAACGGATAACCTTGGCAATTTCATTTGCAGCGATGAAATCCGGGTTTATCATCATACTGATTCCCAGTTCCTCGCGCATAAATACAAGCTGTTTGTCAAATTCGGGATTGCGAACTCTTGCGATACAATGACGGGCGTTCATCTTCTTAGCGATAAGGCAGGAGAGAATATTCACCTCGTCGGAATCGGTAAGGGCAATGAAAATATTGCACTTATCCACACCAGCTTCATCTAAAACTGCGGTTTGCAGGCAGTTTCCAACAATTCCTTTAACTTCTGATTCATTTATGATAGTCTGTATGCGGTTTTCGTCAAGGTCTATGACGGTAATATTATGCTCATCGCATAATATCTGTGCAAGAGAACTGCCGACTTTTCCGCCGCCTACTATTATAATATCCATATAATCCTCCGAATATTTTCAGTAAACTGAATTATTACAATTATTATACTCTTTTATTATGGTTTTGTCAATAAGATGTGGAAAATATATTATACGCTTGCAACTTCAAGGCTAACGGCTAACGGCTAACGGCTAATGGCTAACAGCTAACGGCTAATGGCTAATGGCTAACAGCTAACGGCTAATGGCTAATGGCTAACAGCTAACGGCTAATGGCTAACGGCTAATGGCTAATGGCTAATGGCTAACGGCTAATGGCTAATGGCTAACAGCTAAAAAATACTGATTAACTAATTCACACAAAATGCTTGACTTAATAGATTTACCGTGATATAATTAAGTTAACGATAACGTGAATTTAAGGGATAAGTTAATTAAACCAATTGGAGGAATGTATATGAAAAATTCAAAAAAACTGCTTTCCGCAGTTACAGCAATTACTGCCACAGCCTTGACTCTGAGCAGTTTCTCAGCCTACGCAAAGGTTGAACCCAACCCCGTTATAAGTCGGAATTGCCCTGTATATTCAGGAAAAGCAAGCCAACCTACAGCGGCAAATGACGAGCATTACTTCTCGTTCTGCTTTCTCACAACTCCCGACTATATCGCCTATGACCTGTCAGCAGTTCCCACAGATGAACGTAAACAGGTGCTTGCGGTGTGGTACAACACAAGTTCCTACGACTATATAGGCAGCTACAAAAGCCGAAATATGGAGCCTTCCGACTACACAATCGAGGTGAATTCCGCAGAGGGCGGTGCATATCCCGAAAATGGCTGGGAAGTTGTTGAAACTGTGGAGGGGAATACTTTAAGTTCCCGTCAGCATCTTGTGGATATGGCAGGCTATAACTGGATTAGGCTGAATATTGAGAAAGCCGATGACGAAAGCGGCAAGCAGGCAAGCATTAATTTTGACGTTCACAACGTAAGCGGCGGAGTATCCGACAGCTGGCTGTTTTTAGGCGATTCCATAACCGCAGGCGGAATGAATAACTGCTACGGCACAGGCTTTGCAACTCATATCAACCAACTCGACAGCCGCTATTTCCCTGTGCAGGAAAATGGCGGAATCGGCGGTATTCGCAGCATTGACGGCAAGGAGAATATTGACCGCTGGCTGTCAGTTTCCCACGCAAAATATGTCAGCCTCGCCTACGGAACTAACGATTGCTGGGGAAATCCCAATGCAACCGAAGAATACTGCAACAACACAAAATATATGATTGACGCTATTCTTTCCGCAGGAAAAATCCCTGTTCTTCCGAAAATCCCTGCATCTACAAATAAAGATGTCAAGGATAACGTACCTCTTTACAATGCGGTAATTGACAAGCTTTACGAGGAATACGGCGATAAACTGGTGAAAGGTCCTGATTTCGGGGAATTCCTCCTGTCCTCCCCCGATTATTTAAGCGGTGACGGAGTTCACCCCTCTGATACAGGTTATGCGGCAATGCGTGAGGAATGGGCAAGACTTATGTATGAAACGGTTTATACTGCCGAATCTTCGGAAACTCCCACAGAACCCACAACAAATCCGACTACTGAACCCACGGCACCGCCAACTACAGAGCCGCCCACGAAAAATGATATACTGTACGGTGATGCAAACTGTGACGGAGTTGTTTCAATTGCCGATGCAGCAGCGATTTTACAATGTTTAGCAAATTCCGACAAATACAGCTTATCCGAGCAGGGTGCTGTAAATGCAGATATTGCCGATACAGGCAATGGAATAACAGTTGACGACGCTATCACTATTATGCAGATTGATGCAGGTATTATATAACTTTTTCTGAAAATAAATATTATAACTATTCCGCACAATTTTTTAAGTCTGTGCGGAATTTTTTTGTTTCAGCTTATGAATATTATTAAATTTTTATTAATATCGTATAAGACTAATTGAAACTCGTATATCTTTATGCTATAATCTTAGCATATACATATGTATATATATTTTTAAAACTTGGGGGTTTTTAATCATGAAGGGCAAAAAATTTATCATTAGCACACTATCAACACTCACATTCACTATTTCGGCAATAATATCGCCATTCCAGACGCTGAATATTAATTCTTCCGCAACATCAGGTGCCTTCGATTTCACAAAAAAAGTACAGGAGATCGAAAAATTACACAACGAGGTCATTGAGGATTATGAAAATCAGGATTACAGTTTAGATTCCTCACCTGCAATATTCAAAGCACTTTTTGTAAAGTGTACTGACGTAACAATGAAAGTTGACGGGAAATACAATTCATACATCATTGATTCAGATGTTGACAAGGTTCTTAATCACGGTATAAGTCGATTTGAAGAAACTGTAGAAGATATGACAAAGGGCGCT
>JAZQFV010000019.1:0-19977 GCA_045539715.1 Ruminococcus sp. | reverse complement strand
CACTCTCTCATCTCATCTATGCGATTTTTAAGTTTCCGCTGTCGTTCCCTGACGACAGTATTTATTATATCACACTTTTTCAAGCTTGTCAACTCAAACTTTACTCAATTTTTCCATCACTTTTTGTGTAAAATTACATCAAATCATCACCAAAACCCAAAATTCCAAAAATCCGACAGCAAAATTCAAGTTTTCAAGCCATAAAATCAATTATTTCTATCATAAAAAATAAACGTCGCATTTACGTTGTTGTCTATTTTATAAAACATCAGCATAAGATGAATACTCATTTTTTTATCCGAAACATCATAATCAAGGTCGATTACAGAAGTTCCATCTTTATAAGCAGAAATCAGACGTTTTCTGCTACGCAAAATTTTTATTTTATCAGAATCCGCAGTAATTCTGTTTTCGCCAAACATAATTCTTGCAAAATCGTCGTAATAAACAGGCAGCTGAACTCCGAACTCCTCAGTCAGATTTTCCCCATTTTTCGCAATAATAGGCTCTTTTATTTTTCCCTCGGTAAGGTCGATATTGAAGAACGCAAAACTTCCGATTGCAAGGGCAGTTTTGTAGTTCTGACGTTCCTCGCAAAGGCGTTTTTCAAAATTTTCCTGTTCGGTTATGTCAGCAATTGAGCTGAGAATATACAGTCCGCCGTCCGAAAAGCTAAGCAATCTCGTTCTGCATTTCAACGCTGCAATGGTGCCGTCCTTGTTCAGATTGTGGAAAGTATACTCCACGCTGTCACCGGGCTTCTGAAGTTTCCGCACAGCAAGGCTGACCGCCTTTTTATCCTCTTGGACAATTCGGTGAGTAACGTCAAAATTCAATACTCCGCTCTTTAATTCAGGAACTCCAAACATATTTTTCGCCTCCTGATTAAACACCAGAATGTTTCTCTCAGGCAATGTATATGCCAAAATTCCTGTGGCAAGCTGTTCCGTTAATTCGTCAGTTATAGACAAGAGTTGCATATTCTGCGTTACAAGCTGTCTGTTGACTTCTCGCTCTTTCTTTCTTGTTTCGGAAATATCGTAAGCAATGATATATGCCTGTAAATGGTCATTTTCATCATCTTTGGAGATAATTGCATTTGTTTGGATATACTTATCTGTCAACGGAATATAATACTCCGTGTTGACACAGCTCATACCCTTTTCATAGGCATCCGTCAGCCCTTTTACGGTAAAATACTTCTCCATTCCTTTTTCAAGAAAAACAGGATTTACCTTCTGCAAATATGTGAGAGCCAACTCATCAAATCTAACAGGCGGCTCAATTCCAAGCATTTCCGCAAGTCCAAGCTCGTTTTCTGTCACAAATTCTTCATCAACAATACCCTCGGTAAGGTCAAAGAAAAATCCATATTCGCAATTTTTTATCAAGGCTTCACGGCAGCTTGCACGCTCTCTGTTGAGAAGTTTTTTCAGCTGAACAAGACGTGTTGTGTCAGTAACCGACACCAGAATATACTTCTGTCCGTTTTCCGAAACAATCATTTTTGAAACGGACTTCACGTATTTTATGCCATTTTTGCCTATTATTCGGTACTTATGAGTAACCTCTCCGCCATTCTGCTCCAGATTTGAATTATCGTTGAGAATTCGTGTTCTGTCCTCGGGGTGTATCATATCGTTATAAAATTTAGTAAAAGCCTGCATTGTATCTTCATTTTCAAATTCAAAAATATTGCATGCTTCTTTGTTAATATTAAAAACCTCATACTGTGGCACGGTGTAGGCAAACACACCGCAATCAACGGAATTCAGCAGTTCCGCATAAATTCTATTGATATTTTCATCGTTCATTGCTGACAACACTTTCACTCCCAACTTTATAATTTTTTGCAATTCAAAGCTTTGCAGCATATCTACTCATGTAAATCTTAGCAAAAGGATATTACCCTTCTCATTATATCATATTGCACATAATTTTTCAATAGGTTTACTGATTTTTATTAAAGCAATCCCGAAAATTTACATTTTATACATATTTGTCAAAAATTAGTCTTTAAAACAATAAAAAACACGGCATCACCTAAGTGACACCGTGTCTGAAAATTCTTATGAAATTACTTCATAGCCTCTTCGATAGCAACTGCACAAGCAACAGTCATACCAACCATTGGGTTGTTACCTGCACCGATAAGTCCCATCATCTCAACGTGAGCAGGTACAGAAGAAGAACCTGCAAACTGAGCATCAGAGTGCATTCTTCCGAGAGTATCTGTCATACCGTAAGAAGCAGGGCCTGCAGCCATGTTATCGGGGTGAAGTGTACGGCCAGTACCGCCGCCTGAAGCTACTGAGAAGTACTTCTTGCCAGCGTCTGTACGCTCCTTCTTATATGTTCCTGCAACAGGGTGCTGGAAACGTGTGGGGTTAGTTGAGTTACCTGTGATAGAAACGTCAACATTCTCCTTCCACATGATAGCAACGCCCTCTGTTACGTCGTTTGCACCGTAGCAGTTAACCTTTGAACGAAGTCCGTTAGAGTATGCCTTGCGGAATACTTCCTTAACCTCGCCTGTGCTGTAATCCATCTCCGTTTCAACGTATGTGAAGCCGTTGATACGAGCGATAATCTGAGCAGCATCCTTACCAAGACCGTTAAGAATTACACGGAGGGGCTTTTTACGTACCTTGTTTGCCTTTTCAGCAATACCGATAGCACCCTCAGCAGCAGCGAATGACTCGTGGCCTGCGAGGAATGCGAAACACTCTGTTTCTTCTTCGAGAAGCATCTTACCGAGGTTACCGTGGCCAAGACCAACCTTACGCTGGTCAGCAACTGAACCGGGGATACAGAAAGCCTGAAGTCCCTCACCGATTGCAGCAGCAGCGTCAGCAGCTCTTGTGCAGCCCTTCTTGATTGCGATAGCGCAGCCTACTGTGTAAGCCCACTTAGCGTTCTCAAAGCAGATAGGCTGAATGCTTTCGATAAGCTTATAAATGTCAAGACCTTTTTCCTTACAAACTTCTGCACACTCCTCAATTGAGTTAATGCCGTAAGCCTTGATTACATCGAGAATCTGCTTTTCTCTTCTCTCATATGATTCAAATAAAGCCATTGTACAAGTCCTCCTTATTCTTTTCTGGGATCAACGATCTTAACAGCGTCGTCAACTCTGCCGTACTGTCCCTGAGCCTTCTCAAATGCAGTATTAGCATCATCGCCAGCCTTGATGAAGTCCATCATCTTACCAAAGTTAACAAACTTGTAGCCGATGATTTCGTTCTCCTCGTTAAGAGCAAGACCTGTAACATAACCGTCTGTCATTTCGAGGTAACGTGGTCCCTTTGCGAGTGTACCGTACATTGTACCAACCTGTGAACGTAGGCCCTTACCAAGGTCCTCAAGACCTGCACCTACAACAAGACCGCCCTCAGAGAAAGCAGACTGTGAACGACCGTAAACGATCTGGAGGAACAGCTCTCTCATAGCTGTATTGATAGCATCACAAACGAGGTCTGTGTTAAGAGCCTCAAGGATTGTTCTGCCGGGGAGAATTTCAGATGCCATAGCAGCGGAATGTGTCATACCTGAGCAACCGATTGTTTCAACGAGAGCTTCCTGAATAACGCCCTCCTTGACATTGAGTGTGAGCTTGCAGGTACCCTGCTGAGGAGCGCACCAACCGATACCGTGTGTAAAGCCGGAAATGTCCTTGATTTCCTTAGCCTTTACCCACTTAGCCTCTTCGGGGATAGGAGCTGCACCGTGAGCAACGCCCTGTGCGATAGGGCACATTGTTTCAACTTCGTGAGAATAAATCATTTTTAATACTCCTTTCGGGAATTTAGCGATTGATAGCTTTAAGCTATCAACGCAATATCGGGGCAAACAGGGAAATTATCCCTTGTCCGTCCCACATACAATAATATTATACTACATTTTGAAAATTTAATCAAGGGCTTTTGACAAAAGAATGTCAATATAATGTTAGCACTCTATAACAATTAATAACCCAGTTCTTCACCTACAAGAATAACCTTAATGCGGTTTTTATGTCTTTGCTGTGCGGAAATCAGGTAATTGCAGCAAATTCTGCCGTCACCCTTGCAGCCGTCAGCCATTTCGTGGTCAGCCTTGCCGAGAGAAATACACTCGCCTGTTTCGGCACAGGGAGTTTTACAGTTAAGACGCACGCAGTTAGGCGGTGCGGCTTCTGTTTTAACACGGATTTCAGCCTCATCTAAATCCCTTACAATTTTGTTATAGCCTGCGATTATGATAACAGATTTCGGACCGAAAGCAATAGCGGCAATTCTGTTGCTGTTGCCGTCCACGTTATAAAGCACGCCGTCCTCAGTTACGGCATTTGTGCTTGAAATGTACACATCGGCAAAAAATGCCTTTCTGTAAAGTTCGGGAACTTCTTCGGGAGCAACCTTTGAACGGTCAAGATAGTTATATTTATCCGACTGAATAAGCGTTCTTATACCACATTCCTCCATAGAAACTGTGCCGCCGTGAGTGATAACATCGCCCTCATTGAGAAGATTTTCCACAATTCCTTTAACATCTGCTGCCGTTGGTGCATAGTAGAACTCCATATTATTTTTACAGAGATTTTCACCTGTTTTCATTATTCTTTTTTCAATAATTGCCTTTTTATTAGCGTCCATAATTACAACTCCTTTTTGTCGCACAATGTGCGATACTGATTATATTATACCTTCATAAAAAATAAAAGTCAATATACTCTTGAAAAAAAATAAAATAAGGTGTATAATATTTAGGTATTAATTGAAAGAAGGTCTTAAAATGAAAGAAAATGAAAAAATCAACCCCCTCGGAACTGCCCCTGTGCCTAAACTTATGGCAAGTTTCGCAATCCCAAGTATTATCGGTATGCTTGTCAGCGCCCTTTATAATATTGTTGACCAGCTTTTTATCGGCAGAGGTGTGGGAACTGACGGAAATGCTGCTACAAATATAGCTTTCCCATTCTCCACATTATGTATAGCCGCCGCACTCCTGTTAGGTATCGGCGGCGCCTCCTGCTTCAACCTCACAATGGGCAAAGGCGACTCAAAACGTGCCGCATATTTCGCAGGAAATGCTCTGACATTCCTCGCAGGAATAGGTGTTGTGATTTCAGCAATCACCCTGATTTTCCTCACTCCCCTGCTTAAACTTTTCGGCTCTCCCGAAAATATTCTCCCCTATGCAAAGGACTATGTTGCTGTATCGGCAATCGGCTTTCCGTTCCTCATTTTTTCCACAGGCGGCGGTCATATCGTCCGTGCTGACGGCAGCCCTACAATGACAATGCTCCTCAACCTCACAGGTGCAATCGTCAATATTGTCCTTGACGCAATATTCGTTCTCGGCTTTGACTGGGGAATGAAAGGTGCGGCAGCTGCAACAGTAATCGGACAGGTTGTATCTTCGGTTATGGTTCTCCTTTATATCCGCAAATTCAAAACTGTAAAGCTTACCGCAAAACATTTCGTTCCCCAGCTTAAAACAATTTCCCGTATTTGTGCAATCGGTATGGCATCTTGTTTCAATCAGCTTGCTATTGCCCTTGTGCAGGTTGTACTGAACAACTCCCTCAAGCACTATGGCGGACTTTCAATTTACGGCGATACAGAGCCACTTGCCGTTGCAGGTATTGTAATGAAAGTCAATATGATTGTATTCTCAATCGTAATCGGTCTTTCACAGGGTGCACAGCCTATTCAGAGTTTCAACTACGGTGCAAAGAATTACAAGCGTGTAAAATCCTCATATATCCTTGCAATTGCAATTGGCGGAGGAATTTCCGTTGTGGCATTTATCCTTTTCCAGCTTATCCCAAAGCAGATTCTGGAACTTTTCGGAACAGGTACGGATACATATTTTGACTTCGGCTGCAAATTTTTCAGAACATTCCTTTTCTTCACATGGCTCAACTGTATTCAGCCTATTTCCTCCACATTCTTCACATCAATCGGAAAACCTGTAAAGGGCGTTTTCCTCTCACTTACACGACAGATTATTTTCTTTATTCCCGTACTGCTCATTCTCCCGAAATTTATGGGAATTGACGGAATATTATATACAGGGCCTATATGCGATTTCCTTTCGGGTATCGTTGCCGCCGCTATGACAATTTACGAATTCAGAGTTATGACGAAAATGTCAGCCCAAAAATAAGAGGTGTAATTTATGATTCAGGATATTTCTCCCCTCGGATTTGACAACCGATATATTGCCGATAAAGAACCCGATAAAGACAGTATGCTGATGTATTTCAGAGGAAATAAAGTTCTCTGCAATATGAATTCACAGCAGCTTTTCCCCACAATTTCACAGCTGAAAAATCCCTCGGATTTGAAATATCTCTTTTCCGTGGGAGATGTGAAATATTTCCTCGTTGGGGATTATTCCTCAGCTGATGAATCTTTTTCAATGGTGAATATACGTCAGCTCCGCCACGAAAGATATGCTCTCCGTCCGAGTATATTCGCACTTTTCACAGCATATCACCTTTCCGAATGGTACAATTCAAGCCGATATTGCGGAGAATGCGGCGGAAAGACTATTCCCTGCACAGGTGAAAGGGCAATGCTCTGCACCGACTGCGGAAAACTCATATATCCTCGCATAAACCCTGCTGTAATCGTGGGAATTACCAACGGCGACAAGCTGCTTGTAACCCGCTATGTCAGAAGCCGTGGGGTAAACTGCGACGCACTTGTAGCAGGATATATCGAAATCGGCGAAACTCCCGAAGATACCGTCCGCCGTGAGGCTATGGAAGAAGTCGGGCTTAAAGTCAAGAATATCCGCTATTACAAATCACAGCCCTGGGGATTTTCAGCAGGACTTCTTCTTGGATATTTCTGCGATGTAGACGGAGATACAGACATTACCCTTGAAAATGCGGAACTCAGCAATGCCGCATGGATTAAGCGTGAAAATATCACGGGGCAGCCCGATGATTTAAGCCTTACAAATGAAATGATGCATATTTTTGCAGAGGGAAAGGAAAAATATTAATTATATGAGCGAAATCAACGAAAAATCAATAATTTTCTTCGACATTGACGGCACAATCGTAACCGAGGACGGCAGCATCACAATTCCCGAAAGCACCGTTGAAGCCATTGCAAAGGCTCGTGAAAACGGTCATTACACATTTATAAATTCAGGGCGAACTCTTTTCAACATCAATAAAAAGGTGCGTTCTCTCGGATTTGACGGCATAATCTGCGGCTGCGGAACATATATCGAAATGGACGGTGAAGTTCTGCTGTATAACGCACTTTCGCAGGATTTCTGCCGCAAAATAGCGGAATTTATCCGCACTACAGGGGTAACTCCCGTATATGAGCATAAAGACGGCTACTTTTTCGATGATTTTTCCCCGAAAACTGCGGATTTAGAGGATTTTCTCGTTACCTTTGTGGAGGAGAATATTCCCGTTGACCGCCGTGTTGAAGACGCTGAATTTATCTTTGACAAGTTCGTTATATGGGAAAATCCCGACTGTGATATGGAACTTTTTCGCCGTGAAATCGGGAAATATTTTGATATAATCGACCGTGGAAACGGCTTTTACGAAAATGTTCCCCTTGGATTTTCAAAGGCTACGGCAATTGAAATTATCCTCAAAAAGCTTGGAATTCCCCTTGAAAATGCCTACGCAATCGGGGATAGTGCCAACGATTTGCCTATGCTCCGTGCAGTTCCCAACAGTATCGCCATGGGCGGTGCGGAAACCATTTACCCCTATGTTTCCTACATAACCACGCCCCTTTTAGAGGACGGGATTTATAATGCATTGGAGCATTTCGGGCTTATCTGAGGTATAATGATATGGAAGATGTTTTATTAGCCATAAACGATATTTTACAGCTTGCTGTTGCAATAGGTTTATTTGCTTTTGTCATTTATCTTTTTATATACCTTGTATGTTCTATCCGTTCAGATATCGGATTACAGAAATATCTGAAAAATCTTGAAAATAAGGTTTTAAATGATATGTCTGACGATGTGAAAAATGAAGATGAAAATTAAAATAGCAAAAATCGGAATTTTCATTGACAAATACAAAAAAAAATGGTATAATACCAAAGTGAGCAGACTATGCAGCAGCGGAAACGATAAAGTTTACGAGGAAAGTCCGGGCATCACAGAGCAGGGTAGCTGCTAACGGCAGCCGAGGGCGACCTTAGGGCAAGTGCAACAGAGATATACCGCCGCTTTTGCGGTAAGGGTGGAAAGGTGAGGTAAGAGCTCACCGGAGTGCAGGAGACTGTACTGCCATGTAAACCCTATCCGATGCAACGTCTATTGGTGCTTTGTATCTTAACGTCTGCTCGGCGGATACAAGGTAATGACGGCTCCAGCTTGCGGGCAACTGTAAGCGTAGATAAATTGCTGCACACGACAGAACCCGGCTTATCGGTCTGGTCACTTCGGAGAGCATTTGCTCTCCTTTTTTCTACACATTTGTTTTAAGTTCAATATTTAAGAAATATTTAACGCAATTTTAAGTAAAGTTTATCTAATTTAAGCAATTTTTAGCTTGCAATATTTCCCTCTTTGTCTATTCTCACGATTTTATATAAATTGTACATTTTCTCTTTACAAATTGAGGAAATTGTGCTATGATATACTATAGGTATAGCAATCTTTTAGACTTTTGCACAAGTTTTAAAAAAATCTGAAAAAATTTCTAAAAACCCTTTACTTTTTCGCTCTAATGTGGTAAAATATATGTAACGACTTTTGCGTTTATGCAGATTGGAGATACTATACCATGAATGAAAAAATGAGATCCGAAAATATGGATAAGCTTTTCGAGGCTATTCTTACCCTCGAAAATGTTGACGAATGCTACAAATTCTTTGTTGACCTTTGTACCACTATTGAGCTTAAATCCTTTGCCCAGCGTTTCCACGTTGCAAGACTCCTTGACGAACACAGAGTCTATAACAGCATCGTTTCCGAAACTGGGGCAAGTACAGCTACAATCAGCCGTGTAAACCGTTCCTTACAGGACGGAAATGACGGTTACAACATTGTTTTCACAAAGTTAAAGGAAAAAGGACTCCTTTAATGTCGCAGCACATCAGGTCAGAAGTATACAGTTCAGGTTACACCTTTTTCTGTTGATTTCTGACCTTTTTTATGCCTATTTTCAGACGATAAGTCCATGGGACTTTATCAGATTGATGTACCAACTAACTCTTGAATTCTTTTGACTGCACTAAATATTCACCCGTTAGCTGCCACATCAATTATAAAGATTAAAATCGGAGTACCTCACTCCGAGAAAGGAAAAAAATATGAATAAATCAAATTTTCTCAGGCGTTCAGCAGCCGCTGTTTCAGCTGCAGCTGTTCTCATGTCGGGAAGTGCCGTAACTGCAAATGCAGCTGTTATTACTCCCGATGAACCCAACAATTACTACAACTATGCCGAAGCTCTCCAGCTGGCACTCTGCTTCTATGACGCAAACAAGTGCGGCGATGAAGTAGGCGAGGACGGCTATTACACTTGGCGTGACGACTGCCACATCAAAGATGCTGAAATTCCACTTCAGCCAATGAACCCAATGCCTAAAGTAAACGTAGGCGATGCAGGCCCCGATGACGGTAAAGACGACGGTCTTGGCAACTACGACGGCGAAGGCGACGGCGGTGCAAGTGAAGATGAAGACCTCTATGTGGGCGTCAATATGACAAATGAGTTCATTGAGGAAAACAGAGAATTCCTTGACCCCGACGGAAACGGCACTCTCGACCTCACAGGCGGCTGGCACGATGCAGGTGACCACGTAAAATTCGGTCTGCCTTTCTCCTACTCCGCTTCAACTGTAGGCTGGGGATATTACGAATTCCGTGATTCCTATGCTGACCTTGGACTTGACAAGCACGTTGAGGACGAACTCCGCTGGGCTAACGATTACTTTATGAAAGCCACATATATGAACGATAAGGACGAAGTTATTGCTTACTGCTATCAGGTTGGTGAGGGTAATAACGACCATAACTACTGGTGTCCTCCCGAATTGCAGGTTGACGGCACATTCGTTGCTTCCTCCTCTTGCGGTGTTAAGCGTCCTGCTTATTTCGCAACAAAAGAAATGCCCGCTTCCGACCAGGCAGCAGGTGCAGCAGCTTCACTTGCTGTAAACTACCTCAACTTCAAGGATACAGACCCCGAATATGCAGCAAAGAACCTGAAATACGCAAAGGCACTCTATGAATTTGCTGTTGCTACTCACATCGAGGACTGGGAACCCGGTATGGTTCCAACTGCAAAGAGTCTTGGTTATGACGGCGGTTTCTATACTTCAAGCTACGACTATGACGAACTCGCATGGGCTGCTGTATGGCTTTACTATGCAAGCGTTGCTGAGGACGAAACTCAGAAACAGGCTGCTTACGACAAATACATCATGGATATTATCGCTGTTGATGAAACTATCGAGGGCGAAATGGGTGCTCACCCTTACACAGGTTATATGAAGCGTATCATCACAGATACAGGTAACTGCTGGCAGAATATCTGGGTACACTGCTGGGATACTGTATGGGGCGGAGTTTTCGCTAAGCTTGCTCCTGTAACAAATACAGCACGTGACTGGTATATCTTCCGCTACAACCTCGAATTCTGGTCAGGTACTTCAAAGGCTACAGATACTTCTGACTGGGGTTATGAGCCTGTAAGAACTCACAAGTATTTCGGTATGGACGACCACCTCTGGAATACTCCTATGACATACGATCAAATTCCCGACCTCCCCGACAGCGAAACAAGCAGCGACTTTATTGCTAAGTCACCTAAGGGCTGGGCAGTTGTATCAGGCTACGGTTCTGCACGTTACAACACAGCAGCAGGACTTCAGGCTATGGTATACGCAAAGGAAACAGGCGATATGACATTCGCTGAATGGGCAAAGGCACAGATGGCATATATCCTCGGCAACAACCCCATGGGTTACGCTTATGAAGTTGGATACGGCACAAACTTCGCTTCACAGCCTCACCACCGTTCATCACATTGTTCACCTACACAGAGCATGGAAGACCCCGTAGTTCAGGTTCACACTCTCTGGGGTGCCCTCGTTGGCGGTCCTGACCTCGACGACTTCCACAGCGATATTACAAAGGACTACATCTACAACGAAGTTACTGACGACTATAACGCAGGTTTCTGCGGCGACCTTGCAGGACTTTACCACTTCTACGGTGCAGAGGGCAAGGAGCATGAAAAGGATAACTACCTCAAACCCGATTTCGATATGTCTGCAAACGCTATCGGCTATGACCAGGTAGACGCTGACGGCAATCCACTCCCCACAGGTCTTTACATTTCAGGCGGTAAATCACAGGAAACTGACGCAGGTATTCAGATTAAAATTGTTGTTCACAACAGAACAGTAAATCCTCCTAAATTCGAGAGCAACCTCAAAGCAAGATATTACTTCAATATCGGCGAACAGCTTGAAAAGGGCGAGGATATCAGCTTTATCGAAACTCGTATTGACTACGACCAGGAAAAGAGCTTCACAGACGGCAAAAATCAGGCACACATCTCTGAGCCTGTGAAGTATGACGACAAGGGTACATACTACATCGAAATTTCATGGCAGAACTGCGATTTCTACGGCAGCCGTGTATATCAGTTCGGTCTGCTTAACAAGATGCACCCCGAAACATTCGATACAGTATGGGATTCCACAAACGACTACAGCTATGCAGAGCTTGTAAGCTTTGAAGATGACAACGATGCTGCTGCAATTACAGAGCTTATCACACTTTACGCAGATGATGAACTTATCTGGGGTGTTGAGCCTGACGGCACAAAGCCTGAGGACGGCACAACAAAGCCTGTAGCGCCTACACAGCCTACTGAGGAAAACAATACTACAGAAGATGGCGATATTCTCTGGGGCGACGCTAACTGCGACGGCAAAGTAACAATTGCCGATGCATCTGCAATTTTACAGTCACTCAGCAACAGCGACAAGTACCCCATTTCAAAAAATGGTAAGAAGAACGCTGACTGCTGCAACAACGGCGACGGTATCACAGTTGCTGACGCATATGCAATTCAGCAGCTTGACGCTAAATTAATCAAGAGTCTTCCCGTAAAATCAGCATAATCCAAAAGGGTATCGGTTTATTCAGCCGATACCCTTTTATTTATGTTAACCCATTATGATAATAAGGCGAAATTTACAAAATAATATTGACATTTGAAGAAAAATAATGTATAATTGAATTACCGGATAACGGAAATAACCAGAAAGGTTTTGAAAAAAATGGGAAAGTTTATTATTAAAAAGACAAACACAGGTTTTACATTCAGCCTTAAAGCAGGTAACGGCGAAGTTATCGCAACAGGCGGCGAGGTTTACAACAGACTGGACAGCATCAAAAACGGAATTGCAAGCGTTTCAAAGAATGCTCCTATTGCTAATATTGAGGACCAGACTGTTGAGGGTTTTGCTGTTGAGAAGAACCCTAAGTTTGAAGTTTATACTGACAAGAAGGGCGAATTCAGATTCCGCCTTAAAGCTAAGAATGGTCAGATTATCGCTGTAAGCGAGGGCTACACAAAGAAGCCCAGCTGCCTTAACGGCATTGAAAGTGTCCGCAAGAATGCTGTTGACGCTGCTGTTGAACTTCCTGCTGAGGAATAATTATTAGGCAAAGTAACAATTATGAAGGATAAATCCCAATTTATAGGCAAAACTAAACTCCCACAGGATTTTCCCGTGGGAGTTGTTTTTTGTATTAATACTTCATAAGTTCCTTTGCAAGTGCCATAAGCTGCTCCATGGTCAGCGCTTCAATGCGGACGGATTCGGATATTCCAAGTCCCGAAAGTGCCGAATATACGTCATTTTTAGCAATTCCCAGCATAGAGCAAAGAGAATTTGCAAGAGTTTTTCTTCGCTGTGAAAATCCTGCCTTGACCATACGGAAAAAGAATTTTTCCTCCTCCTCTGTAAGGCGATGCTCCTTGTCAATGTCAATTCGAATTACCGCAGAATCCACATTTGGCGAGGGCATAAAGCTGCCACGTGATACCCCGAAAAGCTGCTTCACCGAGCCGTAATAGTTAACTCCAACGGTGATTGCTCCCGATTCACGGCTGCCAACCTTGGCACAAAGCCGCTGTGCCGCCTCTTTCTGCACCATAACCGTAATTGAATCAATGGGCAGACGGCTCTCCAGCAACAGCATAATCACAGGGGAAGTAATGTAATAGGGCAGATTTGCACATACAGCCACATTAAGACCTGCAAAATCATCGGCGATAATCTGCTGTAAATCGGCTTTCATTACGTCCTCATTGTATATCTTTATATTATTAAACTCTTTCAAGGTTTCGTCTAAAACAGGCATAAGACGAGTGTCAATTTCCACCGCCGATACCTTATCCGCACGGAGAGCAAGCTCCTTTGTGAGAACCCCGATTCCCGTGCCGATTTCCAGTATTCCATACCCCTCACGGGCATTTCCCATTTCCGCAATTCTTGGGCAAACATCGGGATTTATGAGGAAATTCTGCCCCAATCCCTTGGAAAAATTAAATCCGTGCCTGCCAAGAATTTCCTTGACCGTTCCAATATTTGTAAGTGTCATTTTCAGTTCTCCTCAACGGAATGACGCTTTTTTTCGTAGAACTCACTCTGCTTTGCGTCATTCATTTTATTTATATCATTTACAAGATAATCTGCTGAGCGAAAAGCACGCTGAAAATCAGTATCGGCAAAAACTGCTTTAAGCCCGATAAATTCGCCGTCTATGGTGATTTCGAGTTCTCTTATCTGCCTGCCGCAATGCTTTTCTTTCACATAAGAAATATATTTATCAATTTCCCTTTTATCCATTTCGCCGCCGATAACATTGATTTTCATAACGTCACTCCTTTTATATTTGTTCCAGTACAGCCTCGGCACATTTCATACCATCAACTGCCGCAGAAATAATTCCGCCTGCGTATCCTGCACCCTCGCCGCAGGGGAATAATCCGCCTACAGACAGGGATTGAAGCGCCTCATTCCTATTTATACGCACAGGGGAACTGCTTCTGCTCTCCACACCTGTGAGAACAGCGTCCCCGTTGTCAAATCCCTTGATTTTTCGCCCCATTTCCACAATTCCCGATTTAAGGGAACTGCATACAAAATCGGGGAGATATTCACTTGGCATAGCAAATTTAACCTTTGGGCGGTAACTGGGCTTAACCTTGCCGAACTCCGCAGACAGCCGATTTTCAAGGAAATCTCCCACAAGAACAGCAGGTGCGGAATAGTCTGAGCCGCCTGCAATAAAGGCTTTTTCCTCAATTTCACGCTGAAAATACATACCTGCAAGGGGATGCTCGCTGCCAAAATCTTCAGGGGTTACATTTACCAGCAATGCGCTGTTGGAATTCACGGCATTTCGGGCAAAACAGCTCATTCCGTTAACTGCCAGCCGCCCCTCCTCGGAAGATGCAGCCACAACCTCGCCGCCGGGACACATACAAAACGTGTACACGGCTCTGCCATTGGGCAGATGAACCGCCAGCTTATAATCAGCGGCTTTCAGGGCAGGATTTCCTGCAAAATCGCCATACATCGCCCTGTCAATATCCTCTCGCAAATGCTCGATACGAACTCCCACGGCAAAATTTTTCTGTGACATATCCACATTTTTTTCATAGAGCATTTCAAAAATATCCCTCGCACTATGGCCTGTGGCAAGAATTACATTGTCCGTTTCAATGGAATGGCTGCCTTGACTATCGGAATAGGAAACTGACGTAATACAGCCATTTTCCGCAGTATATCCGTCAAATTTCGCTCCGAACCGCACCTCTCCTCCAAGCTCAATTACACGCTTTCGAAGATTTTTCACCGTGTCACGAAGCTTATCCGTGCCAATGTGAGGCTTTGCAAGGTAAAGGATTTCATCGGGTGCACCGAACTCCACAAGCCATTTCAGAACCGTCTGAATTCGCTTATCCTTAATTCCCGTAGTCAGTTTTCCGTCGGAAAATGTGCCTGCACCGCCCTCGCCGAACTGCACATTTGACTCTGGATTGAGTTTTTCGCCGTTCTGGAAGTTTTCAACAGATTTTACACGGCTGTCAACGTCCTGCCCACGTTCAAGGACAATGGGCTTTGCTCCTGCCATTGCAAGGACAAGTGCGGCAAACATTCCCGCAGGTCCGAAACCAACGATAACAGGCGATTTTTCGGCATTTACCCTTGGAATTTTATAGTTAAACTCCTCCACGGGAACTGCATTTTTCAGCTGTTTCAACATCTTCTGCTCTCCTTTTGCGGAGATGTCGAGGGAAATTATAAAATGAACATCGCTTTTTCGTCTTGCATCTACGGATTTTTTCGAAAGCTTAACAGAAATCAGCGATTTTTCGGGAATTTTCAGCTGTCCTGTGCAAATCCCTTTCAGATTTGAAAAATCAAATCCGAGAGGAACTTTTATATTATTCACACGAATCATTTTTTCGCTCCTTTCAGCGATTTACCGCAGTTTCCGCCTGCAAGCATACCCGACGACCACGCCCATTGCAGATTATAGCCGCCGCAGTCACCTGCCGTATCGAGAATTTCGCCGCAAAGGTACATACCCTTGTGGAGTTTTGATTGCAGATTTCCGTCAACGCATGAACTGTGAATTCCCCCCATGGTTGTCTGGGAATTCTGCCACGGTGAACAGCCGCTGACTTCAAATTCAAGTGCCTTAATACAGCTGATAACTGCCGATATTTCGTTATTTTTCAAAGCTGAAATCTTATCTGTAAGGGGTCTGTCAAGAGATTTTTTCACTATGTACAGAGCAAGATTTTTAACGAAAATCCCCGTCAGAAGTTCCTCAATGGGAAGATTTCCACGGCTTTTTCTGATATTTTCAAGATAGCATTTAAGGGAATTCCACGGCATATCGGGGAGTAAATCGGCTTTCAGCGTCAATTTTCCCTCATATTCTGCGAAAAGATAGGCAAGATTGAAAACGCAGATTCCCGAAATATTGTTGTCGTTGAACTGGATTTCGCCCCTTTCGGTGCGGAGAGTTTTACCGCCGGAAATCGCTGATATTTCGCCTTTAACTCGAATTCCCTTCAAGCCTTTAAGCATATCGGGACTAACCCGCAATGGTGCAACGGCAGGACAGATTTTGGCGGTTTTGTAGCCCATATTCTTCAAAATTCGCATAACTCCGCCGTCAGTTCCGAAAGTCGGTGCGGCATATCCTCCTGCGGCAACAATAAGCCGTTTACAGCGGATATTATCATCGCCGCAAATCAGCGTAAATCCGCCATTTTCAGGGATAATTCCGCTGACTTCACAGCCGCATATCTCCTCAATTCCAAGTTCCTCCAGTTTCAGACGCATAGCGTTGACAACGGTATTTGAACTATTGCTTGCAGGGTAAATTCCACCCTCTCTGCCCTCGCTTCCGCCAACGCACAGCACACCGAGATAATCCGTGAAAAACGACGTATAATCGGGCATTTTCCCGATAATTTCAAGGGCATTGACAGAGCCGTGAAAGTTACGCTCTGAAAGCTTCATATTGCTTAAATTGCATCTGCCGTTTCCCGATGCAATAATTTTTTTGCCTGTTCTTGGCAATTTCTCAACAATGGTCACTTTTGCCGACCTGTTGGCTTCTTTGGCGGATATTGCGGCTGTAAGTCCAGACGCTCCGCCGCCGATTATTGCTATATCTGTTACCATTTTCCACCTCAGTTAATAATATGAACATCAAGCTGATTGTATGGGATTTCAATTCCGCTTCTGTCGAAAATTCGCTTCACATCCTCATTCAGCGTAAATTTCACCTCGGAATAATCGTCATTTTTCACCCACACACGGACATCAATTGCAATTGCACTTTCCTTGTGAGCCGCCATACGCACTACAGGTTCAGGATTTTTAAGAATAAGCGGATTTTCCATTGCCGCAGTCAAAATTAATGAACGTGCAAGGTTATAATCCGCATTATAGCTTATGTCAAAAGTCAAATCAACTCGTCTTGTGGGAGTTTCCGTGTAATTTATAAGCCTTGCAGATGTGACATTTCCGTTTGGAATAAGAATTGTCTTTCCGTCAAAGGTTGAAATTTTCGTGTAAAGAACACCGATAGCCTCAACAGTTCCCACCGTGCCGTCAAGTTCCACCGTATCACCTGCCGAAAAAGGCTTGGAAAACAGCAGAATAAAGCCTCCGCAGAGATTTGTAAGGCAATTCTGCAATGCAAGGCTGGCAGCAAGTCCTGCCGCACCGAGAATTGTAATAATCGAGGACATGGGGACATTGAGGACCGACAGCACCATAATTCCCACGACTGTATAAAGAACAATTCGTATAACAGACACGAGGAACGATTGTGCCGCATTATCCATATTTGACTTTTTCATTCCCTTGCCTATAATTCGGCTTAAAACTCTTGCCATAATAATGCCGATTACGAGAACAATTACCGCAATTATCAGCTGCGGCAGAATACCTTTGAAATATTCCACAACACCCGTGAAAAATCCCGACGCTTTATCAACGTGTTCCTGAATGACTTCCTGCACGGGAACAGCCGTAGTTTCCTGAATATTTTCTTCCATTTAAAATCCTCCCAAACTATATTTCTCCATTTTAATTATAGCAGACTTTTCCCTTTAAGTCAATAATAATACCAATCCCTGAAACAACAGTAGACAAATCTAATGGCATAAATGATGTATGTCGTCGTTCGCCTTGACATACATAATTTCTGCTCATCATCTTTGTCTACTAACATTTTAGGGATTGGTATAAAAAGGCAACACCCGCAAATCAGATTTGCGGACATTGCCTTTAGGGATTGATGTTATATCAGCACACCATTGCAATGGTCGATTTCGTGCTGTATTATCTGTGCTGTAAAGCCTTTATAGCTTTTAATTCTCGTCTGCATATCAACTGTCTGATACTGCACTTTTATTGCCTTATACCGCTTACAGGGACGTGGACCGCCAAGCAGGGATAAGCAGGATTCCTCCGTATCATAGGGCTTTTCCTGTTTCAAAATTACAGGATTGAGCATAACGGTGTAATTCTCCTTTTCATCTACAAAGGCAATTATCCGCTTTCTCTCCCCTATCATATTCGCCGCCATACCCACACAGCTTTCCTTGTGTGCTTTCAGCGTTTCAAGAAGATTTTCCGCAATTTCTCTGTCATCAGCCGTTGCATCTGCGGATTTGCAGGCAAGAAAAACCGTATCGTGCATTAGTTCCTTTATCATTCAGTTCACCATTCTCAGATATATTTTATTCCTGCCTTTTCAAGACGGATTTTTCCTTTTTCAGCCTTTTTCGCAGGGAAAACAGTTGCTGTACCGTTGCGGATAATTTCAGCTGTTATTCCTCTTTTTGCCGCACCTAATGCAGTTGATGTAACGCAGCCGAATTCGTCAAGACCGCATAAATGAAGCCGCTTTATTCCCTTTTTCTGAATATGCTCCAAAAGCTTTTTATTTGTAAGTGCATCGCCTACAAGCTTATCAAAACAGTAATCCGATACTATATCCAATCCGCTGTAAAGTTCCGCACCCTCAGTACCTGCTATGGAAAAACCGAACAAAAGCCGATTTGTAGGCAAATTCTGAATAATATGACGTATATAGATTACGTCACAGCCATTGTCCTTGTATTGATGTATCAGCTTATTTACATTTGCTGTAAGTTCTGCCGTATTATATGAAAATTTCGGCATTCTCTTTTCGTAGAGATAGTCATTCTGCATATCAATTACAATTAAAGCTGTATCCATTTTGCCCTCCGATTATAACAAAGTTATGCCGTTTTCGCTGCAAATACGGATTGTTTCCTCAGACCATATTGAGGACTGCACCTCGCCAATGTGAGCCTTATTGAGAAGCAGCATACAAAGTCTTGACTGACCGATTCCGCCGCCGATTGTAAGGGGAAGTGTACCGTCAGCTATCATCTGATGATACTGATATTTCATTCTGTCCTCCTCGCCGCATTCAGCAAGCTGTGCTTTGAGAGTTTCAGCGTCAACACGTACACCCATTGAGGAAATTTCAAGGGCATCATCAAGAACGCTGTTCCAGATGAGAATATCGCCATTCAGCGACCAATCGTCATAGTCGGGAGCTCTGCCGCCATGCTTTTCACCGCTTTCAAGCTTGCCGCCAATTGCCATAAGAAACACGACTTTATGCTCCTTTGTGATAAGGCGTTCACGCTCCTTGGGGTCTTTGTCGGGATAGCGGTTTTCAAGCTCCTGAGTTGTTATAAAGTACGGTTCTTCGCAGAAATCCCCTGCAATATCGGGATAACGCAAACCTACCTTACGCTTTGTAAATGCAATTGCCTTTACAACTGCCTTTACAGTTTCTTTGAGATAGTCGATATTTCTCTGCTCCTTGGTGATAACCTTTTCCCAGTCCCACTGGTCAACGAAAATCGAATGGATATTATCGCTGTCGTCATCACGGCGGATTGCGTTCATATCGGTGTAAATTCCCTCACCTGCATTGTAGCCGTAGCGGTAAAGTGCCATACGCTTCCACTTAGCAAGGGACTGCACAACTTCGCCCTCGTCGTCGATTTCTTTCATAGAGAAATCAACCTTACGTTCAACGCCGTTGAGGTCGTCGTTTATACCGCTTCCCTTTTTAACAATAAGGGGAGCAGATACTCTGTCAAGAGTCAAAGCAAAGGACAATGCCTGCTGAAAAACATCTTTGATGTATTTGATTGCGTGCTGAGTTTCTCTCAGCGTAAGAGCCGATTTATAGCCCTCGGGAATGTATAATGAACGTGACATAAAAACCATTTCCCTTTCTTAATATATTTGATTATGGGGTTCTCTAAAAACCGGAATACGAGATGAATTTCGTACATGATAAATATTATTTGCAAGGCGACAAACCGCAGTAATACTTGATGTATTGCAAGGTTTGGCAACACAGCAAATAATGTTTATCATAGAAATTCAG
>JAZQFV010000018.1:0-1578 GCA_045539715.1 Ruminococcus sp. | reverse complement strand
TCTCATTGCCTTTTGCGTGCTTGAAAATATATTCCCCGGGCTCTCCATCCGCTCCGTTTCCTATCCGCTGCATTATAATTTTCATATGCGAGGTGAGCGAAGCTCTTATCAATTGTTTCCTTCCGCGCGTATTCTCGGTCTTCGATCTGATGAATACAATCTCTCCATCCCTGATGTTTCTATATTGCAGGAACAACAAATCTCTGAAATTGATGCCATTACATAAATACGAGAACATCCATAGATCTCTCCAATACTCCAAGTCTTCCTTGCCCTTCCAATTATTGACGGCCTCTATCTGCTCTTTCCTCAAAGCAAGCTTTCTTGGCTGACCGGGCGGGATTCTGTATTCACCCTTTCTGAACGGGTAAAAGGTCTCCTTGACCTGTCCTTCCTCTATGGCTGATTTATAAATGCTCTGCAGCGTTTTCATATATATATTGATGGTGGTGTCGCTCTTACCTTCGCTCCTCCAGTGTGCTTCACATTTTCTGAGCCAGCTGGAAGTGACGGCATCTATCCTTATGTTCTTTCCGGCATATTTTTCCAATGCATTCAATGTACTCCTGAAGCGGTAATATGAATTTACGCGTCCTTGTTTCATAAGTGCCTTCATCCGCCGTTCCATCATAGAATTGATAGTACCGTTGCTTCTGCCCAGACGTACTTCAAGCATCTGAAATGAAAATCTTCCTTTTTCCGCAAGTTCTTCCACCGCATCACGGATAAGATGGAAACTGTTTTCGATACTCGCACATTTCTTTGAAATCCTTCGTGATTTCCACAGGTTATCCCATTCCTCCAGAGACACATCCTTTCCAGTAGGGTAATATTTCTGGACACGTCTGTAGACAACCTCTATCTTTACCGGATACAGTCCGTTATTCTTCATTCTTCTTCTGTCAACTACTATCAGGACAGAAATGCCATCTTTATTGAATTTATACATAATGGTTGTGTTTACGAGATTTGCATATTATTTACATACAACATCAAAAATTCCATAAAATGTGTCAAAGTTTGGATTTATTGATTATATTTGTGCTGGATTATTCATCCTTGTCCTTTTTGAAATCAGACATTGATGCCGACGGATATTTCCAGAGCAGAGATAATGGCCAAAAGGGAGGCTGCCCTAAACCTACCGGAGCTTGTATGTGAAATGAATGCAAATCATTTCCGGCTCGACATAAGTCATTACGAACGGCGTGCATATTAATATAATATGGTATGCCGGCTGGGAATAAGTTTAACCTTGGCATAATATTGCTTTGAAGCTGATTTTTTCAAGATTTTTATTGTCAATTAAAAAAAACTGATTACCTTTGTGCATTACTAATGTTTTGTCAAGTCGATTCTTGGCGTGTCATTTGATGCTGACACCTCAATTATCACGCGGCGAAATAATTGAACCATAAACAACTAACTGAAAATTAAGTAAAGATGAAACGACTGACGATGATTGCCGCATCGCTGCTTCTGTTGGGCGGCGTTGCGTCTGCTCAGCAGAGCAAGACAGACGAGACCCTGGAGTTCCGTCCACACTGGAGCCTCAACGTTCAGGGAGGCGTGGCCCAT
>JAZQFV010000017.1:0-4837 GCA_045539715.1 Ruminococcus sp. | reverse complement strand
ACGTCAATGCCAGCAGTCTTGTAGAAAACCTTGATATATCGGGACGGTTCCACCACACGATAGAGAGCGTGACGGCGTTTTTCCAGCCCCACGCCACGCATTTCAAAGCTGATGACGAGGTTACGCTTCTCGATGAAAGCGTTGTTGAGGTAACTGCCATCCATGCCGGCATAACTGGAAGTGCTGACCGTTCCGGGCGGCGGGTGCAGACCGGAGATTTTTGAGGTCATATACTGATTGGCAGTCGTGGTCATGTCGATACGGTCGCCGTTGGCATTTTCGATGATAAGTTTAAAAAACATAGTTGCACCCCTTGTATTTTCTTGTCGAATTGTGCTATAATAAAAATATGATTTTTGATTGTTATAGGGAGGAATTTAATTGACAAGAGAAGAATTTTTAGAAAAGCTTAATGATAATATATTCACAGAAAAAATAATGCCTATTTTTGACTTTTTTGAATGTCATTTATATGAAGATACAATTTTGGATTTAAACTCAATTATCGCAATAATAGATAATTTAAATAACAATAACATAAAAAATACAATATCATGCTTAAGAAAAACTCTGTTTCAAAATATGCGAGGACTTCTTCTCTCATATTGTATCTCTCTATTTGAAAATGTTCGACAATTTATAGACATGAGGAATACGGGAGACTTCGATAAATTAATACAAAAATGGAAGAAAGTTTTGCTTTCATATATCAACTTATCACGACTGATAGTTGATGACCATAAAATCCAAAGAGCACTATCAATACAGGATGCTTCCATAAATATTATTTTGTGTATTAGTACAATACATATAGAAAATGACGACGTTAAAGTTAATAAAGAGGTGGCTAACATACAAGATACAATTAATCAAAATCCCAATGAAGCTTTTTTGGTTATTCCGATTCACGGTTGTAGCTTTGAGATGTTTGAAAAACAAATACAAAGGTATAATATAACACATATTCATATTGCCGGTCACTCAAGTGCTTCAAAAATTGAATTTTCAGATAATGGCGTAACTTATAAAAAGCTACGCAATCACATCGAAAAACTGAATCGACATTTTAAATTACTATTCTTAAATTGTTGCTTTACATTTGAATACCTTAATGAGCTCCCGTTTTTATATTCAGATAAATCAATATGTCATGAAGCCGAATTAAATGGTACAACAGCTTATGATGTAAGTCACATTTTTTACACCAATCTGTTTCAAGGTAGTTCAATTGATGAAGCGTGGTCTATGGTACAGAATAGTATTGAGGATAATCAGTATCATGTGCTATCCTCCTAATGCATTCCTTGTCAACCGATAAATCTCCAGCCGTGACAGTGCTTTCGGACTATTGTTGGTCTGATTCACTGTGCGGCTGTTGTCGTTGTTGTAGTAATTGTTGACTACGGACGCACCGCCAGTACCGCTCACAACAGCGACAGACGCCCCATCAAGCCGATAGCTCAGATCCGACTGCATTGTCAGTTTCATTGTTTCGGCAACACCGGAAACCGCCTTTTCCACATACTTCTTGCTCTTGTTAATGCCGTCCGCAAGCCCACGCATAAAGTCCGGCATCCAGCTTTCGTAGTCGGTCAGAGGGCCTCTGTCGGGAACGGAGAAGTGCAAAAACTCACGGATAGTATCAGCAACACCAGTCACACAGTCTGTCAGCTTGCCAATCATACCCTTAATACCGCCAATAATTCCGCTGATAATATCAGAACCCCAAGTCCATGCATCAGAAGCAAGCCCCTTCACGAAGTCCACAGCAGTATTGAAACCGCCCTTTACGGTATCAACAATCCCAGAAATCTTCTCCGAAACAGCAGACTTGATATTCTCCCAGATGCTTGAAACGGTGTTTTTAATCTTTTCAAGCAAATTGGAAATAGTTGTAGATATACTGTTCCATGCAGTTGAAACTTTGCTTTTGATAGTTTCAAGTATATCTGAAATTGATGATTTTATGCCGTTCCAGATGCTTGATACAGTACTTGAAATTATATTCAAAACAGAAGAAATCACACTTGAAATATTGCTCCATACAGTTGAAACCTTGTTGTAGATAGCATCAAGAATACCTCCGATGAACGATGTCAACGCTGTCCATACTGTATTTATTGCCTCTGAAATTGCTGTCAGCACCGTGTCAATGGCAGTTTTAATATTATTCCAGATAGTTTCAAAGGTAGTTTTGATACCCTCCAGAATAGGCGTGATAAATCCAACAATAGCATTCCATACAGCAGATATTTTTTCTGAAATCCAGTCCATTGCCATACCAATAAGCATCTTAATTGCTTGAAAAATGATTTCAAATAAATATCTGAATGATTCAAGTAATGGCTGAAGAGTTGTATATATCGTATTCCATACGGTCATAATTACGTTTTTGACATTATTGACCCTTGTAGAAATAGCTGTATAAATCGCATTGAAAATATTGCTGAAGAAACTGTAAATTGCAGTAAATACTGTTGTAACAAAAGTCTGAATAGATGTAAATACATTTGTTATGACTGTTTTTATTCCTGTGATAATGCTTGTAAAAGTATTTGAAATTGTAGTCCATGTATTCACAAAAAAATCACGGATGCCCGTCACAATGCCTGTGAAGAATGTGGAAATCGAAGTCCAGATGCCTACAAAGAAGTTTTTGACATTGTTCCATATTTCTTCCCAGCTTGTACCAAACCAACCAAGTACTACATCTGCTACATTTTTGATGACGTTGAGGATGTTCTGGAATGTGGAGACCAGCATATTCCAGATGGAAATGAAAATGCCTTTGACACCGTTCCACATCTGTTCCCAGTCGCCTGTGAATAATCCTACAAAAATATCTAAAGTTCCAAGAATAACTCCGGAAACAGCAGATAAAACATCAGCAATTAATTTAAATGCTCCCTCAAATACAGGAGCAAGCACGGAACAGAGAGCATCCCATGCGGCTTTCAGCATTTCAGAAAAGTTTTCAAAATCAAAACCAAGTTCATTAACTCTTGAAACAATACCGTCCGCAAGTCCTGAAAATGTTTCCTTAATCTGATTCCAGATACCGATGATGTTGTTCTTAAACTCATCATTCGTGTTCCACAGATGCACAAATGCCGCCACGAGAGCCGCAATTGCCGCAACCACGGCAAGAATCGTACCTAGGGAAACACCCAATGCACCCGTTACAGCTGCAACACCGCCCTTGACAGCGGCAATAGCGGCAGGGGCTTTTGATACGACAGAAATGATACTTCCTACACCTGAAATTGTTTTGCCGATAACAATGAGCAGAGGTCCCAATGCTGCCGCAATGAGGGCGATTTTGACGATAGTTTCTTTTGTCTGAGGGTCAAGCTGATTCAGCTTATCCACCAATCCTTGAATATGGGAAACGATGGAACGGATAGTCGGCATGAGAATGTCCGAAAAGGAAATCGCCAGTTCTTCAAGTTGTGATTTCAGAATTGTCAGCTGTCCCATGAGGTTGTCCTGCATGGTTTCCGCCATGGTAAGGGATGTACCGTCACAGGAAGAAATCGCACCCTGTAGCTTGTCAATATCGGCAGGTGCAGCGTTCATCAAAGCAAGAAATCCCGACATGGCATTTTTGCCTACAAGAGCCTGTGCAGCAGATGCCTGTTCTGATTCAGTAAGCTGGGAAAATGCACCTCTGCAATCTGCAAGAATATCTGTCAGTTCTCGCATACTGCCGTCAGCATTGGTGGTCTGTATTGCAACATCTCCCAGATTTTCACCGCAGAATTTCACTTCACCTGAAAGTGCCGTCATAATTGTACGTAAAGATGTACCCGCCTGTGTTGACTTAATACCTGCATTTGCCATAAGTCCGATTGCCTGTGCAGTATCTTCACAGGAGAAACCAAGTGCACCTGCGACAGGGGCGGCATACTTGAAGGTTTCACCCATCATGGCAACATTTGTATTTGCATTGGACGATGCCGCTGCCAGCACATCAGCAAAATGACCGCTGTCGGCAGCAGTTAAGCCGAAAGCGGTCAGAGCGTCAGTGACAATATCGGATGTGAGAGCAAGCTCCTCACCGGATGCGGCGGCAAGGTTCATGATGCCCTCGATACCATTCAGCATATCCTCCGTTTTCCAGCCTGCCATCGCCATGTAGTTCATGGCTTCAGCGGCTTCGGATGCGGAGAATTTTGTTTTTGCACCCATTTCTCGTGCTTTTTCACGGAGAGCGTCCAGTTCCTCGCCAATGGCACCGGATACAGCGGCAACCTTTGACATAGCGGCATCAAAGTCCGCACCTGTCTTTACGGCAATCGTGCCGAGGGTGGCAACACCAGCGGTCACGGGCAGCAGTTTTTCGCCCGCACCGGAGATTTTATCACCGACCTTCTGCATGGTTGCACCTGCCGCCTCAAGCTTTGCAAAGGCGGTATTTGTTTTCTCTGCTTCATTTTGCAGATTGCGGAGTTCGTTCTCCGTTTCGATGATTTGACGCTGAAGTGCGTCATACTGTTCCTGCGTGATGTCACCGTTTGCAAGTGCCGTATTTGCCTGTTCTGCGGCAGTTTTGAGGGTATCAAGCTTTTCTTTGGTGGAAGTGACCGCATCTGCAAGCAGCTTGTGCTTCTGGGAGAGCAGTTCGGTGTTGGACGGGTCAAGTTTCAGCAGCTTTTCCACGTCCTTCAGCTGCGTCTGGGTAGTGTGGATGTTTTTGTTGACGCCTTCCAGAGCCTTGGAAAGTTTGGTGGTATCGCCGTTGATTTCGACGGTGATGCCTTTGATTCTGTTTGCCATGTGGTCACCTCCTTCGTGAGGGCATGAAAAAAGCACCTGCCGGAGCAAGTGCTTAGTGTTT
>JAZQFV010000016.1:0-40146 GCA_045539715.1 Ruminococcus sp. | reverse complement strand
TTATTAAGAAGTAATTAAGGGACATCTCTAAAAACCCGTTTTGAGAAAAAACAGCTATGCACGACATCTATTTCGTCAACCTCCCTCGGAGTGCGAAAGCACGCCTTCGGGAGGTTTCCTTGTAGCTGTCATACCTATCTGTTTTTTCTTTAATCAAACGGGTTTTTAGAGATGCCCTAAGGAAAATTTATTCTTATCTGAAATCCGTCAGGAAGATTTTCAGCATAGACATTTCCTCCCGATTGTGTTACAACGTATTTCACGATGTACAAGCCTAAGCCTGCACCGTTTTCCTTTTCCGTATGACTGCCACGATAGAATTTATCAAAAATAAAGGGAATTTCCTCATCGGGAATACCCTTTCCGAAGTCACGGAAAACGATTTCCACACCATTTTCTGTTTTGACAGCGGAAATTTCAACATCAGTTTTTGCATATTTTGCCGCATTGCTTACGATATTTTCAAAAACCTGTGTAAGTCTGCTTCTGTCAACATTTACTTCAATTAATTGTGGGGGAAGATTAAGGCGGATATTATTCCGTGCTGAAATTTCCGGCACAATATCTTTAATAAAGCCGCAAAGCTCAAATTTCGTGGGATTCATTTTCAGCTTATCAAGATCGGAAATCGAGTGGAGGAGCATATCATTTGTAAGTGCCGCAACTTCATCGCATTTACGCATAATAACGCTTAGATATTTTGCACGCTTTTCGGGAGTAGCGTCCATACCGGCTTCAAGTCCCTCAGCATAGGCTCGAATTGATGAAACGGGAGTTTTTATATCATGGGAAAGTGAAGCGATAACAATTTTGTTGTTTTCGATTGCCTCCTTTTCGCAGGCACGTGCCGAGGAAATTTCACGACGCATACAATCAAATGCCCACGTAAATTTACCAAAATAATTTGTACGCTCATAATTAAGCGGCAGGTCGAAATCTCCGCCTGCAATACGCTCCGCAAAGGCTGCCAGCTTTTCAAATGGGCGGAGAATTGCAAACCATATATACATAAAAACAGAAGAAATAAAAATTGCACATACACCGAAATTTATCCAGAGAAAAGGTGTGCTTTTATTGTCATCGGGAGTATATTCAGATAAGGCAGTTTTAAGTTCATTTGCACGGATTTCCGCTGCAGCCGTATCGCCGTTTGCAATAAGCTGTTCAATTTCGTTTGCCGCAACAATATAGCTGCCGAAATCAATTTCAGAGGGCTTGTCTGCCCAATTGCAAAGACAGGCTGTAATAACGGCAAGCAAAGCAATAAATACTATAGCGGCTGTTAAAAGGTATCGTTTCATTCTTTTACCTCCAGCATATAACCGACTTTGTATACAGTCTTGATGTATTTTGGCTGTGCAGGGTTTTCTTCCAGTTTTTCACGAAGCCAGCGTATATGTACCGTCAGCGTTGACGGCTCAACTGCTGAAAATGCTCCCCACACTTCGGATAAAAGTTTTTCTTTTGCAACAGCATTGTTCATATGCTCACAGAGATATGCAAGTAAATCGAATTCACGCAAAGAAAGAGAAATCGGTGTGTTATCTTTTGTCACAGAACGTGCAGTAATATTTACGCTGATACTGCCGAAAGAGATGATTTTTTCCTGTGCAGAAAATCCATAAGTACGCCGAATTAAAGCGTTTACTCTTGAGAGGAGTTCTTTCATTGAGTAGGGTTTTGGCAGATAGTCGTCACCGCCAATATCAAAGCCTGTAATGCGGTCACTTTCACTTGTCCTTGCACTTGCAAAAATAACAGGTATCTGCGATACTCTGCGAAGCTCCCTGCATAATTCAAGTCCCGTTGTATCGGGAAGATTTATGTCAAGGAGAATAAGGTGATATGTGTGTTTTGAAAGCAGGTCAAAAGCCTCCTCGCCGCTTACGGCTGTTGTAACGGAATAACCGTAGCTTTCCAGCATTTCTGATATAATAAAGGATAAATCCGTGTCATCGTCAATAATGAGAATTTCTTTCATGTTCGTTTCCTCCTAAGATTGTTTCATTAATTATATCATAAATACTTTTTTATTACAAGAGTATTTACATAAACATGCCCTTAAATAAAATGATGTGTAATTGTATTTGGATAAAATGTTGACGAAATTGCAATTGTTTGTTATAATATATAGTGCATTAAAGTGATGTTGTGATAACACAATGTTAACTTAAAATACAAGTAAATTACAAAAAGGGGAGATTGAATGAAAAGAAAAATACTTAGTCTGTTTCTTTGTTCGGTTATGCTGGCAGGGGCAGCGTGTGGATGCGGAGTCGATAACAACTCGGAACCTGATTCCACAGCGGACTCTGTGGGTACTACTGAAAACCTATCAGAAGGATTTGATTGGGAGAAAGTAAAGCAGGATATAACCTTTGAGGGGAAGAAAATTGATTTTCCGTTTTGTGTAAACGACCTCGGAAAAGGCTATGAAATGGATTATATTTATGATTCGTTATTTGAAGAAAAATGCTGTGATGGTTCTGTTGTCAAGGTTAATGATGACGGTAGTGAAACAAAGGTGTGTTATTTATTTTTTGATGGTATTACCGCAGAAGAATACACGGACGATACAAAATGTTCAGATATTTCACATGCCGATAGTTTGATCGTACAAGGCATAGGAGAAGGTTCTTCTCTTGATGATGCTGAAAAAGTTTTTGGTAAACCTTATAAATCAGATGAGGTTTTCTATTTTTATCTTAGCAAGACTGGAACAGAAAGAATTGAATTAAAATATGATAAAGAAACAAAAAATGTAAAATCTGTTCAAATTACGCTTGATTTTAAGGAGTATTAAGGAAGTTTTCAATAAATCCATTGCTTTTTTATTCAAAAAGGTGTATAATGTTTATTAGGAACCTCTAAAAATTCCCCTCACGGCTTGATTTCCCTCGTGTTTGGGTTTTAGAAATGCCCTTAATAATTTGAATGGTAGGTATCATTATGAAAGTAAAAATAAAAAATAAATCGTATGTAATAAGTGTATCTCTTGGCACAGGCTGTTATAGACATATCAGAATATCAGGTATGGCAACTCTTGAAGAATTATCAGATGCCATACTGGACGCTTTTGACTTTGCTAACGACCACCTCCACGCTTTCTTTATGAACAACAGAGCATGGGATGATATGGATTGTTATTATTCCCCTTATGCAGAAGAAGATGGATTCCGAACAACAGATTCATATAAGCTCCAGTTCATTAAACTTGCAGTTGGAAAGAAGTTCCTGTATGTTTTCGACTTTGGCGACGATTGGCGTTTTCAGTGCAAAGTATTGAATATTCTTGATGAGGATACAAAAGAACCTGTGGTAGTCCGCACAAAAGGTGCAGCTCCAATGCAGTATCCTGTATTTGATGAAGAAGACGAATACTACGACGATGATGAATACTTTGATGACGAGGACGAGTATTTTGACGATTATGAGGAAATATCGGAGCTTGAAAAACCACTTGTTCCTGTCCCTGATGAACTTTATGACACGGCGTTGCGTTTCAAAAAGGTCAAGCTGTGGAATAAATTGTATGATACCGATTTTTTTGCGGTGAAGCTTTCAAACGGAGAGATTGGATATTGCAATGTAATGGGCAGAAACGGTGAGTTTTACGGAATGTCCTTGTATATTGGCGAAAATGGATTTTCCAGTTTCTATAATATTTTAGGTCCGCAGTACAGCAATAATGATGAGGCTCTTTTTGAGTGTATGATATCTCAGGAATGTTTGCAGATTTGCTTTAACAATAAAGACGGTCTGCGACTGGCTGACCTTAACTCTGTTCAGGAATACACTAAACGTAATGGCGTAAATTTAAGAGGTGCTAACAGTTATCCCGCTATACTCCGTATGAAGTCCTACTATATGCCGTGGTATGTTGAAGATAAGAAAGAATACGAACTTCTCAGAGAAGCACTTGAAGCGGCTATATTTGTATCTGAAAAATTAAAGGGTACTTCCGCTGAAAAGCTTGGATTTATCGAAAGTTCTGAAATACCGTATCTTGTTCCAAATGGTGACAGTTTTGACTGGCAGACTACGCAGCTTCCAAATAAAACGGCAAAAAATCTTCCGGCACCTTCTTTGAGTAAGTCAAAAGTATCTAAACTGAAAGCATTGAAGCAGCTTAACAAGTGGGAATGTAAAGTTATATACATAAGGAAAGCTTGTCAGGAAGAATCAACTGATGCTCCGTATTTCCCGGCATTGCTGATAGCTGTAGAGTGCAGAAATGACTATATCCTGCCTGTTGAGAGTGTTTGCGATTACAATGTAAATGCACAAAAAATACTTGATGGCTTTGCAGATGAACTTCTGAAATACAAAAGACTTCCAAAGACAATCTGTGTATCAGATGACCGTACATACAGTCTGCTCCAGTCATTCAGCAAGGATTGCGGCGTTGAATTGAAAATGGTTGATACTGTTGCTAAAGCTGAGGATATAGCTTATAAGATGAATTATATATGTGAAAGTGACGAATTAGACAGTATGTTGCAGACTATGGAGATTCTTGATAGATTATCCGTGGATGAGCTGAAAACTATGCCTTCTGAGTTAAAGACTGTTTGCATTCAGATGATGGATGATGGCTTGCTTGAACCTGATCTGGAAGCGAAACTTAAACGTGCATTCAATATAAAGTAAGCGTATATTTGCCACAAAGTCCATGTATTATGAAAAAATAAAAGTGCTGTGCAGCAACGAACTGCATGGCACTTTTGAATTTTGTATCGGTTTCATTATTTATGCCATTAGATTTGTCTACTGTTGTTTTAGGGATTGGTATTAGTAGTACACCGCATAAAGCCACCTGAGTGCCTTGTATTAGTGGAGCGTAAGCAATATTGCTATGGGAATCTCTTATGATAAAAGTGGATACAAAGAAAATGTGTAAAATACAGTTTTTAAATTTCAAAAAATGTGTAAAATCTACTTGTATTTCTCTCAAAAAAGTGGTATAATATATTTAAAAGGGGAGTGATAATGTGAAACGTAATGCAATTGAGCAGCTTTTAGCTTGGAAAAACAGTACTGACCGCAAGCCGCTTGTACTCAAAGGTGCAAGACAGGTGGGCAAGACCTGGCTTATGGAAGAATTCGGCAGGCTGTATTATGATGATACATTTTATTTTAACTTTGATGAGGAGGATGAACTGCAATCTGTCTTTAAAACAAACAAGAATCCGCATCGAATTATTGAACTGCTGGGAATGATAAAGGGAAAAAAGATTCTTCCCGAAAAGCATCTGATTATTTTTGATGAAGTACAGGAATGTTCTGAAGCACTTAATTCTTTGAAATACTTTTGTGAAAAAGCGAATGAATATCATATCATTTCGGCAGGAAGTCTGCTTGGAACATTGCTTGCAAAACCGAAATCCTATCCTGTCGGCAAGGTGAATCTGCTGAATATCAGTCCCATGACTTTTGATGAATTTCTTGCCGCATTGGACGAGGGCTTGTATTCTTACTATACGGCTATCCAAAAGGGACAGCAGATAGAGGAAATCTTCCACCACAGACTGCTTGACGCATACAATTATTACCTGATTATAGGTGGTATGCCTGAATGTGTGCAGTCGTGGATTACTCACAAAGACCCAGCGGAAATCTCTCGGATTCAGCAGGAATTGATTGAACTTTATGAAAATGACTTCTCCAAGCACAATGGAAAAGTCAATAGCGGACGTATTCTTATGGTGTTCCGCAGTCTTGTGACACAGCTTTCAAAAGATAACGAAAAATTTATTTTTGGCTGTGTACGAGAGGGTGCAAGGGCGAGAGAGTTTGAAGAAGCAATTGAGTGGCTTGTGTCGGCTGGCATGGTTATGCGTATTTATAATGTCAGCAAGCCTGAACATCCGCTGAAAGCTTATGAACAGCTCAATCATTTCAAGCTGTTCATGTTCGATGTGGGACTGATGAAACAAATGGCGGCAATCAGCAACGAAGCAATCCTTCTGAAATCAGATTATCAGTTCAAGGGGGCATTGACAGAGAATTATGTATTGCAGCAGATTAAAGCAATATATGATACTGAGCCGAAGTATTATGCCCCAACCTCTACAAATGAGATTGACTTTGTTGTGCAGGACGGTATGAACATTATTCCCATTGAAGTCAAAGCCGGCGAGAGTGTAACATCCGCAAGTTTCAAAAACTATATTAAGGAATATAAGCCTGAAAAAGCTGTGCGGTTGTCAAAGTTGGGATATGAAATTAATGACAGCTTTGTTAATTTGCCGCTGTATCTTGCGAATAAAATGGGTGAATTAGTATAATATGAGGTGCTGTATGGCAAAATATGTGTTCAAATATTGGTTTGAATGGGGTGGCACCTGCCTTTGGTCAGATAATGCTGCTTCAAAAGAAAAATTCGGTTATGCTGTTGATGAACAAAAACTTCCGATTTCCCGAAAGCTTAAAGACTTTCTTCAATATCTGCAAGCGTATCACGATACTATGATGGATATGGATAACGCTCCTGAAGATTCACCTTGGTGGACTGAAGAAGATACAATTATGTTCAATAAAAAGAAAAAATTCGCATACGACCAGCTTTGCAAAGAACTTGGAGAGGAATTCGAAATCCTCTATTGCTGCGGTGAATGGTCATAGTATCTTATGGGCATCTCTAAAAACCCCTTTTGAGAAAAAACAGCTATGCACGACATCTGCTGCGTCAACCTCCCTCGGAGTGCGGTAGCACGCCTTCGGAAGGTTTCCTTGCAGCTGCCGCACCTATCTGTTTTTTCTTTAATCAAACGGGTTTTTAGAGATGCCCTTATGCCATTATACCAATTTCTAAAACAACAGTATATGAATTTAATGTTATTGCTCCACCAACTAAACCTTGCCGTCAAATACTCGGCACAAAGGGTATCGTTAAAAAACAAAATAAATTAGCGTATAATTGTAATTGTATTCGGATAAAATGTTGACGAAACTGCAATTGTTTGTTATAATATAATAATGTATTAAAGGACATCTCTAAAGTGGTATTTGCTGAAATTACAAAATATTATAAAGGGGAATTTGAATGAAAAGAAAAATACTTAGTTTGTTTCTTTGTTCGGTTATGTTGATGGGCAGCGTTTGTGGGTGTGAGAGAAAAACTGATGAACAAAGCAGCAGTTCACAAGTTGTTCATGTGGACGGAACTTTTGATATTGAAGAAGTGCGAAAAAATATCAATATCAAAGGTTATGAATTTATTGTTCCACAGAAACTTTCTGAACTGGATAATGGACTTACTTATGAATTTGTCGATGAGGAATTCGGCGATGGATTCTATGAAGTTGAAATTTCGGATAAAAGTGGGGTGATACTCTGTTCTATTGCCGAAAATGCACATAAAAAAAGTAAAAAGGCTCTTTTATACAATATTGCACTAAACGATTCGGATTCAAATGTTATTGGTATTACCCCTTTGGTGTCAACCAAAGAAGATGTTCTTAAAAAGTTTGGTGAGCCTGACGAAATAAAAGAGGCAGATTTGATAGATAAAAAATTGGTTGTATACATTTATGGTAATCGGGAAGAAGCAAATGATTATCAGACAAAAGGCCAATTTATGAATATAGCATTCAATGATGAAGATATTGTTGAGTCTATTGTGATAAACTTCGTTAAATAATGAGCTTTTTAGATGTTTTAACATCGAAGAAATAAAGTGTATAATGTCTATTAGAAACCTCTTAAAACCACCCTCACGGCTTGATTTTCCTCGTGTTTTGGTTTTGTGATTTGAAAGGGTGTATAAATATCAGAAAGACAACTACTGCGAAAACTGATTTTTCAACCGGACCGGTATGGAAATCCATTGTTGCACAGGCAATACCCTTGACTATTGCACAGCTGGTTCAATTATTATATAACGTCGTAGACCGTGTTTACCTTGGGCATATGGGCAGCGGTGACGGTATGGCTTTGACGGGAGTGGGACTGACATTCCCTATTGTTACGCTAATTATGGCATTTGCGGCTCTATTCGGCAACGGCGGTGTGCCGTTGTTTTCTATAAAACGTGGTGCAGGCGATGACAAAACAGCACAGAATATTCTCGGTAATTCATTTGCACTGCTGCTTGTAAGTTCCATAATATTAACTGTAACTGGATATATTTTTGCTAAACCTATTCTTTTTGCTTTTGGTGCAAGCGTGGATTCATACATTTATGCCAAAGAATATCTTGACATTTACCTTATGGGAACGGCTTTTTCAATGGTTTCGACAGGTATGAACGGATATATCAACGCACAGGGATTTTCAAAAACAGGTATGCTGTCTGTTGCAATTGGTGCAGTTTGTAACATCGTACTTGATCCTGTTTTTATTTTTGGTTTTGGTATGGGAGTTGCAGGGGCGGCTTTGGCAACGGTAATAAGTCAGCTTGTTTCTGCAATATGGGTATTGAAATTCCTCATAAGCGATAAAGCATCTGTCCGTCTATGCCGTAAAAGTATCAGAATCAGAAAAGATATTACAAGAAATATTTTTAAAATCGGCACTTCAAATTTTATCATGCACGGTTCAAATTGTCTTGTTCAAGTCGTTTGCAACTCAACTTTGCAGGTATTTGGCGGAGATATTTATGTTGGTATTATGACCGTAACAAACTCTGTGCGTGAGGTTTTCAATCTTCCTGTTATGGGAATTGTAAACGGTGCTCAGCCTGTAATCAGCTATAATTACGGTGCAAAGCAATATGAAAGAGTACGTTCGGGTATAAACTTCAATACAATTATAGGTGCAGGGTATACGTTGATTGCATGGCTGCTTGTCATATTATTTCCGCAATTCTGGTTCGGCATTTTTTCTGATGATGTTCAGATGTTGTCGCAGGGAATTGAAGCTATGAAAATTTACTTTTTCGGCTTCGTGTTTATGTCTTTGCAGTTTGCGGGACAGTCAACTTTTCAGGCGGTGGGAGATGCAAAACACGCTATTTTCTTTTCTCTGCTGCGTAAAGTTGTAATTGTAGTTCCGCTTACACTTTTATTGCCACGATTGGGGTTAGGCGTTATTGGAGTATTTGCTGCAGAGCCTGTTTCCAATATTATTGGCGGAATTGCATCATATCTTACAATGAGAATGACCGTGTATAAGAAGATAAAAAACAAGGAAGATAGTAAGGTTGTGAAAAAATGAAAGTGCTGTGCAGTAACGAGCTGCACGGCACTTTTGAATTTTATAGCGGTTTCATTTTTATGGTGTGGAGGTTATTCTATTTCTACCTTTTCAATTTTACATAATTCTCTGCAGTACCAGATTTTGCAAGGATTCTGCGATCATATCGTGCGCTAACTGGCTCATTTACATAACTCTCAAATGTATCCGCCATTGCTTCAATCAGAATGTCATCCTCCGTTTTGATCTTTATTCTGTATTCAGGACGAGAGATGGATTTCGCTTCGTAAATTACCGTTCCGTCCGGCTGAATCACCTGAGCCACATAGAAAGGCTGTGTGAATATACCACCTATAATATGGTTGAACAGATGGCATAAGCGCACGGGCGAGCATTCAAAGTCTTGTCCAAAGAAAAACCATGGCAGACGATCCTTATGGCATGTGACAGAATTGAGTGTATTAATCTCTGTAGTCATGGGACGCTGGATGCCGCTCATATCATTGAGGTAGCTGTAGGCATTCGTAAAACCAAGCTTTTGGGCGTGGAGGATATGGTAACCATTGGAACTCCATTGCAGAGCCTCACTTAAGGAACAATGTCTCCAGAATAGGGAGGAATCTTCCTCCGTGATGCCGTTGTAACAATCGGAAACATAGTAATCATGGTTATGAATGACAGAGCCGTCATCCAGTCTGATGAATGAGAAATCAATAAACTCTTCGTTTCCGAGTTTGTCATCTTTATCAAATTCGTCATTGTGTAACAGATACATTCTGTCCATAACGGGCTTGATGCTGCTGCCGACACTATTCATGGATGCTGTAAAATCCACATACAGATTTTCATATTTTGCCGGATAGAAGAATGCCTCCGGTGAATAGCTGTTATTGCCGGCTGCAACAAGCACCGCACCGTCACGGATTACGAGAGTAATGCTTGCTTCACATTCGTCATCGAAAGTGGAGAGAATGCTGTTAGCTGTCTTCATGCCTTTGGAATTTAGTGTCGTAACTACAGAATTACCACGGTGTGCGGTTTTATTGATGTCACTGGCATTGGAGAGTAGTGTCTGTCTGAGTGAGTAGATCAGACCGCCACTGCCCTCACTGCCAATGATGGAGGAATATCCTTTTACGGCACAGTATTTTGTTTTTCCATCATGGGTATACTCATCAGCGATTAACACATTGTCGATTGAGTATATTGCTCCGTACTGATTGCCGGCGGCGTAATGTCCGTCACTACCGACGAGACTTTCGAGCGGAGAAATGACGGAAGTCTGTATCTCCATCTCTGCCGCTTTGAGTAGAGTGGCTGAACGGTGCAGACATAGCCCGCATACGATACACAGGATCAGCAGAATTGTGATTGTTTTCTGTTTTGCATGACGCATGAACGTTTGCTCCTTTCAAATTTTCAATTATTTGCATAAGCCATTCTCTTGGGTATAGTGCCATACCCATCAGCACGCCAGAAAATACCGCTGTTAGCATAATGGACTTACCGAGCAGAACACACTGCACGCCAAGTACTGGAGAGCATCCGCACACCATTAGTAGATTGTAGCCGATATTGACGATCAGCATGGAATGCCCCAGTTTGCTTATATAGCTGCTGATATTTCGGTGTGAGGAAGATGTAAATTGTACTGCACCACTATAGGCAGTGATGAAGAACAATGCTGCAGTAACGAGGATAAATACAATGCCGAAATAGTGTCCGGCTGTACCAAGAATGAAATCCGTGCTTGCTTCGGACACATAGACATCATACTGCGGACTGCCCCAGAAACCGCCAGCTTTGAGATTTCGCAGCATAGAGGCGGTTTGTTCTACGTCTTCGCTGTTGAATACGCGGATTTCGATTTTCTTTAGCAGCGAGGTTAGAAATGGAATTGTTGGTAGCTTTGCGGAAAAGGTATGGTAGATCAGAACCATACAGACACCAATGATGGATATGATCATAATTCCGTGCTGAATCATGCGGTTGGGAAGAGGGTGCAGGGTGAAATAGAATAGTGCGAACGCTAGATAGAAGAAGATCGGAAGTCCTGTTTCATATCGGATTACCATCACGCCAAGCATGGCGCAGGTGACAAGAAAATACAGAATTTTGCGGATCTTATGTTCATCTGTGAGACACAGAGCCGTTGTCACAATGCAAAGGAGAATGAGAATGACACCGATCTGGATATTGCCCACGCTTGTCGTTCCACCGGAAGAGAACAGTAGCACCACGCCTGCAAACAGCATACTGACAAGATTAACAGTAATGCAGAGAAGATTCTGAGGTGAAATGTGCGGTTTTCTTCTGTGGCGGCATCTGATCCATTCCGGTTCATCTTTCGTGTGCAGATGTATCTTTTCCGAACGATACAAATATTCCAAAAAGTAAATTCCTGTCCATGTAACGGGAATTAGGAGGAGTGCGCCGATGCTGATACATGATACGCGCTGTGCAAGTCCGAGCACAAGTCCTTCAGGATCACTGTCATCCAGTGAAGTGTAATGCAGCAGCGGAATGATAGCGGTGTTGGCAGTACTGAGTACAGCTCCGGTTGTAGCGAGAAGAGTGGCGTAGGTTTGTCCCTTGGTGATCTTCCATACGGCAATCACAAGAGCCAGCCATGCGAGAGATACCAGCATAAAGGGCGTGAATACTTTCTCCTGTGTGAGGTAGGAGGAAGCAAGTAGAATGCGAAGAACCAAAATCTCCGCACAGACTGTGATACTAGCTCCTACAGCTAATATCCGATGTTTTTTTTTCATGATGGACACCTCCGTTTTTGATACTATATATAATACCATATCTGATTTGTCTATCTGGAGAAGTGTTGTAAAAACATTGCTTCCCCTAAATATTTATATTATCCTGTAAGCAATCCACTAACCCATTCGGTTACATGGAGCAAGATGGAAAGCAGGCTTGTGATCTTGTCCGCCGAGAAAGACAAGAAATGTGTGAGTGTCGGAAAAACACCGCCGTTTGCACTCCAGCACCAAACGAACAACACCATACCGACCAGAAAAATATTAACGAGCACCTTTTTCATAAGGGCACCTCCTTGTAATTGATATTTATATTATACAGCATCTGTGTTTCAGACTTACGGAAATCATTGAAAAATTATGCAAATCGATTTAAAGTAAAAAAGTGGGCGTGCTGCCGAATTTTTTAAATGAGTCCTTGCCAAGTGGGAAATTCTATGCTATAATATAGGTAATACCATAATAATGTCACCCGAGGAGTGAATGTTATGCCGAAAGTTGTGCAATTTATCAATAATGAGGACGCTTCTGTGTTCGAGTCTATCTATGAAGAAATGAAAAAGGAAGTGCAAAGTGCGGATGTGCTGAATTTGGAAAAAGAAAACTCTACTACCAAATACCCCACTATTGCGATTCAGTGGAATGGCAGAATGGAGGTTGTCAAGACACATCAGCCGCAAACGGATACGGAGTGGCTCAGTGCGTGTACTGAAGCGAACATTATGCTGCACCTCAATGCAAAAAGTGCGGAGATGTGTTCGGTTAAGCTGTACAAATGTGAGTTGATCGGTTATAATGGAAAGCCTCTTTCTGTTTTTGAAGCTGAAGAATTGCTCAATGCGGTTAATCCCTTGGTTATTGCCAAGACTGCACGGAAAGGACGTAAAGGGGCGGAAACATTGATCAAAAATGGGTTAGAACAGATTCAGGACAAAGTGGAGAAAATCGTGCTTGTTATGGAGTATGGAGTACCTCTCAGTACTTTTATGGATAATCAGAAGACAATCAGCGAACCAAAGCAGAAAGTCAAGATGCTGTTCGAGTCGTTGGAGCGTCTACATCGTATCGGAATTATACATGAAGATGTGAAACCTTCAAATCTCGTTCTGGTCAAGAGGGCGGATGCGGTCGTTCCTGTATTCATTGATTATGATGTATCAGCGTTTCAGGATGTGTTTCTCATTCCGTATGCACCGTGCAAGGGATATACGGACAAGTATAAGTCTCCGGAGCAGGCGGATGAAACGCCCTATGAATGTGTTCCCATTGATAAATACGGGAAACTGAACCTTACACAGAAAACTGACGTGTATTCTATGACAGTGATCGCCTTTGAACTGTTGGGGACAGCTCTGCCTGAGGAAAGAAGCAAGAGGGGACAGTTTGCTCGTGCGTATGCAGAAACAAGTCAGGTGTATGCAGTACTGGCAGAGGCTCTGAACACGTATCCTGATAACAGACCCACTGCACAGAGGGTGGCGGAGGAGTTGGCGGGGAATATTATGGCACCTCCTAAATCGGCGACTGAGCCTACAAAGGCAGAATCAAAAGCTGAACATAAAAAAACAACAAAAATAGAAGGAGTGGGTACTGTGCATATGTATGAAAGCAATTTTAAGGGTAATCGTAAGGTGGTTGTTAATTCTACTGTTGCTATCGTTGCTGTTTTGATTGCGATTGTAGCGATTGTTTAGATTCTGGGCAATAAGAATGATGAAACTCAGCAGAAGGACAACATACCCTCAACAATCACAACAACAGACGAAACCAAAACAATGGAAACAGCACAGACCACTGAAAACCGTAAGGATATTGATAAACAAATAGCTGCCACAATTGCCCAAGCAGAGAAGCTGGCAGCGGCAGGTGACTATGACGAAGCAATTTCCATGCTTCAGACCTGGCTGAAAACATATTCCGACTCTGAAAAGCTGCAGAAGAAATTGGCGGAATATATTGCGGCACGTAATACGCAGATCAAGGTCGATGCGATTGCCGTCGCCGATGAGCTGAGAAATCAGGGGAATTATCTGGATGCATTGCTGACGATCCGACAGGCGATTACAGAGATTGGGGAAGATAACGATCTGACAACACAGGCTGCGACTTGTGAAAGTGCATATGCGACAATTGTTTCACAGCAGGTGGACCAGTATGTACAGGAAATGCGAATTGATGAAGCAAAGGAGCTGCTGAAAACAGCTCTGGAGAATGTGTCGGATAATGAAGTACTCCTTTCACGAAAGACGGAGATCGACAGCTACAAGACCGTTCCGCTGGATACGCTCTCTCCGATCAATGGAGGTTTTACATGGAATGACGGTACGCCTGCCGATCCGTTCGGTTCGGATTATTCATCAGTGCGTAATTATGCAATATATGATGGAGGTTATTGTCACGCTGATTTTTGGGGCTATGCAGAGTATAAAATTGATCAGCAGTACGATGTGCTGAGCCTTAACATTTCTCATTATGAGGATTTTAAAACAGACGCTGGTTCATATGTCCAGGTTTATGCGGATAACGTACTCCGTTATGTTTCGCCTGTCATTACTCAGAAATCCGGTATCACAAATCAAGAAATCGATGTAAGCGGGGCTGCCTATTTGAAAATCAGAATACGAAAAGATGAATACGGATGTGTGATGTTGTCCGACGTTGTTTTACAGAGTATTCCTGGCTATGAGAGCGGTTATCCTTCGGGGGTTACATCTGTAAAAAATGTTGATTTACTGAATGGAGAGTTTTCGTGGGAGTCAGAAGCACCTAAGAATATCATGAACGATAACTATGAGAATGTAGCGAATTATACTGTGTGTGATGGAGGGTATTGTCATGCTGATTTCACGTTGTATGAAGAATATCAGCTCTTCGGCAAATACAAATCAGTATCACTTGACATCGCCCCCTACAGCGACTTTGGTCAGAATGCCGTTTCCTGTGTGAAAGTCTATGCCTATGACGATGCAACGCAGGACTGGACTTTGAAATACACCTCCCCAGGCATCACCCAGAAAACCGCACGCTTTAACACAAGCGAGATCGATATGACAAACGTCAACTACATGAAAATTGAAGTGGAAAAGGACGAGTACGGCTGCGTGATTCTCTCCGATGTCCTCCTCAAAAACGCAGAATAGCCATAAGCCAAGAGCAGACAGCTTCCTTATGGATTTGTTTGCTCATTTTTCAACAATTTATTCTTCTGGATGCAATTCACACTTGATAAAGTTGGGTTCTTTCACTTGGTCGCTGCAGTCCATGGGATAATACATTTATCAGGATATTTACAGTGCTGTCATAAACAAGTTTTGTTTTGCTTTGCCTCTGCAATGCCATGCGTAATATAGCGGAAAGATTACATAATACCGATTCTTGAAATAATAAGGCAAAGAATAGAAAATGGCAATATCAACTTTTGATGCCCTACAGTATATAAAATTTTGATTTTTATACCAATTCCCGAAATGTCAGGAGATGGCAAAATCGGATAACAAAAACACCGCCGTTCAGAGTTGTTTCTGTACGGCGGTTAATTGTTTTGTTATAGACAGATAGTCATATAAGGCGGTATGCATACAATGTCATCTTTGAAACTGAGATTGCGTGGGTGTATCACATAGCATTCGCCTATTCTTGCCTTGTACTTCTCTTTGAAGCGTTTAAGTGATTCAATAGAATACTTCTTTCCAGACTTGACCTCTATCGGGAACATCTTGTACTTCAGCTTACTGTTGTTGGATATCAGGAAATCTATCTCTATGTCGTTGCGGTGCTTCTCGGTATTGTATTGCGTATAGAAATACAGCTTGTGACCATTTGCTGTCAGCATCTGAGCAATAGCATTCTCATAAAGCATACCCTCGTTCATATTCAGCTTGTCACAGAGTATCTGCTTGTATACCTCATCTTCAAGCAGTTCGTTCTCATCAAAGGCATGGCTTACAAGCAGTCCTGTGTCTCCGAGATAGCATTTTACATAAGCTCTGTTCTCGTTTACAGAAAGCCCAACATTCGGATCGTTGCACAGAAAGCACTCATTCGAAATCATCGAGTCGGACAGCCAGAAGAATGTCTCCTCATATTGATCAGCCTTGCTTCCTGCTGAAACATCATTGAAAACCACTCGCTTTTCGTGCTGAGAGAGCAGACCTGGTATCTGATCGAATATAGTGAGGACTTTGCTCCTGTATTTGCTGTCTATCTTCATGATATCACTGCGGTAAAGAGCAAGAATATCACGCTTCTCAATATCGGCTTTGTCGAAGTCCTTTCTGCTTTCAAGAAAAGCGATAACGCTCTGCGGCATACCGCCTACAAGCATATACTGCTTGAACAGCAGCATCGCTTTATGGTGAAGTCCGGTCTCAAGCGGTGTTTTATCGGCAAAGCACTTGCGGATATAGCTACATATCTGCTCCTCGCCCAAAGCATTGCAGAATTCCTCAAAATCCAGCGGATACATACTGAGGTGACGTTCCTCCGAAGGAATGACGATATCCTTGACATTCTCTCTAATTGAGATGAGAGAGCCTGTTTCAATATAATCGTATCTTCCGTCGGAAACGAGGTATTTGATACATTCCCTTGCCTTCGGGTACATTTGCACCTCATCAAAAATGATAAGTGACTTGCGCTCATACAGTTTTACGCCGTAGTACGTTGACAATAGCATGAAGAAAGTATCAAGATCGTTAATATGCTTCACGAAATAGTCTTTCACTTCATCTGGGCACTTGGCAAAGTCAATCAGAATATAGCTTTTATATTCGTTTCTGCCAAATTCTTCGCATATCGTTGACTTCCCGATACGTCTTGCCCCTTCGATAAGGAAAGCTTTTTTGCCGTTCAGCTCATTTTTCAATGTCAGCAGCTTGTCGTATATTTTACGTTTCAGTATCATGATAACACCTCATTTCCATAATACGCAGGTTTTAGTATGCTTGCTTATTCCTGAATACGCAGGTTTATAATAAACTCTAAATTCCATTATGCGCAGGTTTATGATAATTATACTATATTGTTCTGAAAAAGTCAAGTTTCTAATACCAATCCCTAAAACAACAGTTGCAAAGCAATATGAAAGAGTGCGTTCAGGTATAAACTTCAATACAATTATAGGTGCAGGGTATACGTTGATTGCATGGCTGCTTGTCATTATATTTCCGCAATTCTGGTTCGGCATTTTTTCTGATGATGTTCAAATGTTGTCACAGGGAATTGAAGCAATGAAAATTTACTTTTTCGGCTTTGTGTTTATGTCCTTGCAGTTTGCGGGACAGTCAACTTTTCAGGCGGTGGGAGATGCAAAACACGCTATTTTCTTTTCTCTGCTGCGTAAAGTTGTAATTGTAGTTCCGCTTACGCTTTTATTGCCACGATTGGGGTTAGGCGTTATTGGAGTATTTGCTGCAGAGCCTGTTTCCAATATTATTGGCGGAATTGCGTCATATCTTACAATGAGAATGACCGTGTATAAGAAGATAAAAAACAAAAGTGCTGTGCAGTAACGAGCTGCACGGCACTTTTGAATTTTATAGCGGTTTCATTTTTATGGTGTGGAGGTTATTCCATTTCTACCTTTTCAATTTTGCAAATATGCTTTCTGTTTCCTACAGGAGCGTCCTTATCATAAGTGATACCGACAAGAATTATTTCTCTGCCAAGTCCCTTGAATGAATCTGGATAATGCCTGTTTTTTATTTGCTCAATGGCAGTTTTAGCGTTCTTATTCCATTTCAGCTCAATAACAAGTATGGGATAGCCGGAATCATATTTAGGAATATATGCAACATCTGCATAGCCTGCTCCGGCAGGCAGTTCCTCCCATTGAACATAGTTGTCACGGTAGGTATAGTATGCGAGTTTGATAACGCTGCGAAGACTATCTTCTTTGTTGTAGTGAATAGGTGAAGTTTCTTCCATGTGTATCTTTTCTATCTGTTCAGCGACAGCATCTTCATTGCCTTCGATAGTATCGAGAAATAGCTGTTCGCTTGCTTTTAGACGTTCAAGGGTTTCTGTATGCTTAACTTCCTTGACAGCCTTCTGAAATTCCAGCTTTATTTCTTCATTTGGAATTCGGACAGTTTTATTCACCGAATCGTAGGCAAGATATCCGAGATGTATCATCAGCGTAAGAACGTCATCTTTTCCACGGAAAGTGGTCAGGTCATTGGCAAATCCTGTTACGCTGACCTTTACATCTATTCCTGCGATAAGTTCAGCAATAGTTTTTGTCAGCCCGTTATAGTCATGACTGATGTATTCCATAAGCCCTTCAGCAGCAGAAGTTTCAGTCCAGTATGAATCGAAATCTCCGTATTTTGCGGCTTTCATAACAGAATTCGGGTTATACACCGAGCCTGCACCTTTAAACGAATAGCCGTCATACCATAGCTTCATCAATTCAAAATCAGCGTTTTTGTTTTCACAGATAGTGCGGACTTCTTCTTGGGTAAAGCCAACATATCCTCCGAATTCTGCTGGTTTAATCATCGTGAATTCCTCAAAATCAGATATGGCGGACTGTGAGCCGTCTTTTTTTATTGGAAGAATACCTGTCATATATGCAGCAGCTACAGCTTTAGGAGTAAAGGCTATATTTTTAAACCATTCACGCAGCAGGTCAAGATATTGCTTCTGTATTGCAGGTTCGTTTTTTGCTTCTCTTATTACAGCATCCCACTCGTCAATTATAAAGATGAACTTTCGTCCTTGTTCTTCTTTAGTTCCCTCGACACATCGTAAAATACATTCTGTCAAGGACATATCAGGTTTGAGGTATGGATATGATTCAACCAGTTCCTTTTGAAGTGCATCTGTTATCATATTTGGTACAACAGAAAGGGGACGTTCTGTTCTTCTTGCAACTGAAATAAAGCTTGTTACATCAAAGCAAATGACGTTATATTGATTAAGATGCTCTGTATACGATTTGCACTCAGCAATTTTCTTGTCATCAAAAAGAACGTGTGAATCACAAGAGCAGTCATAATATGCTGAAAGAGTTTGTGCAGCAAAGGATTTTCCAAAGCGTCGAGGTCTGCTTATGCAAACAAGATTGTTATTTGTGTCTATTCGTGCGTTTATTAAGTCTATAAGCTGTGTTTTATCCACATATTCGGAATTATTTATCCTTTGGAATGCTATATTTCCGGGGTTTACATATATACCCATAAATCTGCTCCTTTCCTTAGCGTTCATATTAATTATATCATTAATTATCAGATAATTCAAGACGTTTTTTGAAATTCTCTGTAATATAAAGCAAAAAAGCCAACTATGATAAGTCGGCTTGTTATTTTACTAATGGGAACCTATAGCAAACGCCAAAAAATTTTGTCGTTTGCTATATAATTTCAGAAAAATTTGGATATTAATTTTTGGTATAAATCAGCCAAAGAGTCAAATAATAACACCGCAAACAAATATTTTTTGCGGAGGTTAATTATGAAAGCAACAGGTATTGTAAGACGAATTGACGACCTTGGCAGAGTCGTTATACCAAAGGAAATAAGACGCACCATGCGTATCCGTGAGGGCGACCCCTTGGAGATATACACAAACAGCGACGGCGAGGTTATTTTCAAGAAGTATTCGGCAATCAGCGAAATGAGCGAAAATGCGTCAAATGTGGCAGAAGTGATGTATAAGACAGCAGGCTGCCCTGTTATAATATTCGATAAAGACCATGTAGTAGCATCAGCTGGAATTCCCAAAAAGGAAACCTCGGAGCGTAAGGCATCGGCACAGCTGGAGGGAATTATGGAAAGCCGTGGACAGTATTTATGCCCCGACGGTGACAACAACAATTTTTATCCTGCTGACGGACTTGAACGGACGGCAATCGCCGCCCTGCCCATTATCAGTAACGGCGATGTATCGGGTGCAGTTGCATTTATGACATCTGATGAGCATAAAGAGGCATCGGATTTGCAGAAAAGCCTTATAACAGCGGCTGTGCGTTTCCTTTCGAAACAGCTTGAATGATTTTGATAAAATGAAATCCCATAAAAAAGCTCTCCCGTCATCTGACAGGAGAGCTTTGATTTGTGAAAATTACTTTTTCTTAGCCGGCTTATTGTTGTTCTTAGCGTCAACCTTAGCAGGCTTTTCAGGCTCTTTAGAAAGATACATATAAACGCCTGCAGCAGCAGCTGCACCAAGAAGTGGTCCAACGATGAATACCCAGATACAAGAAATAGGTGTTGTGTTGCCGTCAATTGCAGCAACGATAGCAGGGCCGATACTTCTTGCAGGGTTAACAGATGTACCTGTAAGACCAATTCCAAGAATGTGAACGAGAGTAAGTGTAAGACCGATTACAAGGCCGCCGAATGAGCCGTGACCAGCCTTTTTAGAAGTTACTCCGAGAATTGTCATCACGAAAATGAATGTGAGAACAACTTCAACGATAAGACCTGCAAGGGCATTATCGCCAACTCCGTCAAGACCGTTTGTGCCGTATCCCCCTGGATTTAATCCGCCAAGAGAGAAGATAGCAGCAAGAAGTCCTGAACCTGCCAATGCACCTGCACACTGAGCAATGATATAGCCGAAGAAATCGCTAAGGCTCATACCGCCGCTGAGAAGTACTCCAAGTGAAACAGCAGGGTTGATATGACAGCCTGAGATATTTCCCACACAGTAAGCCATACCAACGATTGTAAGACCAAATGCAAGTGCGGTAAGAAGATAACCGCTGCCGTTAACAGCGTCACAGCCTACGAGCATTGCAGTTCCGCAGCCGAGAGTAACAAGCACCATAGTGCCGATAAACTCTGCCACATACTTTTTGAAAGAATTCATATACTTTCCTCCTTAATATAGTATTTTTCGGGATAAATCCACTATATTAATTTTACCATAATTAACGGATTTTGTCAATAGTAGTCAAAAAAATTAAGCCTTACAATAATTTTATATTTGTTTTGTTTATATTGTACAAAGAAAAATTTTTCCGTCCTCTTGACATTACAGTTAAAATAGCTTATAATATATTTACGGTTTTAAATTTTATAAATGGAGGTATATATTATGAAAATGAAAAAAATTATTTCAGCTGCTCTTGCATCTGCAATGGCTGCATCTTCTCTTTCTGTATTCTCAGCATCTGCTGAAAGCTATGGCAGCGGTGATATTGACATTATGCTCCTCGGCGACAGCATTGCATCAGGTACAGAGCTTTCTGCAAATGAGTATAACTATGGTAAGCTTGTTGCTGATTATCTCGGCGGTGATGTGTGGAATTACGCTGCATCAGGCTATAAATCAGATGACACACTTGCTCAGCTTCGTGCATTTGACAGCACACAGAAAGCACAGCTTGCTGATAGTGAGGTTGTTGTAATTTCAATCGGCGGCAATGATATGATTGCATATACTACAGAAGTTCTTCTTGATTTTGCTGCACAGAATGATCTTCTTGCAGAGGGCAAGACACCGGCAGACATTCCCGAAAAGAAGGATTTCAATACTCTTACTGAATTTTTTGATATGGACGCTGTAAAGGAATACACAGCTAATTTTGCAAATGGTCTTAAATTCAACGATAAGCTTGATAGTATCTACCGTAACCTCACATATACCGATTCACAGACAAACGGTTCTGCATACAAGCAGGTTATTGCAAAGCAGATTATTCCCAATATCAAGGCAATGACTGAGGAAATCAAGGCTGTAAATCCCAATGCAAGAGTTATTGTACAGACGATTTACAATCCTCTCCAGTTCAGCAAGGAATATGAAAAACACTTACAGGATACATATTCATCTTCATACTATACTGCTTATGTACAGTTCAAGACAATTTTCCACAATGTTACAAGAAGATTTTCTGAGCAGTTAAAAGAGGTTGAGGGAATTGAAATTGCAGATGTGCTTGACATTTTCTCCTCTGCTGATTCAGATGGTCAGAAATACGGCTGGTATTTCACAGATATGCAGAGTGGCAGAGAGAATGTTGACATTCACCCCACACAGGCAGGTCATACAGCAATTGCAATTGCAGTTCTTGATGCAATCGGTGAAACCCGTGAGGACGGCGGACTTCTTGCAATGACAATGAAATCCCTTAGCAACGGTGAAAATTATCCCGATTATGCAAGGGGAAAATATGTCAAATATGCAGGAAAGTACGTTCTTGGTGACCTTAATGGGGATATGACTATAAATTCTTCTGACGCTTCACTTATTCTGGAGCAGTATGCGCTTCTTTCCACAGGAAAAACTCCTACAATCACCGATGATATGCTAAAGGCAGGAAAAATTTCAGCTGATGATACTGTAGATTCAACAGATGCTTCTGTAATTCTTGCATATTATGCAGCTACAGCAACAGGTTTAAAGAGTTCATTAAAGAATTTCGTTGCTGAACAATAATAAGGGAAACTCTAAAAACCCCTTTTGAGAAAAAACAGCTATGCACGACATCTGCTTCGTCAACCTCCCTTGGAGTGCGACAGCACGCCTTCGGAAGGTTTCCTTGCAGTTGCCGCACCTATCTGTTTTTTCTTTAATCAAACGGGTTTTTAGAGATGCCCTATATAAGCAGATGGTTTATAGAGAAAGATCATGGAGTTCTTCTTGAGGTTACACCGTTTGATATTATTCCTGTCGAGGTTATTAATGATTATGAGAAATAAAAAAATCTTCATCTGTATCACAGGGGTTTTATTACTGTTCCTTGTGGTATACAATATTTTGTTCATTAACATTGGAGATGAAATGGTTTTCCGTTACACTGAGAAAATCTATATTACAAAAGATTGTAACGAAAAGGACCTTAAAAAAATTGGAAAGCTGAAAAAACTCAGTGAATTAGAAACTCTTTCATTAGACATAAAGTCGTTTGATTTTGTATATGATTTGTCACGTCTGAAAACATTAGATATATACATTGCACCGAATTTGGATATGTCTTTTCTGCCTGAGTGTTTAGAGCTTGAAACATTATACCTCTTCGACACGCCTCTTGACACATTTGAGCATATAAGTACGCTGACTATGATTAAAGATATTGATCTTTGGTGCTGTGACATTTATGATATTTCAGGTATAAAGAACTTGAAAAAACTTGAAACGTTTGGTTTAAAGAATAGCAAATCAGGCACCTCGATAAAAGGAATTGAGGAGCTTAGTGAATTGCCAAATTTAATGACTTTAACACTCTGTTACGCTAAAAAATCAGATATTAGTGCTATAGTAGAATGTAAAAACCTTACTTCATTATCATTGGTATGTAGCGATGAAAGTATTGATGCAGCGGAACTGCTAAAATTAGAAAAACTGGAAAGTTTATATATTCCAAGTTCATCTCTGGAAAATGCAGAGAAACTGCTCGAACTTAAAAAACTGAAATATGTAACATTTTCAGAAGATAAGGTGGATAGGACGCTTATCAATTCGTTGGAAAGAAATAATGTAATTGTAAAGCTAATGTAATTTGATATATCAAAGGAAGTATCGCAAAATATCTTTCAGAATCTTCTTTGTTTGAAAATCCTCTTTTATTTCCTGCCTTTCACATTCAATCAATTGCTGAAAAAGGCTATCTTTGTGCTTTGGTAGATAATTATAATATTTTTTACAGAATTGATGAAGAAAACAAAATCATATAGGGCATCTCTAAGAACCCGTTTGATTAAAGAAAAAACAGATAGGTATGACAGCTGCAAGGAAACCTTCCGAAGGCGTGCTTTCGCACTCCAAGGGTGGTTGACGAAGCAGATGTCGTGCATAGCTGTTTTTTCTCGAAAGGGGTTTTTAGAGATGCCCTTAAAAAATCCGCCCTGTAATCAAGGCGGATTTTTTGATTCACTTACATTTTAACCATTAGCTCTGCCAAGGAATGCAGCACCAATAATACCTGCATCGTTGCCAAGCTTAGCAATTACGATTTCTGTGTTCTTGGGAGAATTTCTTGTGTAAACTTCCTCCATAACGATTGCCTTTACAGGGAGAAGAAGTGCGTCACCCTCGTTGCATACACCGCCGCCGATGCAGAGAACATCAGGCTGGAAGATGTTAATTGTGTTTGTGATACCTGCTGCAAGGTACTTTATGTACTTGTCAACAAGAGCCTTTGCGTATTTGTCGCCATCTCTCATAGCGTCAAATGATGTACGTGCTGTAACCTTTGCATTCTTTGACATTTCAGCCATAATGCTGTCGGGATGTTCTGCAATAGCCTCGTTTGTCATTCTGATAAGACCTGTAGCAGAGGAATAAGCCTCGAAACAGCCCTTACGTCCGCATGAACACTGTGCACCGTCAACCTCAATTACAGTATGACCGATTTCAGCACCTGCAAAGTTTGAGCCTGAATAAATCTTGCCATCAACGATAATTCCGCCGCCTACGCCTGTGCCGAGAGTGATGCAAACTACATTCTTTGCACCCTTTGCAGCACCTGCAACAAATTCGCCGTATGCAGCAGCGTTTGCGTCATTTTCAATGAAAACAGGCTTGTCAATTGTTTCACGGATATACTCAACCATAGGAGTATCCTTGAAGCCGAGGTTGTTGGAGTACTCGATAATTCCTGTTTCGCTGTTAGCGATACCGGGAGTACCGATACCAATCCACTCAATCTGCTCCATTGTGAGATTAGCGTTCTCAACTGCCTGAATAGCCATTTTTGCCATATCATCGGCAATTTCCTTAGCAGGGCGGGGACAGTTTGTCTTAGTGCTTGCCTTTGCAACTATGTTGTATTCCTCATCAACAACACCTGCAACAATATTAGTTCCACCTAAATCAATTCCTACATAGTATTTCATATTTTTTAAACCTCCGTTTTTTATACCACAGTATATAAGATACTGCAATTACCTTTAATCTGCCACTCTGAACCTGCGGTTACAAAGAAGCTATTGCCCATTTCCGCCGTGTGAGTGGTATTTTCGGAAATAAGCTCACCTTTGCCCTGTAAAATCATTATATGGGTAAAGGAATTTTCATTTACGTGAATTTCACCGCTGCCGTTTATATCCTCACGGCTTATGGTAAAATATTCGCATTGGCAGATAATTCCGCCTTTTTCCCTGCTCTGAACGGGAATTTCAGCCCTTTCAAGGGAAGTCACATCAAGAGCCTTTTCTATATGAAGCTCACGGGTATTTCCATTGTCATCAACTCTGCCGTAGTCATATACACGGTAGGTCACGTTGGAACTTTGCTGAATTTCCGCAATAAGACAGCCTTTGCAGATAGCGTGGAGCATACATGCCCTTATGAGGAACACGTCGCCTTTTTTCACGGCAATAGTATTAACCTTTTCGTGGAGGGTATTTTCAGCAATTGCTCTGCGGAAATCCTCTTTTGTGAGATTTTCCTTGAAACCGTAGATAATTGACGCATTTTCCTCACAGTCAACTATATACCAAGCCTCAGTTTTGCCGTTATCTCCCTCAAACTGCCTTGCATAGTCATTGTCGGGGTGAACCTGCAATGATAAATTTTCCTTTGCGTCAATAAGTTTCACAAGCACAGGGATATTTCCAATGCTGTTTTTCCCCGTACTTTCGGGGAATTTCTCTACAAATTCCCGTAAAGGCATACCGTGGAATTCACCGCCGCTTATCCTGCACATACCGTCGGGGTGAACGCTTAACTCCCAGCTTTCAGCAAGTCGGTTTCCGCCGATTTTGCCGAATTCCTCACGAAGTCGTGTACCGCCCCATATATAATCTTTTGTTACCGTATCAAGTTGTAAAATCAAAATATCAGTCCTCAATTTCAAGCTGTTTCAGTTCTTCCATTGTGCCGTTGAATACATTTAAGTCAATGCACGGCTCTGTTCCGTAATATCCTTCAAGTTTTCCCTTGTCGCTGTATTGCCAGAATTTCCAGTCAAGATGGTCGGGTTCAAACTGCGTACAGCGAATCCAAAGGGGATAGTCGGAGAAATTTTCTGCTACATATCTGTAATAAACAGGGAGAGTTGTGTAAATTATGGGTTTTACGCCGTAATGTTCCTCAAGCTTTTCAAGGAGAGGGAACAGTATTTCCTCCGCCTCCTGTCGGCTTGGCTTATTTTGGGATTTGTCGCCGTAATATTCAATATCCACCACAGGGGGGAGCTGAATTTTATCCTTATCAACTGTTTTGATGAAGTTTTCAGCTTGTGTAACTCCCGAACTGTCGAAGCTGAAAAAATGGTAGCAGGAGCAAATTATGTCTGTATCAGCTATGTTGTCAAGATTTCTTGCTACAAAGCGGTCAACGTATCCGCTGCCCTCGGTAGCCTTGATGAAAGCAAAATCCACATTCTGCTTATCTATGAGTTCCCAGTCGATAACTCCCTGATAATTGGAAACATCGACACCGAACACAGGGTATTTATTACTGTTGGGCTGAGCCGTGCCAAAAAAAGCAGATGCACAGACAGTCACCACAGTCAAAGCGGCTCCGATTACAACAGCCGCTGTTTTTTTCAAATTTATCATAATTCACCATATCTTATACGCATAATTCATCATTATAATTGTACCCTATTTCCGCCAATAAGTCAACACTAAACAGAAAAATTTTTTATTAAACGAAATATTTTTTCTTGAATTGGGTATTATACAAGGGAAAGGAGTTGGATTTTATGAATATTTCACCGCAGGCATACAGGGAAATGACAGAAAAAGCCGCACCGAAAACAAAATCCGCAGTAAATGTTTCCTACGCATTTTTCACAGGCGGCAGCATATGTATGATTGGGCAGATTATTTTGTCGGCATTTAAAAATATGGGATTTTCCGCAGAAAATGCAGGAACTTGGACATCGGTAATACTTGTGACTATAAGTGCAATGCTGACGGGAACGGGCATATACAGCCGCCTTGCGAAGCATGCAGGGGCAGGAACTCTTGTGCCAATCACAGGCTTTGCCAATGCCGTAAGTTCATCGGCTGTTGAAGCCCAGACAGAGGGACTTATAACGGGGGTAGGCACGAAAATTTTCACCATAGCAGGCCCTGTTATATTATACGGCTGCACAGCGGCATTTATGTACGGCTTGATTTACTATGTGATTTCGTTGATATAAGATTTTAGCCATTAGCCATTAGCTGTTTTTGGACGGCAACAATAAATTACTGTCCATACAGCTATATACTAATGGCTAACAGCTAATGGTTTTATAAATAATTACGCATTACGCATTGCCAAAAACAACACCTCGCATATTGCGAGGCATTGTTTTACTTCCCTCCTATAAATTGTGCCGAAGCATCAGGAAACTTTCTCCACAAGTTCCACAAATTCCGCCTTGTACTTATCTGTATATACACAGTCAAGGCCGTTGAGAGTTTCAATAATATTTTCGTATGACAAATTTTCGGAGTATTCGCTTTCGGCAAGGAGCATTCCGAACTCAGCAACGCAGGTTGCAAACTGCATATCCTCGCTGGGGAAATCTGTCAGTTTTTCCTCAGTTACAGGAAATCTCAGAATTTCGCTTTCATCAGAGTCAGGCTCTTTGTAGCTTACGCTTACTGTCAGCCATTCACCTGTATAATCAGTTTCGGGGAAATTTTTATCCTGATATTTAAGAGGTAAACCGCCTTCCGCAGGTGTCAGCTCATAAAGGGCAGTTACAGTATGACCTGAACCGATTTCTCCTGCATCTTTTTTATCGTCGTAGAAATCCTTGTCGCTGAGAAGTCTGTTTTCATAGCCGATAAGGCGATAGTCGGATACATAAGCAGGGTTGAATTCCACCTGAAATTTAACGTCCTTGGCAATTGTGAACAATGTTCCGCCCATTTCCTCTACAAGAGTTTTTCTTGCCTCGTCAATGCTGTCGATGTAGGCATAATTGCCGTTGCCCTTATCAGCAAGAGTTTCCATTTTATTATCCTTTAAATTGCCTGTGCCAAAGCCCAGAACTGACAGGTAAACGCCTGAATCCCTTTTCTTAGTGATAAGCTTTTCAAGTTCGCTGACAGATGAAACACCAACATTGAGGTCACCGTCAGTTGCAAGGATAACTCTGTTATTTCCGCCCTCTATGAAATATTTTTCTGCCAATTCATACGCTGTATTTATGCCCGCAGCACCATTAGTTGAGCCGCCTGCTTCAAGGGAATTGAGAACCTCCGATATTTTTCTGTAGTTGTTGCCCTGTTCGCCTTTGAGAAGAACTTCATCTGCACCTGCATAAGTCACAATTGAAACTCTGTCATTTTCTGTGAGATTTTCTGCAAGCAGACAGAATGCCTCTGCCATAAGGGGCAGTTTATCTTCGGAATACATTGAACCCGATACATCAAGGAGAAATACAATATTCGACATAACACGCTCGGTTTCGATTTCCTTGCCCTTAACACCGATTGAAAGAAGTTTATTGCCTATATTCCACGGACAGTCCGACATCTCTGTTGTAACGGAAAAAGGCTTATCTGTGGGAGCTTCATAGTCATAATCAAAGTAGTTTATCATTTCTTCAATTCTGACTGCATTTGTGTCAATTATTCCACCGTTGTCATTTATCATTCGTCTTATGTTTGCATAAGATGCTGTATCAACATCGGCTGAAAATGTAGAAAGGGGATTTGTTTTTACCTGTTTGAAGCCGTTTTCTACAATTTCGGAATATTCCTCGGAACTTGTATTGTAAACGGGCGGCTCAGAAACGAAGTCCTCTGCACTTTCAGAAGAATAATTATATGAGGGAGTGTAATCGCCTGTCGAATCTTCCTTTGCACCGCAGGAAGTGAAAGAGGTGAGAATAAGAGATGATGCAAATAAACATTTTATAGCGTGCTTTTTCATAAAAATAACGACCTTTCGCAAATATTTTCCCGAACCAAATATTGATATAAATTCTTGTATTAATCTGCAATGTTCAGCAGGGGAGTAGTGTTGTTTTCTATGATTAGATTATAGCATTTGCGACAAATTAAATCAATAGAATATGAGGATTGTATACACTTTGACCTTAAATTGTATTGCGGAATTCATTTTTATGTAACGCTTATTTGAGTGATTTAAATTAAATGTAATTTCTTGTAATAATTATGAAAATAAAAAACCGATGAAAACATCGGCTATTTTGTCTTATTATATTTTAAATAAAAGCGGTATGCTTCTTTCCACGTGCGGAATTTTTTCCTATAAAACTCAAAAGAATCAAATCCACGTTTGTTTTTGTTGGAGTGCAATGTATCGAACCATTTTTTGCGGAATTCATCACGGGTATATTTCTCCTGAATCCACCTATAGTCGCATATGTTCCATGAGCAGTAAAACTTTTTGTATTGGCTGCCGTTGGGAACGTCCGTTGCATTTCTTACAGCGATAACCGCATTTCTTTTATGTTCCCTGTCATTATTTTCTTTAAAATGAATAACTGAACTTTTCCTGTGTTTATAACTTCTGCTCATGTAACCAACCTCCCTGTAAATGATGCAAAAAATCCCGATGCGAACATCGGGATTTTTTATATCTCGGTAGCTTAAATTATTCGTTGATAGCTGTAACAACGCCTGAACCTACTGTTCTACCACCCTCACGGATAGCGAAACGAAGTCCTTCTTCGATAGCGATAGGTGTGATAAGCTCAACGTTCATTGTAACGTTATCACCAGGCATGCACATTTCCTTATCAGCAGGAAGTGTTACAACGCCAGTAACGTCTGTTGTTCTGAAATAGAACTGAGGTCTGTAGTTGTTAAAGAAAGGAGTATGACGGCCGCCCTCTTCCTTCTTAAGAACGTATACCTGACCGGAGAACTTTGTGTGAGGCTGGATTGAGCCGGGCTTACAGAGAACCTGTCCACGCTCAACCTGATCTCTTGTGATACCACGGAGAAGTGCACCAACGTTATCACCAGCTTCGCAGAAATCAAGAGTCTTACGGAACATCTCAAGACCTGTACATACAGTTGTGAGCTTCTCATCAGAAAGACCAACGATTTCGATCTGCTCGTTTACGTTAAGACGTCCACGCTCTACTCTACCTGTAACAACAGTACCACGACCGGAAATTGTCATAGTATCCTCAACAGGCATAAGGAAAGGCTTAGCATCGTCACGCTCAGGGCTTGGGATGTACTCATCTACTGCGTTCATGAGCTCAATGATAGGAGCGTAAGCAGGATCGCTGAGATCATCGGGAGCTTCGAGAGCCTTAAGAGCAGAACCCTTGATGATAGGTGTATCGTCGCCAGGGAAATCGTAAGATGAGAGAAGGTCACGGATGTCCATCTCTACGAGCTCGAGGAGCTCCTCATCGTCAACCTGGTCAGCCTTGTTCATGAATACAACGATTGCAGGAACGCCAACCTGACGAGCGAGAAGGATGTGCTCTCTTGTCTGAGCCATAGGACCGTCAGAAGCAGCACAAACGAGGATAGCACCGTCCATCTGAGCAGCACCTGTGATCATGTTCTTAACATAGTCAGCGTGTCCGGGGCAGTCAACGTGAGCATAGTGACGAACATCTGTCTCGTACTCAACGTGAGCTGTGTTGATTGTGATACCACGCTCTCTCTCCTCGGGAGCCTTATCGATCATATCGTAAGCCTCGTACTTAGCCTGACCCTTAAGAGCAAGAGTCTTTGTGATAGCAGCTGTAAGAGTTGTCTTACCGTGGTCAACGTGTCCGATTGTACCAATGTTTACATGGGGTTTGGTTCTTTCAAATTTAGCCTTAGCCATTGGAAGTTTCCTCCTTAAAATAAAATCTTGTAATCTGTCATAAGCAGCGGATAGGTACACCTATGCCGCATACAATGACTTGTATATATATTATAACAGATATTTTATGAAATTTCAAGTGTTTTGGCAAAAAAAGTTATGCCAAAACACAAGAATTTATTAAAATACGATGATTTTCGCTAAAAACAGCAGAAAAATTAGTTCTTAGCACGTGAAGCCATAATCTTTTCAGCAATGCTCTTTGGAACTTCCTCGTAGCTGTGGGGTTCCATTGTATACTGACCACGGCCCTGTGTGTTGGAACGGAGGTCAGAAGTATAACCGAACATTTCTGAAAGTGGAACGAGAGCGTCAACCTGGATTGAACCAGTTCTGGACTCCTGTCCCTGAATCTGTCCACGACGTGAGCTGAGGTCACCGATAACAGTTCCGAGGTAATCATCGGGAACGATAACTGCAACCTTCATAACAGGCTCCATGAGGATAGCGTTAGCCTGCTTGAGAGCTTCCTTGAACGCAATTGAACCTGCGATCTTGAACGCCATTTCAGAGGAGTCAACTTCGTGGTATGATCCATCATAAAGCTCAACCTTAACGTCAACTACTTCGTAGCCAGCGAGGATACCGGACTTCATAGCGCCCTGGATACCTGCGTCAACAGCAGGGATGTACTCCTTAGGAATAGAACCGCCGACAACAGCGTTCTTAAACTCGTATCCCTTACCGGACTCGTTAGGCTCAACACGGATCTTAACGTGACCGTACTGACCTGAACCACCGGACTGCTTCTTGTACTTGTAGTCGATGTCTGCGTTGCCCTTGATTGTTTCCTTGTAAGCAACCTGAGGTGCACCTACGTTAGCCTCAACCTTGAACTCACGGAGGAGACGGTCAACGATGATATCGAGGTGAAGCTCACCCATACCGGCGATGATTGTCTGACCTGTTTCCTCGTCTGTCCATGTCTTGAAAGTAGGATCTTCTTCAGCAAGCTTGCCGAGAGCGATACCCATCTTTTCCTGACCAGCCTTTGTCTTAGGCTCGATAGCGAGCTGAATAACAGGCTCTGGGAATTCCATGGATTCGAGAATTACAGGGTGCTTTTCATCACAGAGTGTGTCACCTGTAGTTGTATTTTTAAGACCAACAGCAGCAGCGATATCGCCTGCGTAAACTGTTGTGAGGTCTTTTCTGTGGTTAGCGTGCATCTGAACGATACGTCCGAAACGCTCACGGTTATCCTTAGTAGCGTTAAGAACTGTATCACCCTGATTTACAACACCTGAGTATACACGGAAGAATGCAAGCTTACCAACGAATGGGTCAGTTGCAATCTTGAATGCGAGAGCTGCAAAAGGCTCTGTATCAGATGAAGGTCTTTCGGTTTCTTCATCTGTATCGGGGTTAACACCCTTGATAGCGGGAACGTCGAGTGGTGAAGGCATATAGTCGATGATAGCATCGAGAAGCTTCTGAACACCCTTGTTCTTGTAAGAAGTACCGCAAACAACAGGTACCATTTCGTTAGCGATTGTAGCCTTTCTGATACAAGCCTTGATTTCCTCGATAGAGAGTTCGCCTTCTTCGAAGTACTTCTCCATGAGAGCCTCGTCCTGCTCAGCAACATGCTCAACCATCTCATCGTGGAACTGCTGTGCCTTTTCCTTCATATCCTCTGGGATTTCCTCAACACGGATATCCTTTCCGAGGTCATCATAGTAAACGTAAGCCTTCATCTCAACGAGGTCAATGATTCCCTTGAACTCGTCCTCAGCACCGATAGGAAGCTGAATCGGAACGGCATTACACTTAAGTCTGTCCTTCATCATGTCAACAACACGATAGAAGTTAGCACCCATAATATCCATCTTATTTACATAAGCCATACGGGGTACCTTGTAGTTATCAGCCTGACGCCATACAGTTTCAGACTGTGGCTCAACGCCTCCCTTAGCACAGAGAACAGTTACAGAACCGTCAAGTACACGGAGTGAACGTTCAACTTCAACAGTGAAGTCAACGTGTCCGGGAGTATCAATGATGTTGAGTCTGTGACCTGCCCAGTAGGCAGTTGTAGCAGCAGAAGTGATTGTGATACCACGCTCCTGCTCCTGCTCCATCCAGTCCATAGTAGCGGAACCTTCGTGTGTTTCACCGATTTTATAGTTTACACCGGTGTAGAAAAGGATACGCTCTGTGGTTGTAGTTTTACCGGCATCAATGTGAGCCATGATACCGATATTTCTGGTATTTTCAAGTGAACAATCTCTTGCCATAATATCTTCCTCTCACAATGACACTGATTACCAACGGTAGTGAGCAAACGCCTTGTTTGCCTCTGCCATCTTGTGTGTATCGTCACGCTTCTTGCAAGCGCCGCCTGTTCCGTTAAGAGCGTCGAGAATTTCTCCGGCAAGTCTTTCCTTCATTGTCTTCTCGTTTCTCTCTCTTGAATATCTTGTAATCCAACGGAGACCGAGAGTCTGACGTCTTTCAGGTCTAACCTCCATAGGAACCTGGTAAGTAGCACCACCGAGACGGCGAGCCTTTACTTCCAGTTCAGGCATAATGTTTTCCATTGCCTGCTCGAAAACCTCCAATGCATCCTTACCTGTCTTTTCAGCAACGATTTCGAATGCACCGTAAACTATCTTCTGAGCGACACCCTTCTTACCGTCTAACATAATATTGTTGATAAGACGTGTAACGAGCTTTGAATTGTATACAGGATCCTGTAATACATCACGCTTAGCGATTTTACCTCTTCTTGGCATTTCGCTTCCCTCCTTCACATAGATTCATGAATTCATAGGTACTCGTGATGACCGATTACTGCTTTTTCAGCATTACTTCACCGATCATTTCCGTCAAGACCAATGCAGAGGTACAATATAATATATATAATCTCCGCATTTATCCTGCGATAGTAGTTATCCTATTTTACTAATGCACGGCATTTTAATGACAAGCCGCCAGTCAGAACGGATTAAATCCGCACGCTCTTACTTCTGCTTAGGTCTCTTAGCACCGTACTTTGAACGGGACTGGAGTCTGTTAGCAACGCCCTGAGCGTCGAGTGCGCCTCTGATGATGTGGTAACGTACACCGGGGAGATCCTTAACACGTCCGCCTCTGATGAGAACAACGCTATGCTCCTGAAGGTTGTGACCGATACCTGGAATGTAAGAAGTTACCTCGTAGCCGTTTGTGAGTTTAACTCTGGCAATCTTTCTCATAGCTGAGTTAGGCTTCTTAGGTGTAGCAGTTCTAACAGCAGTGCAAACGCCTCTCTTCTGAGGTGAGCTCTGGTTGATCTGAACCTTCTTCTTAGCATTGTAGCCCTTCTGGAGAGCAGGTGCAGTGGACTTTGTTTCAAGGTCCTTTCTTCCCTTACGAACCAGCTGATTAAATGTTGGCATAATCTTCCTCCTTTTTTAAAAAATGGGTACGCTATACAACTTGCACAGCATACCCATATATTATATCTTATAAAAGCCGATTTGTCAAGGCTTATCCGCAAAAAAATCCGTATTTTTCTCACATTTGGTTATTTCCGCCATTAACGGAGAAAACTTAGTCAAGCAATTGGTTATTTTTATGTCATATCGCACAAAGAACACGACTTTTCTTTGTTGCTGTTGACTATACAATTCTTTCGGTAATGCAGCTGAGAAGCCCGTCGGAAAGTCCGAAATCCATACCCTTGTAGCTCCACATTGCTCTGCCGATGCCGTATTTGTCGAGAACGGAGTGGATATCCTTGTACCAGTTTACAGCGGATTCCGGGTCTGCCAGTTCATTTACGCCGTATTCGCCGCAGTAGAGCATAACATCACGCTCCTGTGCTGTTTCAATAGCCTCACGGAAAATATTCTCGAAATATTCAGCAGAAAAGCCGTTTTCGGGAATGTCGCCCTCATATGCGGAAATTTTTGCAGGACATTCAGCGACAGCTTTTAAAAACTCAGCCTTGCCCATAGGATACTGAATACGATAATCCTTTGGCATATCCTCAAGCCAGTAAGCACCTTGATGAGTAAAGAGCAGGGGGTCGTAGCAATGGAAATTATACACAATATTTTCGTCAAAGGGTTGTGCAATATGCTTAACAGTTGTAACGCTGTTGTTAAGATAACTTCCGATGAGAATTTTTATGTCAGGAGCAGTCTTGCGTATTTCCTTGACTGTACGCTCTGCAAGAGCCATCCACGGAGCGTTGTCCGCCTCGTCAACAACCTCGTTGAGCAGTTCGAAGGAAAGTCTGTCTGCATACTGACCTAAACGTCTTGTGAATTCTGCCCAAAGAGCGATAAATCTGGAATTGAGTTCTTCGTTATAGAAAAGTCCTGACTCCTTTTGTTTAGCGTCAAAGCAGTAGCCTGCTGCCTTATGGAGGTCTAAAACCATATTCAGACCGTACTTTCCGCACCATTCAACGCAGTTTTCGATGTAAACAAATCCGCTTTCGATAAAGCTGCCGTTTTTATCCTGTACAAGCTCATAATCAACAGGCAGACGAACATGGTCAAAGCCCATTTTTCTGATATTTTCGATATCGCTTTCAATAATAAATGTATCGCAATGCTCTTTGGTAAGCACTGTCTGAGAGAGCCAGCCGCCAAGATTTACGCCTTTCTGATATCCGTTCCATTTTTTCATTTAAGTATCACCTCGTAAAATTTAAGTTAACAATAAAATTATACCACATTTAATTGCGGTTGTATACCATTTTCTTTAACAATATAGTAAAATGATGATGTATATTTAAGCGGAATTGGATTGAAATCAACTTAAATTAAGTGAAAATAATTTAATTCGTCATTGTAATCTGTGGGAAAGTATAATACAAAAATGGACGGCAATCGTATTAAATGCCGTCCATATAGATTGTTGAAAAACTGAATTTCTTCCCGAAATTGTCAACGGATAATATCCGTTCCTACAGGAAATTACGATATACAGCCATTGCCTTTTTTACGCAAGTCCCTGTGATGCGTCCTTGATTTTATTTTTGTAATATTCCTCAGACCATGGGAATTCATATTTCTTGAAAAGTCCCATAGCGGCACAGGCATTATTTACCGCATTTTCAACGCTGCTTTCATCTCCCGATTTTGCACATATATAAATACCTGCAATGAGAATTTCAAGGAGCTTTTCGTCGTTTTTGCCCTGTGGTTTATAGCCGAATCCCGTAAGAAGTCTGAATGCCGCACTATAATTTTTAGCCGCACAATCCACATACGAAAGAGCCATATACATATCGGCTTTAAGCTTTATTCCCACCTTTTCGGAGTAAATCTGCATAAAGTTTATATTTTCCGTGCGGAAATCCTCTGCATCACGCCAGTTCCCTATTTTGCTCTTGTTGGCAAGGCTCTCTATGCAATAGATGAATTTTTCCTCATTATTGAGTTTTTTCGCCATTTCCTCAGCTTTTGAAAGGAAATAGGCTGCCATTTTATAATCACGCACCTTATCATAAAGGCGGACAGCCTGAAGAATATCTCCTGCCGCAGGTTTTTTCGCTTCCAACACGAAATAATCGGCATATTCTTCCGCTAATGCTTTTGAATAGCCGTACTGGCTGAATTTGTTGTACAATTCCGTGTATTTATTTGTGTTCTCTGTAGTCTTTTTTGCAAATGTACTTTTTCTGTGTTCCCGTTCCTGTAATGACAGCATAACCAACTCTCCTTTTATATTGCTCCCAAAACTTAACCTTACCGTCAAATACTCAACATAAAGAAAATTTCTTTGCGGCAACATTCCTGCGTTTTTCTTCCTTGATAAATTCCTTTTTCGCCTTTGTCTTTTTGGCAGGGTTTAATTGGTGGAGCAATAATATAATACCCGATGACAGTCTGATAAATTATATTACAACTGTCTAATTAATATAATTTTATCATAAATAACTAACTTAGTCAATGAAAGTTTATATATTTATTACATTTTTGTTGAAATGCACAAAAAACGAAGTGAAATTTCTATACTTTAATTTATTTAACTTGACATTTTTTTAAGATTATTTAAAGAAAATATGATATAATATATATGGTTATATCAATTGGAGGTGTTTACGATGAAAATTCTTGTTATTGAAGATGAAGTTCAGCTTGCTGACGCTTTGTGCGAACTGCTGAAAAGAAATATGTACTCCGTCGATGTCTGCTATAATGGAATTGACGGACTTGACAACGCTATGACAGGTATTTACGACGGCATAATCCTTGATATAATGCTGCCGGGAATGAACGGAATTGAAGTTCTCCGCAATCTGCGAAGCGAAAAAATCAATACTCCCGTTCTCCTGCTGACCGCAAGAAGTGAAATTACCGACAAAATAAACGGCCTTGACTGCGGTGCTGACGACTATCTCACAAAGCCCTTTGTTACAGGGGAACTTTTAGCAAGAGTGCGTGCCATTACAAGACGAAAGGGCGAAATCGTTGATGAAAGCAAACTTGAATTCAACGGTCTTTCTCTTAATAAGAATACCTGCTCTATAAGCTGCGGCGGAAATGACGTAAAACTCAGCTTAAAAGAGTACAACGTAATGGAAATGCTCATTGCAAATCCGGGGCAGATATTGCCGAAAGAGCGTATTATTGAGAAAATCTGGGGAAGTGAAAGCGATGTTGAATACAATAACATCGAGGTTTACATATCATTTCTTCGTAAGAAGATTTCCTCGATTTCTGCCAATGTACAGATAAAAACAGCCAGAGGTATCGGCTATTTCATTGAATAGAGGAGGAGTTTTCTTGTTCAGAAAAGTTCAGCTGAAATTTTTCGGAATTATTATTGGTATCCTCATCGCAATATTCATCGGTGTTATTTTTTCTATAAATGTTATAATGAATCTGCTTATGGACAGGCAGACGAATGTGGTTCTTCACAAGGTTGCACAAAGTGTTGATTTTGACGCAAAGACGAAATCATTTACTTTTACCAATCCCGAAAAGCCACCGGAACCGCCAAAAAAGGAGAATAAACCGCCTGTTGTCACTACAACGACGGAATATATCAAGCCTACGGAAACAAAACCGTCTGCTGCATCGCAAAAGCAGACAAAGCCTGCGGTTGTTCCCACAGATCCGCCTGTAATCTATACAGAAGCGACTGTTACAAATCCACCGCCGCAAACCACTACTCAACCGCCAAAAACTCAGCCTACGGAAGCTGAGCAGACGGTTCCGCCTACGGATCCGCCTGCACAGGAGCCACCAAGCAGTGAAAATCAGGAGCCTACGCAAAATCCTTGGGAAAATCCATGGGGAAATCCATGGGACCCTTGGAATCCGTGGAACCCATGGAACCCTTGGAATCCGTGGAATCCCTGGCCGCCCGAAGGCAGCTGGGATAATCCGCAGGGTGGCGGCGAAAATCAGCAGCCTTCTCAGGGGCATCAGGACGGAAATCAGCACGAGGGCGGTATGAAGCCTGTTGCAAATACGGGTTTTATTCCGGTTCTTGAAGGATATACAATTTTAACAGTAACCGATACTACGAAAAAAACGACGGAAAAAGCAACGGAAAAAATTACGGATATTCCCGATAAAAAGCCAAATCCGCCCGATGAATTTCCTACACCGCCGGAAAGCATAGAGCCTATGCCGAAATCTCTCGGTTCAATTGAGTTCTTTGTTATTATGGCTGACACAAACGGAAAATATACTGCATCAGCAAATAATGACGCACTTACAGAGGAAACGGCACAGCGGTATATTGACGAAATATCCGAGGAAAATCAGCCTTTGGGAATGACAGGAAGCCTCAGCTACTGTGCTGAAAAGAAAACCAACGGCACATTGATTGTTCTCACTGACAGAACAGCGGAAATCAATATGATGAACAAGCTGAAACGTACATCTATAATCGTTGGCTTAATCAGTATGCTGTTTCTCTCTTTGGCGGCATATTTCCTCAGCGGAATTATAGTAAAGCCCCTTAAAGAGGCATTTGAAAGCCAGAAGCAGTTCATCTCCGACGCAAGCCACGAGCTGAAAACGCCGCTTACGGTAATTTCTGCCAATGCAGATGTACTGGAGGGCGAAATCGGAAATAACAAGTGGCTGAATTACATACAGGACCAGGCGGACAGAATGAATGTTCTTGTAAACGACCTGCTCAGCCTTTCAAGGCTTGAAAACAGCAGACGTGATTTTGTAACGGCTGATTTTGACCTTAGCCGTGCAATTACAAATGCATCGCTTCCCTTTGAATGTCAGGCATTTGAAAGCGGAAAAAATTTCGTTCTCAATATTGAGGAGGGAATCCGCATAAACGGAAGCGAACAGCATATAAAGCAAATGGCAGGTATATTCATCGACAATGCACTTAAATATTCAAAGGAAAACGGCACAGTCCGTGTATCCCTTATAAATGATGATAATAAGGCAATTCTTGCAGTTTACAACACAGGAAGCGGAGTTCCCGAAGAAGAAGTTGACAAGCTCTTTGAAAGATTTTACAGAAGTGACACTTCAAGAGCACGTTCAACAGGCGGCTACGGTCTTGGACTTGCAATTGCCAAATCAATTATCGACAAGCACAAATTCAAGGTACACGTTGAAAATCAAGAGGGCAGAAGTATCTGCTTTGTTGTGACAATGTAATCAATGGTATTATTAGTCAAGGGGGACTATGAAGATAATACAGAAATACCGCACATCCTCTCTGTGCGGTATGGCATAAAAAAAGGACGTACTGCAAAACGTCCTTTTTTTATGCAATTATGGAATTTTTCTCTTAGCTGCCTTATTAGTTTTTTTCGGGCAGGCTTTCAATCAGCTTAGCGTCATATTTCTGGATTGCCAATGCGTCAGAGGCTGTAATTCCCGATTTGCCGTCAACATCGGCATTTTTTTGTCCCTGCTTGGATAAGCTGTATTTGTCAGGATTTGCTAAACATTGGAAAATCGCTGCTGCATCGGCAATTGAAATAACTCCGTCACAGTTTGCATCGCCGTGGCGAATGGGATTTAATATTTCTGGAGTTGTAGTAGTCTTCTTTGTGGTTGTAGGTGTTGTGGTCTTCTTTGTAGTTGTAGTTGTTGTGGTCTTCTTTGTGGTTGTAGGTGTTGTTGTTTTCTTTGTAGTTGTAGTTGTTGTAGTCTTCTTTGTGGTTGTAGTTGTTGTAGTTTTCTTTGTGGTTGTAGTTGTTGTAGTTTTCTTTGTGGTTGTAGTTGTTGTAGTTTTCTTTGTGGTTGTAGGTGTTGTTGTAACATTTTCTTCATTACTGTTTGAATTAATGTTTTTTATTCTCCACACGTCATTTGTGCCTGCTTTACAACAATCAATGCCATTTTTTGTGTTTTCTGAAAGAACATAATCTTTAAATACATCCATTGTAGTCTGAATCTGATAATTACCATTATTATCGGGGATGAATTTAAATGAGAAACACTTTACGTCTGTTTCGTCTGCGCCCCATCCTAATCTATAAAGTGCAGCTGTATCGACTGCCGCACCTTGTTCGGCACGAATCAGTTCGCCCTTGTCTTTTTTGGAATATATACGGAAACCGCCTGTTTTTCTTGCTGTGAAATCGTATACAATTTGCCATTGTGTGTTAGTTGATGTT
>JAZQFV010000015.1:0-2914 GCA_045539715.1 Ruminococcus sp. | reverse complement strand
GCATAATCGTCAAGAAACGCCTTGTCAGAGCGTTTGCCGTCACGGAAACTTGTGTAGAGCTGCAAATCGTTGCAAAGATTTTGTTCAAGAAATTGCTGTGCATTTCTCGCAGTTTTCAGATATTTTTCATTCTTTGAAATTCGATACAGCGTAGACATTGCTGCAATCATCATAGAATTCCATGACAGCAAAATTTTGTCATCAAGATGAAGCCTTGTACGATTTCTTCGGTATTCATATAACTTCTTCATTTCATCTGAGAAATCCGATTCTGTATCATTACTTTTCAGTAGATTCGGGATGTTCACACTCTCAAAATTGCCCTTTGCTGTGATGTCAAAAACTTCTGCAAAACGCTGTCCCGATTCCCCTAATACATTTAGAATTTCGTCAAGTGTAAAGGTATAGAATTTTCCCTCTACACCGTCGCTATCTGCATCCTGCGCACTGTAAAATCCTCCGTCGGTCGAAGTCATCTCACGAATTATATAATTCGCTGTTTTTTCGGCAGTTTCAAGATATATAGGTGTTTTCGTCATACTGTAAGCCGAATTGTACGCCATAATCAGCAAAGCATTGTCATAGAGCATTTTCTCAAAATGGGGTGCAAGGAAATACTTGTCTGTGGAATATCTCGAAAATCCTCCGCCGATGTTGTCAAATATACCGCCTTTTCTTATTTGAAGCAGCGTTTTTTCAACCATTTTCATCGAAAGAGTATCATTGCTTATTTTAGAATACATCATCAGAAAAAGCAGATTATGCGGTGTAGGGAATTTCGGTGCACGTCCGAAGCCGCCATATATGCTGTCGTAGATATATTTGAAATGCTTTACTGCATCTTCTATTATATTTTCAGAAATATTATTCTTCCCATTCAAATTACTATTTTTCAGATGAGCTATTATTTCATCTGCTGATTCAAGGAATTTTTCTTGATTTTTCTCCCATTGTTCTGCAATTGTCATAAGCAAATCAGAAAATCCGGGCATTCCATAGCGTGACTGCACAGGAAAATATGTCCCTGCAAAAAACGGCTTTTTATCCCATGTCATAAAAATACTTGTAGGCCAACCACCGCTGCCCGTGAACGCCTGACATACCGCCATATACACGCTGTCAATGTCGGGACGCTCCTCACGGTCAACCTTGATAGACACAAAGTATTTATTGAGGATTTCAGCTGTTTTCTCGTCCTCAAAGCTTTCATGTGCCATTACATGACACCAATGACAAGTGCTGTAGCCGATACTCAAAAAAATTGGCTTATTTTCATTTTTTGCTGTTTCAAATGCTTCGTCACTCCACATATACCAGTTTACAGGATTTTCTGCGTGTTGAAGCAGATATGGACTTGTTGAATACTTTAATTGGTTACTCATAAATATCTCCTTATAAAATGCCGCCTGATTCAGCGTCAGACGGCAATTTTTTATAAATCCTGTAAATCAGCAGCAGTCAGATCGTTTTCAACGTTATCTCTTGCAAGATCGTTGTCAATAATCGAATATGCTCTTGAAATCTGTTTTTCTTTAGTGAATGGATTAGTATGATACACTTTCTGTGACGGTGGAACTGTTCCAGCAATAATCGGATTAGCATGTACTTTCCCGTGCTTTGCTTTTCCTTGTATTTCAGGTACTGCTGCTACTGAATTCCTTGGCTGAATGTGTGTTTTCTCTGGACGCTTCATTCCCTGTTTTGCCATATTCATCACCTCATGAATAGTATGTGAGGCTTTCTTTAATTTATGTATGTTTCACTAAAAAGAACGTGTCGTATATGAATGTAAACAATTCTACCATATTACACAGTATTTTTGATATAATCTTTCAGTAATGAAAAAGAGCCTTCGTGATTGAAAGCTCTTTGTATGGTATTCATACCAATCCCTGAAACAACAGTAGACAAATCTAATGGCATAAATGGTGTATGTCGTCGTTGTCCTCCTCACCATACGACAGTATGCTTTCGTCGTCCGCCTTGACATACAGCATTTCTGCTCATCATCTTTGTCTACTAACATTTTAGGGATTGGTATCAGTTGTTTTTCAAAAGTTCCTGTTTTATAAGACAAAGATCAAACACATCAAGTCTGTTGTCATTGCAGAAATTTCCTGCTCTCCAATTGACAAGCTTTGTATCAGGAACAGCAAGCAGCCATTTCTGGAGTAATACCACATCGGCAATATTAAATGTACCGTCTGCATTGACATCGCCATTTGGTGTTTCCGTCATCAGCTGCAATCTGTTTGTAGACAGTGTGTTCTTGTTGTCGAAATTAATTGTCGGATTTTTGCCTGTGACAAGCGGATTGTCGCTGTCGTACATGGCAAGGCATATGATGACATCCTCGGGAAGTGTGCCGTCATATTCAAACAGAAAGGTCTTTTCTTCTTCATCGTAGAAAGAGCCTTCTTCGATTCTGACAGGCTCGCCGAAGGTTTTCAGCTTATTGCCGTCCTTGTCGGTAATTTCCGCACACAAGTCAATATTGAAAAATGCGGGGGCAAGTCCTGTATTTTTGATTGTGACAAGGAGCTTGTTGTCATTTCGTTTTGCCGATGTGACGGTGAAATTGTAGCCAAGACGGTTGCACATTTCGTCAATCACTTCTTTTTGCTCTTTGTAGAATTTGTAGCTGCAATTGCTGTCCTGATCAAGTGCATAGATCGACATATGAGATATTTCAATGGTCTCACGGAAACGCTCAGGCGTCCAGTTCACATAAGAATACTCATTTTCTCTGACCGTCTCCTTCATCCATGTATAGGTCTGATAGTTTTCGCCAAGTACCGGCAGATTGGCTTTGTAGGCAGGTCTGAGACTCCACTCGGCATTGGGAATGGAAATCAGTCCGTCATCACGCTTTGCGATTCCGATCGAGAGTGCATATTGATAGATCTCTCCACGG
>JAZQFV010000014.1:0-1566 GCA_045539715.1 Ruminococcus sp. | reverse complement strand
GGGCAGACTTTCAAAGTCATCCTTGAAACGCTTTCAGAGCTGGGGTATTGCGTGGAATGGCTTGTCCATGACAGCGCCGGCTTCGGCGTCCCGCAGTCGAGAAAACGAGTGTACCTTGCAGGATGTCTTGGAGTCGATTGTTCCGGAAAAATACTGGCTTTCGGAAACTGCAACGAGGAAAATAGCCGGAAAGTTAAACAGCTGATCGGCGGTTCACAGGGACAGCGTGTGTATGCTCCCGACGGACTTGCCGTCACACAATGCAGCGGTTCAGGCGGTATGGGTGGAAAGACCGGCTTGTATCTGATCGATATGAACTATCCCCCAACCCTCACAGAAAAAGCCCGATGTATTACGGCACGTCAGGACAGTGGCGTGAGTAAGCATAAGGGTGAGCATTCAGGAGTACTTGTTGAGGATGGACCGAGAGCCATCCTCAATCCGTTTAAGGAAGAAGTTTACCAGAACGGCAGACGTGTGAAAGAACCCAATGAGCCGATGTTCACGCTGACAGTTGTAGACAGGCACGGTATCGTCCATCAGGGTAGAATCCGCAGACTCATGCCAATTGAGTGCTGGCGACTGCAGGGTTTCACAACCGAGCAGTTCCGCAAGGTAGAAGCCGCAGGGCTTTCTGATGCACAGCTATACAAACAGGCAGGCAATGCTGTGACCGTAAATGTGGTCGAGGCACTTGCAAGGAATCTTTTGAAATTTGATGAGGAAATGAACAAAACGAAAGATATAAGAATTTAGGAAAGCACGGGTTACAGATTCATTTTTCTTGAATCTGTAACCTCTAATCTATTGAAAAATACGGTGGGATGTGGTATAATATGGGAGGTCGGACAGACCGATAAGAATTTGTGGAGTTGTTATCTATGAAGATTGAATATAGGAAAGCGGACATAGCAGATGCAGAATTACTGATAGATATTTATAATTCTGCGTTTTATAGTGATTATATTAAATATGGTGAATGTCCTGCGTATGGAAACACAAAAGAAATGATGGAGAAATCCATTATAAATTATCCTAAGTTCATTATTCTGCTTAATAACAAGCCAGTTGGCTGCGTTTCGTGTAAACAGGTGGAAGTAGGAATATATGAAGTCGGCTGTTTGTGTGTTGTTCCAGAGTATCAAAGGAAAGGAATTGGAACAAAAGCGATTAAATTTGTAACATCGTACTACGAGGATTGGAATAAATTCACCTTAATCACACCTATCGATAAAACAGAGAATGTAAAGTTTTATACAGAAAAATGTGGTTTTGAAATTGTGTCTACTGAAATGGATGGGAATGTTAAAGTAGCACGATTTGTTTTAGAAAAATAAATTCTAATTAAACGAAAGGGTATTTGAATATGAAAGCTATAGTTTTAGATATGTATGGTGTAATAGTAAAGCAAACAGGAGATGATTTTGTTCCTTATGTACAACAAATATTTCCTAACTTAAGTGCTGAAGAGATATACACCTCTTGGTTTAAGGCGAATATTGGGGAAATGTCCTCTCTGGAAATCTGGAAGGCTATTGGGTTTCAGGGCGATTTGGAAAAAGTTGA
>JAZQFV010000013.1:0-2566 GCA_045539715.1 Ruminococcus sp. | reverse complement strand
AAATCCCTTGTCACAGTCTGGAGATACTGAAACTGCATTATTTATCAACAAATCAAGGTGTGATAGCTTTTTTGAAAGTTCCTCCGCTGCCGTCTGTACCGACTCCTTACTTCCAATATCCATAGTAAGTATTGTCAGCTTATTTCCGTACTTTATTTTTAATTCTTCAAGTTCTGCACAGGGCTTTCTTACTGTAGCAACTACGTTATCCCCTGCTTCAAGATAGCGGAGAACCATATTAAAACCAAGCCCTACCGCTTTTCCTGCTCCTGTTATCATTACATTCTGTGACATATTTTACCTCCTGATTGGTATTTTTTCTATTTTAACTATATCAATTATATCATATCAGCTTTTTTATTGCAAGATTTCATCAAAATTTCAAAGACTGCTTATAAAAAAATACCGCCTGTGGAGTGAACCACGGGCGGTTGTTGGTGATATTTAGTTATGTAAATCAAATTTTTCCTTCAATTAACACGGATACCTTTTTTTCAGATATTCCACCAGCATTTCGGGGATATACTGATAGTGATGTGATTCGTATAATTTATGTGTAAGGTCTACACCATAAGATTCAAAGCGTTCTTTCAGCTTTGCAACACCTTCGAGGGTTGTATCATCTCCCTCACGGTAATTTTGTTCGTAATCGGGATCTTCCAATGAGCCTGCACAGAGGAATATTGTCTTATCCAACGTTTCATTTCTGTCAAAATAACCGTAATCATTCAGCACATCATCATTAGTCATATTATTATCCAAATTATAATGATACAGTCCCCAAAGTGCAGGGCTGCCGATGATGTAATGACCGAAGGGCTGATTTTCATATCTGTCTGAATTGAAAACCGCATTATGTGTGAACACACCACCGTCCGAATGACCGTACAGCGTGGAATTTCCACAGTCGATATTGTAATTTTCACAAAGGTACGGCATAAGGTTGTCGGTGATAAAATCGAGCAGCTTGTCACGTTCGATTACAAGGTCATAATAACGCATTCCTTGGTCAGGGTCGGTAACATCATAGCTGTAATAAAGGCTTACAAGTATCACCGGTGCAGCTTCACCGTTTTCCATGCATTTTCTCAGTTCAGGACAGTTGCCGAAACGCCAGATGCCGTCTGTCAGAAAGAATACAGGATAAGTCTTGTTTTCGTCGTAATCGGGTGGGAGTGTCACATGAACAACAAATGGTCTATGAAGTTCTTCATCGTAAAAATATATCTCGTCAACGGAATCTTTTATCGCTTCAACTGAATCACGGTCAAATTCCCAATCGCTTCTGTAATTTTGAAGGGCATTATAGATGTACAGCGATTCATCGTTTATATCCACACTACCTTCGGGAAGCGTTTCATAATTACCGTTTTTCAAAGCTTCATATGCAAGCTGAACATGCAGGAGTTCAATTTCAATTTCTTCATTGGTATGACCAAACTTGGAATTTTGTTATCTGATATAGTCGAGATATTCCTCCATTGAATCAAAAGAAACATACTCTACTTTCTGCTCACCGTTTTCTTCTATTGTGTTAGAAGTAAAGCTGAATGAGCCGCCGTCATTAAAATCATCTGCAGTGGGAATAAGCCATGGCACAATATACCCGTCAACAAGGATATATGGATTAAGGGGAAAGGATTCTTCACCTTTTTCCTCAGCAATTCTGATTTCCTCCATACCAGCCTCGTATTGTTCATCGCCAATTTCAGATCGATTCTCTTCCAAATTTTTACGATATTCATCAAGGTCAATCGTCTGAAACTCGATACTGACTTTGTGCTCAGCATTCGGGTCGGCATTTGGTTTTTCGATTTCGTCAAGAAGCGTGAGAGCGTGCTTATTCACATTTATAAGCTCTAACTCCGTCATTTTGTTGGTAAGCTTTGTGGGTGATACTGTCTGCGGCTGTTCCGATTCGGAAGAGTTGTTTTCGGTGTTAATGCTGCTTTCCTGCTGAACAGAGCTTTCCGGCTGCGAAGTGCTTTCCTGCTTGTTATTACAGGCGGTGACAGGTAATGTCATTGCAAGAAGTAAAAGAATTGTGACTAATTTTTTCATGATAATTATGCCTTTCTGTTTCTTATTTTGAACTATTAACCTATTTGGTTATTTCCATTATACACCATTTACTTAAAAAAGTCAATTCTTAACCTCAACTTGATAAGGCATTTAATTCGATAATAAATCTTGACACACGTCAAAAATTGCCTTATAATATCATTATCCCACATAAAAGAGGTAACAAGATGAAAATAGTAATTGCAATAGATTCCTTTAAGGGCAGTATTAGTTCAATTGAAGCTGGAACAGCTGTATCAAAGGGAATTTATCGTGTTTTTCCCGATGCTGAAATTTCTATATATCCCCTTGCTGACGGCGGTGAGGGAACCGTAAATGCTCTTGTAAACGGGCTTGGAGGAACTTTCAGAAATGTGTTTGTTTCCGATCCGCTGGGCAGAGAAATTTCCGCTGAATATGGTATTCTTCCCGATAAAACTGCTGTAATCGAAATGGCTTCAGCGGCAGGTATTACACTTCTTTCAGAAAATGAACGAAATCCAAT
>JAZQFV010000012.1:0-10405 GCA_045539715.1 Ruminococcus sp. | reverse complement strand
AATAAGGAAAAGGCTCTCGCTATGATGGAGCAGTACAACACACCTGAAAAGGTTGCTGCAGGTCTTGCTGAACTCAAAGCTGCATGGGACGAGCTCCTCGGTATCCTCAACGTTAATACTTCCGATGATAAGGTTAACCGTATGGTTAATATCTGGAATCAGTATCAGTGTATGGTTACTTTCAACCTTTCACGTTCTGCTTCCTACTTCGAGAGCGGTATCGGTCGTGGTATGGGCTTCCGTGACTCCAACCAGGATATTCTCGGTTTCGTTCATCAGATTCCCGACCGTGCAAGAGAGCGTATTATCGACATCGCTTCTACTCAGCTTGAGGACGGCGGATGCTATCACCAGTATCAGCCCCTTACAAAGAAGGGTAACTCCGATATCGGCGGCGACTTCTCAGATGACCCGCTGTGGATGATTCTCTCTGTTTCCGCATATATCAGAGAAACAGGCGACTGGTCACTCCTTGATGAGCTTGTACCTTACGACAACGATATGTCAAAGGCTAAGCCAATGCTTGACCACCTCAAAGTTTCATTCTACAAGATTGTAAACAACCTCGGTCCTCACGGTCTGCCACTCGCTATGCGTGCTGACTGGAACGACTGTATCAACCTTTCATGTTATTCCGATACTCCAGGTGAGAGCTTCCAGACTTATACAAACCCCAAGTTTGCTGCTGAGGGCGGCTACTCCAAGGTTGCTGAGTCTGTAATGGTTGCAACTCTGTTCACATATGCAGGTCCTAACTATGTTGCAATTCTCAAACACCTCGGCAAGGATGATGAGGCTGCTGCTGCACAGGCTGAAATCGACAAGATGAAGAAGAATGTTATGGAATCCGCATTTGACGGCGATTGGTTCCTCCGTGCTTATGACTCCACAGGTGCTAAGATGGGTTCAAAGGAGTGCGAGGAAGGTAAAATCTTCATCGAGCCACAGGGCTTCGCAGTTATGTCTGAAATCGGTAAGGATGAGGGAGCTGACATCAAGACTCTTGATTCTATCGACAAGTACCTCAATACAAAGTACGGTCTTGTTCTTAATAACCCTGCATTCTCCAAGTACTATATCCAGTACGGTGAGATTTCCACATATCCGGGCGGATACAAGGAAAACGCAGGTATCTTCACACACAACAATGCTTGGATTATCTGTGCTGAGGCTTACGCAGGCAGAGGTGACAAGGCATTCGAGTACTATAGCAAGATTGCTCCTGCATTCAACGAGGAAATTTCCGATCTCCACAAGACTGAGCCATATGTATATGGTCAGATGGTTGCAGGTAAGGACGCAAGCCGCTTTGGCGAGGGTAAGAACTCATGGCTTACAGGTACAGCCGCATGGAATATGGTTGCTATTTCCCAGTATATCCTCGGTATTTCTCCTGATTGGGACGGCTTAAAGGTTGATCCTTCAATTCCTCACGAGTGGGACGGCTTTACAGCTACAAGAAAGTTCCGTGGTGCAACTTATAATATCACAGTTAAGAATCCTAACCACGTTTGCAAGGGCGTTGTATCAATGACTGTTGACGGACAGGCTGTTGAGGGCAATGTAATTCCTGCATTCGAGAATGGCGAGCATACTGTTGAAGTAGTTATGGGCTAAAATATAATGCGTAATGCGTAAATAATAAAGGCGGTAGATTCACGTTAATCGGAAATCTGCCGCCTTTTTATATTAAAAGCCGTTAGCCTTTAGCTGTTAGCTTTTATATGCTAATATAATTTGTAAGGGCTGCCTTTAGCAGTCCGTGCCGAATGTGTGGATTTGCCGATATACCGTGATTTTGCGTAGGGGCGGATATTATCCGCCAGCTAACAGCTATTGGCTTTTATACAAAAAAGACGGCAGAAAAAATTCCACCGTCTACAATTCTTAATTCTTAATTCTGAATTCTTAATTATAAATTAATCCACCGCCCTAAAAAGCTAAAGGCTAATGGCTAACGGCTAAGAACTTTTTCGTGAGATTTCTTTGTATATGTTGCTGTAAATTTACAGTTGGATTTGGATATAAAGACGAAAATTTGTTAATTTAATATGAAATCGCTGAATTTTGATATAATTTATTGTATAATGTAAGTGTTAAATTTTGTTAACTGAAATTTTTTAGAGATGTCATTAAAAATAAAGGAGATTTTAAAATGAATAAAAAGAAAATAATCATTTCCGCCGCTGCTGCTGTTGTTGTACTTGCCGGAGGTGCATATATATCATATAACGCAGTAACATCATTGGCAATCAGCAAAAAGAATTTCCCCGATAAAATTTTCCGTAATTATGTTGCTGAAAATTTCGATACAAATCACAATAGATTTCTTTCCGATAAGGAAATCTCACAGGCTACCAGAATTCTTCTATACGACTGTGACCTTGAAGATTTAACGGGAATTGAGCATTTCAAAAATCTTGAATATCTTGATTGCTATAACACTAAGCTGACTTCTCTGGATATAAGCGAAAATACAGCACTTACATTTCTGCAATGCAGTTTTGATAAGCTGGGTTCACTTGATGTAAGCAATAATACCGCCCTTGAAAGTCTGGAGTGCTGGGATTGTCAGTTGACTTCCCTTGACGTGAGCAAAAATACAGCTTTAACGGACTTGAATTGCTGTAACAATCAGCTTACTTCCCTTGATATAAGCAATAACAAAAAACTGAATACCCTTTCTTGTGATGAAGATGTTGAAGTAACAAAATAACAAAAAGGACGTTCCCGAAGGAGCGTCCTTTCGCATTTATGATATATCAAAAGGTTCAATACTTCGGCTTAAAATTCCGCTGAATTTCGCCAAAGCCGTACCGTAATTGGTAAAGGGTACACCTTGCATTTCCGCCAATCGTCTGCGGTATGCCATTTCCTTTTCGTTGAGCATACAGCCGCCGCAATGGATTACAAGGCTGTATTCCGTCAAATCCTCTGGGAAATCCCTGCCCGATGTGAGAATGATTTCAAAATTTTTCCCTGTATACTTTTTCAGCATATTGGGAAGCTTTACGCTGCCAATATCGCCGCATTGACGGTGGTGAGTGCAGCCCTCGGATATGAGTATTTTTGCCCCGTCATCAAGGCTGTCAATTGCCGCCGCACCTTTCACAGCAGTTTCAAAAAATCCCTTATATCTCGCCATAAGGATTGAAAATGATGTAAGAGGAATACTTTCGGGAACAATTTTGCTGACCGTTCCGAATACCTGCGAATCGGTAACGACTATTCTCGGCGGAGCTGACAGCTTTTCAAGGGTATCCGAAAGTTGTTCAGGCTTTGAAAACACTGCAATAGCGTCAGAGTCAAGAATATCACGCAAGGTCTGCACCTGCGGCAAAATCATTCGTCCCTTTGGTGCGGATTCGTCAATGGGAGTAACAAGCACCACCACATCGCCTGCATTGAGCAAATCCCCGATAATTCGGCGGTTATTGCCTGTTTTTTCCGCAAGTTCCCCGATTTTTTCTTTAAGCTGATGAATATTCCTTTTATCCTTTGCGGAAACGGTTATTTCGTTAGGGGAATTGATTTCCCTGCCGCTTAAATCCGCCTTGTTGTACACGATTATATATGGAATTTCACGTTCTTTGAAAAGCCCCATAAGTTCATTTTCGCAATCGCCCATTTCTGCGGATATATCCACCACAAGAACGGCTATATCGGTTTTTGCAAGTATCTGCCGTGTTTTCTTTACACGGAGTTCCCCTAACATTCCCTCGTCATCATAGCCCGGAGTGTCGATTATTTCAACTGCTCCCAAAGGCAGCAGTTCCATTGCTTTATAAACGGGGTCTGTAGTAGTTCCCTTAACATCGGAAACTACAGACAATTCCTGCCCTGTGACAGCGTTCACAAGAGAAGATTTTCCTGCATTTCTTCTGCCGAAAAATCCGATGTGTATTCTCTCCCCCGACGGTGTATTGTTTAAACTCATATTATTTTTCCTCATTTTAATTAAAGGGCGGATAATATCCGCCCCTACACAGAATTACGATATATAGATAAAAGCACACATTCGGCACGGACTGCCCAAGGCAGCCCCTACGAAATATATCCACCGCATTCATTGGCTAAAGGCTAAAAGCTAATAGCTAATGGCTTTAAAATGGCTAAAAGCTAAAAGCTAACGGCTCTTAATTCACTTAATTCATATCAAGGCTTGCAATAACCTTTTTGAGAGCGTCAGCGCTTGCACGGAGTTTGCCAAGTTCAGGCTCTGTCATATTGGGGTAAATCCTCTTGATAATACCGCCGCCGCCAACTACCGCAGGCAAACTGAGGCATACATCGCTTATGCCGTATTTTCCGTCCATAAGGAATGAAACTGTGCGGATATTGTTAGAGTCACGGAGTACATCATCACAAAGCTTATTTATTGTAAGAGCAATTGCATAGAAAGTTGCACCCTTACGCTTGATAACTTCGCTGCCTGCCTTGCGGACTTCCTCAATGATTGCGTCCTCGTCAATTTCACGGTGGTCCTGTTCAGCGCAGTACTGCTCCATTGAGCTTCCTGCAATTGTAGTAAGTGACCATGGAATCATAGAAGTATCGCCGTGTTCGCCGAAAACATATGCATGAACGCTGTTAGGGCTGATGTCGAGGTGGTCGGCAATGCTTGAACGAAGTCTTGATGTATCAAGAGCAGTTCCCGAACCGATAACCTGCTCAGGCTTTAGATTTGTGCATTGCAGAATTGCATATGTAATAATATCAACAGGATTGCTTACAACAATATAAATAGCATCGGGAGCAGCCTTTGCAACCTGCGGCATAACGTCCTTGATGATATTTACATTTGCCTGTGCAAGGTCAATTCGTGTCTGTCCTGGCTTACGTGCAAGACCGAGAGTTATAACAACAATGTCAGCACCTGCCGCATCGGCATAAGTACCGTCAAAAACCTCCACGTTATGGCTGAACGAAACGCCCTGACGAATATCCATAGCTTCGCCCTTTGCCTTTTCCTTATTTATATCAATAAGGACGATGTCGGAACAAGTTCCTGCAACTGCAAAAGTGTATGCACAGGTTGCACCTACATTTCCTGCACCGAGAACAGCTATTTTCTTTCCGCCTTTGATGTTTGCCATAAAAATCCCGCCTTTTCTTGATTTATAGTAATATCGGGAAATTCCCGATATTTATTGCTCTGTCTATGATATTATTATACCACGTATTTATGAATATTTCAAGTAAAATATACCGATTAACCCTGTTTTTTCCCTAATATTGTAAAATTTCACAAACATTGATAAATAATTGTCAATGTTGCCTGTGAAATATAGCAGACTTTTTTAAGGGCATCTCTAAAAACTCGTTTGATTAAAGAAAAAACAGATAGGTGCGGCAGCTGCAAGGAAAGCTTCCGAAGGCGTGCTTTCGCACTCCAAGGGAGGTTGACGCAGCAGATGTCGTGCATAGCTGTTTTTTTCTCAAAAGGGGTTTTTAGAGATGCCCTTAAGCTGTTAGCCGTCAGCTATTAGCCATTAGCTGATAGATACGGTGAATATTGCGATATACCGTCAATCTGTGTAGGGGCGGATATTATCATACAAAAGAAAGGACGGCAGAAATAAATTCCACCGCCCATATAATTACGTTGTGCATTACGAATTGAATAAAACCACACCAACCAATAGCTAAACGCTAAAGGCTAACGGCTTTTCAATATATCAACTTATTAGTATTGTAACTCTGAAAAATCATTAATAATCTTTGCGTCAAGCTTTTGAATTGCAATTGCGTCATCAACTGTGACACCGTTGCCATTACCCACAACGTCAGCTGCTAACATTCCTGTTTCTGACAATCCGTATTTATCGGGATTTCCGATATATTGCAGAATTGCTGCTGCATCTGCAATGGAAACTTTATTGTCATTATTTACATCGCCGCAGACATAAATTGGCATTTCGCCTGTAGTTGGAGGAATTGTAGTTGTGGTTGTAGTAGTTGTTGCAGGCTGTGTAGTCGTTGTGGTAGTAGTGGTTGTAGGCTGTGTAGTTGTTGTTGTGGTAGTTGTTGCAGGCTGTGTAGTTGTGGTTGTAGTTGTTGTAGTAGGCTGTGTAGTTGTCGTTGTAGTAGTGGTTGTAGGCTGTGTAGTTGTTGTTGTGGTAGTGGTTGCAGGCTGTGTAGTTGTTGTGGTGGTTGTTGTAGGCTTTGTAGTAATTGTTGTGGTGGTTGTAGTAGGCTTTGTAGTGGTAGTAGCGGGTTTAGTGGTTGTTGCGTTTTCGTCTACCATATAATCTATGGTGGCGTATTTGGTATATGTATTTCCGTTAGCGTCTGTAGCGGTAAAACCGTATTTGCCGTTGCAGGGAATATCAAATGTTGCGTAATTACAATTACTGTAAGATTTATCACTCATTTGGATTGTACAGATTTCCGATGTATCAACAAACATAGTTACTTTATCGCCGGGCTTGTATAAAGATTTACTTCTAGCAGTAAGTCTAATTTGCGGAGGTGTTTCGTCGCTTGGGTCTGGAGATTCGTTTACCTGATTAATAGTTCTTGTAGAGTAAACGTTATTACCTGTTGAAACGATAAAAGAAAGGTTATAAACTCCATTTCTGGGGTAAAGCACAGTAAACTTATCTACTTGTTTTTGTTCAAAATCAAGAACTTGAGCTTTTACCATACTGCCGTCGGGGTTTTTATATTCGGCAGAAAAACTTTTAATTACTTCATCGAATACAGTTTCAACACTTTCAAGGTTAGGGTCATTTAGAACATAATCGGCTGTGTCGATTTTAACATAAATATCGTATGCCATTACACGGTTGTTATATTGTGCAGCTAATTCATGATTTTCTCTTTGGTAAATACATGTCTTGGGCAGGACGAAATTTTTGTTGTTGTCGAGTATAGAAGTATAGCCGCTGTCGGTTGGAATTTGCGGTGATACGCAATTTGCAGATGTTGTAATTGGGAGAAGTGCTGCCATTACTCCGCTTAAACAAAAACTAATTGATTTTTTTAATATACTCATAATATCCTCCTTGTGCTTTTCCGTGACTATAATGCAGCATAAGCAATACAACCTCAGAAACAGCTATAGGGCATCTCTAAAAACCCCCTTTTGAGAAAAAACAGCTATGCACGACATCTGCTGCGTCAACCTCCCTTGGAGTGCGAAAGCACGCCTTCGGAAAGTTTCCTTACAGCTGCCGCACCTATCTGTTTTTTCTTTAATCAAACGAGTTTTTAGAGATGCCCTATATTTAATATAATTATAAAATTCACTCTATTATTATATCATTTATGGTGAAATATGTCAACTAATAAATATGAACTTAAAATTAATATTTTATGAAATAAAAGTTAATATTTCAAGGAAACATCTAAAAAAATGGCGGTAGAAATGGATTCCACCGCCCATATAATTACGTTGTGCATTACGAATTGAATAAAACCACACCAACCAATAGCTAAACGCTAAAGGCTAAAGGCTTTTCAATATATCAACTTGTTATTTATTCTAATTCTGAAAAATCATCAATAATCTTTGCGTCAAGCTTTTGAATTGCAATTGCGTCATCAACTGTGATACCGTTGCCATCACCCACAACGTCAGCTTGCATCATTCCTTTTTCTGACAATCCGTATTTATCGGGATTTGCGATATATTGCAGAATTGCTGCTGCATCAGCAATGGAAACAGCACTGTCATTATTTGCGTCGCCGTCGATTATATATGGCATAACACCCATTAACGGCGGAATAGTCGTCGTCACTGTTGTCGGCATCTCTGTTCCCATAAGAGGTGGAATTGTAGTAGTTGTTGTGGTGGTAGTATTCTCGTCGGAGGGCATCATACCGCCTGCTATATATGTTTGTGTGGTTGTTGTAGAGGTTGGCATTTCTGTTCCCATAAGGGGCGGAATTGTAGTAGTTGTTGTATACTCATCGGGAGGCAGCGGCACACCTGCAAGAGGTGGAACTGTAGTTGTTGTGGTAGTTTCCTCGTCAGAAGGCATCATATCTCCTTCAAGTGGTGGAATTGTAGTATCAGGATCTTCGAATTTGCTGAAAACGACTTTATCAATATTTACACGGCTATCATAATATTCAGCCCTGATAATACCGCCGTGATAAGCAGCAGGAACAGTTATTCCTATTTCTAACTCTCCGCCTGAAATATATTCAGGGTATTCCTTTACTACGGGTCCGTAAGGTGTTGGAATGATTAAGTTAAATGTAAATGGTATAGTATCTCCCTTTTTGGTAAAACTGAAAGTTACAAAATCCGCATTATTCGGATCAAATTCAAAGTAAGTATAAGTTTCGCCATTGTCATCTGTTTCAGTTCCAACATTCAAATCTTCAGTGTAAAGTTCAATGTCTTCTCCAGGGGACATAACAGGAGTTGTTGAAATAGCAGGAGTTGTTGAAACAGGCTGTGTTGATACTATTGTTCCCATAAGGGGCGGAATAGTAGTTGTTGTAGTTGTTGTTGTCAATTTTGAAACCTCAGTTCCAACTGTAGTGGTTGTAGTTGCGGTAGTTGTAGTAGTTTTTGTCAATTTTGAAGTCTGAGTTCCGATTGTAGTAGTTGTAGTTGCTCTAGTTGTTGTAGTGTACTCATCGGGTATCATTTGTACACCTTCATCGGGGGGGAATGTTACGTCTTCATCGGGGGGCATTGCTACACCTTCGTCGGGGGGCAATGTTGAACCCGGAGCTGGTGACAATCGAGTTGTAACTTTTGTAGTAGTTGCAGCTGTTGAAACCACAGTTCCAATTGTAGAATCAAGTACAGACATTGATGTGCTGTTATTTGAAGCAGCATTGGCATTTTCAGCAGGTGCAGATGCCATATTTGCAGATGCGCTTACCGAAACGGCAGCTAAAAGCGTCGCAATTTCTTTTGTGAATTTTCTCATGATTAATTACCTCCATTTTCTTTGTTAATAATTTCAAGTGCCGTTAAAATAAGCACTTGTTCTTCCAAGCAAGCGGCTTCGGAAATGTCAGTTACTGTGCCTGTTGTTGACATTTTTCTGCAAGCACATGAATTATGGCAGTAATCCACAAGCTCGCAATCGTCGCATCGCTTTGAAACCATTGAATAGTCGGGGTGTGCCTTTCTCGCTTTTTCAGCCTCAATTCCCACATAAATATTACCGCAGCGGTAATCGGGGAGATTTTGGAACTGCACACAAGGATAGAAATTTCCGTCCCAGTTGATGAAAACTTTCTTTTTGCATATTTCGCAGGTACCCTTGATATTTTCCCTTATATTTTTCTTTTTTACTTCCAGCTCATACATGAAAAGGTTGTCGATTTCAGCGATTTTCCGCCATTGCTCCCTTAGCAAGTCACCGAAACTGTCGGGGTCTTGGGGATTTGTAAAAGCGTTCATAGCCGCTGAAATTTTCTTTACTCCCTGATTTTTCAGATAGATGATATTTTCGTAAAGCTGAGGGAGGGTTTCCTCCGTATAGACAAGCTGAACGAGAGTTTCGGGCTGATATTTCAGCAGCATTTTCAGCTTTTCGTCAAGGAGCTGCGGAGATACTCCACGGTCAGTACACTTTATGCCGTCATGTGACATATTTATAATAACATTTCGTTCAATGCACCATTTTGTGAATTCCTCGTCAAGAAGTGTTCCATTGGTGGTAATTACGAATTGCACAGCCTTGACATTTTCGCAGTAGAATCTGACAATATCCTTATAAAGCAGCGGTTCGCCGCCGAAAAGATAGACCGTATGTGCGTTATTGTTGCCGTTTATGTAATCCGCAATTTTCTGCTTTATATCCTCGGTAATATTGCCGTATTCGGTGTTGAGATGCCGTTCATAGCAGTAAGAGCATTTCAGATTGCATTTATTTGTAATGCTTATTGTATAATCCAAAAAAATCGCCTCCCGATAAAATACTTATATTCACTCATATTATAACATATATTACTCTGTATTTCAATAATCTGCGTATATTAACATTGCACGAAAATTCGGCTCAGATTTGCACATTATGACGGAACACGGTGTGAATAATTTGCTTTCTATATGTCCTATATATATTAAACAACTTTACCCCCTCAATTATCGCAGTAAAATTGAAAAAATTTTTTGAAAGTTGTAAGTATATGCTAACTTATAACTATTTTCCTGTAAATATGCACAATAACAGGCGGTCTTAATTGATTAATACGCCGAAAACATCGTCAAATCTACTAAATACATAAAATTTTCACACAAAACATTCAATTTTGTGCTATAATAAAATTACAATGGAGGGATAACAACTTTAGGGCATCTCTAAAAACCCGTTTGATTAAAGAAAAAACAGATAGGTGCGGCAGCTGCAAGGAAACCTTCCGAAGGCGTGCTGACGCACTCCGAGGGAGGTTGACGAAGCAGATGTCGTGCATAGCTATTTTTTCTCAAAAG
>JAZQFV010000011.1:0-8699 GCA_045539715.1 Ruminococcus sp. | reverse complement strand
AACAGGCTATTTCGAGTTCACAGAAATCCCTTACGGTGAATATGTGATCTGCGAGATTCAGGCTCCCGACGGATATATTTTCTCGGATAAACAGTATCCTGTAACAATCAATGAGGACGACGATACCGTTGAAATCACCGCTGAAAATGAGGCGATTACGGTAGAAATCAGCAAGCAGGATATTTACGGCGATGAACTTGCGGATGCAGAGATGCAGCTTATTGATTCTGAGGGTAATGTTGTGGATGAGTGGACATCCGACGGTACAAACCATGTGGTAACCGAGCTTCCTGTGGGCAAGTATACGCTCAAGGAAGTTGCAGCTCCCGACGGATATATCATCGCAACAGACATCAGCTTCGAAGTGTTTACAGACGGTTCTGCAATCGTTGAAAATGTGGACGCAGCAGCAACTACCGAGGACGGACATCCCCTCATCGTGATGGTGGATAACACCACAAAGGTGGAGATCAGCAAGCGTGATATTACAAACGACAATGAGCTTGCAGGTGCTACACTCCAGATTATCGACGAAGACGGCGAAGTCATTGAGGAATGGGTATCTACAGACAAGCCTCACTATATCGAGGCAAAGCTCATTGCAGGCAAGACCTATACACTTACAGAAACAGCAGCTCCCAACGGTTACAAGATCGCAAACTCCATTGATTTCACAGTCAATGCAGACGGTACTGTGACACCTGTCGTGATGTATGATGAACCTGTTTCTGATACACCCGACATTCCCACAGGCGATACCACAAGCAGACTGCCCGGAATTCTGATGATTGCGGCAGGTCTTGTAATGCTTCTCATTGCAGGCATGGGCATAAAGAAAAAGGACAATGCTGACGAATATGCGGCACTCTGTCCCGACTTTATTGAAACGGAGGAAGAATAAGCATGAAAAAGAAAAACATTCGTATTCTGGCGGTTGCTTCGGCAGCCGCCCTCCTTTTTGGTGGTGTATATCTGCTTACAAGAGATGACATTGCACAGAAGATTGCAGAGAACGATCTGACACCGTATATGCCATCTGTAATTATGCAGGATGCTCTGGCATATGCACCAACAGAGTCTGTAACGACTACTACAGGTACAAGCACTTCTGAAACGACATCTGAGGAAGGCACAACAAGTTCCACAACCTCGGAAACTGTTCCAAGTGTGCAGGAAAACGTTCTGTCACCTGAAATCTGTGAAGAACTGAAAGAACAGGCACAGGAACTGCAGGAAACCTATCCCGATGCCATCGGCTGGATTTATATTCCCAACACGAATATCAACTACCCGATTATGCAGGGAGAGGACAATGATTTCTATCTTACCCACGGCACGGACGGTCGCAGTCTGAAATGCGGATGTATTGAGCTTGATTACCGCTGTGAAAGCAGATTTCAGAATAACTTCAACATCCTGTACGGTCATAACATGAAGAACGGCTCAATGTTCGCAAATGTGTGTAGATTCAAGGATAAGAGCTATTATGACAGCCATCCCTACGGATGGGTGTATACTGCGGATTCTGTGTTCAGACTGGACTTTTTCTCTGTTGCTGTGACGGATTGGCATGATGAAATCTACAATGGTTTTCGCAGCCTTGACGAATGGACTCCGCATTTGAAGGAGATTTCCCGAATTTATGAGAACGTGGAACTGACGGAACAGGACAGGCTTGTACTGCTTTCAACCTGTTCCTATGAATTTGATAATGCCAGAACTGTCCTTACAGGCAGGCTGGTGGAAATGGAGGGTGATATGAATGCTGAGTAAAACCAAAAAGAAAATCGCTGCAGCTGTGGCAAGTGCCGTTGCATTCGCCAATATGCTGACCATGCAGGCATATGCGGCCGGTGATGTTTCGGGAGCAATTCAGTCCACATGGAATGACGCGAAATCGCAAATTAAGTCCATCGTGAACAACGTTGTGTTCCCCGTGCTGGATGTCGTACTTGTAATCCTGCTGTTTGTGAAGATAGGTACTTTATATTTAGAATATCGCAAACATGGGCAGTTTGAGTGGACTCCTGTTGCAATCATCTTCGGATGTCTGCTGTTTACGTTGACAGCACCGCTGTATATCTGGAACGTCGTAGGCATCTGACCAAAAGCCCGATTTTCGGGCTTTACATACTAAATTTAAGGAGTGATGCACATGAACTATTTTGAACGAGAGCTTCGGAAAATCGTGGGATACTGCGAATATATCCGCAATCCGAAGTATGTAGGTAGATCCTGCATCGGCAGGCTGGATGATGGCATTGTGGTTAAGATGGAATTCGAAAGCACAATGATTCGTGATAAGTACAACGCACTCAGGGTAACGCTGATGAACCGCAGTGAGGGGAAGATTGATTCACAGTTGATCCGATTTAATGAGCTGTGGGGCATGGAATCCTTTAATGGAAATGACATTGAGCCGCATATCTGGAAATACAATGACGAGGTATCGTGGTATTGTTACACACCGACAGTAGCAGAGCTGAAAGCATTGTCCCGGTCGGTGGATGATTACCTTGAATGCTTTGCTGAACCTGCGTTTGAAGAAACCGAGGAAATGGAGATGTCTATGTGATTGCAAGCCCGATTTTCGGGCTTTACATATTGAAAAATGATGGAAAGTGTGGTATAATAAATAAAACGCTGATAAGCGTACAAATAAGAACTCATGTAATTTTTCATCGTGCATATATAATTATGCTGCGATGAACGATTACAAATTGATTTGAGGTGTAAAATGAATATTTGGAAAGTAATTGCCAACGAAGGCTATAATAATGCTTATTTGACAGACAACAATGGAGTTCAGCATTTTGATCCGGTATCAGATTTCAAAGAGATAAACGATAGTCCACCCACACGGTTGTTAAAAATCGAGGTAACCGATAAAGGGTTCCCTGATATAATGAACTACTGGGGAATGAATGGAACAATAATTGTTAATTCAAAAGTAAAAAATTTGATACAAGAATACTATAGAGAATTAGCAATTCAATTTCTTCCGTGCGTCTGTAATCAGTTTAAGGAGCATGAAAAGGAACTGTGGCTTTTAAATGTTTGCGAGTATCACGATGTTCTTGATTTGAATAAAAGCGTATGTAAAAAAAATCACAATTTACAGGGAGAGGAAGTTATCAGATCTGTTAAGAAGTATGCGTTTAAAGAAGATGCTTTCAATTTGGATATTTTTAAAATTTATTTAGGGAGTTTCAAACACACCACTTGTTTATTTGTATCAGATAGATTTAAAAAAATCATGGAAGAAAATAACGTAACAGGATTGGCTCTTGAGAAAGTTTATACATTTGACGCCTGAAGGCAAAGCATTTTCAAAGCAACTTTTAATATTGCTTACTTGATTAGCTTATAGCTTCCAATATACAAATTGAATACATTACATAGCCGTTTGTGACTAACAATCACAGACGGCTTTTTCTATTTCAGAACGGAGGTGAAACACATGCCATATATCCCCTACACCGACGAGCAGAAACAGCTCGCCAACAGCGTAGATCTGCCCACATTCTTACGAATGCGAGGTGAAACATTAGTCCCCGTGGGCAGAGAATTCAAGCTTGTCTATCATGACGGATACGGCAAGCACGACAGCATTACCATCAGCGGTTCGCAGTGGTATGACCACAAGAATCAGATTGGCGGTGGCCCGATTAAATTCATGCGTGAGCATTACGGGATGAACTTTCAGGAGGCAATGCAGGCTCTGCTAGGTCACTCAGCTCTGCCCCTTACCCATGAAGTTCAGCCAGTCATGGCAAAAGAAAAAAAGGAATTTAAGCTCCCCGAAGCCAACGACAATATGCACCGAGTCTATGCCTATCTCATTAAGCAAAGGTTTATTGCACCGGAGGTCATCACCCACTTTGCAAAGCGAAAACTGCTCTACGAGGACACAAAGCATCACAATGCCGTGTTCGTAGGCGTTGTCAGCAGCGGAATCCCAAGGCAGGCTCACAAACGCTCCACAACCACATTCGGAAACAGCTTCCGTCAGACTATCGAAGGCTCAGACACCAAGTACAGCTTCGCCCATTTCGGTAAGAGTAATATGTTGTTTGTATTTGAAGCTCCCATAGATATGATGTCATTCCTGACGCTGTATCCAAAGGAATGGGAACAGCACTCATATATCGCCATGAATGGTGTGTATGAAAGTGCTGTGCTGACTGCACTGGAAGAACATCCGAATATTGATTGGGTTGTTATCTGTACAGATAACGATGAAGGAGGCATCGATGCAACTGACAGACTCACGGATATTCTAAGAAATCACGGATATACCCAAATAGAGAGAAATCTGCCGACCATGAAAGACTGGAATGAAGTGCTGAAAGCACAGAATGGTGCAGAAGCATTGCCTGCTGTCTCACATAAAAGAATTGAATTGTTCCGACAGCAGGTGCAAGAACTTGCTTACCTGCGATTCCGTCCAGAAAGAATTACTGCCACATTCCAAAACAGACAATATAAATATCTCGCCGAGTACGCTCTTGCAGGCTCGGCATTTTTTATTGGCGGTAGTGAGGATATGTTCCGAAAGCTGAAAATAAAGCTCGCAGATGAGTATCGTGCATATGGCGATAAAGGTAAAATGTCCACAAAATTAGAAAATTTGAATGTAGCCTATTCTGCTGTGTATCAGGATCTGAAACTGCCTGCCAGAACCCATGAGCATTCTGTACAGACAGCTAAACTGCTGTATGAGCTTGCGGATTGTGCTCTCCGATGTGAAGTGGAGCAGTTCATGCAGACAGTTGAGGATGAAATTGTGGTGACTGAAGAATGCTCTGAGGGTATGAGTTTAGGTTATGGTTAGTTGCTTTTTATGAAGCAATCTGGTATAATGATAAAAACGACGTGTTACAGAGGAGTAGAAATCTATGTCAAGGAAAAATCATGAAGTAATAGATGGCAGACTGCTTCGGACAGATAAGACAATGCGGCATCTGAAAGGCAAACAGCTTATGAAAATTACCTCATGGCTGAAAACGGAATTTTTTCGTACAGCTACCGATAAACAGAGAAAACCCACAAAAAAGGACATTGATGAGATTGTGGATATCGTATATATGAAAATTGAAGAAGCACAGATATGGATTCCGTACTATGAAGTGCGGCGATATATGAGTTCCAAGCAGACAAAATTCTGGAATCAGTGGGTAAAACAGAATCAGCAGAACAATGAGCATAGTGGCGAGTAACTGCTGTGCTTTTGTTTTTGTCATCAGGATAGTGACGCACAGTCATTAGAAAGAGAAGTATACAAAGGAACAGAATAGATAACCTCAGAAAGAAGAATCTATTCTGTTACAGAAGGAGTTGAAGTTTTGAGTGAAAGACAAACAATTTTAATTGGCGTTCTGGTTGTGGTGTTCATAGCAGTTATTGTTATTATGAACCTGCTGGACAACTACAGCCTGAACGGAATCAAATCAAAAAAGGTCGGAAATGGACAGCATGGAACCGCCCGCTTTGCAACAGACGGTGAAATCAAGAGGACTTTTTCCTCTCTGCCGTTTGAGCCTGGGTTGTGGAGAAAAGGTAAGAATCTTCCAAAAGTACAGGGAACAATTGTAGCCTGTCGAGGAAACGGAAGGAAAACTACAGCTCTTGTTGACACAGGAGATGTGCATACCCTTATGATTGGAGCAGCGGGAGTAGGAAAAACCGCCTTTTTCCTATATCCGAACTTAGAATTGGCTTGTGCTTCAGGAATGTCATTTGTCTCAAGCGACAGCAAAGGCGACGTTGCTCGAAATTACGGAACTATCGCCAAAAACTGCTACGGTTATAATGTTTCTGTGCTTGATCTGCGAAACCCGACCAGATCGGATGAAAATAACATTCTGCACCTTGTGAACAAGTATATGGATGAGTATCTCTCCGATAAAACAAATCTCTCAGCAAAGGCAAAAGCTGAAAAATACGCAAAGATCACAGCAAAGACTATCATCAATATCGGTGGTGGCGACGGGAATTACGGTCAGAATGCGTATTTTTACGACGCAGCAGAAGGGCTTATAAGTTCTGTGATATTATTGCTTGCTGAGTTTGGCGAAAAGAATGAACGCCATATCGTGTCCGTGTTCAAGCTGATTCAGGACTTGCTTGCAAAATATCAGCCATCCCCAAAGGCGAAATCACAGATGTATTTTACAAAACTAATGGAAAAGCTACCCTCCGAGCATAAGGCAAAATGGCTGGCAGGTGCAGCTCTTAATTCCGCAGACCAGGCAATGCTCTCTGTTATGAGTACAGCATTATCACGACTTAATAGCTTTCTTGATTCCGAGATGGAACAGCTTCTGTGTTTCGGTACAGCCGTTGACGCAGAACGTTTCTGCAGTGAAAAGTCAGCAATTTTCATTATACTTCCGGAGGAAGATACAAGTAAGTATTTTATGGTAAGTCTGCTGATTCAGCAGCTGTACAGAGAAATACTTGTTATCGCTGATGAGAATGGTGGCGCACTGCCGAACAGAGTCATGTTCTATTGTGACGAGTTCGGCACCTTCCCGAAAATCGAGGGTGCAGAAGCTATGTTTTCCGCAGGACGTTCCAGAAAAATATCCATTGTAGCGATTATCCAGTCCTTTGCACAGCTAGAACAGAATTACGGAAAACAAGGCATGGAGATAATAACAGACAACACACAGCTGACAGTGTTCGGTGGCTTTGCTCCGAATTCGCAATCGGCAGAAGTGCTATCAAAAGCACTTGGTGAACAAACCGTTCTGTCAGGTACAGTATCCCACGGCAGAGAAAAAAGCCAATCCCTACAGATGATTGGCAGACCGCTGATGACGGTTGATGAGCTGAAATCCATGCCCAAAGGACAGTTTATTGTCATGAAAACAGGCACACATCCCATGATTTCAAAGCTCAAGCTGTACTTTAAATGGGGTATTCAATTCGGAGAGCCATATCTCCTGCCTGACAAGGGTGCAAGAGCAGTTTCATATATGGAACGTGACGAGCTAATCCGTGAGATTGAAATCAAGTATCCCCAGAAAAAGGTGGTTGTTCCTGTTGAGGAAGAATATACGGAGGAGGTCTTTCCGGAAGAAACGCCCCACAAGCCTGTGAATGTCAAGACGGGAGGGAGGTAAATGCTGAGTGCAAGACGAATCTACGACATGAAGCTGCCGCACCGTGCGGTTACTGTTTATTGCTATTTGTGTGACAGGGCAAATAAACAGCGAGAATGTTTTCCGTCGGTCAGGACAATTGCAGAGGATCTGCATCTGAGCAAAAGAACAGTATTCCGTGCACTGAATGATTTGGAAAATGCTCAGCTGATTACAAGAACGCCACGCAGGCGTGTGCATGGTGGAAAAAGCTCCTCGCTGTACAGGATTAAGGAATAAAACTATTAAAAAAACTGGAGGTCGAAATGAGTTTAGAAAAAGCGATTTTACAAAAGAACGAATACCGCAGACCGTACAGAGGTGCGAAAGCGGTGGACAAGTCCTGCCGCAATCACGGCGACTGTCGGTACTGCATGGCAGGCAGAATGTATGCAAGCACCAAGCGGCTTGCATCAGCAAAAGAAAAAATCAATGCTAATCAGTCCGAAAGGGCTGATTTTTTATGCAGAAGCGAGGTGAGGTAACCGATGTTTGATTGGATTGGTGATGCCATTGATTGGTTCGGTGACGGTATCTCATCCCTATGGGACAGCACAATCGGAGGTGCAACCGAGGCTATCGGCGACTGGATATGGGAAACCATGTTCGAGTGGCTGTTCAACCTTATCTACGGTGGTATTGCAGACTTGTTTGAATTCATCAACAGCAGCACCTCAGATATCTTTACACTATCATGGGTGCAGGCATTTATAGCTCTGTTCCATAATCTTGCATGGATGCTATTCGCCTGTGGGCTTGTGGTAGCTGTATTCGATACTGCCATTGCCTATGAATCAGGGCAGGCAAATATCAAGAATACGTGTCTGAATGTGCTGAAAGGCTTTATGGCGGCAAATCTCGTTACGGTTGTACCGCAGCGATTATATAGTTTTTGTACAAGTTTACAAGGCACATTTGCCACAGACCTGCTTGGCAATTTGATAGGCTCAACGACGGATACAGTTGCAGGCTCTGCACTTTCTGTTATTGTAGCACTGGCATCGGATGTATCACTGTTCAGCTTATTCTTCATTATCCTGTTCGGATACTGTACCATCAAGGTTGTGTTTGCAAACATAAAGCGAGGCGGTATTCTTTTATGCCAGATTGCAGTTGGAAGTCTGTACCTATTCTCTGTTCCAAGAGGTATGATCGACGGCTTTTACAGCTGGATGAAACAGGTCATTGCAACCTGTCTGACAGCATTTTTGCAGACAACGATTCTGTATATAGGATTGCTGACCTACACACAGCATGCATTGCTTGCGGTGGGAATCTGTTTATCTGCCAACGAAGTACCGAGAATTGCTCAGATGTTTGGACTTGACACAAGTGTCAGAGTCAATATGATGAGTGTGAGCAGTACGGTGAGCCTTGGCTCAAGAGTTGCTAAGGCATTTACAAAGACGTGAGTGTTATGATACAATAGATAGTTGACAGAAAGAATAGAAAAACAACTCCAAATATGATATAATGTTAAGTACCACCAAAACAAAGTATCAAAAAGGAGTTGTTTCAATGAATAGTATAGCACAAGAAGCACGGTTTCGTCAA
>JAZQFV010000010.1:0-1967 GCA_045539715.1 Ruminococcus sp. | reverse complement strand
GCGGAGAGGATTGAGGCTATTTTATCCTGTATATCAATAGTCGGTAGTGCTACAGGAAGTTCACCTATTTGCTTAGCACTAATGTTAGGTTGACCTGCACCATTTGCTTTATCAAATAGCACTTTTTCATTCTGCTTAGTTGCAATTTGATAATATACAAAACTTGGATTTGCGATATCTAAATTGGTTCTTACAATGGCAACTCGTTGATTAACATAGAATTTTCTGATGACTTTTTTCATTCGTCCAATTCGACCGACACTACCTTGACCAGTCATTGCAACAAGGAAATCTCCCTGTTGTAAAATAAACTTATCCATATTGGGATCAATTTTATCAGGTATTAAATATGTATCACATTCTTCTGTGACACTATTGCTAAGAATATTCTTTATTTTTATAAGTGGAATACCCTCATTTTTGCTCATGCTTGAACTTTTAAATGCATAACCCGAAAAAATATTCGTAATATCACCAAGTGTTTTTCTTTCCCACTTCATACCCCCAACTCCTCCATATTCTTCGATATGGTTTCCATAAGGGCATTTGACTTTGCCTGTAAGGAGAGCAGTTCGCTGTGAATTTCTTTCATACGCTCTTCAAAATCCACGCCGTCATCCTCAACAGGTGCAACGCCCACATACGCACCGGGCGTGAGAGAATAGCCCTTTTCGGCAATTTCCGCACGGCTCGCAGACTTACACAAACCGAGAATATCCTTGTATTCACCCTCACCGAATTTTTCATAGAGCCAGAGGGCTTCTTTTGCAATGGTGATTTCTGTATTTTTAGCGGCAATAAGTTCGTCATAATGTGCCTGCACACGCTTTTTTTCGTTACGTCCTGCGTTTTCAACTTCTATTTTTGAACGCTTCTGCAAATCAGCAAGTTCGTCTTGTAACAGACTGAGGGATTCTTCAAAAGTAATTGCACAGCCTAAAACGCTTTTGTATTCGGTAAGCAACTGCTGATATTTTTCAATCTCACCACGATAGAGCCATACAATCGCATTGAGATTTTTAAGCTGCCATTCGCTCCACTCATTGAGAGTACGGTCAACAACGGTGTAATAATTTCGTGCATCAATAAACAGCACCTTGTCCCTGATTTCCTCACTCTTTCCCTTATCAAAGAACCAAAGTGAGCAGGGGAGCGACTTTGTATAGAAAAAATTATTGCCGACGGAAATCATAACATCAATATCGCCTGTTTTCACAAGTGCTTCACGGATATCCTTGTCCTTACCCTGACTATCCGTAGCGGAAGAAGCCATAACAAAACCAGCACGACCGTTTTCGTTTAAGTAGGAATGGAAGTAGGAAATCCAGAGATAGTTTGCGTTGCCGATTTCCTTTGCCTTGTTGACGCTTGGCAGACCAAAAGGCAGACGTCCTGCATTCTGACAGGTTTCAGACTTAACCTTGTCCACATTAAACGGCGGATTTGCCATGACATAATCACAGCAGCCGTCCAGATTATGTGCATCATGATAGAAGCTGTTTGCTTCATTTCCCGATATAATTTTTGCATTCAGACCGTGTACAGCCATATTCATCATACAGAGCTTGGCGTTGTAGTCCACCTTTTCCTGTCCGAAGAAAGTCATAGCTGTATTAGCACTTGTGCCGTAGCCCTCAATGAAATCCGCAGAAGAAACGAACATACCGCCGCTTCCACAGGCAGGATCCAGCACAGTTCCATGACTTGGTTCAAGGATATTGACAATCATTCGCACGAGGGATTTCGGCGTAAAGAACACGCCGTCATCCGATGCAACAGCAGGTGCAAATTTATTGAGGAAGTACTCATAGATACGACCGATGATATCGTCTTTCATTTCATTAAATGCGCTGTTATTGAAAATACGCAGAAGTTCACGCAGTAGGTCATTCTGGAGAATAGTATAATTCTTTGGCAGAATACCACGAAGCTGTGCGGACTGTCCCTCAATCAGCTCCATTGCTTTA
>JAZQFV010000009.1:0-4028 GCA_045539715.1 Ruminococcus sp. | reverse complement strand
CATTGCCGAGAACATTTCCGCAAAATTATCTCCCGTGATTGCAACAGCATATTCCGCATTTACATTCTGGGTTGTGATCATTTCTGTGATGGCATCGTTATAATCTTCATCCTCTACCATCATCATGTGAATTTCAAAGATTGCCGCATTGGCTTCACCAACTTCACGGAGTGCCTTTTCGTAAATCTCCTGAAGTTGTTCGATAGCTGCCGCCTTGGCATTTTCAAGCCGTTTTAGTTCGGATGCAGTATCTTCAGTTTTTTCACGTCTGACCTGTACATCCTGTCGCTTGAATACAGAAATTTTTCCAACGGCAACTGCACCGTATACTCCTTTACCCTGATACTTTAACATATTTTCACCACCTTATTGTTTATCCGCAGTATAAAAACGTGCTTTATAATTCTCAATTGCTCTTTCAATGACAGCAACAGCTTCCATAGGACCGCCAATTTCTTTGACAATCGTGGATTTGCTTTCAAGCTGTTTGTAAACAGAAAAGAAATGTTTGACTTCTTCAAAAATATGCTTTGGAAGTTCTTTAATATCGGTATAGTTCATATATGTGGGATCACTATAAGGAATTGCAATAATTTTTTCGTCCCCCATACCGCTGTCCTCCATATACATTACACCAATCGGGTAACTGCGTACAATTGTCATAGGCTGAATCGGCTGTGAACAAAGAAGAAGTACATCCAGCGGATCATGATCATCGCCGTAGGTTCTTGGTATAAAACCATAATTCATTGGATAGTAGGTTGCAGTAAACAATACCCTGTCAAGTGCCAGCATACCTGTTTTTTTGTCCAGCTCATATTTCATATTGCTGCCCTTGGAAATTTCTATCACCGAAACAAAATCGGTCGGATAAATTCTATCTTCATCAATATCATGCCAGATATTCATAATTCTATCCTCCTGCATTCCGGCAGGTTGAAATCTCCTGCCGGAAAAGAAGTCTGTAATTACAGATTTGCTTTAAAGAATTCCTGCATTGCCTTTTCTGATGCTGTTTCATCACCGCCATTGATTGTAACAGTAATGGTGTCACCACACTTAATGCCCATGCCCATGAGTGCCATCAGTTTTGTTGCCGCAGCGGACTTTTCTCCGCATGCAATAGTTATCTCGCTGTCGAGTGCCTTTGCGGTCTTTGCAAGCATACCTGCAGGTCTTGCGTGAATACCCAGTTCGTCCTTGATTGTGTAAGTGAATGTTTTCATAATAATTCTCCTTTTCATAAATATGATAATTTCATTTTAGCACAGATTATCTGAAAATGCAAGTTCTACTGTATTCTTCCATAAATCTGTGTTGTTTTTCGGATTTCTTCTTTTAGCGTATCAGGCAAATCCGTCGGAAGAAGCCGCCATTTCCAGTTTTTGCCTACCGTTGAGGGAGTATTGATGCGGCTTCTATCATCCAGTCCAAGCCAATCCTGCATGGGGATAATGCATAGCTTTGAGCAGCTTCGCATGATCAAACTGATGAAAACTCTGTGAAGCTTCTCTTTCGGTGTATATGCATCACTAAGATATTCCCTTGCCATATTACGTTCTTCGTCGGTGATTGTCTGAAACCAAGCGGCAATTGTTTGATTGTCGTGTGTTCCTGTATAGGCAACGCAGTTTTCATTGTAATTATGCGGAAGATAATCATTTCTGCTGCCGGTATCACGGCTGTCAAAGGCAAATTCCAGTACCTTCATGTTAGGGAATCCACTGTCCTTGACAAGCTGACGTACGCTGTCCGTCATAAATCCGAGATCCTCCGCAATGACCTCACGCTTTCCGAGTGCCGCTTCAATTGTACGGAATAGATCCATGCCTGGACCTTGCTCCCAGTGTCCGTTCTTTGCTGTTTTGTCGCCGTAGGGAATTGCATAATATTCATCAAAGCCACGGAAATGGTCAATTCTGACCACATCATACATCGCAAAACACTGACGCAGGCGTTCAATCCACCATTTATAGCCGGTTTTCTTATGATATTCCCAGTCATACAGAGGATTACCCCAGAGTTGACCGTCTGCTGCAAAGCCGTCGGGCGGACAGCCTGCCACAGCTTTAGGAAGTCCTATTTCATCTAACTGAAAGAGATTCGGGTTTGCCCATACATCAGCACTATCAAAGGCAACGTATATTGGAATATCTCCGATAATTTGAATGCCGTTTGCATTTGCATAGGTTTTCAGCTTGTTCCACTGACGGAAGAACTGATATTGCAGGAATTGATAGAAACCGATTTCCGCTGATAATATATCTCTCCAATGCTTCAGTGCAGCCTCTTTTCGCAGTCGTATGTCTTCCGACCAGTTATCCCACGATACACCGCCGAAATGATCTTTTAGTGCCATAAATAGTGCATAGTCCTCCAGCCACGGCTGTGATGCGGCAAATTCATGTATTCCATTGTCATTTTCCATTCTGTTGTATGCTTTTTGCAGGAGTGAATAGCGGGTTTCATAAAGCCTGCTGTAGTCAATGCTGTTTGTGTCGGGAAGTGCGGCCGCTTTACATTCTTCGTGCGTGAGCAGCTGTTCTTCACAAAATGTATCAAGGCTTATGAAATAGGGATTTCCTGCAAAGGTTGAAAAACTCTGGTAGGGGGAATCTCCGTAACTTGTCGGTCCAAGCGGCAAAATCTGCCAATAAGACTGACCTGCATTTTTGAGAAAATCTACAAATGCGTATGCTGCCTTGTCAAAACATCCAATGCCATATTTTGACGGCAAGGAAGAAATCGGCAGCAGGATGCCTGCACTTCGCTTCATTATCCCTTACTCCTTTCATAGTTTACGATCACGCCGTAATGATCGGATACAATGCTTCGGTTTGTTCCGTTGAAGATGACCTCTGATGATATAATCTTACGCATTTCGCTGCACCAGATCTGATCAATACGCATACCGTCCGTGCTTGTAGTTTTATCTTTCCAGCCGTCGATCACCTTGCCGACGGTGATACCGCAGTCCTTTTCTTTTGCGAGCAGATAGCTGTCATGCCAGCCGTCCTGTCGTATCATATCATATCCCTCGCCACGCACCTCAGCAGGGCTGTTGAAATCGCCCATCAGCCACATACGGCTGTGATCAGTCAGTGCATCCTTAGTTCTCTGCCACTGTCCCTGAAAAGGTTCATCCGGATCATCCCACCAGCCGTAATGAACGCTGAAAAACCATTCCTCCGGAGCAGCCTCTGTACGGATGCCAAGAATTTTGCGGGTTTTCCAGTTGTTGTAATCATTAATAGCACTTGTCTGCACGATTTTTGTTTCAAGAATGGGGCTTCGGCTCATGAGAGCGATACCCTCATCATATTTATCATAACCCTTTTTGAGTGGGAGCCATGTCCAGAAATAGCATATGCCACGGCTTTTCAGCATCTCTGTCGCATGGTATATATGATTATCCTGACGGATTGTTATGCCCTCTGCACAAGGAATGTATCCCTGTGCAATTTTGACGGGCATTTCTGTAATTGTCTGATTCACTTCCTGCAATGCGATTATATCGGGCTGTTCCTCCGATACCGCCTGTACAAAAGTTTCAAGTTTTTCAGAATAATGTTCTTCCACAAGACTGTGGGTATTTAGTGTCATAAGTTTCATAATTCACCTACAGAATATCATTAATGTCGGATTTGAGAACATCTGCCTTCGGTCCGTAGATTGCCTGGATGCCTGTTTCTTTTTTAACAAGACCAAGTGCGCCCTCTGCTTTCCAAGCGTCCTTATCAGCCACAAGGTCGGGATTTTTAACAGTAACACGGAGTCTTGTCATGCATGCATCAACCAGTTCAATGTTTTCTCTTCCGCCAAGCAGTGCAATGATACGTTCGGGCTGACCATCGGAGGAGGTCTTCACATTGTCGGACACAGCTTCTTCTGCACCATCTGCAGTATAGTTGCCCATACGTCCGGGAGTAGCGAACTTGAATCTGCCAATCATAAAATGTGCTACAAAATAGCCAACTGCAAAGAATATCACAATAGCAATCAGGAAATGGATAATATCACCTGTAAGA
>JAZQFV010000008.1:0-1520 GCA_045539715.1 Ruminococcus sp. | reverse complement strand
CTCAATAGCAGAAGCAACCCTGCCAAAATGAGAGATAATGCCTTTTTCATAATTTTCCTCCTCGGTGGGGTCGCCACCACGGCCTACCTATCAATTTTCCTATCAATTTTGCCTCCAAACGCAGAAAAAACAAACTTTTTTTCATTTCATCCTATCAATTCGGGGGTTTTTGACGGGGACAAAAGATTGTAAATCCGTATAATGTAAATTGCAAGAGTGCATTAAGGAGGGTATAGTCTTGCCTTTTTCCGAAAAGTTAAAGGGGTACCCCTTTAGTTAGGAATGTTATTCCTAACTAAAGAACTCTGTCAACGCGCCAACGAAACACAGAGTCCGCCCCGAACCATTTTTAATATTATAACGCATAGTATTGAATTTTTCAATAGTGAGCTGTGAATATTCAAAAAAGAGTCACAGTTCACCTATTGGCATTTCGGAAGGAGGACAGAGTTGTTGACGGGTGAAAGAAGAACAGCCACCTATAAGATCATAACTGATTCCGGTGGAAACCGCTATACATTTTTCTGTGATCTGACAGGAGCGTTAGTCTGTACGACTAAGAAAACCTACAAAGCGGATACACCCGAACAGGAATTGTTGCTTGCTTGGGAAAAGGAAGGCAAGAAGCATTTCAACATTTGCCATAAATGCGGCAAGTTTGTGATTAACGCCGTGTTCAATCCAGAAGTGGCGGAATGTGTCGAATGTGCTCCCTTTGAAGCAGAAGCCAAGTTTTGCAAGACCTGCGGCGCAAAGGTTGACCCCCCCGGAAGAACCTGTCCTGTGTGTGGCAACCTGCTGAACTATGAAGGGAGGTCTCGCTGATATGACACAGAAAACACGGTTAAAGAATTTAGAGGATTTTGGTTATGGCCCGAATGTAATGCGGAATACCAAAGTCTGTGCTAAATGCGGTCAAGTGATTAAAGCCTCCGCTTCCTTCTGCCCCGAATGTGGCGAAAGGTTATCAAGCGAAACGCTCTTTGACCGTTACAAACGGCAGCACAAGTGCTGTCCCGAATGCGATACGGTGTTAGCCCCTGATTCGCTGTATTGCCCGAATTGCGGAAAGCAGATATTGCGAAAAGCGGCGGGCAATGAGAAAGGCGGTGGTTGATATTGGCGTTTTGAACCACACGCTTTTCGGCAGAACGAAAAGTACACATCATCCTCCCGGATGCCATACATCGGGAGCTTGTGAAATAAACCTTGTATGGCAACAAAAAAATCCGAAAAGGAGAACAAATTTATGAACACGAAAATGAAAATGCGAATGCTCAGCCTTCTGCTGTGTTTCGTAATGCTGGTTGGCTTGATGCCGACAACGGCGTTTGCGTGGTCGGCTCCGACTCTTTCTGGTGGTAATGCTGCGTGGAACGTTCAGCTTTCTGACGAAGGTGTGCTGACATGGAACGATATGGGCAGCGCAACCTACGATATTCAGGTGGATGAAACTGCAACGGGCGGTACTGTGACCAAGATTCAAGGTATCTCTGGCACATCGTACAATCTGATCAATC
>JAZQFV010000007.1:0-1622 GCA_045539715.1 Ruminococcus sp. | reverse complement strand
TTTGTAAGAAAGCTTACTCCCGCCGCAGTTATCGTGGCAACGGATGCAAGCGGAAACTTTATTACATTTTCACACTTCCTTGGCTCAACCTCAACAATCCTCTATTCACAGATAGATAATTTCTTTGCAGCGGACGAGGATAAGAAGAGAAGTACAAAGTCATTCTCGTTTGTAACCGATAAGATTATGCTTACAAATAAGGCTGATGCAGAAAAGCTTCTTCCGCCTGCCAAGATAATAAACTACGAGTATAAAACATATCCTGAACTTAACGTGACACCAAACTACAATGCAAACCATATACTCGGCGATGAGGAATTTGTAACGCCTGATAACGTATATTATCAGGTGGGTGTTGATTTCAAACAAATAGACCCCGTTATAAAAAACGAAATCAGGGATGTTGTCAGCTATTCCTATTATACGCACAAGATTGATACCCTTTACACCCAGAGAAACATTGTAACCGCAGACGGCACGCTTTACGGCGTTACCTCTGAATATGAAAAGAAGAAAATTGCAACAAATGTAAAAAAAGCCACCGCAAATCATTACCTTACAAATAGCGGCGAGGTAAAGGAGCTTAGCGGTAAAACTGTTGCAACAGATGTATATGACTACGAGGAATCCGACGACGGCTGGGTTATCGGTATCATCAAGAATGACAGCTCGTTCTATATGGGATATACCTATATTGAGGGTAAGGACGGCTATGCAAGAGGTCTTGCAAAAATGACGGACAAGGTAAAGTGCGTTGTTCCTAACGGCCTTATCACCAATGACAATGCTTTCTGGCGTTGGGATAACCAAATCAATGTAATAGGTATTGACGAGAATGCTTTTACAAGCGGAGAAGTTATTCAGAACTACGAAATGAAGCTTGGCATTGTTAAAGTGTGCAGCAATGCAGAGCGTGTGTTCCCGTATGAATTTTTGACAAAAATCTGGGCACACAGCGATGAAAACAGAAAACAGAATATATACGGTTTTGTGCAGAGCAAAAGCGGTAAGCTTTACGGATACAGCTCTACCTACCATATAGGTTTTAACTCTACCGATAAGGTGGAAAGAATATTCCCTGTATTTTCATCAAACGAAAACGGTAACTTTGTTGGTATTAAGTTTGAAAATCAGGATTATATCAATGTAATCGCCTGCAGATATTGTGACGGCAATGCTTACAGATACGGTCCCCTTTTGAAGGGAGCAAAATATGTATGCGAAACTTTGGGCGGATACTACGGGGACGACGGTAAGGTTTACGGTCTTGAAGACCATCCACTCAAGGGGCTGACCGAGGATGGTATTACTCCCTTCGTATGTACAGAAAACTATTTAACAAACAACCCCAATATGTACAGAAAAACTGCTACATACAGAGCATACAGCCGTGATACAGACTCAAACATTCCGCTTCTTCCCAATGTTTATACATGGAATTTTGACAGCAAACGAATGCAGCTTCTTGAAAGAACTGATGGCTCTGTGTGGATGGCGAGTGTTCTTCATCCGTCAACCGGTGCCGACCTTATTGCAATGACGGGCGGATACGAAAGCTCAAACGTATTTCAGGTTTCGCAGGCTACAAAAAATAAGGTTGATGCCGAATATTTCGACGTAAA
>JAZQFV010000006.1:0-8326 GCA_045539715.1 Ruminococcus sp. | reverse complement strand
ATGGGAGGGAAAAAGGGGAAAGGGAAAGGAGAGCCCAGAGAGGAAAACCGTAGGGGAAAAAGGGAGGGAAATGTCGACTTTTGTGCCAGTTTTCTTTTTCCCTCCCTTTTGCCCCGTAGGTGTTCCTCTCTGGTGATAAATTACCCTTTAGCATTAATTAAAAATTTAAGATGTTACAGCATTGTAGGGGCTGCCTTTGGCAGTCTATGCCGAACATATGCCGTTATTCGGTGTAGGGGCGGATATTATCCGCCCGCTTACGGCTCATATTTCAGAAAAGGAGGGGAATTATGACACAAAATAAACCAAAAGTCCTTGCGGTATGCGGCCCTACGGCAAGCGGAAAAACATGGCTGGGAGTGGAACTTGCCCTGAAATACGACGGTGAAATCGTTTCAGCCGATTCAATACAGATTTACAAAGGAATGGATATCGCCTCCGCAAAGCCTACCGAGGAGGAGAAAAAGGGCATACCCCACCACCTTATGGGATTTCTTGATCGTGATGTGACATTCAGTGCCGCTGATTATGTCCGTCTTGCCCATGAAAAAATCGGGGAAATTCTCAATAGAGGAAAGCTGCCTATTATAGTTGGCGGTACGGGACTTTATATCGACTCCTTGCTGAATAATGTCAATTTTTCCGAAATGAAAAATGACGAGGAATACCGCAAAAGCCTCTATGATTTTGCGGCGGAAAATGGCAATGAGGCTCTTTATGAAAAGCTTGTTTCTGCCGATTCTAAGGCGGCGGAGCAGATTCATATGAACAATCTCGTCCGTGTTATCCGTGCCTTGGAGGTTATTCATGTTACAGGGCGGAAATTCAGCGAACTTAAAGAGGAAAGCCGACTTGTGGAAAGTCCATATGATTCGCTTATAATCGGGCTTAATGCAACGGATAGGGCGATTTTATACGACAGAATTAACCGCCGTGTTGATGTTATGGTGGAAATGGGACTTGTGGAGGAGGCTTTTGAACTGTGGCAGTCCTCTCCGATGAAAACAGCCGCCAATGCCATTGGCTACAAGGAACTGATACCCTATTTTAAAAAGGAAATGTCCCTTGAAGAATGTATAGATAAAATCAAGCAGGAAACACGGCGATATGCCAAAAGACAGCTCACTTGGTTTAGACGAAATGACAGTATTGAGTGGGTTGTAACTGATGATTTTAGTAAAAAATGTGAAATTTTTGAAAAATCTGAAAAAGCTATAGCAAAATACGGAATAATGTGATATAATGTATAGTGTGTACTTTTATCTATGGGAACACTGCACAAAGCACACCTGACGGCTTTGCACGAAATCTGCTTGCATTTTTCCGCCATTTTATACAGAAATCCCTTGACATACGCCGGTATGCCTGCGGAATTTCGGTACAATCTGACGAAAAAACTGACTTCGCATCTTTCGCACAAGCTATGTGCGGCATTGCCCTAAAGTCGCAATGTAGAACAAAATGTTACCCGTTCCATTGCCCAAACGGCGAAATACAGCGAATGGGAATAAAAAAAGAATGGAGAATGTAAAATGAACAAAGCTATTAATTTACAGGACGTTTTCCTCAATCAGTGCCGTAAGGGAAAAATATCTGTTACAATAATTCTTACAAACGGATTTCAGTTCAAGGGACTTGTAAGAGGCTTCGATAACTACGTGGCTATCTTCGATTGTGACGGCAAACAGCAGCTTGTTTACAAGCACGCAATTTCTACAATTATCCCCTCTAAGTCCGTTTCTATCCTCGATACAGCTGATAAGGCAGAATAAGCGGTGATATAATGCAGTCAAACAAATCGGGGGGAGTGCGGACAAGCAGCGGCGGCGGTGTTGTAAAGCTGCTCCGTAACTTCGTGCTTATCCTCCTGCTTATTGTATTTGTAAGCATTGTTTACAATTTCAGAAACAGAAAAGTTCCTACCGAAACTGCCTTGCTTTCAAATGCTGTATTTTCAGAGGAAATACAGGGCGTGTTTATCCGTGATGAATCTCCCGTTACCTACAGCGGAAAGGGAGTTTTAAGCTATAATGTGGCTGACGGCGGAAAAGTGGGAAATGATACGGTTATTGCTTCGGTCTATAAGGACGATGCACAGATTACCAGAAACCGTGAAATCGCACAGCTTGAACACGAACTTTCAATTCTTGAAAAAATACAGAACCCCGGTACTCTTGAATCCGCACAGCCTGCAAGCCTTTCAGAGCGTGTAAATGAAAGCTATCGTGCCTTGATTTACAGCAGGGATATGAAGGATTACAGCACATTGAAAAATGAGCTTGAAAATCTTCTTGTGGGAATGAGTACATACCAGATTGCCACACAGCAGGTTACAGGCTTTCAGCAGCAGATTGCCGACCTCAATGCACGTCTTGCGGAACTTAAAGCACAGGCTGACGCTCCTATAGAAATGATAAAATCTAAGGAATCGGCATATTTCGTAAGCTACTGTGACGGCTATGAATCGGAGTTTACCCCCGATAAACTGGAAAAGCTGACTGTTAAGCAGATAAGCAGCGTTACCGACAATAAAAGCGATGAGCCGAAAATTGTGGGTAAGCTTATCAGAGGCTACAGCTGGTATCTTGCAGGTGTAATTGATAACAGCAGAAAACTCTATGCTATCGGTGATACCATTGATATACGCTTTGATTCTTCGGATGAAATGTATGACGCAGTTATAAAGGACATCCGTGATGAGGGCGATGCTTCAAAAAGTCTGATTATTCTTGAATGTAACCATTTCAGCGAAGATTTCGTAGCACATCGTGTTGAGCGATGCGACCTTATCAAGGGCAGCTATACGGGACTTAAAGTTCCCCGTGAAGCTATACGATTTGATGAGGTGGAACAGGATATAATCGGCGAAAACGGTCAGGTTACAGGTACTACAAGAGTAAGTGCAAAGGGCGTTTACATTATGAAAGGTGAACAGGTAATTTTCAAAAAGCTTGATGTTATCTATGAGGGCAGCAACTACGTTCTGTCAAAGGTTCACGAAAATGACGCTTCCTATCTTGCGCTTTATGACGATATTCTGACGGAAACAGAGGGTGATGAGCGTGTTGGATAACTACAATCCGCAGACAATAAGGGAAAATATAAGAGTAATCCGTGAAAATATTGAGGAGGCTCGTCAGAAGTACGGCATTCCCCATAAAACGGAGCTTATGGCGGTTACAAAAACCGTTCCCCCCGAAGTTGTAAACCTCGTTTTCCAAGAGGGAATTTTTCTTCTCGGTGAAAACAGAGTTCAGGAATATCAGGGGAAAAAGGATATTTACGATTTAAAAGAGCATAACGGTATTGTGCCGCAGGTGCATTTTATCGGAAATCTCCAGACAAATAAAGTCAAATATATCATTGATGATATTGATATGATACAATCTGTGGACAGTTTGAAGCTGGCACAGGAAATAAACCGCCTTGCAGCCGGCCATAATAAGGTTATGGACGTGCTTTGTGAGGTGAATATCGGCGGTGAGGAAAGCAAGGGCGGATTTGCCCCTGCCGATGCAGTAAGCCTCCTTGAACAGCTCAGCTCTATGGAGAACATTAAAGTAAGGGGACTTATGACGATACCTCCTCCTGTTGACAGCGATGTTTATTTCGGAAGAATGGCAGAGCTGTTTAATACCATAAAGGACAGAAATATTGAGGGAATTTCAATGGAGGTTCTTTCAATGGGAATGACTCACGACTATGTCAATGCTGTGAAATTCGGTTCGACTATTGTAAGAGTCGGCACGGGAATTTTCGGCAGCAGAACATACAGATAACAGCGTATTACACGTAAAATAGACAATTGAGGGAGTTTCCGCATTATTCCCCGAAAGTCACAAAAAGCTAAATGCGGAGAATGGAGTATACTATGAAATTATTCGATTTTGCAAAGGATTTCTTCTTTTCTTCCGATGAGGAGGACGAGCTTAACGAAAGTGCGGCTTACGAGGAAGAGCCACGTCAGGAAAGACCTTCAAGAAGTTCATCATCTTCTTCATCTTCTTCCTATTCTTCTCCCTCATCTTCGTCTTCATCATCTTCTTCATCTTCCTACGGCACTACTGCTCAGGAGCGTGACGAGGCTATGAACGAAATCAACAGAAGAAACAAGGTTGTTAACATTCAGGCTACAGCACAGCTTCAGGTTGTTCTCGTTAAGCCCTCTGCATTTACAGATGCAAAGCAGATTGCTGACCACCTCATTGCAAAGAAGACAGTTGTTCTCAACCTCGAAACAGCATCCCCCGACAACAAGAGAAGAATTATTGACTTCCTCGGCGGTGTTGCTTATGCAAACGGCGGCAGCCTTAAACCCGTTGCAAATCTCACATACATCATCACTCCCTACAACGTAGGCTTCATCGGTGAGGATTTAGTGGGAGAGCTTGAAAACAACGGCGTATTCATCTGATGAATAATTCGTCGGGAACGCTTTTTGCCCCTAAGCTTGCGGATTTGCTCCGTCGGTGCGAAAGGGACGGATGCAGCGTATTTTCACGCTTTTTCGATGAAAGGGAATGTGCTGAGGCTGAATTGTGGTGCAGGAAAAATGCAGGAGGGCTGAATTACGGCTTTTTCGGAGGATTTCCCGATGCCAACAGAAAAATTCTCGCTCTCTATCACGATTATTCCGCTGACTATATTTCAGAGGAATTGCCAATTGTCTGCCTTTCCTTTACCTACCGTGCAGAGGATAAGCCCGACCACAGAAGTTTTCTTGGTTCGTTTATGTCCTTGGGGTTAAAGCGTGATACTATCGGCGATATTGTTATAACCGACGGTTTTGCTCAGGCGGCTGTTACAGAAACTGCCGCAAGGGATATTACCGCAAGCATTTCAAGAATAGGCAGGGCAGGTGTGAAAGTTACCGACAGCCGCCCCTTTGAGCTTACTCTTGAAGAAGCCGGCAAATTCAAGGAAATAGGCTGTACTGTTGCATCTATGCGGCTTGACTGCATTATAGCTGCGGCAACAGGCATAAGCCGTGAAAAGGCGGCTTCACTTATCCGCTGCGAAAAGGCGGAGGTCAATCATCTTCCCGTTACCTCGGTTTCCTCGGAAGTCAAAGAGGGGGATATACTCTCGGTGAGAGGGTGGGGAAGATTTGTTCTTTCGGGTATAAACGGTGAAACTAAAAAGCACCGTATACACATAATTCTCAAAAAATATATTTAGAGGTGAATGGTATGATTACTTCAAAAGATGTAAGAAATAAACGATTTGAAAAAGTTGCTTTCGGCTATAATCAGGACGAAGTAAACGAGTTCTTTGCACAGCTTGAAGCTGAACTTGACGAAATGGAACGTGAGCGTCAGGAAGCAAACAACAAAATTCAGATTCTTGCTGACAAGGTTAGAGAGTATATGAAGGACGAAGAAGCTCTCAAAGATGCACTTCTCGGTGCACAGAAGCAGGGACATCTCGTAATCAGCGAGGCTAATGCAAAGGCTGAGGAAATCCTCGCTGCTGCACAGGCAAAGGCTGCTGAGTTAGAGGACGAAGCTGTTCGTCAGCACGCTGAGGCTATGGAGAGAAACAGACAGGAAATCGCAAAGGAAAAGGACAGCCTTACAGAGGCTCGCCGTCAGGTTGCAGAGTTCAAAAAGAGCCTTTTCGATATGTATAAGACTCACCTTGAAATGATTTCAACAATGCCCGACGCTCTCGACGAGGAGTTCGAAAGCGAAACTGCTGAGGAAATCGCAGCTGCTGTTGCTGCTGAAACACAGGAATAATTTTAACCGAAAGGAGATTGCCTGTAACAGGGCAATGTGAATACAATGGCACAGGATTATAACGCTACTCTTAATTTACCGAAAACAGACTTCCCCATGCGTGGAAATCTGCCTAAAAGAGAGCCTGAAACTCTTGCAAAGTGGGAGAACGAAAGACTCTACTACAAAATGATTGAAAAGAATGAGGGAAAGCCCGACTTTATTCTTCACGACGGCCCTCCCTATGCAAACGGAGAAATTCACCTCGGTCATGCTCTTAACAAGTCACTCAAAGACTTTATCGTAAAGTATAAGAATATGACAGGCTTCCGTGCACCTTATGTTCCCGGCTGGGATACCCACGGTCTGCCCATTGAGTTAAAGGCTATGAAGGAAATCGGCGTTGAAAACGGTGCTATTCCTCCCGTAGAACTTAGAAAACATTGCCACGATTACGCAATGACACAGGTTGAAAAGCAGATGAACGGATTCAAGAGAATGGGTGCATGGGGCGACTATGACTATCCCTATCTCACACTCCGTCCCGAATACGAGGCAAGACAGGTTGAGGTATTCGGCGAAATGGCTAAAAAAGGCTATATGTACAAGGGCTTAAAGCCTGTTTACTGGTGTCCCGATTGTAATACAGCTCTTGCTGAGGCTGAAATCGAGTACTCCAATGACCCTTGCTATTCAATCTATGTAAAGTTCAATGTTACCGATGATAAGGGAATTTTCACAAATCTCGGTCTTGACCTTTCAAAGATTTATTTCGTAATCTGGACTACAACTACATGGACAATTCCGGGCAACCTGGCTATCTGCCTTGGCCCCGATTATAACTATACTCTCGTAAATGCCAACGGTGAATACTACGTTATGGCAGAGGAGCTTGTAAGAACAACTATGGAAACTGCAGGCATCACAGAGTATACTACAGAGCATATCTTCACAGGTGCAGAGCTGGAGGGAATGAAAACAAAGCATCCCCTCTATGACCGCCCATCTCCGATTATCGTAGGCGACCACGTAACTCTTGAAAGCGGTACAGGCTGCGTTCATACAGCTCCCGGCTACGGTGTTGAGGACTTTGAGGTATGCAAGAAGTATGACGATATCGGCATCATCGTTTGCGTTGACGCTAAGGGTAAGCAGACAGCAGAAGCAGGCGAGTTTGAGGGTATGGATACAGATACCGCAAACAAAGCTATTGCTGCAAAGCTTGTTGAGCTTAACGCTATGCTTGCTACACAGAAAATCGTTCACCAGTATCCACATTGCTGGAGATGTCATAATCCGATTATCTACCGTGCAACAGAACAGTGGTTCTGCTCAGTTGCAGGCTTCAAGGATGAAGCAATTGCTGCTATTGAGAGCGTACAGTGGATTCCCGAATGGGGCGAGGAGCGTATCAAGGGAATGGTGCGTGACAGAAGTGACTGGTGTATCAGCCGTCAGAGAACATGGGGTGTGCCAATCCCTGTTATCTACTGTAAGGACTGCGGCAAGCCTATTTTCAGCGATGAAACAATCAAGGCTATTGCTGACCTTTTCCGCAAGGAAGGTTCAGACGCATGGTGGGTAAAGGAAGCAAGCGAATTTATCCCCGCATCTGTAAAGTGTGAGTGCGGCTGCGGCGAGTTCACAAAGGAATACGACATTATGGACGTATGGTTCGACAGCGGCGTTTCACATACTGCTGTTATGGACGATTTCGACAGCCTTTCATGGCCTGCTGACCTCTATCTTGAGGGTGCTGACCAGTACAGAGGCTGGTTCCAGTCTGCACTTCTTACATCTGTTGTATACAAGGGAACTGCTCCTTATAAGGCAGTTTGTACCCACGGCTGGGTAGTTGACGGCGAGGGCAAGGTAATGCATAAATCTCTCGGCAACGGTGTTGACCCCAAGGAAGTTATCGACCAGTACGGTGCTGATATTCTCCGTCTTTGGGTTGCATCTTCCGACTATCACAGCGATATCAGAATGTCAAAGACAATTCTCGGACAGCTTTCTGACGCATATAAGAAAATCAGAAATACTGCAAGATACATTCTCGGTAACCTTTGCAACGGTGAAGGGTTCAATCCTGATACAGATTGTGTTGCTGTAAACGAACTCCACGAAATCGACAAGTGGGCACTTATCAAGCTTAATGCACTCATTGATAAGGTTAAGGCAGCTTATGACGCATTTGATTTCCATATCGTAGTAAGCAGCATCCATAACTTCTGTATCACAGATATGTCCAACTTCTACCTCGACATTATCAAGGACAGACTCTACTGTACTGGTGAAAAGTCTGTTGACAGACGTGCTGCTCAGACTGCAATGTATAAGATTCTCAGTGCTCTTTCCAGAATGCTCGCTCCAATTCTCAGCTTTACAGCAGAAGAAATCTGGAAGTATATCCCACATATATCTTCTGATGACACAAGAAGTATTTGTATGAACGATATGCCTGAAAAGATTGATGTAACAGTTGACGAAAGCTTTACTGAAAAGTGGAATACTATCTATCAGCTCCGTTCCGATGTAACAAAGGCTCTCGAAGCTAAGCGTCAGAATAAGTTTATCGGTGCACCGCTTGAAGCTAAGGTTATCATTCA
>JAZQFV010000005.1:0-35730 GCA_045539715.1 Ruminococcus sp. | reverse complement strand
CCCGATTTTGCTATAAAAGCGAGGTAACACAATGAAGCTTATCGATGGAAAAATCATATCCGAACACATCAAACAGCAGGTTATAAAGCAGGTAAACGAGGTTAAGGAAAAGGGGATTGAGCCCTGCCTTGCCGTTATTATCGTTGGCGACGATTTTGCCTCACGCACCTATGTAAACAACAAGAAAAAGACCTGCGACTATGTAGGCATAAAATCACTCGAGTTTGCTCTGCCTGCCGAAACTACGCAGGAAGAATTGCTTGCACTTGTTGAAAAGCTCAACAAGGACGAGAGTGTTCACGGCATACTCTGCCAGCTTCCTATCCCGAAGCACATTGACGAAAAGATTATTCTAAACGCAATCAGCCCCGAAAAGGATGTTGATGCCTTTCATCCAGTAAACGCAGGTCACATTATGATTGGCGACAGCCTTCTCAAGCCCTGCACTCCTGCCGGCATTATGGAAATGCTTAAGTTCGAGGGCGTTGAAATTGAGGGCAAGAACTGCGTTGTAATCGGCAGAAGCAACATTGTCGGCAAGCCTATGGCAATGCTTCTTATAAATGAAGGCGGTACTGTTACCGTCTGTAACTCCAAGACAAAAAATCTGGCGGAGGTTACACGCAATGCGGATATCCTCGTTGTTGCTATCGGTAAGGCTAAATTTGTTACGGCCGATATGGTAAAAAATGGTGCGGTTGTTATTGATGTCGGTATGGACAGGGACGAAAACGGCAACCGCTGCGGAGATGTTGACTTTGACTCTGTCAAGGAAAAGGCTTCTCACCTCACACCCGTACCCGGCGGTGTAGGCCTTATGACCGTTGCAATGCTTATGCAAAACACCGTTACAGCGGCAAAAATGCAGAAAATCAAGGAAGACTGATTATGATTAAAGAACTTATCCTGCGCCGCACACCTGAGTGGGCGGACAGCTTTGTAACCGAAACGGCAGAAAGCGAAAATACCTGGAGCTATGAGCCTGCCGACGGCAAGGTGCTCATAAAAGGCGGCAATGCCGTTGATATGGCTGTAGCTTATTACGCCTTTCTTCGTGATAACTGCGGTGCTTATTTCGACGTTGACCACGCTCTTAAGGTCGGCGAATTTAAGGCTCCCGAGGAGAAAAAAGAGGGCGTAATCGAAAAGAAATACCGCACCTGCTTTGAATATACCGCTTTTTCCTGCGCTGCCTGCTGGTGGAGCTGGGAGCGTTGGGAAAACGAAATAGACTTTATGGCTATGAACGGCGTTAATATGCCGCTGTCCGTTGTAGGCACAGAGGCTGTCTGGCTCAAGACTATGAAGGATCTCGGCATAAAAGAGGATTTTGCTCTTGCCGGTATTTCGGGTCCTGCCTTCTGGGGCTGGCAGCTTTACAACTGCTTTGACGGCTACCTTCCGCAAAGCTCTGCCGCCACGGTTGACAAGCGCATTGAACTTGGCAGAAAGATTATCGAGCGTGAAAAGCAGCTCGGTATGACCCCGATTATGCACGGCTATTCGGGCTATATTTCACGCAATTTTATCCAGTCCAAAATTCGTGCAAGGGTAAACAAAACCGACGAATGGTGTCTTTTTCCCAAGCAGTATCACATTCTTGTCAGAGATACCACCTTCCACCGCATAGGCACGCTTTATTACAGAAACCTCGGTCTTTTACTGGGTGAGGGCTGTTATTTCCTTGCAGACCCGTTCACCGCACACGAGCCTGCCAAGCGTGATTCAGCTTTTCTTGCAGGTGTCGGTGCGGCTATATATAAGCTCATTTCTGACGTTGACGAAAACGCAGTATGGGTTGTTCACACCTCCTCTGTGAGGGATGCAATGTTCCGTGCTGTCCCCAAGGAAAATGTGCTTGTTATCGGCAGTAAAGAAGAAAGCGAAAGCAGCCGCTTTGAGGGCTTTAATTTCGTTGTCGGCTCACAGTTCAACAATGCCGATGTTACATCAATACACGGCGATTTTAACGCTGTTTCGGGTGTTGCGGCAGGCGAAAATGCAAGCGGTGTCGGCGTATTTTCCGACGGTGCTTATTCCAACGAAGCCTTCCGCCAGTTCAGTTACGCCGCAATGAGCGGTGCAAAGAATGTTGAGTCCTGGCTTGAAACCTATGTGAAAAACCGCTATCAGACAGATAAAAATGAAGCTTATGAAGCGCTGCAATTGCTCAAAAAGAGCTGCTGGCGTGAGGGCCAGCCTGTGCGTGAACACGGCAGTGCAATTTGTACAAGACCCACAACTCTGCTGCGCCACACATCTGTCGGTGACAGCGGCAACGATATACCCTACGATATTGCCGATGCGTTTGCTGCGGCAAAGAAGCTGCTTGAAGCGCAGGGCAAGACCTACGAATATGAGCTTGATGTATGCGATGTTTTGAGACAGGCACTCAGCGACCTTGCAAACACGGTTTGCAAAAAGGCGCTTGAAGGCTACAAGACCAAGGATGTTGAGCTGTTTGAAACAAATTCAAATCTCTTTCTTGGCATAATCGAGGATATGGACAGGCTGCTTATGACAAAGAAGGAGTTTGCTCTGCCTCATTACCTTGAACTTGCACGTTCGTTTGGCAACAGCCCCGAGGAAAGCGAGAATTATGAGATTAATGTTCTTGCGCAAATTACCTCCTTTGGCCCGATTAAGGACAGCGTCCTTTACGATATGTGTTGGAAGGAGTGGGCAGGTGCACTCAACACCTTCTATGCAAAGCGCTGGCGTGCTTTGTTTGAAACGCTTGCTGCAAACTTCAAAAAGCTCAGGCGTCTGCCCGAAAAGACCAAAACGCAGGTTTTTGACAGGGATGCCTATCTCGGCAGCGAATTCGGCATAAGTCTTTCCAAGGTGGAGAAAGCGTGGATTGCCGAATATGCGCCCGAAAATGAGCTTGTAGGCAAAGAGGACACTCTTCTTGTTGCAAATGAGCTCGTCGCCAAATATGCCGCAAATTTTTAATATTTTACTATATTCAAGATAAAAATATCGAAAGGGACTTTCGGAAAAACCGAAAGTCCCTTTTTGACGGCAAATTTTTAATATTTTGGTGTGTGACTTTTGTGCGGCGCATTTAATATTACCGCTGAAAAAAGCACAAGAAAGATTCCGAGTGCGGAAATAACAGTCAGCCTTTCATTAAAAACAAAAATTCCGAAAAGCGTTGCTACAACAGGTTCTATGGTGGCTGTTATGTTCGCTTTGCCTGCGTCCATATATTTCAGACCGCTTGTAAAGCAAATGTACGGAATAACGTTTGTTGCAAGCGCAAAAAGAATAAGGGTAAAGATATTTGATGGCTTTTGTGTAGTGATGTTTACAAGCTCGGCCGGCTTACAAATGAAAGCGGCTATAATTGCAGATATAAGAAAGGTGTAAGCCGTAAAGGTAAGAGGAGAATACTTTCTTAAACCGATTTTTGTAAAAATGCTGAACATTCCGTAGGTGAAGCCTGAGGCTATTCCAAAGCCGAGGGCTTTTGCTGATATTGCGGCATCTGAGCCGATTACACCCGATACCAGCACACAGCCTGTAAATGCCATTGCGAGCACTGCAGTTTTAAGCGGGGTTATTTTTTCTTTGAACATAAGTGCCGAAATCACCGTTACGAATATCGGCGCAGTGTAAAGCAGGGTTGCGGCTATGCTTATCGAGCCCGAGTTTATGGCGTTCATATAGCAGAAATTGAAGAGTATCACACTCACAAGACTCGGCAATAAAAACATCCACAAATCCTTGAACTTGATTTTCAGCTTTTCTCGGTCAAAGAACAAAAAATAAGCTATCAATGTCAGCGCCGTAAGAGCCGCACGGCAGAAAACAAGCTGAAACGTCGTATAGCCAAGGTCGGTCAGTGTGCGTACAAACAGTCCCATTGTGCCCCATAAAGCGGCGGCTACGGTGATCAGCAGGGGAGCAATTTTTTTCATTTTGATCTTAAGCCTCGTCCTGCCATGCTTTGCAAAGGTCAACCCACTCGGCGTCGGGGCAGAGCGCTGCCAGCTCATCGGGCGTGAGCCTAACTGCGCTGTTTGAGCTGCCTGCGGCAGGGTAAACTGTTTCAAAACGCCTGAGTGAAATATCAAGATAAACCTTTACGCCCTCATTTACTGCAAACGGGCAAACACCGCCTACAGCGTGACCGACAAGCTCAACCGCTTCGTCGGGTGTAAGCATCTTGGCTTTTGCACCGAAAAACGCCTTGTATTTTGCGTTGTCAACCTTTGCGTCACCTGCGGCAACAATGAGTATCGCCTTACCGTTAACCATAAACGACAGTGTTTTTGCAATTCTCTTGCCCTCACAGCCCAGTGCTGCTGCGGCAAGCTCAACGGTTGCGCTTGATACGTCAAATTCCTTTATTCTGTCTGCCATACCTCTTTCTTCAAGATAGGGTCTGACTCTTTCTATAGACATCCTGGTTTATCTCCTTAAAAATCAATTTCAACTTCTACGGGGCAGTGGTCAGAGCCGAAAACGTTATCGTGAATTTTTGCCGAAACGAGCTTTTCGTTGATTGAAGCACTCGTCACAAAATAGTCAATTCTCCAGCCTATGCCCTTTTCTCTTGCGTGGAAACGGTAGCTCCACCACGAATAAGCGCCCTCAAGGTCGGGGTAGAAGTAGCGGAAGGTATCCGTAAAGCCTGCGCCGAGCAGCTCGGTAAATTTTCCTCTTTCCTCGTCCGTAAAGCCGGGGTTGCGGTGGTTTGTTTTCGGGTTTTTAAGGTCAATGTCGTTGTGGGCAACGTTCATATCGCCGCAGACGACAACGGGCTTTGTTTTGTCGAGTGAAACAAGATATGCCCTGAAATCATCCTCCCACTCCATACGGTAATCAAGCCTTTTCAGCCCGTCCTGTGAGTTGGGGGTGTAGACACAGACAAAGTAGAAATTCTCAAATTCAAGGGTGATAACTCTGCCCTCTGTGTCGTGCTTTGCAATGTCTATTCCGTTGAATACTGAAAGCGGCTTTTCCTTGGTGAAAACCGCCGTGCCGGAATACCCCTTCTTTTCCGCATAGTTCCAGTAGCTGTAATAGCCTTCCGGATTAAAGTCAATCTGACCCTCCTGCAGCTTTGTTTCCTGCACGCAGAGTATGTCTGCGTTAAATTCGTTAAAAATATCTGCAAAGCCCTTTGTCATACAGGCTCGCAGTCCGTTTACGTTCCAAGAAATAAATTTCTTCATTTTTCAACTCTCCCAACATAATTCTTGCCTATTTTACCATAGAAATTTGGTTATTTCAACAATTAATATTTTGGGTATCGGTGTTGCATTTTTGCGTTTCATATAGTATAATTAATGCGTTATATATTATTATTGAAAATAATACTAAATATTTACGCAAATATTTAAAGGAAGAGCCGGATGGAAACAATAAACACAAACTACAATTTCTATAAGCAGGAGTATTCCTCCTTGCGCAGGCACGGTCTGTTGGTCGGTGCCTGTCTGCTGTGTAATTTTCTTTTACAGAATGTGTTTGTTCTTCTGCTGCGTCTTTTCGGTCTGGTTGATGCATACTACGGCAATGCTTCTTTTCAGTATGCTGTAAGTGCTGTTTTCGTAACGGTAGGCTGTCTTGGCGTTCCGTTTTTTATTATGAGCTGCCGCAAGGGCTCGCTGAGCTATCGCCGTGCCCTGCCGTTTAATTTCCCCGAGGATAAGAGCAAGGCGTTTTATCTCATCTGTGCAGGCTTTGCCTTCTGCCTTGCCTCTAATTATCTGGCTGTTTATTTCAACGCTTTCTTAAACGGCGTCGGCGTCGGCACTGTCGAAAACGAGGTCGTTAATTCCGTCAGCGTAGGCGATACCTTCCTCAATTTTCTGTGTGCTGCGGTTGTTGCACCGCTTATCGAGGAGTTTGTTTTCCGTGGTGTTATAATGCAGCCTCTGCGCCGCTTCGGCAATGTGTTTGCCGTTGTAGCTTCCGCACTTCTTTTCGGTCTTTCCCACGGCGGCCCTTCCAACATCGTCTTTGCATTTCTCTGCGGTGTTGCGCTCGGCTTTGTCGTAATCGCTTCAAAAAGCATCTGGGTTGGCATTGCGGTTCATTTCCTTAACAATTTCTATGCCGTGGCTTCTTACGAGCTTTACAATGCCTTTCCTTCGCTTGGTACTCTTCCGCAGCTCATTATGGGCGCCGTCATATTTGCCCTTGGCGCCGGTGCTGTTGCGGCTCTGCTTATCAAGCGTGAATTAAGGCTTCCCCGTGTGAATACAACGCTTTCAAACGGTAAGCGCATCCGAGCGTTCTTTATAAATATTCCCATGCTTCTCGTGCTTGCTTACCTTGTTGTGGGTATGCTCACTTATATCGAATAGGGAGTATGAAAATGACTGAAACCGAAATTATGCTCCGTGCAATCGAGCTTGCCAGAAAAGCTGCAGAGCTTGACGAAGTACCGGTCGGTGCCGTTGTAGTCAAAGACGGTGAAATAGTAGGCGAGGGCTTCAACCGCCGTGAAACGGGCAAAAACGCCCTTGCACACGCCGAGCTTGAAGCAATAGACAACGCCTGCAAGCGGCTTGGCGGCTGGCGGCTTCACCAATGTGAAATTTATGTTACGCTTGAGCCCTGCCCGATGTGTACGGGCGCAATTATAAACTCCCGTATAAAAAAAGTCGTTTTCGGCGCATCGGATTACAAGGCCGGCTCTATGGGCAGTGTTATTAACCTTTGTGACCTGCCGTATAACCACAAGCCCGAAATACAGGGCGGCTTTATGCAGGAGGAGTGTTCAACGCTTCTCACGGAGTTTTTTGCAAGGCTTCGTGAACGACGAAAACAGGAGGGACACTGATGTATCTTCACCTCGGACAGGACACGGTCATAACCTATGACGAAATTTTAGGTATATTCGATTTGGAAGCGACCACCGTTTCAAAGGCAACGAGGGATTATCTCGCCACAGCCACGAAGCAGGGCAGGGTAGTCAACGTCGGCTACGAGCTTCCCAAATCGTTTATTGTCTGCCGAAATAAAGACGGCGGCACTACAGTATATATTTCACCCATTTCGCCTTCAACCCTGCTCAAGCGAAGCAGGTCAAAATTAACTAATTTGTAAATAACAGTAGGAGGAATCTTGCTTTGGATAATCAGGAAATTCAGCTTCAGGAAACACCCCTTACCGCAGAAGAACTGAACACAGAGCCTGTCGAGCAGATGGACACCGCCGTAAGCGAAGAATACGGCGCAGGTCAGATTCAGGTTCTCGAAGGTCTTGAGGCGGTTCGTATGCGCCCCGGTATGTATATCGGTTCAACAGGTCCAAGCGGTCTGCACCACCTTGTATACGAAATTGTGGATAACTCCATTGACGAGGCTCTTGCAGGCTTTTGTACCGAAATTAAGGTGGATATTCTCCCCGGCGATGTTATAAGAGTATCCGATAACGGACGTGGTATCCCCGTTGGTATTCATCCAAAAGAGGGTATTTCTGCGGCTACCGTTGTTTATACCATTCTCCACGCAGGCGGAAAATTCGGCGGCGGCGGATATAAGGTATCAGGAGGACTTCACGGCGTTGGTGCGTCTGTTGTTAATGCCCTTTCAGAGTGGCTGGAGCTTACCGTCAAGGACGGCGAAAATGTGTGGTTCCAGCGTTTTGAGCGTGGTCACTATGACGAACAGCTTAAAGCTATCGAAAAGACCACCGAAACAGGTACAAGCGTTATGTTCAAAGCTGATGGGGAAATTTTCGAAGAAACCGTGTATAAATACGAAACGCTTCTTGACAGGCTCCGTGAACAGGCTTTCCTCAATGCAGGCATAAAAATTACATTCTCCGATTTGCGTGACGAGAATGATATAAAATCCGAAACTTTCCACTATGAGGGCGGTATTCGTCAGTATGTAGAGCATCTTCACGAAAAAAGAGGTGATGTGCCGCTGAGCAATGAAGTTATTTACGTTTCGGGAAAGCAGGGGGATTCATTTGCGGAAATCGCCCTCCAGTACAACGACAGCTATAATGAGGTTATCCTCTCATTTGCAAATAATATCCACACAAAGGACGGTGGATATCACGAAACAGCCTTTAAAGATTCAATTAAGAGAGTTATCAACGACTACGGCAAGAAAATGGGACTTCTCAAAGATAAGGAGAAACTCAGCGGCGATGATGTACGTGAGGGACTTACAGCCATTATCTCCGTAAAGCTTACCGAGTGCGAATTTGAGGGACAGACAAAGGGACGACTTGGAAATCCCGAAGTCAAGCCATTTATCGAAAAGCTTGTACAGGAAAAGCTTATGAATTTCCTTGAAGAAAATCCTGACATTGCAAAGGCTATTTTCGATAAGGCACTTTCAGCTCTTAAAGCCCGTGAGGCTGCTAAACGTGCAAGAGATGCAGAGCGTAAAAAGAATGCATTCGGAAATGCTTCAATGCCCGAAAAACTGGCAGATTGCTCCGAGAGAGATGCAAGATATACTGAAATTTACATCGTAGAGGGTGACTCTGCGGGCGGTTCTGCAAAGCAGGGACGTGACAGAAAATATCAGGCTATTCTCTCACTCTGGGGAAAAATGCTCAACGTAGAAAAGGCACGTATTGACAAGATTTACGGCAATGACAAGCTTTCGCCTGTTGTAACGGCTCTTGGCACAGGTATCGGCGAGGATTTCGATATTGAAAAGCTTCGTTATGGCAAAGTTATCATTATGGCGGATGCCGACGTTGACGGTATGCACATCAGAACTCTGCTTCTGACATTCTTCTTCCGCTATATGCGTCCTCTTATCTCAAACGGCAATGTCTATATTGCACAGCCGCCTCTTTTCAAGGTTTGGCGAGGCAAAAAGGAGCGATATGCTTTCTCTGACGAGGAGCGTGACGATTTCATTGCAGAGCTTTCCGAGGAGGGCAAATATAAGGTTGAAGTTCAGCGTTATAAAGGTCTTGGTGAAATGGACCCCGAACAGCTCTGGGAAACTACAATGGACCCTGAGCGTCGTACAATCGTGAAAATCGGTATGGAGGACGCTTTAAAGGCTGACGAAACATTCTCAATCCTTATGGGTGACAATGTTGAGCCAAGAAGAAAATTCATTGAGAAGAATGCGAAATTCGTGCAGAATCTCGATATTTAACGAGGGCAGGCTATGGAAGAAAATATAAAGCTTGTCAAGGATTTTTCCCATACACCGCAGATTATGCGGCAGGGCATAAGGGCATATCAGAAAAAATTTGTATACCCGAAAGCTATTGTAAAATCCGTTATTTTCGTGCTTTTGTCCATTGCAACAGTTTTCATTTCAGGGATGCTTGATGAGAAAATCAGACTTTTAGGCTATCTTGCTTTAGTAGGATTTCTGGCACTTGCTTACCGTGAGATATTCAATCCTCTGAAACAGCGTGATAATATCGTAATGAGTATGAACGGAAACGGAATAATTCCTCTTTATAGGCTGACGGTAAAGGAGAAAACTGTTGAAATCTCCACTGTTTGTGAAAAATATGCAGATGATGAAGATGCCGAAGAAATTGCTGATGAACTTGACGAGGAATATTCCGAAGAAGCCGTAAAGCCTACAATTATTCCCATAGATGACGGTTTTTCCGTAATTGAAGCGGCAGACTGCTTTGTTCTTGTCTGCTCCGATTATGCCTATTATATAGTTCCAAAGGCTGATTTTTCACCTGAAGAACTGGAAATTATACGCAGTATTGCAAAATAAATCTGTAGGTGCGGAAATTTTCCGCCCGCATTAAAAACGTTGAAAAAATCTGAATAATAACAAGGAGGTTCAGCGTGTTATATAACGATAATTCAAAAATTATTCATTCCGACCTTGTGAATGAAATGGAAAATTCAATGCTCCAGTACGCAATGTCGGTTATTGTTTCAAGAGCTTTGCCTGATGTAAGGGACGGTTTGAAGCCTGTTCACAGACGTATTCTCTATACGCTCCACGAAAACGGACTTACTCCCGATAAGGCATACAGAAAATGTGCTGATACTGTCGGTGCTGTGCTGGGACGTTATCACCCACACGGTGACGCATCGGTTTATGATGCTCTTGTAAGACTTGCACAGAACTTTTCACTCCGTTATCCTCTCGTTGACGGTCACGGAAACTTCGGTTCAATTGACGGTGATAAGGCGGCTGCCTACCGTTATACCGAGGCTAAAATGAAAAAGCTTACCCTTGAGATGTTACAGGACATCAACAAGGAAACAGTTGACTTTATGCCAAACTACGATGACCGTCTGAAAGAGCCTGTTGTACTTCCTTCAAGATTCCCTAATCTGCTTGTAAACGGCTCAACAGGTATCGCTGTTGGTATGGCTACAAATATTCCTCCCCACAATTTAGGCGAGGTTATAGACGCTTTACAGCTGCTTATTGACGACCCCGACTGTACTCTTGACCAGCTTATGGAGCATATCAAGGGACCTGACTTCCCCACAGGCGGTATTGTTATGGGTAAAGCAGGAATTCGTGCGGCTTATGGTACAGGCAGAGGAAAGATTATTCTCCGCAGCCGTACTCATTTTGAGGAAGTAAAGGGCAGAAATTGTATTATAGTTGACGAAATCCCATATATGGTGAATAAAACACTTATTCTCAAAAATATCAATCAGCTTTGCAAGGATAAGCGTCTGGATGGAATTTACTTCCTCCGTGACGAGTCCGACAAGGACGGTATGCGTATCGTTATCGAGCTGAAAAAGGACGCTGTTCCCGAAATAGTGCTGAATAAGCTGTTTGCTCTCACAAAGTTGCAGGATACCGTGGGCATTATTATGCTTGCCCTCGTAAATGGCGAGCCAAAGGTGCTTACGCTGAAAGAGATGCTCAGTCATTATCTTGACTTCCAGGTAGACGTTATCCAGCGTCGCACACGTTTTGACCTCCGCAAGGCACTTGAAAGAGCGCATTTATTGCAGGGCTTCATTCTTGCCGCTGATTATATTGACGAGGTTGTGGCTATTCTCCGCAGCAGCAAGACAATTCCCGAGGCTAAGGAGCGTATGATTGAGCGTTTCAAGGATGTGGATATGAGTGCGCTTCTTGACCGTGCCCAGTACGATATGAGCAACATTCACATTCTCGAACATCAGCAGGGACTTTCAGAGGAACAGGCTGAGGCTATTGTTCAGATGCGTTTAGGTGCTTTGACAGGTCTGGAGTGTCAGAAGATAACAGACGAATTATATGGTCTGTTGACTAAAATTACTGACCTTGAAGATATTCTTGCTAATATCAACCGTGTTTATGAGATTATTATGAATGACCTCAACGAAATCCGCAGAAAGTTCAACGATAAACGCCGTACAGATATTGAATCCGTAAGCGGCGAAGTTGACATTGAGGACCTTATTCCTGTTGAAGATTGCGTTGTAACGCTCACAAATAACGGCTATATCAAGCGTATGCCCGTTGCCGAATATAAAACGCAAAAGCGTGGCGGACGTGGTATAACAGGTATGAAACAGCGTGAGGAGGACTTCGTAGAGGAAATGTTCATCTGCGGAACTCACGATAATATTCTGTTTATCACCAACAAGGGCATTATGTACAAGCTGAAATGCTACGAAATTCCCGACGGTTCAAAGGCTTCACGTGGCTTCAATCTCATAAATCTCCTGCCACTTACCGAAAATGAAAAGGTAACGGCAATGATTAAGACAGCCGATTTCGGTGACGACAGATTTATTACAATTGTTACGAAAAATGGTAAAATCAAGCGTACAAATCTTTCATTCTACAAGAATGTACGTAAGAATGGTCTTATTGCAATTGGTCTTGACGAGGGCGATGAAATTGCGGGATGCCGTATGACAAACGGAAAAGAGCAGATTTTCGTTGCTACAAGAAATGGTATGGCAATCCGTATCGAGGAAGAAAAGGGCAGAGCGTTATCCCGTTCGGCTCACGGTGTAAAGGCTATAAAGCTTCGTGAGGGGGACTATGTTGTAGGAATTGCAAAGGTGCGTGAGGGTGCTTCACTTCTTACTGTGACCGATAACGGCTATGGTAAGCGTACCGAAATTGACAGCTATCGAATTCAGAACAGAGGCGGTTACGGTCTGACCAACTACAAGGTGGACGACATCCGTGGTCACGTCTGCGGAATTAAGATAGTTGACGAAACAGATGATGTAATTCTCGTTTCAAGTGACGGTGTAATTATTCGTATCCATGCCGAAGATGTGCGTATTATGGGCAGAATTGCCAAGGGTGTACGTGTTATGAGAGTCGGCGAGGGTGCAAAGGTTGTGGCATTTACACGAACTGAGCGTGACGAATCGGCTGAAACCGAAAAGGTTGAGCAGCTTACCGAGGAGCAAATCAAAGCCGCTGAGGCTGAAGCTGCCGAGGAGGAGAAAAACGAGGTAGTCATCGAAGCTGACGAAAACGAGGACGAGGAATAAAATAGTATAATGAAATTTATACTTTTAGTATTGATTTTAGCTATCATTGCCGCCGTTTATCTGTATATTGAAAATCATTTCATACTTGCAAAAAGGCATGAGGATTTCGGCGGTGATGTAAAAATTCTTCATATTTCAGACTGCCACAAGAGGAATAACAGCACATATAACAAGCGGATTTTGTCTGCGGCACAGCAGGAAAAGCCCGATTTAATCTTTATTACAGGGGATTATGTTTCCCGTACTGAAACGGATTTTTCCCTATGTGAAGCCTTTTTACATGTTTTATGTGACGTTGCTCCCGTGTATCTGTGTATGGGCAACCACGAGCAGAGTTTTATTCACGATAATCAGCAGGAATTCCTTGACGCTATGCATCGGACAAAGGCTGAAATCCTCATAAACAGCGGCAGACACGTGAAAATAAAGGGCAGAGAATTTTATATCTGCGGTGTTATGCCAGAATACACTGTGTATAAAAAAGACGGCGGCTATAAAAATCTTGATGATTTTACCCTTGACGATATGAAGAAAAATTTAGGCGATTGTCCAAGGGGCGAGGTGCTTTTACTTGCCCATAACCCACTTTTTGGGGCGGTTTACGCTGACTGGGGTGCTGATTACACTTTCAGCGGCCACATTCACGGCGGAGTTGTGCGGCTTTTCGGAGTTGGCATACTTTCCCCCGAGCGAAAATTTTTCCCAAAATATTCCAAGGGAATTTACGATATATCGGGGAAAAAGCTGCTTGTATCCGCAGGTGTGGGCAAGCTCAGAATGTTCAATCCACCTGAAATTGTGGTGTACAGAATATAAAACAAAAACGGGACATGTTATTACGTGTCCCGTTTTCAAGGAGAGCAATATGTTAAAAAAATTTTTCTCAGCAGTTACAGCAGGAATTACTGCGGCTGTTCTTGCAGTAAATCCTGTATGTCAGACAATTGCATTCGATGTTTATGAAGATCCTGTGAAGAAAACACTCTATATAAAACAGGGAAATCTTGCAGAATTTGTCTTTCTGGACGAAACAGGACAGAAATTGTTCGATCACGAAATAATAATGAAAAATTCCGCAGGTGTTGAAGTAGGCAGATTTTGTGATGATTATGGAAACGAATTTTCTATGCTTAATTCATCGGGAATAAGAAAAGCAGGTAAATGGCAGATTTCAGAGAAATATCTGGCTGATCTTGTTGCACCCCTTGTTCCGAGATATGTTTCCGGGACATATTATGATGAGATAGGCGGAGAACCGGTAAAAACCCTGTCTAATCTGCATGATTATTCGCCCGATAATAGTATTACACTTAACTATCTTGAAGAATCAGAGGAGTATTACAAACATTACCGTGTATTTTCATATCCGCAGGGGGAAACGACCGCATTCACCATTCCTGCGAATAAAATCGGCATTTTCGTTGATAAAAAGTGGGAGAATTTCAATGCCAGAGGCTACTACAAAATGGGAGCAGACGGTTCAAAGAAATATTTTGACAATAACGAAATGTTCGGAAGCCTTAAAGTCTGGACACCAAAAAAAGATACGGCACAGCTGAGAATCGGAGTTGCAGAGGTCACAAATCCTCATCAGCTTATTTATCCTCCGAAATTACAAAATCAAAAAACGGAATATATAAAGTGTAAGATGAACGTTGCAGAATTGTTTGACGATTTATTTCTTTTGGAGTCCCAGCAAACAAGCATTACTGATGACGGAAAGGTAATGTATAGAGATAAAATATTTAATCTTAGAAAAAGAAATAAAAATACTTGGGGAATGATTACTATAACAAGCGGTGCCTGTGTAACTGTTGCAATGCCCGGTTCAGCAGGAAATGTCGAGTTTTACGTAGAAAAAGGCTCACGACAGATGGCTGCGGAAATCCGTATTGCCTACACTGATGATAACGGTGGAGGATGGCATAGTAATTATGCCGCTAAAAATTATTACGGAAAGGCTCATGAATTCAGAATTGAAACTCCGGAGATACACGACGAAGGCGGCGTTTCGGTTGATAATCTTCCGGCAGGACAGTATACTCTTGAGCTGAGATCATATATGGGCAACCAGATTTTTTCTCAGAGCCGTACTATTAATATCGATGAGAGTAATCATCAGCAACTGATCGTAGAAGCCTTTGACACAACTTTTACGCTGAGAAATGGCGATATAGACGGAAATAATATGGTTGACTCCTCCGACGCAAGCAGAGTTATTGCGGAGTATTCGGCTATTTCAACAGGAGGTATGCCAAGTTTTTCAAATTCGCAGAAAAGAGCAGCCGATGTAAATTCTGACGGAAAAATAGATTCAACAGACGCAAGCAAAATTCTTGAACATTACGCGAATATTTCCATAGGCGGAACGGGTACGCTGTAAGAAAACGGCTTATTTCATAAACTCAAAAATCCCGAAAATTATAAGTGCCGCACCGCCAATCCACGAAAAATCACGGCTTATTGCGGCTATTTTCCGCCCTGTGAGTCCGCCGAGAATAATTGCCGCAAATCCCGAAATAATGGCAAAAATTGCCGTTATTTCGGGATTTATTTCGTTTCCGCCCATGGCAAGCCCGATTGAAAGGGAGTCAACAGATACAGCTGCCGCCAAAGTTGCCGCCTCATTAATCGACAGCTGCTTTGAATTGTCGCAATCTGCCGCCGTATCGTCAAGATACAGCTTTATGACAATGCCGCTTTCTTTGGTGTGCAGGGACAATTCTCCACGTTTTTCAAGGCGGCGGACGAGGTTTCTAACAATGCTTTTAAAAATTGTTGAAAACCCGATTGCGAGAATTATGAAAAATCCCAGCCATATGCAGACTTTTTCGGGAATAAAACGGCTTAAAATGTGGGAAAATACAAGGGAAATCCACAGAAAAAAAGCTCCCACAGCACTTATGACAGCTGCCGATGAGAGGGGAATTTTTATTTTGCTGCACTCATATGCCATGGCGGCAAGAAAAATGTCAACGCTGAGAATAACTGATAGTATAATTTCACGTAACAAAATATCACCTCAACCCATAATATGAGTAAAAAATTGCTTTTGTTACAAAAAATTCCACAGCAATATAATGCGAAAATTTCTCCACAAGGCTGTCAATAAGTTTTCAACACACTGTTGAAAGAACGGTTGAATAACAGGTTGATTGTTGAAAACTTTGTGGAGAGTGTGGAAAGAAACGTAATATCCCTGTTTTTTCCTGGGGTTTTTCTTGAAAAAGTGTTGATAAAAGGTGAAAACAGAGGAATAATAAAAAAGTATTGTGGAAAACTCTCCGCAATAACATCACAAAAAAAGGACTTGATTTTTGAATGAAGAAAATTTTAGCTGCAACGGCTGTTTTTATGACTTTACCATTTGTATTTACAAGCTGTGGCGAGGATGATGCACCAAATCCTACGGGCAAGGAGCATTTTGAAACTTATGATTATGGCAACAACGAGGCTCATAAGGATATGGATATGGACAGGGTTGAGGACTCCGTCCGTGACGGCGTGGACGATGTGGAATCCGCCGCTGATGATGTAATTGACGGTGCAGGTGACGTTGTAAGCGATGTTCTTGACGGCTTTGACGGCGATGAAACTACCGAAATATCGACAAAAACTGACACTACAACTCACACATCAACTACTGACAGAAGATAAGTTTTCAACATTTACGCAGCAGAGTGTTGAAAACTAACCCAAAATTTTGAAATAAGCTGAAAAAACCACCACCATATCTCACTTGATACGGTGGTGGTTCTATGTTATTCCTCAATTTACAGCCATTTTCGGCTCGTTTTATCAGAGTTTATCCGCAAATAGCCTTGATAGCCTCCGCCATAATTTCCGCATTGAGAAGCAGACTTTCCTCGGTTATAAACTCGTCAGCACCGTGCATATTGCCGCTGCCGCCCTCGTATTCAGCACCGAATGCAACGCCGCCCTCGATGTCGTGAACGTAAGTTCCGCCGCCAATGGTGATACAACCGCCCTTTTTGCCCGTAACTTCCTCATAAACACGGATAAGGGACTGGACAAAATCGCTGTTTTCGTCGGTATAATGGGGGTCAACAGCTACAACAGAATCAATTGTGATGCCGCCCTGTTCAAGCTTTCCGCAGATGATTTCCTGCATTTCCTCTTTTGTGAAGCTGAACGAGAAACGCACGTCAATTCCGCCCTCGATATATAACTTTTCAGACTTTTCAACAGTTTTCAACAATGACAAAACACAGGTAGTTTCTGCCGATTTATCGCCAAAAATTGCACTTCCGCAAAAGTCGTTGTGTTGAAAGTTTTGTTTAAGAGTGTTGATAGCTGTTGAATTTCCCGAATAGTCCGAAAGAAACTTTGTAATGGCATTTTCGCCCTTTTCGGGAGTTGATGCGTGGGCGGATTTTCCCTCATAGAGAACCGCAGATGTGTCACTTTCAACAGAGCAAGCCATGGGAACTGCGTTGATGACCTCCCCTGCCTTGATTGTGAGATTTTCGCTGATTTCCGCAGAAAAATAAACTCTCAGCATTCCCTTTTCGCCGTTAATTACGGGATATTCACCGTCTGGAGTGAATACCATAGGCGGCAGAGGGTGCTTTTTGCTGTAATTTTTAATATCAGGGCCGCCGTTTTCCTCGTTTGTGCCGAAAATAAGGCGAACTCCCTTTTTGAGCGGAATTCCCAAGTCTTTGAGGGCTTTCATAGCGTAGAGAGATGCCACAGCAGGGCCTTTGTCGTCAATCGTTCCTCTGCCTGTTAAAATGCCGTTTTCACGCTTCAGAATGTATGCGTCGGAAGTCCAGCCGCTGCCCTCGGGAACTACATCAAGGTGAGAGAGAATTGCAAGGGCAGGTTCGGTGCTGTCAAAATCAGCTGAGCCTGCGTAGTTTTCAACATTTTCCACAGGAAAACCGAATTCCTTACACTTATTCAGCATAATTTCAAGTGCCTTTGCGGAATTTTCGCCAAATGGGCAATTCTCAGTCGGCTCTCCCTCAACACTTCTCACAGCAATAAGTTCACCGAGAAAAGCAATCATTTCTTCTTTTTTATCTTCAAGGTATTTTCTGATTTCAGTCATAGATAACTCCTAATAGTGATTGATTTTAGGGCATCTCCAAAAAACTGTTTTGATTAAAGAAAAAACAGATAGGTGCGGCAGCTGCAAGGAAACCTTCCGAAGGCGTGCTGCCGCACTCCGAGGGAGGTTGACATAGCAGATGTCGTGCATAGCTGTTTTTTTCTCAAAAGGGGTTTTTAGAGATGCCCTTTAGAGATGCACTTTATATTTGGTAGCAAAAAAACCGCAGAAAACTGCGGTTTTTTGCCTGATTGTGTTTCCACAACAGTAGAAAGAAAGGATAAATATGAAAAGTGAATATATCAGTTAACAATAGCTCTCTCTGTTTCCTTGTCAAAGAGGTGAATTCTGTTAGGATCGATAGCAACCTTGATATCATCACCGGGCTTAGCTGTTGTTCTTGGGCTTACTCTTGCTGTAAGGCTGTGTCCCTCGCATGTGAGGTAGAGGTAAGTTTCAGCACCCATCATTTCTGTGATTTCAACGTAAGCATCAATAACACCTGTTGTAGCGTTAGAGAGGTACATTTCCTCGTCGTGGATAGACTCAGGACGGATACCGAGAGTAATCTCTCTGCCAACGTAGTTAGGAAGCTCATCGTTAACCTTAGACTCAGGAACGATAATCTGGTATGTTTTACCGCTGGACATTCTTGATCCGCTTGAACCAAATTCAACGATAAACTGGCCATACTCTTCCTTGAGAACAGCGTCGATGAAGTTCATCTGAGGTGATCCGAGGAATCCTGCAACGAACTTGTTTACAGGGTTCTCATAGAGGTTCTGAGGTGTGTCAACCTGCTGAACGAAACCGTCCTTCATACAAACGATTCTGTCACCCATTGTCATAGCCTCAGTCTGGTCATGAGTTACATAGATAAATGTTGTACCGAGCTTCTTGTGAATCTTAGCAATCTCGGTTCTCATCTGAGCACGGAGCTTAGCGTCGAGGTTTGAAAGAGGCTCGTCGAGAAGGAATACCTTAGGTGAACGAACGATACAACGACCGAGAGCAACTCTCTGACGCTGACCACCTGACATAGCCTTAGGCTTTCTGTCGAGGAGGTGAGTAAGGTCGAGAATCTTAGCTGCCTCGTTAACCTTTCTCTCGATTTCATCCTTAGGTACCTTACGGAGCTTGAGTCCGAAAGCCATATTATCGAATACAGTCATATGGGGATAGAGAGCGTAGTTCTGGAAAACCATCGCAATATCTCTGTCCTTAGGAGCAATATCGTTTACAAGGCGGTCGCCGATGTAAAGCTCACCCTCTGAGATTTCCTCAAGACCGGCAATCATACGAAGAGTTGTTGATTTACCGCATCCGGAAGGTCCAACGAGAACGATGAACTCCTTATCTCTGATTTCCAAGTTTACATCTGTAACAGCAACAACACCGCCGGGATATTTCTTATAAATGTTTTTAAGTGTTAAGCCTGCCATTTATTCCTGTCCTCCAGTTCATTTTTTCTTTGCCGATACCATCTTTTTATATTTCAGCACAATATCAGCTATAATAATATAATACCACTTTTTGAAAAAAATTTCAAGATACTAAATTGCCAAACTTGCAATTAGTTGTTTAGCATAAATGCCGAAAAATAGCTAATGAAATCGGGTGAAAAATGCTCAAAATCGGGTGGGTTGAATAAGTTTTCAACATCTTTGTGCAATAATTCTATACACTCGCCAAACCGCAGATTTTCGGGCAAAATCAGACCTCCAACTGTAATTCTCATTAACTTTTCAACATGGTTTTCAACAGCGGCAAACATACGTTTTACCTGATGATATTTTCCCTCGTGAAGTTCAATAAGTGCCAGTTTATCGCAGTTTTCCACGGCTTTGACCTTAGCGGGAAGGCACTTTTCACCATTGGATAGTACAATACCTTTTGCGAATATGTCAACATATTTACTTTCAAAACTTCTGTCAAGTTTCACAAGATAGATTTTCGGCACGTGACTCTTTGGTGAAAGCATACGATGTGCAAGGTTTCCGTCATCTGTTATAAGCAGCGCTCCGAGGGAGTCTTTATCCAATCTGCCCGCAGGAAAAAGCCCTTTTTTATTCAACTCAGGTGGAATAAGCGTCATAACGCTGATACCGTCGTTTTCTTCTGTGGAACTGACATAACCATCGGGCTTATTCAGCAGAATATAGCGGAATTTTGATGCTGAAACCGCAGTTCCGCAGATTTCAACAGCTGCTGTATCGGAGTCGATTTTCGTATCGGATTTTTTGACAATTTCACCATTAACGACGATTTTTCCCTTTTGAGCAAGGGTTTTAATCTGACTTCTTGTGTAATCGGAACGCTCCGAAATATATTTATCAAGGCGGATTTGCGGCATATTTTTCTCCTTTCGGAATAATTTTCCACGAGTGAGTCATACTATTTATAAAACAACGTGGAGGTTGCATATGTCAAATAAAGTATTAAAATTCTGTGTAGCTGCGGCAATTGTTCTTGCAGGGTATATTTACATCAATCCCGATTTCAAGGGAGAGCCGAAAATTCCCGAAAATCCGCCAATTGACGCATCAACGGAAATGAGCCGCATTGATTATTTTTCATCACACGGCTGGGAAGTTGAAGAAATATCATCAAAAGATATAACAATTCCCCTGACCTTTGCAGGGGAATATGAAAAATACGCAGCATTACAGGACAAACAGGGTATGCCATTGCGTGAATATGCAGGTAAATCGGGAAAAATCTACACTTACGAAGTACAGAATTATTCACCCGATGAAAGAAAAATGCTGGCGGAACTGCTTGTCTGCAATGAAATAATAGTTGCATCAATGGTTTACAGCGAGGACGGAGGAAGTCTCAGTCTTGCCGTAAGTTAAATCAGAAAACTGAAATTTTATCGCCGATGAAAGGAAGTCTTACAGCGTAGCCTTTAAGAGCAGCAATAAAGAGAATAATGCCAATAAGCAGCGTAACAAGTCCCATAATACCGTTTACAAGCGCTCCGATAAAAGGAATAATTTTGAGTATTGAACATACTATGCCGAGAACAACGCAGAAAATCAGCCATGTAAGCTGCTGATTAGCGTGGAATCGGCAAAAAGCGGACTGGTTGTTGATGACAACGGGAACAAAGAATAAAATAGGAATAATGTAGCCTATTGTTGAAAAAATGAATTTTCCGTCCTTGTTAAGGTCTTGTGAGGAGAATTCTTTCTGTGCCTCGATGTCGTTAAACTGTGTAAATAAATTTTCCATTTTGGATAACCTCCATAAAAGTTTATATATTTTCAGAAGCAGAACCTTCCGAATGTTCGTTATTTTCGAATTTGCTGATAACCGCCACAAAGCTCGTAACATCGGTAAAATCTTCGTATACGGAAGCAAATCTGATATAGGAAATAGGGTCAATTTCTTTCAGCTTAGCAAGCACAAGTTCGCCTATTTCTTTTGAGGGAGCGACATTTTTCAACTCATTTGCATAGTGATTTTCAATACTGTCGGCGATTTTTTCAACATCGTCAATGTTGACGGGACGCTTTTTTATAGCGTTGAAAATGCCCTGAATAAGCTTATTTCGGTCAAATGGCTCATAACTTCCGCTGCGTTTTTCAACCATAAGCATTGGTTTTTCTATTATTTCATAGGTGGTGAACCTTGCACCGCATTTGATGCACTCACGGCGACGCTTGATTTTTTCAAGCTTAGGTCGGGAGTCAATGACCTTTGAGTCGGGGAAATTGCAGTATGGACAAATCAAAAATGTACACTCCTTTCGGGGAAAATCAGTTGTATGGCTCAACCATTTTTTTCAGAATATTATAGCTTGAAATCAGCTCTGAAATGGTAGTGAAGCTGTTGTTGTACAACTCTAAAATCACGCTTGCATCGGGATTGAGGGTATTCAGCTTCTCAAAAAACTGCTTGAAGCGGAAATTTCCCCTGCCGATTGGCAGGCAGTCACCAAGCTGACCGTTGTCGCTGATGTGGACATGGGCGACATTTTTACCTGCTGCGTCGAGAAATGCAAAGGGCGTTTCACCTGCTCGGATTGCCTGTTTTGTATCGAGAACAAAGGCGAACTCATTGCCGAGAAGTGCCGATATATCACGGATAAATGCTGATGAACGGCTCTGACAGCGTGTGACATTTTCCACCGCAACGGTGATGCCGAATTCCTTTCCAAGTCGGTAAAGCCTTGAATATCGTTCGCAGTAAAATTCCTTGCCCTTGTCGCCTTTACCGCCGTGGAAAACAAAAATTTTCGCCCCCACAATATTCATAAACTGAAAATACAATTTGTAATATTCAAGACTGTCTGTCAATCGTCTTTCATATTCGGAAAAGAACATAAGCGGCTCTATTTCGCAGGTGAAAGGATGAACCGAGGGGCAGGTCATATCAAATCTCTGCAACAGCTTTGCCAATCCGTGGGCGAAGCTTTTTTTCAGTTCTGAATGGGTATTGAGAAAAAGCTCGGCACAGGCTACATCATTGACAGCTAGCTGATAAAGGCTTTCTTCAATGGGTTTCGGGAAAAGGCAGGATGTAGAAACTCCGACTATCATCGGTTCACGCTCCTTTTATAAAATTATACTGTTTGTATTAGTGTTTTGCTTCGTTTTTGAATAAAAGTACGGAATAGTTGTCGTAATATTCGTGAACGGCTTCGGGAAATTTATCGGCATAGGCGAAAATTTCAGCCGCTAATCCCTCTTTGAGAAATGCACGGAGGGAGTCGTGGGATTGGCTGTGAACATCGACGCAAAGAGAAGATACGGCGATTATGCGACAACCGTCAAGTTCCATAACTCTGAAGGGCCAAATTCGGCAATCGAAAGGCTTTTCGTCACCTAAAATGCAGCCGTTTTCGGAGAGTGCAGGGCAGGTGAAAAGCTCGTCATCAGTCATTTTTCCCACATTGAGGACATATCCGCCGCCTTTTTTTGCAAATTCCGCAGAGGGACAGGCAGCTTTGACTTTTTCCATTGTTTTTTCTTCAAAAAGCGGAGTTTCCCACACATCATATCTGTCGAATATGCAACACATTCTGCATTTTGCACAGGTAGTTCCGCTGAGGATTTTTTTAATCATAGCCTCACCATTTTCGTCGTATTTTACATAAGAGAAACACCGTACAAGTTCTGTGCGGTATTGCCTAAATTATACCATAATTCAGTTAAAATGTCAATGTTGTAATTTATGTATTTACCCACGCAAATGTAATTTTTTTAGAGATGCCCTTTATTTTGTTCTTTAGGATGTAATGTTCATATTGCCTCACAAGCAAATTATACAATTAACGGGCTGATATTGGCTTTAGCCTCTATAAATTGGCTATATACCGTAATTTTGTTTGATGACAGATAATAGCCGCCAAAACAAAAAGAACGGCAGAAGTAAATTCCGCCGTTCATATAATTACGCATTAAAAAGGCTTGACTTTACTTCGGGGAATATGATATAATAAATGTATTATTGATATAAGGTAGGTTTTTACTATGAAGAAAATTTTATCCACATTCTCGGCAGCTATGCTCTGCCTTACACTTTTTGCAGGCTGCGGCGGTACAAAGGCAAATACCGTACATACAGCAGATGACCTGAAAAACAAGACAATCGGCGTTCAGTTAGGCACCACAGGCGATGCCCTTGCAGGTGATGTTGAGGGAGCCACAATTGAGCGTTACAACAAGGGTGCAGACGCTATTCAGGCTCTCAAACAGGGCAAAATTGACGCTGTAATCATTGACAATGAGCCTGCTAAGGTATTCGTTGAAAAGAATGAGGGCTTGCAGATTCTTGATGAGGAATTTGCAGTCGAGGAATACGCTATTGCCCTGAAAAAAGGAAATACAGAACTTACTGAGGCTATCAACACCGCCCTTGCTGAACTGAAATCAGACGGAACACTTGCCAATATCGAAAAGAACTGGATTGGCGAGGAATACGGTAAATATCCATATACTTCCCCGGAGGGTACACAGTATCCAAACGGCAAGCTTATTATGTCTACAAATGCGGAATTCCCACCCTATGAACTTCTCGAAAACGGCGAAGTTGTAGGATTTGACGTTGATATGATGAAGGCTGTATGTGACAAGCTCGGCTATGAACTGGAAATTGAAAATATCGCTTTTGATTCAATTATTGCATCTGTAAACAGCGGTAAAGCTGATGTGGGCGTTGCAGGTATGTCCGTAACTGAGGACAGACTCAAAAACGTAGATTTCACAGATGCCTACACAACTTCAACACAGGTTATCATCACAAGAGCAGACTGATAGGGAGTATTTCAAATGGAACTTTTCAACAGCTTCAAGGACTCCTTTTATGAGAATTTCATAGTTGATGACAGGTGGAAATACCTCACAGACGGTCTGAAAAACACCCTGCTTATCACTATACTGGCGATTTTAATCGGTATCATTCTCGGCTTTATTGTTGCAATTATAAGAGCAACTCACGATAAAACGGGAAAGATGAAAATTCTCAATTTCTTTGCAAAAATTTATCTCACAATTATCCGTGGAACCCCTGTTGTAGTACAGCTGATGATTATATATTTCGTAATTTTCGGCTCTGTTAATATCAACAAGGTATTCGTGGCGGTGCTTGCATTCGGTCTAAATTCAGGTGCATATGTAGCTGAAATCGTCCGTTCAGGCATTATGTCAATTGACAACGGACAGTTTGAGGCAGGTTCAAGCCTTGGTTTAAGCTATCGTCAGACTATGACAAGCATTATTCTTCCACAGGCATTCAAAAACGTGCTTCCTGCCCTTGCAAATGAGTTTATCGTACTTCTGAAAGAAACATCTGTTGCAGGCTATATCGCAATTGCAGACCTTACAAAGGGCGGAGATGTTATCAGAAGTCAGACATATGACCCATTTTTGCCCCTTATTGCCGTTGCGGTTATTTATCTTGTAATGGTAATGTTCCTCACATCTCTCGTTACAAAGCTTGAAAGGAGACTTGCAAAAAATGATAAGCGTTAATAATCTCAACAAGTCTTTCGGTGAGCTTCATATTCTGAAAGATATTACTGAGGAAATCCACAAAGGCGAAAAAGTCGTAATTATCGGACCGTCGGGTTCGGGAAAAAGTACATTTCTCCGCTGTTTAAACCTTATGGAAACTCCTACATCGGGGGAAATTATATTTGACGGCGTGGATATAACAAAGGCAAATATCAAGGAAGTTAACCTTTTAAGAAGAAAAATGGGAATGGTTTTCCAGCATTTCAACCTTTTTCCCCATCTTACAATCAAGAAGAATATCACTCTTGCCCCTGTAAAGCTTGGAATTATGACAAAGGACGAGGCTGACAAAAAGGCAATGGCACTCCTTGAAAAAGTAGGCCTTGCGGATAAGGCTGACCAGTTCCCCACACAGATTTCAGGCGGACAGAAGCAGAGAATTGCTATTGCACGTTCTCTTGCAATGAATCCCGATGTTATGCTTTTTGATGAGCCTACATCAGCCCTTGACCCTGAAATGGTAGGAGAGGTTCTCAATCTGATGAAAGAGCTTGCCGATGACGGAATGACAATGGTTGTGGTAACTCACGAAATGGGATTTGCCCGTGAGGTTGCGTCCCGTGTAATGTTTATGGAGGACGGCAGAATTGTTGAGCAGGGTTCACCCGATGAATTCTTCAACAATCCCACAAATTCACGACTTAAAGAATTTTTATCAAAAGTTTTATAATAATAAGAGGTATCGGTTTATTTTGCCGATACCTTTACTGTTATATTGTGCTGTAATTTTTTTGAAATAACGTACAAGAAATCATTGATTTATTGCTCGAAATATGATAAAATTCAAATAAAGAAGAATTATATACTTTGACGCAATGTCAAATTTATAGTTATTTTGGGATAATTTAATGCAAAACCGCACCCGATAAAACGGGTGCGGTTTTGTTTATTCGTCTTTTTTTCGCTATATATCGTAATTCTGTGTAAGGGCAGATAGTATCCGCCTGCAATTTCGGAACTATTAATATCTTCTCTCAAAGTTTAAAAATCTTGAACCCTGAAAAGTCAGCTTACCCAAATCCCCCTCAACAAGCAGACCAAAGGTACTGCCCTCTACACGAAGTTCCATACGTTTACCGCTTTCCTCCTCAAAGGTCACGTAATAGCTTTGGTGAATCATACTGTTTCCTGAAACCCTTGAGCGTTTGGCTATAACCTTTGCATCTACCTCCAAAATAGGTGAATTATTATCTTGTTTTACCTGCTTAATACATTTTCTAATAATAGTAGCAAATATAAATATACAAAAGCCGGTTATTACAATAAAAATAAGAAAAAATATAACAAAAACGCCCAAAAAATTCATTTTTACCTCCTGAATATCTTATTAATGTCAAAACCGCCAAGAATGGATTTCTCAGCGGTTTTTTGTTGGAGCTTGTGACAAGAATCGAACTTGCAACCTGCGGTTTACGATACCGCTGCACTACCTTTGTGCTACACAAGCATTATTTAATACTTAATAATTATACCACAAAATCGCAGAATTGTCAATAGCGGAAAATAAAAATCTACGGAAACCACGAGATTTCCGTGAGATATTTTATTCGTCTTTTTTCGCAGAATTTTCCTTTTTGCGTTTTTCCTCAATAGCTGTCAGAGATTCTGAGGAAAAAAGATTTACTCCGCAATGTGGGCATCTGTTAGTGCCATAATTTGGATCAGTCTGGCGTTTCCCCAAAAACCTGCGATTGCAATGAGGACATTTACTTACAACAATTATAATAACAAACGAAATCAATGAAACTGCACAGCCACAGCCAATAAGTACATCAGGGTTTCTGCTGATTAAAAATCCAATTACTACAATGGCAAATAACAAAGCAATTACTGCATATGTCAGCTTAATTTTTTTCTCAAATTTTCTGTTACTCGCATTTCTTTTAAGATTCATTTCAAGTTCTTCTTTTTGTCTTTCTTCAAGCGACTTTTCCAATTCATAGTCGTACATAAAATCACCAATCCTTATATCATAATATTTTAGAGATGCCCTTTAGTTTAAGCGTTAACCTTAACCATAAGTGCCACAGAATGTGCCGAAATACCCAGCTTTTCCCCTGTAAAGCCGAGATGCTCCTCGGTGGTAGCCTTGACGCTTATCTGCGATACATCACAGCCGCAGACTCTTGCGATATTCTCACGCATAGCAGGAATATGCGGTGCAAGCTTAGGTGCCTGTGCAATTACCGTAGCGTCAATATTTCCGATAGTATAGCCATTTTCACGGCATATCTCCGCAACTCTTTCGAGCAGCTTCATACTGTCAGCACCACGGTATTCCTCCGCAGTATCGGGGAAATGCTTGCCAATATCCCCCAAGGCAAGCGCTCCAAGCATTGAATCCATAACAGCGTGGAGCAGAACATCAGCGTCGGAATGACCTAAAAGCCCTACGGTATGGGGAATATCCACTCCCCCGAGTATAAGCTTTCTGCCATCAACAAGTTTGTGTACATCGTAACCGTGACCTATTCTGAACATACATTTTTCTCCTTTTCCAAAGCAAGCAGAGTTTCCGCAATTTTAATATCTTCGGGAGTAGTAATTTTTATATTTGTGTAATCTCCCTCGGTCATATAAACCTTACAGCCGATAGCCTCAGCAAGCTGACAATCATCGGTAAAATCAAGGTTGTGTTCAAGGGCAAAATCAACGCCCTCAAAGTAGATTTTCTTCTTGAAAATCTGTGGAGTCTGCGTTATATAGAGGTTTTTTCTCGGCGGAGTATCAACTACAAGTCCGCTGTCAACTACCTTAATCGTATCCTTTACGGGAACTCCGAGGGCTGCACCGCCGAATACAAGAGCGTCCTTTACAGCCTTTGAAATATGGCAGGGCTTTACGAGAGGTCTTGCACCGTCATGAACGGCAATAAGCTCCGTTTCCTGCGATATACAGCGAATTCCGTTTATAACGCTCTCCTGTCGTGTACTTCCTCCTGCAACGCATTTCACAAATTTAGTAATGCCTGCACGTTTCGCCTCATTTTCAATTGCAGGGAAATCGTCCTCACGGGCAACAATAATAATTTCCTTTATTTCGGGAGTTTCCTCAAAGGCTTTCATAGTCTGACCTATGACAACACCCTCGCCAAGGGGCATAAGGATTTTATTTACTCCGCCCATTCTTGTGGAATTACCTGCACATACGATTACAGCCGATGTATTCATTTATCTTCCTCCTATGTAGAACTAATGGCATTTCCCGTGTGGAAAATGCCATTAGAATTTTAATACTTTTTCTTTTCTTCCTCAATAATTTTCAGAAGGTCATCAACGGACATATCCGAAGGCTTCTTTGAAGGCTTGAGAGGTGCATTTCCGAGAATATCAGAAATGTCGGGTGAACTGCTTCTTTTAGGTGCAGCAGCTTTAACTTCGGCAGGCTTAGCAGGTGCACCGCCTCTTAACTCGGCAACCTGATCTCTTGAAAGAATACCTGTGTTATCTGAAACTGTTGATTCAGGCTTTGAATATGTTGCTGTACGCTCTGTTGCAGATGTTTTTCTGAGCATTTCCTCACGGAGAGTTTCAGCTGTAGGTGCAGGAGAAGATACAGTTCCGGGATTTCTCTGAGCAAAGGATGACTCTGCTGTGCCTGAGCCTGAGAATGAAGCTGTATTGCTGAGGCTTCCGCCCTTCTGTGCCTTGAACTGAACTGTACGTTCTTTTTCCTTCTGATAAGGAGAATCGGGATTAACTTCTTTCTGCTTGAAGTTGTCAGCGATAGACATTTTTCTTCTTTCGAAAGCAGCACTTGTAGGAGTGTCGCTGTTAGGCTCGTAGAGGGGGTCTGCCTTCTTTCTTGCAGGGCTATTGTTTTCCTCCTCGTCGTATTCGTAAAATCCGAATTCATCTTCAATATCCTCATCGCTGCGAGAACCTAAAATTGAAGTAAAGAGTATGATAATAAGGAGAAGTGCAGGAACGCCGAGGAGTGCAATTATACCTTTGAGCTGTCTTGCAAATGTGATAAATCTGCCGAGTTCAAGGCTTTCGTTGTAGCCTGTGCAGATAGCAACGATTTTATCAAATGTGATTGCACCTGTTGTATCCTCGTGGAAAGAGTCCATAGTGTAATATGAAGTACCCTCATCGCCCTCGGAAATAAAGCTTACGCTTCTGAGAGAAAGAGTTGAGGGATTATCAGCAGGGTAGCAGAGAATAATGTCGCCCGTAGCAACTACGCCGTGCTTTTTAGCGTCCATTGAAATAAGGGCAGCACCTGTAGTGATTTCGCCCTCCATTGGGTTATCCTCGCCGACAACATAGATATATCTGTCAAAGAGTTTCGGAGTTTTATCACCTGCGAATAAAATATTGATACCTGCCGATACTATAACAGAAGTAATACAGAGTATCACTATGAGCAGCTTTAAAGCTGAAAATCTTTTCTTTTTCTTCATTTCCTTGAGTCCTTTCGTCTTAAGTTATAGCAAACGACAAAATCTTTTGGCGTTTGCTATTTGCCGATACGCACGGAGCAAACTTTAGTTTGCGGATGTGCGAGGCATTTTAATATAACTACACACTTTTCGTTTCTGATTTCATTTTCGAAACGATGCTGAAGGGCAGCTCTAAAAAAACATTTTGTTAAAGAAAAAGCAGATGTCGTGCATAGCTGTTTTTTCTCAAAAGGGTTTTTTAGAGATGACCCGAATATATTATACCATATTATTTCTAAAATTTCAATCGTTTTTTTATATTTTTTCAACTTTTTTCAGAATGTTTACAAGGAGCAATATTATTACGCCTGTATACTTGCGACATTTTCTGTTGAAACGTCTATTTTTATCAAATGTGTTTGATGTAATGCACAACAGATATATAACAAAAAATTCACAATTACAGCAGATTGCACATAGAAAAAATTATTTTTTAGTCACAATGCCTTTATTTTTGGTGATTTGTAAATTCTGAATACAAAAGTTTGTGAAAATATACAATTGAAATAGGTAAAAAAATATGATACAATATTATTGTGGTTTTTATACACGATGTTTTATAATATATGTATAAATCTACTTTATATATACTCTTGGTATTGGTAATATTGAAAGGAGATAAATTATGACACCCTCAAAAAAGCAGATTATCGAAAAAATTAAGGAAGATTTCCCGAAAAAGCTTCAGGCTCTTTACAGCGTAACTCCCGAAGAAGCCTCAGATAAGCAGGTTTATCAGATTCTTTCCTCAATTATCGTTGATATTCTCGGTGCAAAAAGACAAAGTTTTGTAAATCATACTCATTCCGTAGGCGGAAAGCAGATTTACTACCTCTCAATGGAATTCCTTATGGGACGTTCTCTCAAAACAAGTCTTTACAACCTCGACATCGCTGAGGAAGTCCGCACAATGATGAAATCCCACACAATCAATCTTGACAAGGTGTTCGACCACGAACCCGATGCAGGTCTTGGAAACGGCGGTCTTGGAAGACTTGCGGCTTGCTATCTTGACGGACTTGCTACAACAGGTTTCCCTGCTACGGGTTATTCCCTCTGCTATGAGTACGGAATTTTCCAGCAGAAGTTAGAGGACGGCTGGCAGACAGAGCTTCCCGACAACTGGCTCCCCGGCGGCAGTGTATGGCTTGTTCCTAAGCCTGAACTTTCCCTTGAAGTTCATTTCGAGGGCGATTTGCAGGAATACTGGGATAATCAGTATCACTATATCTCCCACAAGAATTATAATACAGTTGTGGCTACACCTTATGATATGTATGTATCAGGCTACGGCGGCGAGGGCGTATCAGTTCTCCGTCTGTGGTCAGCTAAGGCACCAAGCTTTAATATGTCCGAGTTCAACGAGGGCAACTATGCACAGGCTCTTGCACAGAATGCAACAGCTAACTCAATTTCAAAAATTCTCTACCCCAATGACAACCACGCCGAGGGTAAGAGCCTCCGTTTAAGACAGCAGTATTTCCTCTGTGCAGCGTCTATCGGCGATATTGTAAACAGCCATATGATGGTATACGGCACACTTGAAAATCTTGCTGAAAAGGTTGCAATTCACGTAAACGATACACACCCCACACTTGCAATTCCCGAGCTTATGCGTGTTCTTCTTGACGATTGCGGATACGGCTGGGATAAGGCATGGGATATTGTTACAAAGACATTTGCTTATACAAACCATACTGTTATGGCAGAGGCTCTTGAAAAGTGGGATGTAAACCTTGTAAAGCACGTAATTCCGAGAATTTTCTCAATTATTGTTGAAATCAACAACCGTTACTGCCAGTCACTTATGGAGAAAAACGGCGGCGACAGTGCAAAGACAACTCGTATGTCAATCATCAAGGACAATATGATTCATATGGCAACTCTCTGCGTTGCGGCTTCTCACAGCGTAAACGGAGTATCAAAGCTTCATTCCGAGATTATCAAGGAATCCGTATTCCACGAGGAATATCAGGTATCTCCCGAAAAGTTCAAGAATGTAACAAACGGTATCGCATACAGAAGATGGCTTATGCAGTCAAACCCCGGACTTACAAAGCTTCTCTCCGAAACAATCGGCGACAAGTTTATGAAAGACGGCTCAGAGCTTGAAAAGTTCAGAGCATTTGAAAATGACGAAACTGTTCTCAAAAAGCTCCTTGAAATCAAGCAGGAGAACAAGAAGAAGTTCGCTAAGCACGTTAAATCCGTAAGTGGAATTATTCTCGATACAGAGCGTATTTTCGATGTACAGGTAAAGCGTCTGCACGAATACAAGCGTCAGCACCTCAATGTGATGAATATTCTTGCTGATTATGCATATCTTCTTGCAAATCCCGACGCTCCATTCACTCCCAAGACTTATATTTTCGCTGCAAAGGCTGCTCCGGGATACTATCTTGCAAAGCAGATTATCAAGATGATATGGGCAATTTCAGAGGAAATCAGAAAGAATCCCAAGATTTCACAGAAATTACAGGTTGTATTCCTTGAAAATTACTGTGTAACGCTTTCCGAAAGACTTATGCCTGCATCTGATATTTCAGAGCAGATTTCCCTCGCAGGAACAGAGGCTTCCGGTACAGGAAATATGAAGTTTATGCTCAATGGTGCTGTAACTCTCGGAACTCTTGACGGTGCAAATATTGAAATCAAGGAAGCCGCAGGAGATGACAATATCGTAATTTTCGGTATGACAACTCCCGAAGTTAACGCTCTCAAGGCAAGAGGATATAATTCCAACGATTATTTCAACAATGACGGAAGAATCAAGGAAGCTATCCTCCGTATGTACAACGGAATTAACGGCTGTACATTCAATGATGTGGCTGATTCTCTCAAGAATCGTGACCCATATATGGTTCTTGCTGATTTCGACAGCTACCGCAAGGCACAGGCGTATATTACAGAGTGCTACAATGACAGAATGAAGTGGGCTAAGATGTCCCTTAACAATATTGCAGGTGCAGGAATTTTCTCTGCTGACCGTGCAGTTACAGAATACGCAGACAATATCTGGTATCTCAGGTGATAAAATAATATTCGATGATAAGGCTGTATTTATGTGCAGCCTTATTGTCGTACTTTGATATGATTAGCCTTTAGCTGTTTGATGTTAGCCTTTAGCTGTTAGCCATTAGCCTTTAGCCTTTAGATTTTAGGAGTGAGTATATGCAAAGTTTTAAAGAAATGCTTGTATGGCAAAAATCAATGGATTTAGTCGAAGAAGTCTACAGGATAATAAAACTATTACCTTCTGATGAAAGGTATGCACTTATCGACCAGATTAAACGCTCATCTGTATCTATACCCTCTAATATAGCAGAAGGCAGAGGACGTAACTCGGAAAAAGAATTTTTGCGTTTTCTTAACATTGCCAACGGCTCAGCTTATGAACTTGAAACACAGCTAATCATATGTCAAAGATTAGGATATATAAAGTCTGACCAATTGCTTAGGGCTTTTCAGCTTTGTGATGAAGTATGCAGAATGTTGAACGCAATAAATAAAAAGCTAAAAGCTAATGGCTAACGGCTAATAGCTACTGACTAAGGAGGTAATATAAAGGTGAAACCCATATATGATACATGGAATTTAAGCTATAAATCAATATTCGGAGCAGTTCGGCAATATAATACCTGCCGCTTTTCAATCCGTCTTTCAAAGGACATACGCCCCGATTTTCCGCCTGTACTCGTACTTTTCCGCACAGGCTTCAAGGAGCGTTTCCTCACTATGAATGTAACCGCTGAGGAGGAAGATTGTTTCGTATATTCCTGCGATTATACTCCTCGTTACAGCGACGTTCATTACTACTATTTCTCATATACAACTGACGGAATTCGCCGATATATCAAGAAAATCAACTGCCACGAGGGCGGCGAGGGTGACGGCGGACTGTTTCAGCTTACAGTTTATGCCCACGATTATGAAACTCCCGATTTTCTCAAAGGCGGCATAATGTATCAGATTTTCCCAGACCGATTTTGCAAAAGCGGAGAGGTTCACGAAAATATTCCCGAGGGCAGAGTTCTCCGTGAGGACTGGAACGGCACTCCATGGTATAAACCCGACCACAACGGTCACGTGTGGAATAACGACTATTTCGGCGGCGATTTCAAGGGAATTCAGTCAAAGCTGAAATACCTCAGTGACCTCGGAGTGACCTGCATTTACCTCAATCCCATTTTTGAATCCCATGAAAATCACAGATATAACACCGCTGATTATATGAAAGCAGACCCAATGCTTGGTACAAATGACGATTTCGAGGAACTTTGCACAGAGGCGAAAAAGTACGGTATATCCGTAATTCTTGACGGTGTATTCTCCCACACAGGTGCGGACAGCCGATATTTCAATAAATTCGGCAGATATAAGGACTCCGTAGGTGCATACCAGTCAAAGGAAAGCCCCTATTATGAATGGTACAGCTTTATAAATTATCCCCATGAGTATGAAGCGTGGTGGGGAATTGATACATTGCCCAATATATGGGAAAATAACGAGGATTATACGGAATTCATCTGCGGTGATGAGGGTGTTCTCCATTACTGGCTTGACAAGGGTGCGGCAGGATTCAGACTTGACGTTGCAGACGAACTCCCCGACCAGTTCCTCAATAATCTGCGTAAATCCGTGAAAAATTACGGCAAGGACAAAGTGATTATCGGCGAAGTATGGGAGGACGCATCCAACAAGGAAAGCTACGGCATAAAGCGTCGTTATCTCCTTGGCGACCAGCTTGATTCCGTTATGAATTACCCGTTCAGAGAGGCGATTATCAACTTTGTAAAGGGCGGACTTGCAAGAGATTTCATTTACTCGATTATGACAATTCTTGAAAATTATCCAAAGCCGTCAATTGATGTACTGATGAATTTCGTGTCAACCCATGACATTGAAAGAGCTATAAATCGCCTTGCAGGGGAATATTGCGACGATAAGTCAAAGGATTGGATGGCTGAAAAATATCTCACAGAGGAGCAGTACCGACAGGGCAAGAATATGCTGAAAGTGGCTATGACGCTGATGTTCTTCCTCCCCGGTGTGCCGAGTATTTACTATGGTGACGAGGCAGGCTTGCAGGGTTATAAAGACCCGTTCAACCGCCGCTGTTACCCATGGGGAAATGAGGATCAGGAGCTTATCAATTTTGTTTCGGAACTTAGCCGTGTGAGAAAATCAATTCCCAATATGAAAGACGGCAGAACATATTTTGTTATAAATGACGGATACACCATTGATGAACGAGTTGTTGCCTTTACACGTCAGGGAAATCCCGACTATATTTTCTTTATCAACAGATCCGCTGATGAGGTAAAAATTTCAGATGTATCGCAAAAACTGTTCAGATTCCGCAATTTTAAACAGTATAACGGTAGTTACGACAACGATTGCGTTACACTTCCGCCATATGATTATGCAATTGTCGAAGCGGAATTTGTGGGATAATATTCTTTTAATATCACAGTTATAATTCAAAAATATACAGATAGCTTAAAATTTCAGTAAACTTTAAGATTATTTTAAGGTTCGCAGGCTATACTATAAGAGGATTAATAATCCCCCAATTCCCCTTCTATATTTATTTGGAGCTGACCTTCGCTCTACAGGCTGTATCTTCCCCGATACAGTCATTTTTTTTTGCCATTATATTTGTCTGCTGTTGTTTTAGGAATTGGTATTAGTTCCGAAATTTCGGTCACGGCACTCCGTAACCTCAGCATACAAAAAAGAACGGCAGAAGTTTATCTACCGTTCCAAAAAGCTAACAGCTAACAGCTAATGGCTTTTTTACCACATAAATTCCACATCGGGCGCTTTAACTCCGCTTAAATCCGCAGAGTCATCAACGGAAAGTATTTCAAGCTTTTCCCTTATTTTATCCGCCTCAACCTTATTGACAACTCCGTGGAAATAGTCGTTCAGCGGCATTGTAAGGCGGAACACTTCAATTATTTCTTCTGCAAGTTCAGGCTTGTTTAATTTCGATAAATCGGTGATTTTCCGATATGCCGACAATCCCTTTTTGAGGAAAAGTTCCTCTGCTTCGGGAACGGTGCATTTCTTTTTCCGCTTATATTCCTCGCCGCCGATTTCAATATTATTATTCCTCAGCATTTGTATCAGTTCCGTGAAATATTCGGGATTATCCGCAATATCACCACGGAAATGCTCCATAACTGCCGCCACAGGCTTTGAAATGCGGAAACCAAATTCCGCACCCTCCGGGGAAATCTCAAAATACAGGGTTGGAGTTTTGCTCCAGTCCCATGCGTTATATCTGATGTAAATCCACAGAGTATCACGGTAGTGGAGATATGGAGGATAGCTTTCATCACGGTAAATCCGCCCTGTTTTGCTTATCATACCCGTATTTTCAAAAGGCTTGAAAATCTCAGCCGTAAGAGCTTTAAGCGGCTCATAGATATGCTGTGTGTAAATCTTTTTTCTTGGCTCAAACCATTCTTTATTATTATTTATTCTTATATCAAAAAGGAAGTCGAAAGCTTCCTTTGAAAATCCCTCGAACATAAAAACCTCCGTATTCTGCGATATTGCCTTGACTATTATATCACAATTTTCACGAAATAGCAATATGATTTTGAATTAATACCAATTCCTAAAATAACATTTTAGGGATTGGTATAAAAAAGGACGGCAGAAATGAATTGACCCCAAAAAGTTAGACAAAGATTTAAAAGAAAATTTATGCAAAGCGACAAAGCGACAAGCTTGGTCGCTTTGTTGCGTTATGCAGCTTTGGCGAGACGGTACTCAACAGGTGACATTCCATCGAGTTTCAGTT
>JAZQFV010000004.1:0-7282 GCA_045539715.1 Ruminococcus sp. | reverse complement strand
AATTGCAGCATTAGGAGAAAGAAGAGAGGCGATTCTTCGGATGTATTATGCTGAAGGAAAAAGAGCCCGCGAGATCGCAGATTACTTTGGCGTAACCACGAGCGCTATATACGCTCTCAAACGAAATGCCGTGATGCGACTTCGCAGAAACGACGCGATTTGCTACATAACATACGGCAAAAAGGGATTTGAAGAACGCGAGCAGCGCCTTCGCTTGGAAAAAGAAATAAAGAAGAACTCTGAACAATATCAACAGGTTATGGGGGTACGCTTTGAGGAACTGGATCTGTCGGTGCGTTCCTTTAATTGTCTACGAAGAGCCGGCTACGTTACAATAGGAGATATTGTGGATCTGACCGAGGAAGAAATTATTCATATCAAGAATATCAGCTGGAAGCAATACGACGAGATTGGTCGAAAACTTTTGGCGAGGGGTGTAAGCGACTCTGCGTGGATCGGCTTTATCCAAGACAAAATTTAATATCCAAACCTGATGCCACCTTGACGGGTGGCATCTTTTCTATTTGTTAAAAATAACGCAAAAAACAAAGCGAACCCTTTATAACTCCTTGAAAACTGGATGGATTTATGCTATAATGATACTATCATTTGCGAACAGGAGTGTGAACTATGGCTGCAAGTTATAAAAAACTATGGAAACTTTTGATAGATAGAGATCTGAAAAAGAAGGATCTGCAAGAACTTGCTGGAATTAGTAATTATACGATCAGCAAGCTGAATAGGGGAGATAATGTCACAACGGATGTTCTTGGCAAAATCTGCAAGGCGTTAAATTGCAACGTGGATGAAATTATGGAATTTGTAGGCGAGTAAGTCCGTTATATGGGACACATAAGAGTGTAGAATAGAAGCAGAAAAAGTATCCTCAAGTAAAGGAGTTGAAGAAATGGCATACCAAAGCGAAGCTGAATTGGAACTGCAGTTTATTGAACAGTTAAACAGCCAGAAGTATGAGACTGTAGAAATACCGGATTACGATTCTCTCGTGGAGAATTTCAAGGTTCAGTTTGAAAAGTTTAATGCTACTAAGCTGGATCATCCACTTACCGATAAAGAGTGGGAGCGTGTGTTCAATCTAATGCTCGGAAAATCCGTTTTCCAGAGCGCAAAAATTTTAAGGGATAAGTTTGTCTTGGAGCGTGAGGATGGCACCAAGGTCTATTTGGCGTTCTTCGATAATGACCATACAAAGAATATTTTCCAGGTTACTCATCAGACTACGGTTGTTGGCAAATACGTAAACCGTTATGATGTTACTCTTTTGGTTAACGGTCTGCCTCTTATTCAGGTAGAACTTAAGCGTCGTGGTATTGATATCCGCGAAGCTGTTAACCAGGTTATGCGTTACAAAAAGCATTCCTACAACGGATTGTATCACTTCATCCAGTTATTCATCGTTTCTAACGGTGTGGACACTAAGTATTTTGCAAACTCTGACAGAGATTTGCTTTACAGTTTGGCGTTCTTCTGGACTGACTTTAATAACGTGCGCATTACCAACCTGAAGGATTTCTCTATTTCTTTCCTGGCTCGTGATCACGTCATTAAGATGCTGACGAGATACACCATCATTAATGATACGGACAAAATCCTCATGGTTATGCGTCCTTATCAGGTGTATGCAGTAGAAGCGTTGGTAAGACAAGCTACACTGACCAATCGTAATGCCTATATCTGGCACACTACCGGCGCAGGTAAAACGCTGACATCCTTTAAGACGGCGCAGATCCTCGCAGCAAACCCGAATATTAAGAAGGTTGTCTTCCTTGTTGACCGTAAGGATCTTGACTCTCAGACCACTGAGGAGTTCAACAAGTTTGAAGCCGGTTCTGTAGATGCTACTGACCGCACAGATTTGCTCGTTAAGCAGATGCAGGATAAGAATCGTCAGCTTATCATTACCACCATTCAGAAGATGTCAAATGCCGTTAAGAACCCACGCTATGCAAAGATTATGAGTTCTTATGCCGACGAGAAGGTTGTATTCATCATTGACGAGTGCCACCGTTCTCAGTTTGGTGATATGCATAAGGACATTGTGCGTCACTTCAAAAATGCCCAGTTCTTTGGCTTTACCGGTACACCTCGTTTTGAGGTCAACGGCAAGGTTGAAGGTAAAATTACACAGACCACTGAGAAGCTGTTCGGTGAATGCTTACATAACTATCTTATCAAGGATGCTATCTTTGATAACAACGTGCTTGGTTTCCACGTGGAGTATATTAAGACCATCGAGGGTGATTTTGACCTGAACGATCCGACAATGACAAATGCGATTGACGTCGGCGAACTCTATATGTCAACCGAGCGTATGGCTCTTATTGCAAACCATATCGTTCAGAACCATAAATCAAAAACAAGAAACGGACAGTATACGGCTATCTTTGCAGTATCCTCAATTCCTCAACTTGTAAAGTATTATGATATCTTCAAGGCTATCAATCACGACCTGAATATCAGCGGTATTTTCTCTTATGGAGCAAACGAAGATGCTGAAGGTAAGGATGAGCACAGCCGCGATGCATTGGAGCGTATTATCGGGGATTACAATGAGATGTACAGCACAAACTTCTCAACCGATACGTTCTCTGCATACCATAAGGATATTTCTGACCGTGTTAAAGGCAAGAAGACTAAGTCTCTGGACATCCTCATTGTCGTGAATATGTTCCTGACCGGTTTTGACAGTAAGGCTCTGTCGGTTCTCTACGTGGATAAGGACCTTAAATATCATGATTTGCTACAGGCATATTCCAGAACAAACCGCGTTGAAAAGGAAACAAAGCCGTTCGGTATCATTATTTGTTATCGCAACCTTAAGAAGAACACTGATAATGCTCTGGCGTTGTTCTCTAAGAGCGACAGTACGGAAGGTGTTATCGTGCCTCCGTATGAGTACTTCGTAGAGAAGTTCAACGAAATGGCTATGAAGCTCAAGGAGATTGCGCTGTTTCCGGAATCCGTTGATACAATGCAGAACGAGGATGATCAAAAGAAGTTCGTCATCGCATTCCGTGAACTCACAAAGTATCTGCAGTCTCTGCAGACCTTTATAGAATTCAGCTTTGATAAAGATGCTCTGATTATGTCTGAGCAGGAATACCAGGATTATAAGAGTAAATACCTGATGCTTTACGCAAAACAGAAGAATGACCGTCAGGTCGTGTCTGTTCTCAACGACGTGGATTTCTGTATAGAGCTGATGGAGAGCGACCGTATCAACGTTGCCTACATTATGAACCTTATTCGAAACATTCACTTCGATGATCCGAAGCAAAAGGATTTCGATATCAAGAATATTGAGGCAGAATTGAAACGTACCGACAATCCGCAGCTTCTGCGCAAGGTTGTTATTCTGCAGGCGTTCTTGGACCAGGTCGTTAAGGGCCTGAACAGTGCTGATGAAATTGATGCAGCGTACAACGACTTCGAGAACGAAGAAAAGCGCAAGGAGATTGAGGCGTTTGCGGAAACTGAGGACATCGATCCTAAGATGCTCGGTGAGTTTATCTCTGAATATGAGTTCTCCGGCACAATGGAAGCCGGCGATATTCGCGACAGAATTGATAAGCCGATGCCACTGCTTAAGAAAAAGAGCCTCGTTAACCGCATTGTGGACTTCATTTTGAGCCACGTTGAAAAGTACCAGTAAGGAGAACATAAACAATGGATAATAGCATTCAGTTACATCAAAAAGAACTTTGTAATAAACTCTGGGCAATGGCAAACGCTCTTCGTGGCAATATGGAAGCCTATGAGTTCAAAAACTACATTTTGGGTATGATTTTCTATTACTACCTCTCTGATAAGACTGAGAAGTATATGGAAAATCTGCTCAAGGACGATAATATCACCTACGAGGATGCATGGCAGGACGAGGAGTATAAGAGCGCAGTAGTAGAGGAAGCACTGCGTGATATGGGCTTTGTCATCGAGCCCAAGTACTTATTCCGCAAGATGGTTAAGATGGTCGAGAACCGTGCATTCGATATTGAGTTTTTGCAACAGGCCATCAACGCTCTGATGGAGTCTACCATTGGCAACGAGTCCCAGGAAGACTTTGATGGATTGTTCTCCGATATGCAGCTAGATTCTACCAAACTGGGACATACCGTTAAGGATAGAAGTGCGGTTATGTCTAAGATCATTGCTGCGCTGGATGAGATTAATTTCAGTATGGAGGACACCAAGATTGATGTCCTCGGTAATGCCTACGAGTACCTGATCGGTCAGTTTGCTGCTACTGCAGGTAAGAAAGCTGGAGAATTCTACACCCCTTCCGGTCCTGCTGAGCTGCTTTGTCGATTGGCTTGTCTTGGTCTGACAGATGTTAAGGCTGCAGCTGACCCAACCTGTGGATCAGGATCCCTGCTTCTTCGTCTGAAGAAGTACGCTAATATTTATAACTATTACGGTCAGGAACTCACTTCCACGACCTATAACTTGGCACGTATGAATATGATCCTGCGCGGTATTCCTTATCGTCGTTTTAACATTTATAACGGTGACACCCTGGAACACGATTACTTTGGTGATACCAAGTTCCGCGTGCAGGTTGCAAATCCTCCGTATTCTGCAAACTGGTCCGCAGATATGAAGTTCATGGAAGACGAGCGTTTCAACGAGTATGGTAAATTGGCCCCGAAGAGCAAGGCTGACTTTGCTTTTGTGCAGCATATGGTTCACCATATGGATGAAGACGGTCGTGCGGTCGTTCTGCTTCCGCACGGTGTTCTCTTCCGTGGTGCTGCTGAAGAAACCATCCGTAAATATCTGATTGAGAAGCTAAACGTTCTTGATGCCGTTATTGGCTTGCCGGCGAATCTGTTCTTTGGCACCGGCATACCCGTTTGTGTTCTTGTCTTGAAACGAGAGCGTAACGGCAACAGCGATAACATTCTCTTTATTGATGCATCCAACGATTATGAGCCCGGTAAGAACCAGAATGTTCTCCGAGATGCCGACATCGATAAGATCGTGGCAACCTACGAAGCTCGTGTGGATGTAGATAAGTATGCTCATGTGGCAACAATGGCGGAGATAGCTGAGAATGGCTTTAATCTTAACATCCCTCGTTATGTTGACACATTTGAGCCGGAACCTGAGATTGATTTGAATGAAGTAGCGGGAGAAATCCGTAAACTGCAGGCAGAAATCAGTGATATTGATGCCCAGCTGAAGCCGTTTTTTGATGAGCTTGGTCTTGATTTCCCGTTTGGCACGGAGGGTAAATAATTATGGCAAATGTATCCTCAAGTAACGGTATTGAAAAGTACCCACAGTTGCGGTTTAACGGCTATAGCAATCCGTGGACAACACAAAAACTGGGCAATTTGGGTACATTCATAAAAGGTGCTCCTCTTTCAAAAGCAGATATTTCCGATGAGGGAAATCCGTTCATTCTGTACGGCGAGTTATATACAACCTATTCAGAGGTTACTCATTCTGTAAAAAGAAAAACAGCTAAAACTGTGGAGCAACAGTTCTATAGTAAAATTGGTGATGTAATTATGCCTACATCTGGCGAAACTCCGGAAGATATAGCAACTGCATCATGCATTATGCTGCCGGATGTTATTCTTGCCGGTGATTTGCTGATTTATAGAACTGAACAGATTGATGGAAGGTTTGTCAGCTATGCCATCAAAAATAAAGTAAACAAGCAAATATCCAGCGTTGCTCAAGGAAAGTCTGTCGTTCATGTCCGTGCAGATGAGTTGGCAAAGATTTGCATCACATTTCCTGCTTTGGATGAACAAAAGAAAATACTTAATCTTCTCGAACTCCTTGACACCCGAATTGCAACACAACAGAGTTTGATAGAAACCCTCAAGAAATATAAAAGAGGTGTTGTTTCAAAGCTTCTAAATGGTACCTTAGCTTTTGATAACCGCTCTGATATGGTGTTAAAAAAGGTTGGGGATTTTTGTGAAGTACAAATGTGCAAGAGAATTTTCAAGGAGCAGACTTCTCCAATTGGCGATGTGCCATTTTACAAAATAGGTACAATTGGCGGAACGCCAGACGCCTATATATCCCGGGCACTTTATGATGAGTATAGGAGAAAGTATTCCTTTCCTCGTAAAGGAGAGTTCCTTATATCGTGTGCCGGTACAGTTGGCAAATGCGTTTTGTATAACGGAGAGGACTCCTACTATCAAGATTCAAATATAGTTTGGCTCCGAAACAATTCTGTAGATGTGACCAACGAATATCTTTATATGCTTGTGTCTAATGTCGATTGGAGCACCTTGAACTCAACCACCATAACAAGAATCTACAACGATAATTTGAGAGACCTTAGTTTCCATATTCCGCCTGTACCGACGCAGAAAAGAATTACAAGCTTTGTCTTCGCTCTTGTGAAACGAATAGATATAGAACAGGAAACGCTTGAAAAATTTCTGCAGGAAAAAGCGGGGCTGTTACAGCAACTTTTTATATGAAGAGTTGCTGTAACAATGCTTTCTTCTGATCTCGCAATTTATCAAGAATATCCTTCTCGTGCTCAATATGTTGATCAATCCCTGAAAGGACACGAACTAGTTTATTTTGTGTCGAAATATCAGGAACAGGTATCAAACAATTGGAAAGAGCAGATTTGCTGATTTCTCGAAATGTGTTTCCAGAAGCGTATTTCTCACACCAGGGCTTAATAATTACCTGCAAATAATAAACATATTCGGCAAGGATTTCTTCTGATGGAATGAGCGATTGAAAGCCTTGATTGGTGGTTGCTTCAGACTGAAGAATAGACATTTCTCCAAGGGTTGCTCTCGTGGTCAACAACACTGTGTTTTGAGGCAATAATTTTGCCGATGACTTCAACATACCATCGTAAGAAATGCTACGTAAGCTGGATACAACATATTTGGTTTTTCCAATTTCCGATGGAGTGAACCAATTTATTCCGCCATCCCAAAATTTTGCAGTAGTTGTATCTGGAGTACCACCACCAATAATTGAACATACATCACCTAAGCGCTTGCTGTAACTCATTGAGATTCCTGATAAAAGTCTGATGTTAAGTCCTCTTTTATATTTCTTGAGACTATCTACTAACGCTTGCTGTTTTTTAATTCTCCGTTCAATGAGGTACATTAGCTTGGCGATTTTTTCTTGTTCTACTTCATTTTCTGTTATGTAGTGGTAGGTATCAAAAAACTCGTCCGTAGGGACATTTAACAAGCCATGATTTCTTGCGCCTTCAGCGGAAATCATATAGATTTCTTTATACCATTTAAGGGAGTCAAAATAGGTT
>JAZQFV010000003.1:0-4125 GCA_045539715.1 Ruminococcus sp. | reverse complement strand
GCATAATCGTCAAGAAACGCCTTGTCAGAGCGTTTGCCGTCACGGAAACTTGTGTAGAGCTGCAAATCGTTGCAAAGATTTTGTTCAAGAAATTGCTGTGCATTTCTCGCAGTTTTCAGATATTTTTCATTCTTTGAAATTGGATACAGCGTAGACATTGCTGCAATCATCATAGAATTCCATGACAGCAGAATCTTGTCATCCAGATGTAGGCTTGTACGCTGCTTGCGATAGTTGTAAAGCTTTCGTTTTTCATTGGAAAAATCTGATTCTAAATCATTACTTTTCAGCAAATTAGGTATATTAACGCCCTCAAAATTTCCCTTTGATGTGATGTCAAAAACTTCTGCAAAACGCTGTCCCGATTCACCTAATACATTTAGAATTTCGTCAAGTGTAAATGTATAGAATTTTCCCTCTACACCGTCGCTATCTGCATCCTGCGCGCTGTAAAATCCTCCGTCGGTCGAAGTCATCTCACGTAGCACATAATCAGCTGTTTTCTCGGCAGTTTCAAGATATATAGGTGTTTTCGTCATACTGTATGCACAACTGTAAGCCATAATCAGCAAAGCATTGTCATATAGCATTTTCTCAAAATGGGGTGCAAGGAAATACTTGTCTGTGGAATATCTCGAAAATCCTCCGCCGATGTTGTCAAATATACCGCCTTTTCTCATTTGAAGCAGCGTTTTTTCAACCATTTTCATTGAAAGTGTGTCATTGCTTATTTTAGAATACATCATAAGAAAAAGCAGATTGTGCGGTGTGGGAAATTTTGGTGCTTTTCCGAACCCACCATATACGCTGTCGTAGATATATTTGAAACGCTTTACTGATTCTTCGATTATATTTTCAGAAGTATTATTCTCCCCATTCAAATTACTATTTTTCAGATGAGCTATAATTTCATCTGCTGATTCAAGAAATTTTTCTTGATTTTTCTCCCATTGTTCCGCAATTGTCATGAGCAAATCCGAAAACCCAGGCATACCATAGCGTGAATGGACAGGAAAATATGTCCCTGCGAAAAACGGCTTTTTATCCCATGTCATAAAAATACTTGTAGGCCAACCACCGCTGCCCGTGAACGCCTGACATACCGCCATATATACGCTGTCAATGTCGGGGCGTTCCTCACGATCCACCTTGATGGAGATGAAGTGTTTGTTCAGGATCTCCGCAGTTTTCTCATCCTCAAAGCTCTCGTGTGCCATGACATGACACCAATGACAAGTGCTATAGCCAATGCTCAGAAAAATCGGCTTATTTTCCCTTTTTGCTGTTTCAAAAGCTTCGTCACACCACATATACCAGTTTACAGGATTTTCTGCATGCTGTAATAAATACGGACTTGTTGATTTGTTCAGCTGATTGCTCATAGGCACTCCTTTCAAAAAAGCCGCTTGAGTGGTCTCAAACGGCGCATTTGTTCAATATGCAGTAATGATATTCTGTACGTACTGCTGCATTTCTTTCCTTGATGCAATTGTGTGCGTGCCGTTGATCACTTCATGTTTCTGCGCTTCCGTCAGTGATGAAAACTTCAGCATCGCCTCTGGATTCATTGCAAGAGCCATGCCCAGTCCCACAGGCATTTCTATTTTTTCCATTGTTTCTTCCTCCACTTTCATTATGACAGTAGTATGTCCTACTTTGCTGATTTTATCCGCAAGACAACTATCTGATATCATCATTTGCAGGATTATCAAGAACTCTACCGTTTTCAGCAAACCGTGAACCATGACAGGCACAATCCCACGAATGCTCCGCCGCATTCCAATGCAGCCCACATCCTAAATGCGGACACCGTCTGCCTGTAAACGAGAGCAGATTCACCGCAGATTCCAGACAATTGACAAATAACTGCTGTTTCAGAATGCTCCTCGATGGACTGAAAATATCTGTATACTCGTTCTGTTTTCCTAGCACCATATCGGAAAGCAGTATCGCCGAGAGCATTGCTCCTGTCATACCCCACTTATTGAAGCCAGTTGTAGTGTAAAGTCTTGTTGTATTGCTTGAATATCTGCCTATATACGGCATTTCATCAAGGCTCATACAATCCTGTGCCGCCCAGTAACAATACTCCTTTGCAGTCGGATAGTACTGCTGTGCGAAATGCCGCAGCTCCGTCCAGTTACCACCTTTTTTACCAGTACGATGACCTCCGCCGCCGAGCAAAAGATATTTGCCATAATTACGAAACGACAACCCTGTTTGGCTTTCGTCAACGTACATACCGCCAACATCCTGAGCATTTTCAAGAGCAAGCACATACGAGCGATGCTGATAGAGTTTCAGAAAATAGCTGCCATGCTTATTGATGAACGGGAAATGCGTTGCCACAATTACTGTTTTTGCCGTAATTTTTCCACAATCCGTTATTGCGGTATTCCCACGCATTTCCTTTACAAAGGTATTTTCATAAATAGGCAGTCCCTGTGCAATAAACGATATGAATTTCAGCGGATTAAACTGTGCCTGATTCGCAAACTTAACTGCTCCTACCGTAGGAAATGGAAGTAAGAGATTTTCCTCATATTCAGTTTCGTATCCGATTTTTTCAAGAGTAGTCAATTCATTTTCAAGCTTTTTTCTGTTGCTGACAGAGTAAACATAATTGTCCTTGATTTCATAGTCGCAGTCGACTTTTTCGCAAAGTTCTGTATACTTTGCAAAGGCAAATCGATTTGCTTCAAAATATTTTCGTGCAGTTTCAACTCCACCGCTTTTGATGAGTTTATGAAAAATCAGCCCGTGCTGATAAGTGATTTTCGCAGTTGTATGTCCAGTTGTGCCACTACAAATTCTATGCTTTTCCACGAGAATACAATCCACACCGTTCTGTTTTAGAAAATAAGCTGTCAGAATGCCTGCAACGCCTCCGCCAATAATCAGAACATCAGTTGAAGTATCTCCGTTCAGCTTCGGAAATGAAGGTAACTGCACTTCTTTCTGCCATATTGACTCCATAATTCCTCCTGTGTAAAACGCCGTCCGATTGGGTTCAGACGGCGTGTATTCTTAAAAATCCTGTAAGTCCGCAGCAGTTAGGTCATTTTCCACATTATCTCTTGCAAGGTCATTGTCAATGACCGCATAGACATCAGAAATCGGCTTTTCCTGCGAGAATGGCTTTGTGTGGTATACCTTTTGTGCAGGCGGTCTTGTACCAGCAATGATGGGGTTTGCGTGCACCTTTCCGTGCTTTGCTTTTCCATGAATTTCAGGTACTGCAACTGCTGTATTCTTCTGCTGAGTGTGCGTCCAATCCGGACGGCTCATGCCTTGTTTTGCCATGTTCATCACCTCATGAATAGTATGTGAGACTTTCTTTAATTTATGTATACTTTACTGAAAAGAGCTTGCTTTCTTATAACAAGCTATCTTTGTAAGCAGATTATATTGCTCCAATATAGAACATTTTGATAATTAGAAGTTTTTTCTGATTCATATAACAAAAGAAAAGTATGCATCGTTTATTACATTTATGAAAAACATGATAGCTAACTGTTGATATAATTCTCACACGGCTATTCTTCACTCTCTTTTATCACACCTTGATTTTTAGTAAATAATGATGTATAATAGAATAAAAAACATTCATAAGAGGATGATAAGATTATGACCAAATCACTTAAAACCTTGCTTCTGGCTGCTTGTATTTTAACTACATCAACATCGGGCTTAATGTCAACGCCTACTACATATGCATACACTCAGCTTATTGCATCACTTCAAGAAGTATCTATTTTTAAGGATACTCTTGCTATAGGCGAAAAGGCTCAATTAGAATTGACCTGGAGTAACGGTGCCCATCCGGAAGTTACATATTCTTCAAGCAATGAAAGTGTTGCAACAGTTGATCAAGACGGTATTGTAACAGGTATAGCTAACGGTACTGCAACTATTACAGTTTCACGCTTAGATGGAAAAAATACTAAAACACTTGATATTTCCGTATCAAGTGATGTTGAGAAAAGCATTGTCTACAATACATCTGAATTAAATCTTGGCGATAAACTTTGTAAATATGATATCTTGCATTATGACAACAAAAACAAAGGCGCTAATGCAAATGTTGTCAATACCAAGGGCAGCTATGATCTCGTTTTTATCAAT
>JAZQFV010000002.1:0-48504 GCA_045539715.1 Ruminococcus sp. | reverse complement strand
TGAATTGACCCCAAAAAGTTAGACAAAGATTTAAAAGAAAATTTATGCAAAGCGACAAAGCGACAAGCTTGGTCGCTTTGTTGCGTTATGCAGCTTTGGCGAGACGGTACTCAACAGGTGACATTCCATCGAGTTTCAGTTTGATTCGCTTAGTATTGTACCATTCAATATAAGCCTTAAGCTCTGTGATGAAATGTTCAACAGAGTCAAACTCCTGTAAATATAGAAGCTCTGTTTTCAATAAGCTGAAGAAATTCTCTGCACAGGCGTTGTCAAGACAGTTCCCCTTCCTTGACATACTCTGCCGTATTCCCTTATTTTTCAGCATTTTCTGATAATGCTTGTGCTGATACTGCCATCCTTGATCAGAATGCAAAATCAATCCAGTATTATCCGAAATTTTAGCAAATGCCAGTTCTAACATATTTGTTACCTGCTTTAAATTTGGATGATAGCTCAGGTCATAAGCTACCACTTCACCGTTAAAGAGATCAATAATCGGCGAAAGGTAGAGTTTAGCGCCGAATAGTGAAAACTCTGTCACATCTGTTACCCATTTTTGATTTGGCTTATCTGCTTTGAAATCACGTTCTAAAAGGTTTGGTGCAACTCTGCCAACTTCACCTCTGAACGAATTGTATTTCTTCATACGGACACGGCAGAATATACCCATTTGACGCATCAAACGCTGTACTGTCTTGTGATTGATCTTATGCGTTTTATTCAATTCCTTTGTAATTCTGCGATACCCATAGCGTCCTTTGCTGTCATTATAAATCCGACGTATTTCCTCTTTTATCGCTGCATACTTGTCTGGCTTTGGATTCTCAAATTGCTTGCTGTAATAGTAGTAGGTGCTGCGAGGAATCCCGGCAATATCAATGAGCAGACCTACTTTGTGTTCATGCCTCAGCTCCCATATCACTTGTGCTTTTTCTCTTGCCGTACCCTCTCGGCAACCAAGGCATTCAATTTTTTTAAGTATGCATTCTCCGCACGAAGTCGCTGTACCTCCGCTATCAGGTCTTCCTCAACTTCTTTTTTTAGCTTTGGTGGACGACCTGTTGACTTACGTCCTCGACGTTCGACATAGAAACCTTCTTTCCCTTCTTCAAGGTAAATGCGTTCCCATTTTGCAACAGCATCATGAGCAGTTATTTCAAAAACCCTTCCTGCTTCTCGGTGACTTAAACCTTCTTTGTGCATCGTTTCCACGACCATGATCTTGAATTCAGGTGTATATCGCTTGTTTGGTTTTCCTTTTGGCATAAAAATGCCCCCTTTCGTTAGACTTCATTTTGGTATATTTCTATTATACCACATTGTCCAACAAAATGGGAGCATTTCACCCCGCAGGCTTATGAGGGTATTGTCCTTGTTTTGTATGTATTGAGGGCATCTCTAAAAACCCGTTTGATTAAAGAAAAAGCAGATAGGTATGACAGCTACAAGGAAACCTCCCGAAGGCGTGCTTTCGCACTCCGAGGGAGGTTGACGAAATAGATGTCGTACATAGCTGTTTTTTCTCAAAAGGGGTTTTTAGAGATGCCCTTCATTTATAACCTTTTTTACTGCACTATTTTCAATAGTATAGGGATTAAATTTCAGCTCCGCACCAACGCAGTTTTCATATTCTGCCATTGCCTTTTCGTATTCTTCCATTGAACATTCTGTGTCATTATGTGAATAAGTGTATTCTAAAGGATCAAAGGATATAATATCGGAAGTATACTCCTCTTTGAATGTGAAGAAATCCGAATCATCAGAAAACTCATTCCACGTTCTTACAAAAAGCCAATAACCGCCCTCTTGACTTTCGGATAATTGATATAACTTTCGATTCTGTAAATCAAACTTAAATGTGGTATTTGTTTCGCCAACAGGTATATATTTTGTTCCGTCAAAATAGTTTATTTCTGTGCCTTCGTAATATGGTGAAAAATCATTTAAATTATGATAACGGATAAGCAGTTCATCAACTGAATCATTGTTAATGTCAAGATAAGCATAGTCTATTTTTATGGTATCGTAAAATTTATCTTTGTCTGACTCACCGTCACAATAATAACATAAGTAATCAATATATTCTTCAATACGCTTATTACGTGCGGTTTCCTCTGCTGACTGTCCGTTTGCTGTGTTATTTACTGAATTTTCCAAGAAGAATGAATCATCGGGAATATATGAAATATATTCAATTCCTGCATTATCACAGTTTTCATATTTTGCCTTAGCTGTTTTGAGTTCTTCTTCAGTACATTGTTCACCATTATGAATATAAAATAATTCGCCCTCGTTCATATAATAATGATAATTTTCCTGATATGTGAAGAAATCTACATCACAAAAAATCTCAGCATTTTCCCATGTTTTTACTTCCATAAAAAACTCGTTTTCAAAGCCTTCATATTCATAGCCGTCATGTAATTCATATAACTTACGATTCTGCAAATCAAATTTAGATGCGTACTGTATATCATCAAAAGGTTTATACACCGTTCCGTCAAAATAGTTTAACTCCACACCTGAATAGTCCAAGCTTTTCAGAAAATCATATCGAATAAGCAATTCATCTGATGAATCATTGTTAATATCAAGATAAGCGTATTCTATTTTTAAAGTATCATCAAAAGTTTCCTTGTCAAGCACTTCATTGTGGGATACATATATGTGTCGAATAAAATCTTCAATTCGCTGATTAGCTGCTGCTTCATTTGATAAATTTGCTGTCGGCTGTTTTGCTGCTTTCTTCACATCATATGGAGAAAATTTCAGTTCTGCACCAACGCAGTTTTCATATTCTGCTATTGCCTTGTCATATTCTTCCTTTGTGCAGGATTCATTATTATGAGTGTAAGTATTTTCAGCAAAGCTATCAATAATTTCAAAGTAATTATCCTGTAATGTGAAGAAATCAGAATCAGCTGAAAACTCAACATTTTCCCATGTGTTTATATCAAGCCATCTTTCACCCTCGTGACTTTCGGCTAAATCATACAACTTACGATTGTTCAGATCAATTTTAAATTTTTCGCTTACGTTATAAGAATGCACATATTTTGTTCCGTCAAAATAGTTTAAGCCTATACCTTTAGCGTCAGCTGCCGCTTCAATAAAATCATAACGGATAAACAATTCATCTACTGAATCGTTGTTAATATCAAGATAAGCGTAATCTATTTTCAGGCAGTCATAAAATCTATCTTTGTCAGATATTCCAAACTGATTATATATTTCCTGAATATATTCCTCAATTCGCTGATTAGCTGCTGCTTCATTTGATAAATTTGCTGTCGGCTGTTTTGCTGCTTTCTTCACATCATATGGTGAAAATTTCAGTTCTGCACCAACGCAGTTTTCATATTCTGCCATTGCCTTGTCGTATTCTTCCTTTGTGCATTCGGAATCATTATGTTTATAAACGAATTCGGAAGATACTGTTTCATAGGAATATTTGTCCTGTATTTTGAAATAATCGGAGGAATTATTTTCAAGTACAGAATCTGCCCATGTGGATGTAATAAGCATAGATTTGTTATCTTCAGTTTCCATAATTGAATATAACTTGCAATTTTTTAAATCAAACTTGTACTCATTGATTGCACCGTACAAATCAGTAACAGGCACATACTTTGTTCCGTCAAAACAGCTTATTTCTGTAGATTCATAATCAGGCTTCAATGAATTGAAATGATAGATAAATAATTCATCTGTTGAATCATTATTAAGGTCAAGATAAGCGTATTCTATTTTCAATGCCTCATAATATTCATTTTCGTCCAAAGGTGAATACTCTGCATAATATAATTCCTGAATATATTCCTCAATTCGCTGATTGCGAGCTTTTTCTTCCGCTGTTAATTCCCCGTCCTCAGTACTGCTTACAGCAGGTAAATCAGGCTCAACAGGCTTATTATCTCTGTTGATATTCTTTACAAGAAATACAGAGCCGGCTGCAATTCCTGCAACTGCCGCAGTATTTATGACTCTTGTCATAATTTTGCTTATTTTACTTCTTTTGTAAACCTCTACATTTTCAACAATTTCTGCACTTTCGTTTATGTCATTATTAAATGTCATCTTATCCTCACCCTTAATTGCGTCATTAAATCTCTTGCGTGTCATTTCTAAAATTCTCTTTTTTGTCTTTTCGTCAAGCATATCCGTGTCCGTCCCGATTTGGTCAATCTTGTCAAGTCCTGCATTGTCCAGTATGTCAAAACCTATTGTCTTATTATCTTTCATCAGAATCCCTCCTTTAAGGTAATACCCTCTTTGGAAAGCAGCTTTTCAAGTCGTTCCAACGCTCTTTTACATCGCACTCTGACCGCCCCCGCTGTCATTGAAAGCTTCTGAGCTATTTCCTTTGAACTTCTGTTAAAGTAGAATTTTTGGAAAACTATGGTTGTATCAGGTTCGCCAAGGCTGTTTATAACTCTCAGCATTATATCCCTCAACTCCTCTTTTTCCGCTTCTTCTTCAATTCTCTTGCTGTCGGCAATATCCGCAAAATATTCCTCCGATGAAACCGTTCTTCCACTCTTTGCCATAAGGGAATGATACTTGTTTATCGCCTTTCTGCTTGCTATTGTGCCGATATATCCCTTTAAATCTCCGTCTGTCCCCTCATTGTTGTGATAATTAAGAAATACTGCAAGGAAAACATCACTGACACATTCTTCAATATCTTCATTTGAAGCACAGCTTCTGAGTTTATTGTAAACTATTTTGTAAACGTAGTTTATGTATTCTTCATAAAGCTTATTCTGTGCCAATTTTTCGGATTTTTCGCTTAATTCCCGATATTCCTTGTCCGTCATATTCCCACCCTTTCCGTGATTTTTCTTCAAATTGAATGCATTCTGTAATATATACTCATGACATATTTCCAAAGTGTTACACTTTTTTCAAAAAAATTTTTTCACTTGAAAATATGCTTCAGGTATCCCTCTATGTTAACCTTTTCTGTAATATATACTCAAAGCAAATTCCCAAAGTGTTACACAATTTCTGAAAATTTTTCCAATAAAAATTATATCATAACAGGAGATATACGTCAAGACAACAGCAAATTTCATAATTTCTTGCGAATATTGGCAGTATTATTTAATAGCTATTAGCTTTCACGGAATATTGACCTTGCCTATAAAATATGATATAATATAAAATGGAATTAAAGTTTGTTACGCAAGGAACACTTTTAATTACCGTAACAGCAGTATATATACTGCACTTTATGTTTAAGGAGCTAATTTTATGGTTAATATTCCTGAGATTTTCGGCTGTAATGTTTTCAATGAAACAGTTATGAAAGCAAAGCTTCCGAAAAACACATACAAAAATCTCAGACGTACAATGGAAAAAGGTCAGCCTCTTGATACCGAAACAGCGGATATTGTTGCAAACGCTATCAAGGATTGGGCTTTAGACTTGGGTGCAACTCACTATACCCACTGGTTCCAGCCTATGACAGGTACAACAGCTGAAAAGCACGACTCATTCCTCAGCGTTGGTCCGAATGGTACTGCTCTTATGGAATTTTCAGGAAAGGCTCTCATCAAGGGTGAGCCTGACGCTTCATCTTTCCCCTCAGGCGGATTAAGACAAACAAGCTCCGCAAGAGGCTATACAGCGTGGGATCCTACTTCCTACTGCTTTGTAAAAGAGGGCAGCCTTTATATTCCCACAGTTTTCGTATCATACACAGGCGAAACTCTTGACAAGAAAACTCCGCTTCTCCGTTCTATGGAGGCTCTCAGCAAATCTGCTGTACGTTTTCTCAAATTATTCGGAAACGAAAATGTTACTCGTGTAACTTCAACTGTTGGTGCAGAACAGGAATATTTCCTTATAGATAAAGATAAATTCGACCAGCGTGAGGATCTCGTTCTCACAGGCAGAACACTTTTCGGTGCAAAGCCTCCTAAGCGTCAGGATCTTGACGACCAGTATTTCGCAAATCTCAAACCAAGAATTGCGGCATATATGGCTGACCTTGACAATGAGCTGTGGAAACTTGGCGTATATTCCCACACAAAGCACAACGAGGCTGCTCCTGCACAGCACGAAATGGCACCTATTTTCACAACTTCAAATCTTGGTGCTGACCAGAATGAGCTGGCAATGGAGGTTATGGAGAAAATTGCTCTCAAACACAATCTTGTATGTCTTCTCCACGAAAAGCCATTCGAGGGTGTTAACGGTTCAGGTAAGCACAATAACTGGTCAATGCGTACAAATGACGGTCAGAATCTTCTTGACCCAGGCGATACACCTATGGAAAATCTCCAGTTCCTCACTATTCTCTGTGCATTGATTAAGGGTGTTGATGAGTATGCCGACCTTATGCGACTTTCAGCTGCATCAGCAGGAAATGACCACAGACTTGGTGCTGACGAAGCTCCTCCTGCAATTATTTCAATGTTCCTCGGCGAAGAACTTGACGCAGTTCTTAAAGCCATTGAGGAGGACGGAGTTTACAAGACTCACGCACAGTCCTTTGAAATCGGTGTAAATGCGCTTCCCTCATTCCCTAAGGATTCCACCGACAGAAACAGAACATCTCCTTTCGCATTCACAGGTAATCGTTTTGAGTTCCGTATGGTTGGTTCATCCGACAATATCGGTTGTCCAAATGCCCTGCTTAATACAATTGTGGCAGAGGAACTTGATTGGTTTGCAGATAAGCTTGAACCTGTGAAAAACAGCGAACGCTTTGAGGAAGAAGTAAAGATAGTGCTGAAAGAAGTGCTGAAAAAGCACCGCCGCATTATCTTCAATGGTGACGGTTATTCTAAGGAATGGGTGCTTGAGGCTGCACGCAGAGGACTTCCAAACTATCCCTCTGTTGTTGATTGTATGCCACATTATACCGATGAAAAGAATCTGAAAATTCTTCATAAACACGGTATTTTCAATAAAAATGAAGTAACAGCACGTACAGAAATTCACCTTGAAAAGTATTCTAAGACACGCAGAATTGAAGCACGAACAATGGTTGAAATGGCGAGAAAACAGCTTCTTCCTGCCGGTCTTGATTATCTCGACAAACTTTGCAAGTCAATTGCCACAAAGAATGAAATCGGCATAACTGCAAATACCGAAAGAAAAATTGCTGAAAAGCTTACACAGCTTTCAGACGGTCTTTACGAGTCAATCAACCGCCTTGAAAAGCTTATAGCAGAAGCCTGTGCAATTGAAGAAGTTCAGAAGCAGGCTGAATTCTACCATGATTATGTATTTGCGGAAATGAATATTATGCGTGAAATTGCCGATGAAATGGAGGTTAATATGCCTCTTGACAGCTGGCCTATTCCCACATATTCCGAGATTATTTATAACGTATAACAAAAAATTAAGGGTACTGATTTTTTCTCAGTACCCTTTGTTTTATTCTTCTGTATTTTCAGAAGTTTCAATATTTTCAGCTTCAACAGGTACGGATTTCTCCATAGGCTCATCAGCCTCAATATTTTCACCACGCATAAGACGCTCAAACTTGTCGTTGTCGATTTTCTCATATTTCAGCAGATAATCGGCAAGGAGATGCATTTTATTTGCATTTGCAGTAAGGATTTCCTTACATTGAGCATATGCCTTTTCAATAATTTCCTTAACTTCGTCATCAATCTGAGCCGCAATGGACTGGCTGTAATTCTGAACATGACCGTAGTCCTTACCGAGGAATACTTCATCGCTGTCAGAGCCGTAAGCTACAGTTCCAAGCTTATCTGAGAAACCGTATCTTGTAACCATATTACGTGCAGTTTTTGTAGCACGTTCAATGTCATTTGAAGCACCTGTGCAGATGTCATCAAGGAAAATTTCCTCTGCAACACGTCCGCCGAGAAGCATTACAATACTTTCACGCATCTGATTGCGTGACATATGCATATCGTTTGTATCGGGACGGGTAACTGTAAGACCTGCCGCCATACCACGCTGAATAATTGTAACCTGATGAACCTTATCCTGTGTAGGCAGATTATAAGCTGCAACAGCGTGACCTGCTTCATGATAAGCTGTAATTTTCTTATCACGCTCTGTAACGATACGTGATTTCTTTTCAGGACCTGCAATGACTTTCATTGTAGCTTCCTCAATGTCCTTTTCAGAGATTGCTTTTCTGTCTTCACGGGCAGCAAGGAGAGCAGCTTCATTAAGAAGATTTTCCAGATCTGCACCTGTAAAGCCCTGTGTAGTCTGAGCAATAATTTTAAGGTCAACATCATTGCCCAGCGGCTTATTTCTTGCATGAACCTTGAGGATTTCCTCACGTCCCTTTACATCAGGATAGCCGACAACAATCTGTCTGTCGAAACGTCCCGGACGGAGGAGGGCAGGGTCAAGAATATCACGGCGGTTTGTAGCCGCAATTACAATAACGCTTTCATTGCCTGTGAAGCCGTCCATTTCAACGAGGAGCTGGTTGAGAGTCTGTTCACGTTCATCGTGATTACCGCCAAGACCTGAACCTCTGTGACGACCAACAGCATCAATTTCATCAATGAAGATAATGGAGGGGGAGTGCTTTTTAGCCTGCTCAAAGAGGTCACGTACACGTGAAGCACCGACACCTACGAACATTTCCACGAAATCAGAACCTGAAATTGGGAAGAACGGCACATTTGCCTCACCTGCAACTGCACGTGCAAGGAGAGTTTTACCTGTACCGGGAGGGCCTAAAAGGAGTACACCCTTGGGAATTTTTGCACCGATTTCAGAATATTTCTTAGGATTTTTCATAAAATCAACGATTTCCTGAAGTTCCTGTTTTTCCTCGTCAGCACCTGCAACGTCTTTGAAAGTAGCCTTTCTTGTATCAGCCTGACTTTTCAGATTAGCCTTGCCGAAATTGTTATACTTACCGCCTCCGCTTTGACGCATCATAAACACGAACATAAGTATAGCAATTACAATTATCATTACAATTGGAATAAGCGTAAGCAGCCATGTGTTATCGGTAGGCTTGATGTAATTCTGAACAAGGGGGTCGGAGGGATACTTTTTATTGTATTCCACACGGTAATTGTCGGTATCATCAAGGAAAATGCTTACATACGGCACGGTATATTTCTGCTTTTCAGTTTCGCCACGAAGCTGATATGTCAGTTCACCTGTGCCGAGGTCAAGTTCATAGTATGATACCTCATAGTTGTCGAAATGTGATATTACGTTTGTGTAATCTGTATTCTGTCCCATATCCACAAGCTTTGAAAACACAAAGTAAACGCAGAAAATGGAAATAAGAATGACCAGAAAGTAGGATAAAACTCCTCTGTTCTTTTTTGGTGTCAACTTGCACACTCCTATCCTTCCCGTATTATTTGGATTTTCAGCAGCCTTTTAGTGGAAGAATCAGGGGCAACTCGGTCTGCAATGCCGATTTTTTCGGCAAATACCGTCCCATTTTCGTCCTCTATGAAATGCAGGCTGTTACGTTGTTCAACGGGAATTGTTTCATTTATTATTTTTTTCACAGAGGAAGTAAAGTTACGGCCTCTGAGTTTAAGCTTATCGCCGAATTTCCTGTTTCTGACAATAGCTGTTCCTTTTATTTTATCATAATCCAGCGTATAAATTGTTAATTTTTTATGAACAAAGTCAATTTTCTTCAAACTTTCACAATTGACAATTTCACAAACAAGAATTGAATCGGGGAAAATTCTGTTTTCGCCCAATTCAAGGGGCTTTGAAATCAGCGTATTTCCCTTTTTCGGCTTAATTTCTTCAAGGCGGAGAGTGTTTTCCTCGGAGATGAGGAAAATATTCCCCGATATATTGATTTTTCCGCCATTTATAAGGATATTATCGCAGTCTGTCAGCCTTTTATTTGAAAAGGGCAGGGAGTTTTCGGAAAGATATTCCGCAATACATCGCCTGCGTATAACCTGATTATACTCTTTCAGACCGATAAATATACCGTCTTTGCGGCAGTTTTTCACAGCTTCACCCACAGCTTCATCAATAAACTGATTTTCGCTGCGAAGCACCTCTGCCGTGCGGACATTTGTTTCCGTGAGAGAGCTGTTCAGCTCTTTCATAAGGGGAATTATGTTGTGGCGGATTTTATTTCTCGTGTAATCATCGGTGAGATTTGTGCTGTCGGTTACGAAATTTTGACCGCATTTTTGCAGATATTCCTCGATTTCCAGCCTTGAAACTGCAATGAGAGGGCGGATTATATTATCCCTCACAGGTGGAATTCCTGCAATACCTTTTAATCCTGTACCTCTTATGAGGTTGAGGAGCATTGTTTCAAGATTATCGTCGGCATTATGAGCTGTAGCAAGGAGTTTTCCCGTGGAATATTCACGGAAAATCCCGTATCGCAGTTCTCTTGCGGCTTCCTCGCAGGATAAGCCGTTTTTTTCGGAATATCCCTTAACATCGCAGGAAACAGCGTTAAAGGGGATATTAAGCCTTTCGCACAAATCATAGCAGAACTGCTGGTCACGGTCACTTTCCTCACCTCTGAGGCAATGGTTTACGTGAATTGCTTCAAGAGAAAAATTCATTTCAGCCGAAAGCTGATTGAGAGAAAGGAGCAGACAAACGCTGTCCGCACCTCCCGAAAGACCGCAGACAACAGTATCTCCCGATTTTATCATATTGTATTTTTCCGCAGTATTGCGTATTTTTTTCAGCATTATATTAACCCTCTGGCGGCTGATTTGTTTCCAGATTTGAGAATCTGGTAAACTGACCGTTCCATACAAGTTCTACAGTACCTGTTTCACCGTGACGGTTTTTCGCAACGATACACTCGGAGATATTCTGCCTTGTGCTTTCTTTGTTATAATAAGCGTCACGATAGAGGAAAAGTATAATATCTGCATCCTGCTCGATAGAACCCGATTCACGGAGGTCTGACATCATAGGACGCTTATCGGTACGGCTTTCAACAGCACGGGACAGCTGTGAAAGAAGCACAACAGGAACATTGAGTTCCTTAGCCATAACTTTAAGCTGTCGGGTGATTTCGGAAATTACCGTTACTCGGTTGTCGGAACGTGAGGTTGAACCCATAAGCTGGAGGTAGTCAATAACTACCAAGCCGAGATTTTTCACACGTCGCAGCTTAGCTTTCATCTGCTGAACCGTCATACTTGCCGTATCGTCGATATACATAGGCAGAGTGCCGAGATAAGCGGCACTTGTGGCAAGTCTTACCCATTCATCGGTTTTAATTCGTCCGTTACGGAGATTTCCCGATTCTACGAGGGCTTCTGTGGAAAGAAGTCGTGTAGCAAGCTGTTCCTTTGACATTTCGAGGTTAAAAATTACAACGTCCTTGTCATTGCGTCGAGCCACGTTTGTGGCGATATTCATAGCAAATGAAGTTTTACCCATAGCAGGACGGGCAGCAATAATAATAAGGTCGGATTTGTTAAGTCCAGAAGTTATTGTGTCAAGGAGAGTAAATCCTGTTTTTGCACCGATATACTTATCTTTGTCCTCACCTGTAATTTTGCCAAGTCTGTCATAGGCTTCAAGAACTGCATCGTGGAGGGAAGAAAGTCCGCTGACATTTCGTCCCTGACGGATGTCATAAATCTTCTGTTCAGCGGAATCCAGCAGCAGCTGAGCGTCATTTTCTCCCGATTGAATATCCTCCATAATGCTTCTTGCAACATAGCCAAGACTGCGTATGAAGTACTTATCTGCAACGATTTTGCAGTAGCTTTCGATATTTTCCGTGGTGGGGAGGGTATTTGCGATTTCCATAAGGTAACGCTTTCCCTCCGTAGCGGAATCGAAAATGCCTGTTTTTTCAACCTCATTGAGGACGGTTACAGGGTCAATGGGAGAGCCGCCTGTGAACATACGGTAGATTATACCGAATATTTTTCGGTGGCTTTCGCTGTAGAAATAGTCGGGTTTTATTTTTTCAATAACAGTAGGCATAACGGTTGGGTCTGCAAGAACAGCACCGATAACCGACTGCTCCGCCTCTATGCTGTGTGGGAATTCAGCGGCGGAGAAAAAATTGTTAGCGTCCATTATCCCTCGATAACCTCAATATCAACCTTTTCGGAAACACCTGTGTAGAACTTGATTACAGCAGAATATGTTCCGAAATTTTTAATATCGGTGCTGAGAGAGATTTTCTTCTTGTCAACCTTTACGCCAAGCTGACTTTCAAGAGCCTCGGCAACGTGAGCAGCTGTAACAGAGCCGAAAAGACGGTCATTTGAGCCTGCCTTAGCCTTGATGATAAGCTTCTTGTCCTTAACCTTAGCAGCAGCTTCCTGTGCAGCCTTTTTCTCTGTGTCAACCTTGTACTGTGCAGAGGATTTCTGACCTGCAAGCTTGCTGAGATTTTCGGGAGTTGCCTCAACAGCAAGTCCCTTTGGCAGAAGCATATTTCTTGCGTAGCCGTCAGCTACATTCTTGACTTCGCCTTTTTTGCCTGAGCCTTTAACATCCTGTAAATAAATAACCTTCATAATTTTAATTCCTTTCTTTTCGTGTGTTTCAGATGTTGAAAAATCTATTTTTCAATGTTGATAATTCCTCGTCATCGCCGTCAATGGCAAGTTTGAGGAGTTTGACAGCTTCTGATGCAGTAACATCGCTAAGCTGTGTGGCAGCCATACTCTGATGACCGCCGCCGCCCAGTTTTTCCATAATAATCTGAACATTGACCGCACCGAGAGAACGTGCCGATATATTTATGCCATTGCCTGAGGTGTAGACTACGAAAGAAGCGTCAACATCAGATATGTTGAGGAGTTCATCAGCTGCCTGTGGGGCTGTTATGCGTATATTGACATAATCGCCGTCAGCAACTGCAATGGCACATTTATTGTAAATTGAAGCAGAAGCAACAATTTCACTTTTTTCCTTATAAGACTCAAAGGAACTGGAGAAAAGCATTTTTACCGCAACCGTATCTGCTCCGGATTTTCTGAGGAATGCGGCAGCTTCAAATGTTCTTGAACCTGTACGCATTACAAAATTTTTGGTATCGAGCATAATGCCTGCAAGGAGAGCCTCTGCGTGGTATGGCGGCAGTTTTGCATCGCCTGCAAAGCGGAAATACTGGATAAGTTCCGTTACCATTTCAGATGCAGATGAAGCATAAGGTTCGTGGTAGAAAATCACCGCATTGTCAATGAAATCGGCAGTTTTTCTATGGTGGTCAATGATAATGACCTGTCTGAACAATTCATAAAGCTTCGGAGATTCAACAATATTTTTGCTGTGAATATCCACGATAATAAGCAGGTCATTTTCCGAAACATTCTGCATAGCAACAGCAGGAGTGATAAAAAGTCCCTGTTCTGCCTGTGCTTCAATTGAGTCAATTAGGTTAACCGCAAGATTTTTTGTGCGGTCAACAACAATGTGAGCTTCTTTGCCCATAAGCTTCAATGCACCTGCAAGACCGCAGGCTGAGCCGATTGAGTCAAGGTCGCCGAAGCGGTGACCCATAATGAAGATTTTCTCCGAATTGAGGAAAATATCCTGCATTGCATTGGCTATAATACGTGTTTTCGCCTTTGACATCTTTTCAACGCCCTTGGAAATTCCGCCAAAGAAGCGGTAGCCGTTTTCGGTTTTGAGAACTGCCTGGTCGCCGCCACGTCCAAGAGCCATTTCAAGGCATTGTCTTGCGATATTTTCGCTTTCCGCAAGAGTTTTTGCGTTATCGCCCACGCCGATTGAAAGGGTGAGGGAATATTTGCCTGCAATTTTGATTTCTCTTGCCATATCGAGAATTTTGAACTTTTCCCTGATTTTATCTTCAAGGTGGCGATGCTCCATAACAGCATAAAAGGTATTGGGAGAAATTTTCTTGACAAAGCCGTTTGTATTGTCCATAAACTTTTCAATAAGCTGTTCAATTTCAACGGCGGCAACAGCCTTTTCGCTTTCTTTGGCATTCTGCATAATCTCGTCATAGGTGTCAATTGTCATAACAACTACGTCGGGATGAGAATCCTCACATTCCTTTTTAAGCTGATAATACCTTGTTTCATTGTCGAAACAGGTTAGAACAAATGTAACGTCGTCTTTTGTAAATTCCTCGTGGAGAATTTTATATACCGAGTTATTTATGCGGCATACCACAGATTTCTCGTTGATAATATCCTTTATGTCAACCTGTGCACAGTCCTTGAAATCCATACCGTAAATATTCATATTGGGACAGATATGCTCTGCAAAAGTACGGTTATACCATACGATTCTGCCGCTTTTTTCAACAACTGCAACAGGGGCAGGGAGAGTATTTATATATTCCGCAGCTGAGCTTTCAAGGTGTTTATTCATCTTAGTTAAATAACGCAGGGAATTCTTTGAAAACACCGCATAAATTATAATAATCACCAGAGCAAGCAGCAATGCCGAAACAATTCCTACTGTGCCGTAAAGCTTGTTATATCCGAAAAGCGTAATTGAAACAAACAGCTGGCTTGCAATAACAGCCAACACAAGTAACAGAGCCGCTCCCGGAAACTTTTTTTTCACATCTCAACCCCCCTTGCAGGTTTTTGACAGTATTATTTGCCTTAGAGTTCCATAATAATTGGAAGAATCATAGGACTTCTCTTTGTTTTCTGATAGATATAATCGGAAAGTGCGTCACGGAGTTTGCCCTTGAGGGTATTCCACTCACGCATTTCGTGATGTGAGCAGTTGTCAAGAGTATTATTGAGAAGCTCTCTTGCCTCAACAAAAAGTTCCTCCGATTCACGGACATAGACAAATCCTCTTGAAATAATATCAGGGCCTGCCACAACGATATTTCCTGCTCTTTCGATACCGATAACGATTATAATAAGTCCGTCCTGTGCAAGGTGCTTTCTGTCACGAAGCACGATTGAACCTACATCGCCAACGCCAAGACCGTCAACAAGAATACGTCCCGACGGTACCTGTGAAACAACCTTCATTGATACGCCGTCGGATTCGATAACATTTCCGATTTCAGCAATAATTACATTTTCTCTTGGCATACCCATTTGTACTGCAAGGTCGCCGTGTTTTTTGAGATGCTTGTATTCGCCGTGTACGGGGATAAAGAACTTAGGTCTTGTGAGAGCCTGCATAAGCTTCAGTTCCTCCTGACAGGCGTGACCTGAAACATGTACCTCGTACATTGCCTCATATACAACCTCTGCTCCCGATTTCATCAGCTCATTTACAACACGTGTAACAAATTTCTCATTGCCGGGGATAGGAGTAGCGGAGATGATAATGAAATCCTGTGGAGTGATATTGACCTTTCTGTGGTCATTCATTGCCATACGTGTAAGGGCAGACATAGGTTCACCCTGACTTCCCGTAGTGATAAGAACCATACGCTCGTTTTCGTAGCGGTTCATCATATCGATATCAACAATCAATCCGTCGGGAACTTCGAGATAACCAAGCTCAATAGCCGTATTTATGACATTAATCATACTTCTTCCCGAAATGGCAACTTTTCGTCCGTAAAGTTCAGCGGCATTGATAATCTGCTGAACACGGTGAATATTTGAGGAAAATGTGGCAATTATAATTCTTCTTCCCTCTGCCTTTTTGAACAGACGGTCAAAGGATTCGCCTACAGTACGCTCTGAACGTGTACAGCCCTCACGCTCAGCATTGGTGGAATCAGCCATAAGAGCAAGTACGCCCTTACTGCCCAGTTCGCCGAAACGTGCAAGGTCAATGATATTTCCGTCAATGGGGGAGTAATCCACCTTGAAGTCGCCTGTGTGGACGATTACGCCTGCGGGAGTGTGAATAGCCATACCCACAGCGTCGGGGATTGAGTGATTTACCTTGATGAATTCAACAGCCATACATCCCATTTTAACGGTTTTTCTCGGCTCAACCACATTGAGCTTTACCTGATTGAGGATACCCTGTTCTCTCAGTTTTCCCTCAATAAGTCCCACAGTAAGACGTGTGGCATAAACGGGGACGTTCACCTTTTTGAGGAGATAGGCAAGTCCGCCGATGTGGTCCTCGTGACCGTGAGTGATAACAATACCTCTGATTTTGTCGGCATTGCGTTCAACATAGGTGAAATCGGGGATAACAATATCAACGCCGGGCATATCCGCATCGGGGAATGCAAGACCGCAGTCGAGAATGAACATATCGTTTGAACATTCAAAAACTGTCATATTTTTGCCGATTTCATTAAGTCCTCCGAGAGGAATAATTCTCACGGGAGTTCTTTTGATTTCCTTTGCCTGCTGCTTAGGTCTGCGGACTGTTGAGGGAGCAGTCTGCCTTGTAGTTTTTCTCGGCTGTGCCGTTGCTTTTTGAGGAGCAGGCGTTCTTCTTGGTTTTCTTGTTGTGTTGTTTTCGTTCACTAAATTGTCCTCCTTTTGGGCAGATTCTGATTATTTCACCGAATAATTGCTATTCCTGATAATTGCAGAAAAATGCCTTTGATATTATGTATACTTCAGCGGTAACCGCTATAAATTCAAATAAATTAATCAATTTTTTCAGCCACCAATTTAGAGATAGCCATACTATAATTATACCCAAAAAATGAGAATATGTCAAGAGGGATAAAAACTATTGCACTTATTAAAAATAATAATTATAATAATTCCCGATATATTGACAAAAGCCATAAGACCGTTGAAAATATCCGATAAAATCCACACAGATTCCGCTGAAAATAACGCACCGCAGGCGGCAAGGGCGGCATAGGCAAGGGCAAAATATTCCGTAAATCTGCCTTTGAAAATGTAGTTGAAAGCCGTCATACCGCAGAAATACCAGCCTATAACGGTGCAGAATGAAAAAATTCCCAGTTCAGCTGTAATGAAAGTATCAGAAAATTCCCCTAAAACAGCTGAAATTGCGGCGGCAGGGGAGAAATTTTCAGAGCCGCACAGAACAGTCAGAGCCGTAAGTGTACAGCAGATTATGGTGTCAAAAAATACTTCAAACATACTCCATAATCCCTGTGTTTCGGGAGATGAACTGTCGGCGGCACTATGGAGAATGGGGGAACTTCCAAGACCTGCTTCGTTTGAAAAAAGACCACGGCGGATACCTGTTGAAATTGCAGCTCCTATACCGCCTCCCACAGCAGATTTGAAATTGAAAGCCTCTGAGAAGATTTCCCCGAAAATATGGGGAATATGGCGGATATTCAGGGCAATTACTCCGATGCAGGCAACTGTGTAGGCAATAGATGCAAGGGGCAGGAGAAATTGTGCAGCTGTTCCGATACGCTGACCGCCGCCCCTTACAACGATAAGAACTACAGCGAAAACCGCCGCAGCCATAATCGGGCGGCTGAAATTGACGCATTGCCCGAAAGCGTCGGCAAAGACGCTGATTTGAGCCATACTGCCCATTCCAAGGGAAGTGCATACGCAGAAAATGGCGAAAAACAGAGCCATAAGGGGACTGCCAAGGCATTTTGTGAGATAAGCCATGGGGCCTTTCAGTTCATTGTCGCTGTATCGGGCAGAGAGAATATTTTCCCAGTAAACCGTAGCCATTCCGAGAAATGCGGAAATCCACATCCAGAAAATCGCCCCTGCACCGCCTATGGCAATTGCGGAGGAAACGCCTGCAATATTTCCCGTTCCCATTGCAGTTCCAAGGCTCATACATACGGTTTTGAATTGTGATAAGCCTTGATTATTCCCCGATTTACCGTGCTTTTTCAGCAGGAATGGCAGGCGGAATTGTATGAATTTCAGCTTAAAAGTGAGAATAAGACCTGTGACTAAAAGGAGGAATACAAGACCGTTCCCCCAGATAAAATTATTAATTTTTTCAAGAATCATAAGAAATTCTCCTAAAAAGGTATACTTTTTTTGAAAAATGAGTTATAATATATTTATGTAGAAAAACAGAATATTATTTCAAAGAAGGTGTGCGATGAAAAAAATACTTCCCGATAAAAATGCATCATCATTTACAAAGCTTGCAATTGCCTTTATTGCGGCAGTTCTGATATTTGCAATACGGCTTTTTGTACCCGATTATACGAAGATTTCAGCGATTATTCTGCTTATTCTTACGGCAGTTCTCGATTTTATATACATTCCTCTTTATTTCCGCAGTTTAAACTATGAAACCGACGGCAGATGTATTACGAAAAATTGCGGAGTAATTTTTCATACAAGCAAAACGGCGGAATTTTCTGCTGTCCGATATATAACAAGTGCAACTACGCCATTTTCACAGCATACGGGATTGAATTTTGCGGTGCTGTTTATGTACGGCGGACGGCTTACACTTATGTTTCTAAGTAAAAAGGATATGCAGGAAATAGTTGACCTTGGGGCAGAGAGGGCGGAAATATGAGATTTCACGAGCATCCTTTGCGTATTCTGCGGTATTCCGCAAAAAATCTGTGGCTGCTGCTGTTTCCGCTGCTCCGTGGTATATCGGTGCTGAAATTCGATTTATCGGGAATTTACCGCTGGCTGAAAGGTGCATGGCTTGACCTTGCGGTAATCGGTATAATTATTCTCTACGGATTTATACAATGGCATTTCTCGGAAATTACTGTTGACGAAAATAAGCTTTGCCACAAAAGAGGAATAATATTCAGAACAAAAACGGTAATTCCCTTTGATATAGTCAGTTCAGCGGCGGAGGAAATATTATTTTTTCTCGTTCCTGTGAAAGCGGTCAGCGTCCGTATTGATACGGGGGCAGGTTTTTATAAATCCGCCGATATGAAACTGCTTTTGAAAAAGAAGTGGGCAGATGAAATAATGGGGCATATCCCTGATGTGAAAAAGGAAAATGAGATAAAGGATATTCCAAAATCGGGACTTATTTCAATTATGCTTTTTTCCGTATTCTTTTCAGGGGGATTTTCGGGAGTTGTCTATATCGTGGCATTTTTATTCAAGGGCGGCGATATTGCAAAAGAGCTGATTTCCATAGCCCTTGACAGAGTTACAAAGCAGGCGGAAGTAATACATTCACGGCTTTTAAGCGGAATTCCTCTTGTTGTGACAATTGCAGCCTTTATTTTCATCGGTCTGTGGCTTGTATCATTTATACGGAATTTGCTGATGTATGCGTGGTTTTCGGTATCGGCAGACATGGATTTTCTCAATGTGTCATTCGGAATTTTCAAAAGGCGAAAGCATAGAATTAGAACGGCACACATTAACTATATCGACCTGCGGCAGAATCTTATAATGAAGATATGCGGTGTTTTTACGGTTAATATAAACTGTCCGGGCTATGGCTGTGAATCACATCTCCCTGTTGTATATCCCATTGGAAACCGCAAAAAATCGGGCATATGGGGAGCAGATGACAAGGAACTGATGAGATACCGCCCTACACGGACATCATTTTTCAGCTATGCAGGAGTACCATTTTTCAGCATAATCGCAGTTGCGGTTCTCTATCATTTTTCCGATTATTTATTGTGGGACGACCGTGGATTGTGGAAATTCCTTGCAATAATGGCATATATACCCCTTGTGTGGCTTGTTTTGGTTAAAGTTGCGGCATTATGTACAAGCGGAATAACGGTATACAGCGACAGAATTATTCTCAGATGCGTTACGGGAACGAAATTCCACACCGTAACCGCCCAAAGAAATAATGTGACTATGGTGCAGATAAACCGCAACATTATACAGCGGATTTTCCGTAAATGCACTATAGTTATATGGTTTACAGGGGAAACACCCTCTCCTTATAAAGTAAAGGGTATATGGCACAGGGACGGCATAAAAATTGCAGAAATGCTGAAATAATAAAGGACATCTCTAAAATTAGACTGTTATATGAAACGAATGTCATTAACGATGTGACAAATGTCATTCATAAAGTGACGAATGACATCTTACAAAATTATACAGATATGGTATAATATAGTCACAGGGAGAGGAAAACCTCTCAAGAAAACCTCTCAAAAATGAAAGGAGCGTTTCATATGACAATTACATTACTTTTAGCATTGCTGATAATTCTTTTCATTGGTGTTCCCGTGGGTATTGTTTTGGCAATTGTGGCACTTGTAAAATATGAAAAAAAGAAATCTCAGCAAAAATCAATGGTTTACGGACCTGTTTACAGAGCCCCTAAGCCGCCTAAAAAGAAGATGTCCGCATCTTCCGTTATGCTTATAATCGGTACAATCTTCATTATGCTGTCCTCAATCACATTTGTGGCTGCAAACTGGCTTAATATGGAGCCTGTAACAAGAGTGTTCGCCCTTGCAGGTGCGGCGGTTATCGCATTTGCAATCTGCGGAGTTATGAAAGCGGCTTCGGAGCTTGTACAGACTTCATCAGCATTTTATATGATTGGTACGCTTATTGCAATTGTTGCATTCGGCACAGCAGGCTATTACAACCTTTTCGGTGAATGGTTCAGCTTTGACGGACTTGGCTGCGGAATGTTCCTTGCAGTTATGGCATCACTTGCAGCTGTATCTGCTTTTGCAGGTCAGAACTTCTACAAGCATCCCTCATTCTACTACACAGGATTTTCGTTTATTTCAATTGCAATCATCTTCCTTTGTATGCAGTTTTCAGACAATTTTGATCAGTATGCAGTTCTTATCGGATTTGCACAGCTTGTCATTACAGCAGTTATTCACATCTTCAAGCCCCATAAGGGTACAGCGTTTGAAAATCCTGCTGAAATAATCAGCGACATCTCAGCTGTACTCTATCAGATTATTGCTATGGTTTATGTAGTTGCAACAACAATTGACGCTACATGGTATACATTTGCAGTTCTTGGCATACTTCTCGTTCAGCTTTTCGGCTACGGTTTACTTAAAAATCAGAAGTGGATGTTCATTTTTGCAGATATTATCGGTTTTTACACAGCTCTCATAGTAACAGGCGGATTTGAGGGCGAAATCGGTGAGCCTTGGGCAATGCTTCTTTTCGGAGCAATCACATTTGTGATTTACCTTATCAATTGCTTAATTCCCGAAAATCTCACAGCATCAAAGGTTGTTTCATTCATCGGATTTATCATCGGTTCAATTGTTGCCCTTAATGCAAACTTTGACGCAGTATACGGATTAAATCTTCTTTTCCCAATTATTCTCACAGTATTTATAATGGGATATTGCCTCCACAACTCAAAGGATATTCAGTTTGTTGCAGGTATCGCACTTCCGATAATGCCTATTTGCATGGCATACAATATCTATGACAATTTACACGTATACAATGAAACAACAGATAAGCTTTATGTTGCAGTATATGGTATTCTCGCATTGCTGTATGTGGTTATGGCATCATTCTTCCTGTTTCTTCCTAAACTTTCATTCAGCTTCCATGCAAACCACCCTGTAAAGGCACACACAGCGTCATACAGCCTTATGACAGCCGCAGTATTCGCACTTTTCGCAATCACGGGATATACAGAATTCTGCTTTATTTCACTTTCAGTTATCGTATTACATTTCATCATTTCCTGTTTAATGAAATGCAACATCACAGCAGCAGGTTCAGTTATTGCATTGGTAGTTACATTAAAAGAAATTATCGATGAAAATATCGTAAGCGACAGAATTTCAGATTACCTTATGTTCGGATTATTTGCAGTTCTTGTAATTGCATCAAGAGTTATATTCCCCGAATCTTTAATCTGCAAAAAGAATGACAGAATTAACATTGACGTACTTCTTCCTGTATCAGTAATCGCTTTATTCGGCATCTCAGGAATTGACAACGTAACAAGCTTCCTCATTTACATTGCAATTGCTGTATTTGTAGCAGCATTCATCAAGAAAAATACAAATAAAAATGCAGCGGCATTTATTCTTTCAGTATCAGCATTTTTTGTAGCCTTTGCATTTATCACAAGACAGTTCTTTGTATTTGACTCATCTCTCGTTTCAAGCAAAATCAATCTCGGAATTATTCTTCTCCTTGGTGTTGTATACAGATTTATCTGGAGAAATCACAAGGACGCTTCAAGAATTATTTCAACAATAATGTTCATCCTTGCATTTGCAGGACTTATAGTTGACGGAATCGGACATGACAATATGCTCAACAGAATTTTCGTACTTGCAGTAACAGCAGCGGTTCTCATCTTCTCATTCTACGCAAAGAGCAAGACATGGTTCAGCGTATCTTCAATCGCCCTTTTAATTCTCACAATTCTCCTCACAGCTAAGTATTTCACATCAGCAGGCTGGTGGGTATATCTCCTTGCAGTAGGCGTTATCTTCATCGCAATTGCCGCTGTTAACGAGGCATCACGCAAAAAGGGTGAATCAATCAAGGCGACAGTTTCAAAGACATTTTCAGACTGGACATGGTAAAAACATCGGGGAATCGGGGTAAAAATTAAATATCAGGGCATACCGCACGTATTATACGTGCGGCATTGCCATTGAAAGGAATGAAAATATGGCGGTAAAAATATTGGCGACAGCCCTGCTAATTATAGGTCTTACAGGTATGCTGGGGACGGTAGGCTGGATTTTGTCCAGAGGAAATAAAAATAAAATGACACGGCTTTTCATTGTCTGTCAGATGTCAATTGTGATGTGGCTTGTGTCCCAGCTTTTGATTTTATTTTCCGTCAATGATATGCAGCTTAAAATCAGCTATCTTATAGGCTATGTGGGAATATGCTGTTTCCCGTCATTTTGGCTTATGTTTTCAGCGGAATATTCGGAAACATCGGCGAAATTCAGAAAAATGGCAGCTTTTCTTCCGATTTTGTCCGTTGTAATGTATGCGGCAATTGTCACAAATCCGCTTCATAGGCTGTATTACAGGGAATTCGGCATAAACGGCATTAGCTATGGAATGTTATTTTACGTTTTTCAGCTTTTATTTTACATATTCATTATATGGGGAATTTCCCTTATGTTTATCCGCCATTCAAAGGGAAAAGTAATTTCTGCACAGTCAATGTTTTTAGCATTGGCGGCACTTGTACCGCTTATGATAAATATGCTGACTCTCTGCGGTGTAATTAAATCTGAAATCGAGCTTACACCGTTGTTTTTTGCCTTTTCTGTTATAATGGTGCTTGTGGCGATAAGGCGTTACGGACTTCTTGACATTAATCAGATAGCCATTCAGGACACCTTTGACAATATCGAAACAGCGGCGGCGGTATTCGATACTGAGGGAAATGTGACATATAGAAATAAGGCGATGAAAACTCTTGTTTCTGCGGAATACAGCCATATTTCGGAACTGTGTTCGGCTTTGTCGGAACTTTCGGGCGAGGTCATTGATTTTACGGGAAATTCAGCGGAATTTTCTGTGGAAAATGAGCGATACAGCGTGAAAAAAAGTCTGATTTTAAATGAATTGGGAACTGAAATCGCAGAAATTGTTCTTATAAGCAACATAACCGAATATTTTGAACTGGCACAGACAGAGAAAAAGCTGTCAATTGAGCATGAGCGAAACAGAATTGCACAGGAAATTCATGACTCCGCAGGTCACACATTTACAATGATAAGTTCCCTTGCGAAGATTACGCAGACGGAGCTGAAAAGCGGAAAACTTACGGAAATTCCGCAATATATAGCGGAAATTGACGGCTTATCCCGAAGCGGAATAACGCAGCTTCGATGCTCTATAAATAATCTCCGTGATGATGAATTTATGACCTCTGTAACAAGGGCAGTTAAAACCGTAACAGATGCGGTGCGGACTGTTGATATTGACGTGTGCGTGCAGGGTACGGAGGACAGCCGATATGCTTTCTGTATACGACAGATTTATGATTCCGTCAAGGAAACCGTTACAAATACAATGCGTTATTCATCGGCAGAGAGAATTGATATAATCATAAAATTTCTTGGCGACAGACTGGAACTTTACATTTTTGACAACGGCAAGGGCTGTAGTAAAATTAAGGAAAACAACGGATTAAGCGGTATTCGCCGCCGCATAGAGGATTTAGGCGGAACGGTGAAATTCTCCTCTGTAGAGGGCGAGGGGTTTACTACAATGATGAAAATTCCCGTAGAGAAAGGATGATAATATGATTAAGGTGCTTATTGCAGATGATGTGGCAGTTTTGCGTATGGGCTTAAAGGCTGTGCTTGCAGGCGAACCCGATATTACGGTAGTGGGGGAGGCTGGCAACGGCAAGGAGGCATATGAACTTGCATTGCGGCTTGAACCCGATGTAGTGCTTATGGATATGCGTATGCCCGATTTTGATGGAGGCTATGGCACTCGTCAGATTAAGGACAAGCTGAAAGGCATAAAAGTGCTTGTTCTCACCACATTTGACGATAAGGAAACAGTTGAAAAGGCTATGGCAAGCGGTGCAGACGGCTATATTCTCAAAGAAATGGACAGTGCACAGGTTATAAATTCAATCAAGGCTGTGGCAGGGGGAATTAATGTGTTCTGTGACAATGTTTTTCAGGCAATAAAAAAAGAGCCTGTGAAGCAAGCTCCGAAAAATCTTGATTTAACCGAACGTGAAGTGGAATTTCTTCGTCTGATATGCGAGGGATATGACAATAAAGAAATTGCCGCAGAACTTTTTCTTGCAGAGGGAACTGTCCGCAACAGCATATCAAGGCTTTTGGAAAAGCTGAAACTTAAAGACCGCACACAGCTTGCGGTATATGCAATAAAAAATAATCTCGTATAGATTTACGGCACAAAAACAGGGACGCTCCGAAATCGGAACGTCCCTAAATTTTGCTATTCTCATACAGGAAGTTTTCTGTTGAAGTATTCAAGGAATGTCTTTACAGGATTGTCAGTTGTTGTTGCTGTATAAGCGTAGTAAGCAAGAATATCTGAAGCATCTGTAGAGTCGATTGAATTGTTAAAGTTAACATCACCGTTGAGCTTCTGCTGAGCATTCAGACTTGAGCCGCTTCCTGTTGCAATTGCAGCATAATCAGCAAGAGCCAATGATGCGTCAGAGGAGTCAACCTTACCGTCAAGGTTTATATCTCCGATGTTTGGTTTAAGTGAATCGGAAACCTTGATTTCAGCAGGCTGAACAGCTGCATTTGAAGTAACATTAACACCGTTAGTATTTACTACTTCAAGTCCGTTTATTCCGATTTTATAAACATCGCCCTTTGCTGCATTAGCGGGAACTTCAAATGTCAATGTAACTAAAGTATCTCCGTTTGATGCAGAAACATCTTTTCCCTCAGGATTTGCAAAAGCAACTTCGCCTGTTTTTGTATTGTAAATGCCATAAGGATTGAAAGCGTCAGCGAATTTTGCGGAAACAAAAGTAAGCTTTTCATCTGTATCAACCTTGAAGAATACACCGCTTATTCCTGATTTTGTATTTTCGGGAGCGTTGATTACAAAATCAACTTCAACCTTTTCTCCCGGTGCAGCCTCAACGGGTTTGCCCTGTAAGGAAATGTCGCCTGCTGCTTCATCTGCACCGATAGTGATTTTCAGATTTGAAAGGCTTGGAGGATTGTCGGGGAATGTGTAGATTGTGTTTCCGTTTGCTGCGTCCATAGCACATCTTGTAGCATTGTCCTCGTCATCTGTGAAGAAGATTTCATATGTACCGTCGGGAGTATCCTTGGAAATTGAGAAATCAAAAGATACAAGAGAGTATGAGTCGGACTTTTCACCATATGGAACAAGCGCTTTTCCGTCGTTGCTTCTTACTGTGAAATTCTTGGAATTATAATTGGAATTTGTTGTTAAATCAAAAGTGCATTTTGAACTTGTAAAATTGCCGTTTGCGTCCTTTGCAGCATAAGCAAATTCCTTGAGTTTTCCATCTTCAAGGGGATTATGCACATTTGTAATTTTGATATGCTCGGAATTTGACTTCCACTTTGGTGAAACACTCCATGCACCTTTAGCGGAGTCTGCAAAATAAATATTTGCAGTTGCAGTAATATCCTCTGAAAGGGCATCAATGGAAATGTTTTTTCCGCCGTTTGACAGCTCATACTTGTCGGATTCGCCTGCTGTCATATAAAATGCAGGAGTTTCTGCGGCATTTGCCACCGTGAGGGGGAGGCAGGAAACTGTCATAATTGCAGCGGATAAAATTGAGAGTGACTTTTTCATAATTATTTCTCCTTTTTAATCTCCCTTAGGGGAGTTTTTTACATTAATTCCGTCATTCTGAGAACGATTTCAGCTACACGTTTTGCAGCAATTTTTTCAAATTCATCAAATGACATTGCACCTTCGTCATCAGCATTGTCTGAAATGCAGCGGATGCTTGCAAAGGGCATTTCGTTGAGGAAGCAGCAATGACCTACAGCTGCACTTTCCATATCAACGGCATAAGGAGCGAATTTCTCCTGTATAGCGGCTTTTACAGCACTATCTGAAATAAACTGTTCACCTGAAACGATACGTCCACGGAAAGAATTTACAGAAAATTCACCGCAAACCTTTTCGGCAGTATCCATTATCTTGTCATCAGCCTTGAAAACTGCACAATATGGGGGATAATCCGCAAGGAAATGAGGGTCAAGGTCGTGGGGGAGAACTTCTGTTGAGATAACGATATCGCATACTTTAACAGCAGTATTCATACCCCCTGCAACACCTGCATTTATAACGTAATCAGGTGAGAAATTGTCAATCATAACCTGTGTGCAAAGTGCGGCATTAACCTTAGCGATACCGCAGCAGACATTGATAATTTTATTTCCCTTGTACTCATTTATGTAGAAGTCAAAGCCTGAAATTCTCTTGATTTCAGCCTCACCAAGCATAAGACGAATGTCGGCAAGTTCTGAGGGCATAGCACCGATTACAGCGATTTTTTTCATTTATTTTTTACTCCTTTATATCAATATAGATATATTATAACATACTTTTTACAAGAAATCAATATATTTCTGACAAAAAAATATAACCTTTAATATTATTGCAACTTGAACTTGCTTTTTTTATAAGAATATAGTATAATATAATATATATAGGAAAATGTAACTCGGATAAATTGTATTGCATAACCAACATATTCTTGAAGAATAGCAAATTCAGGAGTTAATTTTGGAGCGATAGTTTGGAGAAGGATAAATATGGAACAGAATAATAAAAAATCCAATACGTTTTATACAGTTGCGTTAAAGGGAATGGTAGCATACCCGAAAATGGTGATGCACTTTGACGCAGCGAGAGAAAAGACAATCAATGCCGTTGAAAGAGCCGTAAAGGGCGACGGCTATGTTTTCCTTGCAGCACAGCAGGAATTGGACGTTGACAATCCCACAGAAAAAGATTTGTATAAAGTGGGTGTTGTCGCTGAAATCAAGCAGATTTTAAAACTTCCCGATAATGTGGTAAAGGTTCTCGTTGAGGGAGTGTACAGGGCTGAAATGACTTCACTTATTGATGAGGGCGATGTTCTTCTTGCACAGGTAAAGCGTGTGCCTACATATTCAAGGGTGAAGTATAATGAATTGGAGGCGGAGGCGCTTGTCCGCACAGTAAAGGATATTTTTGAGCGTTATACCTCATTTTTTCCGAAAATTCCACGTGAAATGCTCTCTGCCGTTATGGTACAGTCAAATCCCGTGAAACTTTTCGAAGCTGTCTGCTTTAATTCAAATATCAATTATCGTGACAAGCAGGAACTCCTTGAAGAAACAAACATTATCAAAAAGCTGACTCTCCTTGTGCAGTTTTTATCTGCTGAGGTGGAAATTCTTGAACTTGAAAATGAAATTAACGAGCAGACAAGAATGAGCATCGACAAGGGACAGCGTGAATTCTATCTCCGTGAGCAGATGAGAATTATTCAGGAACAGCTGGGCGATGATGAAGTTGACGAGGTTTACGAGCTTCGTGAAAAGATAATCAAGCTTAAAATTGACGAAAAAAGCCGTGACAAGCTTATTCGTGAAACTGACAGACTTGCAAAGCTGCCCTCAGCATCACAGGAGGCATTTGTAATCAAGAATTACCTTGATACCGTTTTATCTCTCCCTTGGGGAAAATATACAAAGACTAAAATTTCTATGGATAAGGCTGAAACTATCCTTGAAGATGAGCATTACGGACTTAAAAAGGTAAAGGAACGCATACTTGAATTTCTTGCGGTTCATACCCTTAATCCCGATATAAAGGGACAGATTATCTGTCTTGCAGGCCCTCCCGGAATCGGTAAAACATCAATTGCCCGTTCAATTGCAAAGGCTATGGGAAGAAAATATGTCCGTGTATCTCTCGGCGGAGTTCGTGACGAAGCTGATATAAGAGGTCACAGAAAGACATACGTAGGTGCAATGCCCGGCAGAATTATGGCTGCTATGGAGCAGGCAGGAACAGCTGACCCCATGATTCTTCTTGATGAAATAGACAAGCTTTGCAGCGATATTAAGGGCGATCCCTCCTCTGCAATGCTTGAAGTTCTGGACAGCGAGCAGAACTGCACATTCCGTGACCACTTCATTGAAGTTCCCTTTGACCTGAGCAAGGCGGTATTTATTACAACTGCCAATGATGTGGGAAATATTCCCTCTCCGCTTCTTGACCGTATGGAACTTATTGAACTTCCAAGTTATACAGCAGAGGAGAAATTCCACATTGCAAAGGACCATTTAATTCCAAAACAGCTTGGTGAACACGGTCTTAAAGGCACACAGCTTAAAATTGCCGATGACGCAATTGATGATATTATCGCATATTACACAAGAGAAGCAGGTGTAAGAAATCTTGAACGCCGCATTGCTTCACTTTGCAGAAAAGCAGCTAAGAAGATAGCTGACGGTGACGCAAAGAGAATAAGCATAAAGGCTAAGGACGTTGAAAAGTGGCTTGGTGTCCACAAATATACTCGTGACCTCAGTTCCGATAAGGATCAGGTGGGCGTTGTAAACGGACTTGCATGGACAGCTGTTGGCGGTACTGTTATGCCCCTTGAAGTCCTTGCACTTGAGGGAACAGGAAAAATTGAAATTACAGGCTCTCTCGGTGATGTAATGAAAGAAAGTGCAAAAATTGCCGTTACCTATGTCCGCAGTATTGCCGATAAATATGGCATTGACAAGGAATTCTTCACAAAGAAGGATATTCACATTCACGCTCCCGAGGGTGCAGTTCCAAAGGACGGTCCCTCCGCAGGCGTAACAATGACAACGGCTCTTGTGTCGGCACTTTCAGACCGCAAGGTTCGCTCAGATGTGGCTATGACAGGCGAAATCACTCTCCACGGAAAGGTTCTTCCAATTGGCGGACTCCGTGAAAAGACAATGGCAGCGTATAAGCTTGGCATTAAAAAGGTGATTATTCCCATTGACAATAAGCCTGACCTTGAAGAAGTTGACGATGCTGTTAAAAATAATCTCGAATTTGTATTTGCGGAAACTCTCACAGATGTTCTGGAAAATGCGATTATATAAGGAGGGCTGCTATGAAACTCAATTACAATAAAGCGGAATTTGTAGCCTCCTACGGTACATATTCCCAGTTACCGCAGGGCGATAGAGTAGAAATCGCCTTTGCAGGTCATTCAAATGTGGGAAAATCCACGCTTATAAATAAACTTTTCAACCGTAAAAATCTTGCAAGAGTAAGCTCTGTTCCGGGAAAAACCGCTACTATAAATTTTTACGGTCTGGAAAATATATACTTTGTTGACCTCCCGGGATATGGCTATGCCAAGGTTGCAAAGTCGGAGAAAGAACGCTGGTCTGGACTTATTGACGGCTATCTCAGCTCCGAAAGAGATATTCGTATTGTATTTATGCTGGTAGATATGCGACACGCTCCCACAAAGGACGATTTAAAGATGATTGATTTCCTTATTGATACGGAAATGCCCTTTATTCTCGTTCTCACAAAGGCTGATAAGCTGAAAAAAATGGAGCGTGAAAAGCGTATGGAAGCATTTAAAAGTGAAATACCGTGCTTTGAGGATATGCACGTTATACCTTTTTCCTCTGTTACCTTTGAGGGAGTTGAGGAACTGAGGGCAATTGTTGAAGAAGTGACAGAGGATTGATTATCTGTCCGAAAGGAAGATTAAAAATGTTTGTATCTGAAAATTTAAGTATAAACGAGAATGGCAATCTCACTATCGGCGGTGCTGATACTGTTGAGCTTGCAAAAACATATGGCACACCTCTCTATGTTATGGATGAGGTGCTTGTGCGTAAAAATTGCCGTGAATTCAATGAAAATATCAGAAAATTCTACGGCGAAAAAGGCAGAGTTCACTATGCAAGCAAGGCACTTTCCTGTATGGAAATGTGCCGTATAGTTGCAAGCGAGGGACTTGGTCTTGATGCTGTATCAATCGGTGAACTCTATACTGCTGTAAAGGCTGGATTTGACCCTGCGAAAATCGGTTTCCACGGCAATAATAAGACAAATGAGGAACTTGAATATGCCCTTGAAGTTGGTGTAGGACATATCATTGTTGACAATATCGACGAACTCCACAGACTTTCTGAAATTGCAGGAAAAATGGGCAAAAAGCCGCACATTATGTTCCGTATCAAGCCAGGAATTGACGCACATACCCACGATTTTGTAAAAACAGGACAGATTGACAGCAAATTTGGTTTTGCCCTTGAAACAGGTGAGGCATTTGACGCTGTAAAAGAGGCTATAAACTGCGAAAATGTGGAACTTTACGGTCTGCATTGCCACATAGGCTCACAGATATTCGATATTGCTCCCTTTGAGGAAGCTGCAAAGGTAATGCTTGAACTTATTGCTAAGATTAAAAATGAGCTGAATTATGAAATTCAGGGACTTAATCTCGGCGGCGGATTTGGTATAAAATACCTTGAAGAACACGATCCGCAGCCATTCGGCGTATTTATGGAGAGGGTTTCACAGGTGGTTATTTCTGAGTGTGAAAATCTCGGAATCAACCGTCCTTTCATCTATATCGAACCGGGCAGATCAATTGCCGCAAGTGCAGGAATTACGCTGTATACCGTGGGTACAAGAAAGGAAATTCCCAATATAAGAACATATGTTTCCGTTGACGGCGGTATGGCGGATAATCCCAGATATATCCTCTACAAATCCGAGTACGAGGCAATTGTAGCAAATAAGGCAGGGGAGGAACGCTCCGAAAGAGTAACTATCGCAGGCAAATGCTGTGAAAGCGGCGACCTTATCGGTGAAAATATGCCTCTACAGCACGCAGAATCGGGGGATATTATTGCTGTATGTGCCACAGGTGCATATAATTTCTCAATGTCCTCAAACTATAACAGACTTTGCAGACCTGCACTTGTATTCGTAAACAACGGCGAATCAAGAATTGCAGTTAAAAGACAGACTCTTGATGATATAATCAGAAATGATGTGTAATTAATACCAATCCCTGAAACAACACTAGTATAAACATTTTTAAATAACTTTACGAACCGATTCTTAAATTAGTTCGGGAGGCTTGTGGTATCTTATGCTTGATATGTAAAGATAATTAAAATCGTCTATACTAGTGATAAAAATAATGTTAATGAAATTGATTTTGATGCAAAGGAACATTTTACTATAGTTTGTTCACGCATAGGTATCAATTATGAAAGTTTAGTTGAAAATAATTATTCCGACAAATGCTATTAATGAGGTGAAGCGTGAATAAATTAAAGATAGTAAAGTCTATTGAACTCTTATCAATTATTGCTCCCATAATATACATTATTTGTAATTTTGAAACTATATTAATATTTTCATATTGGGATAATAAAGATAACAAAGAACATCTATGGCTTCTTTTTCAACAGAGCATTAAAAGAAATTTCGGCGATGAAAAAGGAAATGCTTGTATAAATATCATTAATCACATATCATGGTGGTTTGTTGAAAATAATAAAAATATAATATTCTTTATTTGTATAATGATACTAACGGCTTTTTGTATTTATGTAAATCGAAATAATTTAACAAACCGTCCGATATTAATCGGGTTTTATGTGTTAACTTTTTTAGTGATGTTTTTTATAGCTTTTTTTGCAACACCAAAATTTATTGAATATTATTTTTAATGATTATGGAGTGCTATAACCCATCTTTGCCACCAAGTGGCAAAGATGGGTCGTCCGCATTGACATATAGTGTTTATGCTCATCATCTTTATCTACTAACATTTTAGGAATTGGTATAAAAATACGAAATTTTTTAGGCAGTATCGCATATATTCTGTGCGACACTGCCTTTGTTTTTTAGCTAGTTATATCAAGCTAACAAAAAGAATTTTATAGCTATATTTTACATTGTTTATTTCTTGACAAAGTTCGTGAAATAGTGTAAAATATATAGTGGATAGCGGTATCAAACCGCAGGAAAGGAATGATTAAAAATGGGTTTAACACTTACTGAAAAAATCTTGAAAGCTCACCTCGTTGACGGTGAGTATGTAAAAGGTCAGGAAATCGGAATAAAGATTGACCAGACACTTACACAGGACGCTACAGGTACAATGGCATACCTTGAATTTGAGGCTATGGGTGTACCAAGAGTAAAGACAGAGCGTTCAGTTGCATATATCGACCACAACACACTCCAGAGTGGTTTTGAAAACGCAGATGACCACCGTTTCATCGGTTCTGTTGCTAAGAAGCACGGCATCTACTTCTCACGTCCAGGCAACGGTATCTGTCACCAGGTTCACCTTGAAAGATTCGGTATCCCGGGAAAGACACTTATCGGCTCAGACAGCCATACTCCCACAGGCGGCGGGATCGGTATGATTGCTATCGGTGCAGGCGGACTTGATGTTGCTGTAGCTATGGGCGGCGGTGCATACTACATAACTTGCCCTAAGGTTGTAAAGGTTAACCTTACAGGAAAGCTTCGTCCATGGGTTGCTGCTAAGGACGTTATCCTTGAAGTTCTCAGAAGAATGTCCGTTAAGGGCGGCGTAGGCAAGGTTATCGAGTACGTAGGCGAGGGCGTTAAGACTCTTTCAGTTCCTGAGCGTGCAACTATCACAAATATGGGTGCAGAGCTTGGTGCTACAACTTCAATTTTCCCCTCTGATGAAATCACAAAGCAGTTCCTCAAGGCTCAGAAGCGTGAAGAAGTATGGGTTCCCCTTTCAGCTGATGAGGACGCTGTATACGATGAAGAACTGAACATCAACCTCAGCGAGCTTGTGCCTCTTGCTGCTTGTCCTCACTCTCCCGACAACGTAAAGAGCGTTGAGGAAATCGGCAAACTCAAGATTGACCAGGTTTGTATCGGTTCATGTACAAACTCCTCACTCCTTGATATGCTCAAGGTTGCTCACATTTTAAAGGGCAAGACAGTTCACCCCGATGTATCACTTGCTATTGCTCCCGGTTCAAAGCAGGTTCTCAATATGATGGCTGAAAACGGTGCTCTTGCAACTCTCATTGGCGCTGGCGCAAGAATTCTTGAAAGTGCCTGCGGTCCATGTATCGGTATGGGACAGTCACCTAACTCAAAGGGTATTTCCCTCCGTACATTCAACAGAAACTTCGAGGGACGTTCAGGAACAAAGGACGGTCAGATTTATCTCGTATCTCCCGAAATGGCTGCTATTTCCGCTATTACAGGCTATCTCACAGACCCAATGGAAATCGGTGATATGCCTGAGATCAAGCTTCCCGAGGAATTCACAATCAACGACAATATGGTTGTTGCACCTGTACCTGCTGAGGAAATGGACAGCGTTGAAATCCTCCGTGGACCAAACATCAAGCCTTATCCAGATACAGCACCTCTCCTTGAAACAATTGATGCTCCTGTATCATTAAAGGTTGGCGATAACATCACAACTGACCACATTATGCCCGCAGGTGCAAAGATTCTTCCTCTCCGTTCAAATATTCCCGCTATTTCACAGCATTGCTTTGCTGTATGTGACGAGGCATTCCCAACAAGAGCAAAGGAACTTGGAAAGAGCATTATCGTAGGCGGTTCAAACTACGGACAGGGTTCATCAAGAGAGCATGCTGCACTTGCTCCTCTCTATCTCGGAGTTAAGGCAGTTCTCGTTAAGTCATTCGCTCGTATTCACCGTGCAAACCTTGTAAATGCAGGTATTCTTCCTCTTACATTTGTAAACGAGGCTGACTACGACAAGATTAACGAGGGCGATGTTCTTGTACTTGCTGATGTAAGAAAGGATATTGCTGAGGGCAAGTCTGAACTTACAGTTGTAAACAAGACAAATGGTGCAGAAATCCCTGTACTCTGCGAACTTTCAGGACGTACAAAGGATATTATACTTGCAGGCGGACTTCTTGACTTTACAAGAGAGTCAATGAAATAATGAAAACTAATCTGACAGTAATGCTCTCCGCAGCTAATTCTGCGGAGGGTATGCTCAGAATTCTGATATTTTTTGTTGGTCTGATTATGGTGCTATGGGGTATTAACCTTTTCAGACACGCAAAAAGCGGCAAATGGACAAAATTTCAAAAGGCAGTTGATATTATCGGTTTGCTTTTATTCGGTATATTGATGATAATGCTGCTTGTGGCAATGATATAAAATGATATAATAAAAGGGGATTATTATGAGAATTTTAGAAATTATCAAGGACATTTTTGACGATGTAAACCATAGCTCTGATTCTTACACAGATATGTACAGAGATATGGGCAGCACATCATGGGACGCACGACGCAACGGCTTTGATATAGGTTTTTTTGTGACTATGCTGCCGAATATACTTGGCTTTCTTCTTGGCCTTGCCCTTACAAAAATGTTTGGTATGGGCGGTGCGGCATATCCTGTATTGGGAGCAATCGGTGCTGTGGGACTGGGCGTACTCAACAGCGTGTACCGTCAGGGTATCGCTTTGAAATATGCAGTAATCCGACACGTTATTATTGTGGCTTTCTGGCTTGTTATGTTCGCCATAATTGCAATAATTGATTGACATAATCAACAGGTGAGGATATGAAAAGAAGATTAAAGGGTGCAGCAAGATATTTTCCGGGTTGTCTATACGGTTTATTGCTGACGATTCCATTATCTGTCGTTATCGGAATATGGTGGTCAGAACATCCTGTTCAGCTTTGGGTTAAAAGCATTGCTTTAATACTGTTTATTGCTTTCTATCTGATTTGCTGTAAGGCAGGGAAAAAGATATTTGATTTTACAGAGCGAAAATTCAGTAAATGTAAAAAGAATCGCAAAAAAGCACAATTTTTTGCAAAGCTTACTGAGGTTGCTGTGTTTTTCGGTGTAATTCTTTTATTTATATTTGTTCCTTTGCTTGTTGAAGTTTACAATGAAAATTCATCATCAGTATCTGAAAGCATCAACAGTTGGGATTAAAGGGGGATATATGAAGATACACTTTGAAAGCAGAGAACATAAGCCGGGATGCTTATATGCTGTTGCATTCTCCTTAACAATTATGATAATAGAAGTTTACTTTGTGGTAAATTCGGATACAAAACTCAGCAAATCAAGCCCCGCGGCAATCGCTATATCATGCTCTTTTCTCGTGTTTTTTCTTATTTTCTCATTTATTGGAAAGAAATTATTTGACCTTACAGAAAAAATATTTCTGAAAACCAGTGAGCCGTATAAGGCAAATCAAAGAGCTGTCCTTACGGAAATGCTTGTCTTTTTTGTCGGTATTGTTTTGATGTTGAGTATTGTCTGTCTGGTTGAAAAATAAAATGGAGGCTGTTCCTATGAAAAAAAAAGGTATAACTGCTTCTGACTTGAAGTATATCGCAATTCTTGCTATGTTTATTGACCACGTGGGCTGGCTTGCGGTCCCAACAGCTTCTCCGTTGGGACAAATTATGCACGCTATAGGCAGAATAACAGCTCCTGTTATGTGTTTTTTTCTCTCGGAGGGCTATCACTATACAAGCAATTTTAAAAAATATGTTATGCGTATGGGAATATTTGCGGTGATCTCCCACTTTGCATACTGTTTTTATAAGACGGAAAGTTTTTTCGGAAAATGTAATGAGAGTATGATAACCACGCTCTTTCTGTGTCTTATCGGCTTGCATATATACAATCACGAAAAAATTCCGACTGTATGGAAATACGTTGCATTGCTTGTTATTGCAATGCTTACGGAATATTGCGATTGGGGCAGTACAGCGCTGTTGTTTACCTTTGCCTTTGAGCTTGCAAGGGGAAATAAGAAACAACAGCTTGCTGGCTTTGGAGCAGTTGCATTTTTGGTGCTTATAATCCCGATTTTCAAATTTTTATTTACTGCACCTGAAGTAGTTCCGCAGAATCTTTACAAATTAGGGGTATTTCTGCCAATTCCGCTGTTGACAATGTATAACGGCGAAAGAGGCGGATCCAAGCATACTAAATGGATATTTTATATATTCTATCCCGCACACCTTATTTTATTGGGTATTGTTTCAATTCTCTACATATAAGTATGCGGACATTAAAAAATGGAGGTAAAAACCAATGGCTAAAATTATTATGAAAACTCCCCTCGTCGAGATGGACGGCGACGAGATGACACGAATCCTCTGGCAGTGGATCAAGGATATTCTACTCGTTCCATATGTAGAGCTTAACACAGAGTACTACGACCTCGGACTTAAGCACCGTGAGGAAACAAAGGATCAGGTTACTCTTGATTCTGCTGAGGCAACAAAGAAGTACGGCGTTGCTGTAAAGTGTGCTACAATCACTCCCAACGCTGCAAGAATGCCTGAGTATAACCTCACACAGATGTGGAAGTCACCTAACGGTACAATCAGAGCTGCTCTTGACGGTACAGTATTCAGAACTCCCATTATTGTAAAGGGAATTGAGCCATATATCCCCACATGGACAAAGCCTATTACAATTGCTCGTCACGCTTACGGCGATGTTTACAAGAATGCTGAAATCCGTGTTGAAAAGGGCTGCAAGGCTGAACTTGTTGTAACTGACGCACAGGGCAACGAAACACGTGAGCTTATCCACGATTTTGCAAAGTCCGACGGTATCATTCAGGGACTTCACAACCTTGACAACTCAATTGCAGGTTTTGCAAGAGCTTGTCTTAACTATGGTCTTGACTTAAAGCAGGACGTATGGTTTGCTACAAAGGATACAATTTCAAAGAAGTACGACCACAGATTCAAGGATATTTTCCAGGAAATTTACGACAACGAGTACAAGGAAAAGTATGAGGCAGCAGGCATTGAGTATTTCTACACACTCATTGACGACGCTGTAGCAAGAGTTATCCGTTCTGAGGGCGGCTACATCTGGGCTTGTAAGAACTATGACGGCGACGTTATGTCCGATATGGTTTCTACAGCTTACGGCTCACTTGCTATGATGACATCTGTTCTCGTTTCTCCCGACGGAATTTACGAGTATGAGGCTGCTCACGGTACAGTTCAGCGTCACTACTACAAGTACCTCAAGGGTGAGGAAACATCTACAAACTCCGTTGCTACAATTTTCGCATGGACTGGTGCACTCCGCAAGAGAGGCGAGCTTGATAATACTCCCGAACTCTGCGAGTTTGCTGATAAGCTTGAAAAGGCTACAATCCAGACTATCGAAAACGGCATTATGACAGGCGACCTCTACCTTATTTCCAAGCTTGAAAATAAGAAGAAGGTTGATTCAAAGACATTCCTTGAAGAAATCAAAGTTAACCTTGATAAGATGATGTAAGACTCTTTATGCGGAAGCTGTTTTCAGCAGCTTCCGCAGCTAAAGATGATTAAGAAGGGCAGAAATATGTCAAAAAATACAATATCAAATTCAGTTATAAGGCGACTCCCAAGATATTACCGCTTTTTAGGCGAACTGGAAACAAACGGATATGTTCGCATTTCCTCCAGAGAGCTTGCGGAAAAAATGGGACTTACCGCTTCACAGATACGTCAGGATTTCAACTGCTTTGGCGAATTCGGTCAGCAGGGATACGGCTATAATGTTGCGGCTCTTAAAATTGAAATCGGCAGAATTCTTGGACTTGACAAGATTACACCGACTATTCTTCTCGGTGCGGGAAATCTCGGCAGAGCAATTGCGTCACATATTAATTTCGAGAGCAAGGGCTTCAAGCTTGTGGGAATATTCGACACAAACCCTGCAATTATCGGCGATAAGATAGGCGATGTGGAAATTTCAGATATGGATGAGCTTGATAAAATCTGTGAAGAACACAATCCACGCTGTGCAATTCTCTGTATACCGAAAGAGGCGGCATCAAAAGAGGTTGACAGACTTATAGCGAAGGGAATCCGTGCATTCTGGAATTTCACACACTATGACCTGCGTATAAATCATTCTGATGTTTCGGTGGAAAATGTTCACCTTGGCGACAGCCTTGCAACACTTTCCTATCGTCTTAATTCTGAAAGTGAAACTTGCGGAAACGACTGATAAAAGCTGAATGTTTCCATAAAGTTTTTTTAAATGTAATCACTTGTTAAAAAAATCACTATCTCTGTAAATCAGAGATGTTAAAATGCTTGTAAAGGTGGTAATTACAATGGATTATCGTATTGAACACGACTCTATGGGTGAGGTAAAAGTGCCTGCTGACAAGTACTGGGCAGCACAGACTGAGAGAAGTCATCAGAATTTCCCTATCGGAGTCGGAATTGAAACAATGCCCCGTGAGATAACTCATGCTTTCGGCATATTGAAAAAGGCAGCAGCTATTGCAAATAATCAGCTGAAGCCCGAAAAAATGACAGCTGAAAAGCTTGCGGTTATTACACAGGCTTGCGATGAGGTTATAAGCGGTGAACTCAACGACCATTTCCCCCTTGTTGTATGGCAGACGGGAAGCGGTACACAGTCCAATATGAACGCAAATGAGGTTATAGCTAACCGAGGAAATGAAATTGCAGGAAGCAAGCTTCTTCATCCCAATGATGATATAAATATGAGCCAGTCCTCCAACGATACATTCCCCACAGCTATGCACATTGCCGCTGTAATTGCCATTGAGGATAAGGTTATCCCCGCTGTTGATACATTAATTGAAACCTTTATCCGCCTTGAAGCAGAAAATGAGGGAATTGTAAAAAGCGGACGTACACATTTGCAGGACGCAACTCCCATTAAATTTTCACAGGAGATAAGCGGCTGGCGTTCTTCCCTTGAAAAGGACAGAAAGATGATTATTTCTTCCTGTGAGGAACTGAAAGAACTTGCTTTAGGCGGTACAGCTGTAGGCACAGGACTTAATGCACCTGAGGGATTTGCTGAGAAATCAGCAGAGGCTATAAGCGACATTACAGGTAAGAAATTTATAACTGCTCCAAATAAATTCCATTCTCTCACTTCAAAGGATGAAATTGTATTTGCCCACGGTGCATTAAAGGCTCTTGCAGCTGATATGATGAAAATTGCCAACGATGTACGCTGGCTTGCATCAGGTCCCCGTGACGGTCTTGGAGAAATTTTCATTCCCGAAAATGAACCCGGTTCATCAATTATGCCCGGCAAGGTAAATCCTACACAATGCGAGCAGGCAACAATGGTTGCAGTTCAGGTTATGGGTAATGATGTAGCTGTAGGTATGGCGGCATCACAGGGTAATTTTGAACTGAACGTATTTATGCCCGTATGTGCATATAATTTCCTCCAGTCTGCAAGACTTCTTGCTGAATCAATTATGTCATTCAACGATAACTGTGCAGTTGGAATAAAGGCAAATAAGGAGAAAATGCACCATAATCTCCACAATTCACTTATGCTTGTAACGGCACTCAATCCCTATATCGGCTATGAAAATGCCGCTAAGACTGCGAAAAAGGCATTCAAGGATAATATCTCCCTTAAAGAAGCTTGTGTTGAACTGGGATTCCTTACAGCAGAAAAATTTGACGAGGTATTCCACCCCGAGCAGATGGTTTGATTTATCAGCCTTTAGCCATTAGCTATAAGGTATTGATCAGAAAGGAAAATGCTATGGAAACATTTACATATTATCCCGGATGTACATTGAGAACCAAGGCAAAGGAACTGGACAGATACGCAAGAATTTCCGCAGAAGCTCTCGGTATCAGTCTTGTTGAGCCTGAAAACTGGCAATGCTGCGGCGGTGCGTATACTACAGCTACAAATGAGGTTGCTACAAAACTTTCCTCCGTGAGAACACTTATGGCGGCAAAGGAAACAGCAGGACTTGTTACTGTATGTTCAGCCTGTCACAATGTAATAAAGCAGACAAATTATGATATATCCCACAGCGAGGCAATGGCTGTCAAGGTACAGCGTTATCTCGGACTTGATGACCCGTACAAGGGCGAAACCACTGTATATCATTATTTGGAGCTTTTACGTGATGTAGTGGGATTTGACAAGCTTAAAGAAAAGGTTGTAAATCCATTTACAGGCAGAAAAATTGCCGCATATTACGGCTGTCTGCTTCTCCGTCCCTCAAAGGCACTTGCTATGGATAATCCCGAAAATCCTGTTATTATGGAGGATTTTATCAGAGCAATCGGCGGAACTCCCGTTATTTACTCTCAGAGAAACGAGTGCTGCGGCGGATATATTGCGTTGGAGGACAAGGCACAGGCGGAGAGAAGAAGCGGAGCCGTTATGGCTTCCGCAGAGGAAATGGGTGCAGAAATGATTATAACTGCCTGCCCGCTCTGCCTTTACAATTTGAAGAAAAATTCAGGCAATGATATGCCTGTGTACTATTTCACAGAGCTTCTTGCAGAGGCTCTCGGTCTGAAGGAGGCTGGCAATGAATAAGTACGATAAGGACTGGATTGATATTACAAGCGGAGTTGATGTCCGCAAATGTATGAGATGCGGCAAATGTACAGCTACTTGCCCCTCTTTCAATGAAATGGAATATCATCCCCACCAGTTTGTGTATATGGTTGAAAAAGGCAATATAGAGCCGCTTCTCAATTCAGAGTCACTTTATAAATGCCTTACCTGCTTTGCCTGTGTGGAGAGATGCCCAAGAGGAGTTGAGCCTGCAAAGGTAGTTGAGGCTGTACGTCTTACAGCTGTAAGAAAGCAGGGGAATAACCGACTTATCCCCGATATGATACCCGATATGCTTGATGAAGATATGCCCCAGCAGGCTATTGTCACAGCATTCAGAAAATATACGAAGTAAGGAGGAGCAGATATGCAGAGAATAGGTGTTTTTGTCTGCCATTGCGGAACAAATATAGCAGCTACCGTTGATGTAAAGGCAGTTGCGGCAGCTCTTGCAAATGAGCCGGGAGTTGTTATATCTCAGGATTATCAGTATATGTGCTCCGAATCGGGACAGGATTTAGTAAAGGCATCAATCAAGGAGCATAACCTCACAGGTGTTGTTGTCTGCTCCTGTTCACCTCGTATGCACGAGAATACATTCAGAAAGGCTGCTGCATCAGCAGGTCTTAATCCATATCTTGTGGAAATTGCAAATATCCGTGAGCAATGTTCATGGATTCACAAGGAAATTGCATCTGCAACCGATAAGGCTATTGTTCTCGGTAAAGCGGCAATTGCCAAGGTTCATCTCAATACACCTCTTACAGCAGGGGAAAGCCCCGTTGTAAAACGTGCATTGGTTATCGGCGGCGGAATCGCAGGTATTCAGACTGCCCTCGATATTGCAGAGGCAGGCTTTGAAGTTGATATTGTTGAAAAAGAGCCTACAATCGGCGGAAAAATGGCACAGATTGACAAGACTTTCCCAACTCTTGACTGTGCCGCTTGTATCCTCACTCCTAAAATGGTTGAGGCTGCACAGAATGAAAAAATCACAATCCACTCATTCAGCGAAATCAGCGATGTTAAGGGATTTGTGGGTAATTTCACAGTTACAATCAAGAAAAAGGCACGTTATGTTGACGAAACCAAGTGTACAGGCTGCGGACTTTGTACCGAAAAATGTCCTATGAAGAAAGTTCCCAATGAGTTCAATATGGGACTTGACAACAGAACGGCTGTTTATATTCCCTTTGCACAGGCTGTACCAAAGGTAGCTTCAATTGACCCCAATTACTGCCTTATGCTGAAAAACGGCAAGTGCGGAATTTGTTCAAAGGTATGCTCCGTTGGTGCTATTGACTACAAGCAGACTGACCGCTTTGTAGAGCAGAAATACGGTGCAATCGTAGTTGCTACGGGATTTAATCCGATTAAGCCCGATAAGTATGACGAATTCGCATACAGCTGGTGTCCCGATGTTGTGACATCACTTGAACTTGAAAGACTTATGAATGCCGCAGGTCCAAACGGCGGAACACTTCTTCGCCCCTCGGATAAAAAGCACCCTCACACAATCGTATTCGTACAATGTGTAGGTTCACGCTGCGACGATGAAAAGGGTAAGCCATACTGCTCCAAAATCTGCTGTATGTATACCGCAAAACACGCAATGCTTATCCGTGAGAAATATCCCGATACAGAAGTTTACGTGTTCTATATTGATGTGCGTACTCCGGGTAAGAACTTTGACGAGTTCTACCGCCGTGCCGTTGAGCAGTACGGAGTTCACTACATCAAGGGTATGGTTGGCAAGGTAAATCCAAAGTCTGACGGAAAAATTGACGTTCAGGCATCTGATTTGCTTACAAATGAACAGCTTCACATTGACGCTGATATGGTTGTTCTTGCAACTGCAATTGAGCCTGATAAAACAGCTCGTCCGCTTGCAACAATGCTTACAACACAAATGGATACAAACGATTTCTTCACCGAAGCCCACCCTAAGCTCCGCCCTGTGGAATCCGCAACAGCAGGTATTTTCCTTTCGGGAGCTTGTCAGGGACCAAAGGATATCCCCGAAACAGTTGCACAGGCAAGTGCAGCAGCTGCAAAGGCTATCGGACTTCTCTGCAAGAACAGCATCACCTGCAACCCATGTGTTGCCCACAGCGATGAGCTTATGTGTAACGGCTGTTCTTCCTGCGAAAAGGTATGTCCATACGGTGCTATCACATATCAGGACAAGGAATTCAGAATGCCCGACCGCACAATGGCAATTCGCCGTGTTGCAAGCGTTAATCCTGCTGTTTGTCAGGGTTGCGGCGCTTGTACAGTTGCTTGTCCGTCGGGAGCAATGGATCTCAACGGCTTCTCAAACAGCCAGATTATGTCGGAGGTAGACGCAATATGCAAGTAAATGAAAATTTTGAGCCTGTTATCGTTGCTTTCTGCTGTAACTGGTGTTCATATGCAGGAGCAGACCTATCAGGCACAAACAGACTTAATTACCCTGCAAATGTAAAGATAATCCGTGTACCCTGCTCATGCAGAGTTAATCCGATTTTTATTCTCCGTGCATTCCAGAGGGGAGCAGACGGCGTAATTATATGCGGCTGTCACCCCGGAGATTGCCATTACACATCGGGAAACTATTTCACAAGAAGAAGAATTACACTTCTCTACAGTATGCTTGACTTCCTCGGAATTGAGCGTAACAGAACTCGTCTTGAATGGGTATCTGCCGCAGAGGGAGCAAAGTTTGCAGCTGTAATGAATCAGTTTACCGAAGATGTAAGAAAGCTTGGCCCTAACCGCAGATTGGAGGATCTGAGATGCAGGAAACAATGATAAAAAGAGCAAAGGAGCTTCTTGCCGACGGCACGGTAAATCGTGTAATGGGCTGGAAAAAGGGCGAATTTGCATATGATTCCTCACCTGCTGTATTTGAATCAGCAGAGGAGCTTGAAAGAGATTTTGTCTGTGACGATTTCACACAGGCTAATCTGTCAAAATATCTCATAAAAGAATCACGCAAGGACGGAAAAATTCTTGCATTCCTCAAACCCTGCGATACATACAGCTTCAATCAGCTTCTGAACGAGCATAGAATTATCCGTGAAAACGTGTACGTTATCGGTATCCCTGGCGGTCCGAAGCTTGATGTTGAAAAGATAAAGGCAAAGGGCATAAACGGAATTACAGGAGTTTCCAAGGACGGATTTACTCTTAAAATCGAAACTCTCTACGGCACAGAAACTATGCCGTATTACGAGGCTGTAAGCGAAAAATGTTCCAACTGCAAGAGTAAACTTCACGTTGAATATGACGAGCTTATAGGTGATGCGGGTACAATTCTCAATTCCAAGCGTTTTGAAATGGTTGAAAAGCTTGAAAATATGACAGCACAGGAGCGATACGATTTCTGGCAGGGAGAGCTTTCAAAGTGTATCCGCTGCAATGCCTGCCGTAATGTATGCCCTGCTTGTACTTGTGAAAACTGCGTATTTGACAATCAAAAGTCGGGTATTGCACAGAAAGCCGCTGCTGACAGTTTTGAGGAGCAGATGTTCCACATTATCCGTGCATTCCACGTTGCAGGAAGATGTACAGACTGCGGCGAATGTACAAGAGTTTGTCCTCAGAATATTCCTCTCCACCTGCTCAACAGAAAATTCATCAAGGATATAAACAGCTTTTACGGCGAATTTCAGGCAGGTGCGGACAGAACTACAAAATGTCCCCTTACCGATTATGATGTAAATGACTGTGAACCCTCAATCGTTCACGAAAGGGGTGTTGAGTAATGCTTAAAATTTCAGCTGAAAAAATAAATGAGCTTTTCGATAAAATTGCTTCACAGCAGACACTCTATATTCCCGTTGACCGTGAGGATAAGCAGGCTGAATACAAGAAATACGAAAGCGGAATGACATTGAGCAAGGCACTTAATACCGTGAGAAGTGCAAAGGATTTCTTCTTCCCACAGACGGAAAATCTTGCGGAATTCAAGTTAAGCGGAAAGACTATCGAGGTTAAGGATATCCGTAAGGAAAACGAGGATTTCGTAGTTTTCGGCGTTCGTGCCTGCGATGCAAAGAGCTTTGAAATTCTGGACAGCGTATTTTTAACCGAGCCTGTTGACTCGTTCTATAAAAACCGCCGTGAACACGGCACAATCGTGACAATGGCTTGTACTCGTCCCGAAGAAACCTGCTTCTGCACAACTTTCGGCATAAATCCTACCGTTCCCGGTGGAGATGCTTCCGTATATTTTGACGGTGAAAGCTATTTCTTTGTTCCCTTTACCGATAAGGGAAAGGCGTTTATGGCTTCAATTTCCGATATGCTGGAGGAGGGCGATGTAACAAAGCTTTCCGAGGTTCAGGCAAAGGCAAGAGAAATTATGACTCGTCTGCCCCTTGCAAATCTTACTACCGATTCATTCGGCGGCGAAAGACTTATGGAGCATTTCAATTCCGAGAAATGGGCAGAGCTTTCAGAGGCTTGTATCGGCTGCGGTACCTGCACATTTGTATGCCCTACCTGTCAATGCTACGATATACGTGACTATGACACAGGAAACGGCATAAAGCGTTTCCGCTGCTGGGATTCCTGTATGTATTCCGATTTCACACAAATGGCACACGGAAACCCAAGAACATCACAGCTTGAGCGATTCAGACAGCGTTTTATGCATAAGCTTGTATATCACCCCTCAAATCACGAGGGAGAATTCGGCTGTGTAGGCTGCGGAAGATGTCTTTCAAAGTGTCCCGTATCACTTAATATTGTCAAGGTAATGAAAGCATTGGAGGATAAGTAATGAATAATGATACATTAATACCCCTTGTGGGCGTTGTTACTGATGTCCGTCAGGATACTCCCGATGTAAAGACTTTCAGAGTAAATGCCCTTGAGGGCGGCAAGGTTTTTGAGCATATGCCGGGTCAGTGTGCAATGCTTTCAATCCCCGGAGTTGGCGAGGCTATGTTCTCTATCACTTCATCTCCCACAAATAAGGAGTTTATGGAGTTCAGCATAAAGAAATGCGGCTGTCTTACAGAATGGCTTCACGCAATGGACGTAGGTCAGCAGATTACAATAAGAGGACCTTACGGAAATTATTTTCCTGTTGAAACCGAATTAAGGGGCAAGGATTTGCTTTTTGTTGCAGGCGGAATTGGTCTTGCACCGCTTCGCTCTGTAATAAATTATGTCCGTGACAACAGAGAAAATTATGGTGATGTGCAGATTGTCTACGGTTCACGTTCCAAGGATGATTTGGTGGATTATCAGGAGATAATCGACGAATGGATGGCTGATGACAATATTCAGGTAAACCTCACTATTGACAATCCGCAGGAGGGCTGGGACGGTCATGTTGGCTTTGTTCCCAACTATGTCAAGGAACTTATGCCCTCCACAAATAAGACCGTACTTGTGTGCGGCCCTCCCATAATGATTAAATTTACCCTTGCAGGACTTAAAGAACTGGGATTTTCTGAAACTCAGGTATACACAACTATGGAGCTGCGTATGAAGTGCGGAGTCGGCAAATGCGGACGCTGCAACATCGGCAATAAGTACGTATGCAAGGACGGTCCCGTGTTCCGATATGATGAACTGGGCGAGCTTCCCGATGAATATTAAGGAGGTAATTGCAATGGAAAATATGGTTAATGTCTATCTTTTCGGCAAAAAATATGCTGTCCCCGAGGGACTTACTATAATGACTGCTATGGAATATGCAGGCTATGACCTTGTAAGAGGCTGCGGCTGCCGTAACGGATTCTGCGGTGCTTGTGCTACAATTTACAGAATTCACGGCAAACAGGAACTTCATGCTTGTCTTGCTTGTCAGACAGAGGTTCAGGAGGGAATGTATGTTGCAACCCTGCCTTTCTTCCCCCTTGTAAAGCAGATTTACAACATTGAGGAAATCAAGCCCACAGAGCAGATTATGATGCAGCTTTATCCCGAAATTTACGCTTGTATCGGTTGTAATGCCTGCACAAAGGCTTGTACTCAGGAACTTAATGTAATGCAGTATATCGCATATGCACAGCGTGGCGAGTATGAGAAATGTGCAGAGGAAAGCTTTGACTGCGTAATGTGCGGAGTTTGTTCATCACGTTGTCCTGCGGGAATTTCTCACCCACAGGTTGCAATGCTTGCACGCCGTCTTAACGGTAAATACCTTGCTCCCGACTGCGGTCATCTTGAGGACAGAGTAAAGGAAATCAAGGACGGCACATTTGAGGAGCTTATCGAAAATCTTATGCAGAAGCCCATTGATGAAATCAAGGAGCTTTACAATACAAGAGAGATTGAGAAGTAAGGAGGGGCGGATATGTATAAAATTGAAAAATTCAATGAGCTGGCTAAAATCGTAGCTGAAAAAAGAGCTGCAAATGCCAATTTAGAGCCAAGAAGAATGACAGCAGAGGAAAAGGATAATCTCCTTGCAACTTTCCACCCCGACTATAAGCAGGAGGAATTTACAGTTCTTTCCGCAGGTGTTAACAAGGGCGATAAAGTTCCTACACAGCTTGCAGAGCTTTTACAGGGCAAGAGCAGAATTTCTGCTGCTGACGTTGACCTCAATGCTCCCGATTATGACACAGATGTGCTTATTATCGGCGGCGGCGGAGCAGGTGCATCTGCGGCTATTGAGGCTGACGAAGCTGGCGTAAAGGCTATGATTGTCACAAAGCTTCGTATCGGTGACGCTAACACAATGATGGCAGAGGGCGGAATTCAGGCGGCAGATAAGCCCAACGATTCTCCTGCAATTCACTATATTGACGCATTCGGCGGCGGTCACTTTGCCGCAAAGCCTGAACTTGTAAAAAATCTTGTTACAAAAGCTCCCGAAGCAATTCAGTGGCTCAATAAGCTTGGAGTTGAATTTGACAAGGAAGCTGACGGCACAATGGTAACAACTCACGGCGGCGGTACTTCACGCAAACGTATGCACGCTGCAAAGGACTATACAGGTGCAGAAATTATGCGTACACTCCGTGATGAAGTTCTCAACAGAGGTATTCCCGTAATTGATTTTACAGCGGCTGTTGAAATTATCCTTGACGAAAATGGCAAGGCAGCAGGTGCGGTTCTTATGAATATGGAAACAAAGGAACTTCTTGTTGCCCGTGCAAAGACAGTAATCATCGCAACAGGCGGTGCAGGACGACTTCACTATCAGGGATTCCCCACATCAAACCACTACGGTGCAACAGCTGACGGACTTATTCTCGGTTACCGTGTAGGTGCAAGCCTTCTCTATGCTGATACTCTCCAGTATCACCCCACAGGTACAGGTTATCCCGAACAGATTTTCGGTGCGCTTGTTACTGAGAAAGTTCGTTCTCTCGGTGCAAAGCTTGTAAATATTGACGGTGAAGTATTTATGCATCCTCTTGAAACCCGTGATGTAACAGCAGCTTCAATTATCCGTGAGTGTCAGGAGCGTGACAAGGGAATTGAAACTTCTCTCGGCAAGGCAGTATGGCTTGACACACCTATGATTGAATATAAGCATGGCGAGGGTACAATTGAAAAGCGAATCCCTGCAATGATGCGTATGTTCGGCAAATACGGCATTGACATCCGCAAAGAGCCTATTCTCGTTTATCCAACACTTCACTATCAGAATGGCGGTCTGAATATTTCAGCTGATTGTTCAACTGATGTTGAAAACCTTTATGCCGCAGGCGAGGCAGCAGGCGGTATCCACGGCAGAAACCGTCTTATGGGCAACTCACTGCTCGACATTATCGTTTTCGGACGTAATGCGGGTAAGGCAGCTGCTGCAAAGGCAAAAGAGGTTGAGCTTGGCAGCATGAGCCTCAAGCATATTGAGGATTATGCTAAAGAACTCAAAAGCGCACAGATTGACACAGACAGTGTGTCACCCCTGTTGCTTCCCAATTATGCTCGTCACGAGCGCTAATGAGGTGAATTTTTGCTATGCGTGAAATTCAGGCAAGTCAGATAACCGATGTTGTTGAGAGACTCTGTATTGAAGCCAATACAAAGC
>JAZQFV010000001.1:0-2589 GCA_045539715.1 Ruminococcus sp. | reverse complement strand
CAGCTTTTGTGCGGCTTCATACAATTTCAGACCAAAGAGCTTTGCCGTGAGGTCGATTACGTCCCCATGCTCGCCGCAAGCGTAGCAATGGTAGTTGTCATCGTCCACAAACAGGCTCGGATTGCGGTCATTGTGGAACGGGCAGAGTGCTTTCCCATGGCGGTTGACCTCCACGCCGTACCTCGCCGCCGCTTCTTTTGTGTTGATGCTTATCTTTACTGTTCCGAATACATTCATTCAGTTCCTCCATAATTTTTATTGATGGGGACGTTTTTTCATCCCCTCGTGTATATTATGAGGAAAATCGTAAAAAGGGTGCGGATGGCATGACAAGCTCATTTCAAAAAACATGACAAGTGGGTTTTTTAGGAGAATGACAGCACAAAATGATTTCGGTAGCCGCTACCAAAAATGTCAGACAATAAAAAAGGCCGTCAACTTTTCGCACATTGCGACCAGTTAACGGCCTTTGGGAGATATTCAGTTGAATCGTTCACTGTTTACTTACCAACTTTTTCCATCAGTGCTTCATATATTGCTTTTGTTTCATCGGTATCGCTCATTCCGATAACAAGGGTTTTCTCACCGGAAGTCAAAACAATATGCTCTTTTGCACCTGTATAGGAATACAAGGTATATGAGCCGAATTCATCATTTTGGAAAATGCCCATAGACAGTCTTGGCGACCCGAAGCCACTTGTGCGAACACCTACATCTAAATCCTTGCGGTATTCAATAGTCTCAATTTCTGAATAATCGAATTCTACATCCGTCCAATAGGTTGCATTGATCGTTAATGCTGTATCTTCACACTTTACCTCAATGTTACCAGTTAACATCAAAAGAGCAACACCTAATAAAATGATGGGTACTATAACTGCGGTTATTCTGAGCGCAATTTTTTCCGCACCGCTTTTGGGCGCTTCAGCATATTCAATTCCTGCCTTTTGATGCTGTTTGTAAATGGAATAAGAATAAATGATAGGAATAATTGCCAAAGCTGCAATCACACATACCACAACCGATACCATCACTTTTAGAGGAAGAAAAATGGAGAGCAATAAAATAAGTCCTCCAACTACCCAGACCTTACCGCCAAATCTATGCGTTTTATTCCAATTCTCCTCGTTATTCAACGCCCAAGAAATCTTGATACCCAGCGTTCTGTTTTGTTTAACTTTGGGTAAGTAATTGCCTATAAAGATGAACATTACTCCGAGCAGAGCTGGCATAAAAAATGCTAAATCAAATTCTTTGCCAAAAGCTGCACGATACATTATTCCATTTGTGAAAAGGGATATAATCGGCAGAATCCAAAAAACCATTCCCAATGCCTTTTGATTTTGATCTTTTTGTTTTTTATCCAATGAAGTAAAAAGCAAACAAACAAAATGGAAAATCAAAAGTATTATAGGTGTACCAAAGACAGCAAAGACCTTTCCGCTTAATCCGTCCGCATTGCCGTCAGCTCCCCAATGGGTTGTAATAATGTCAGGCAAATCATTCCACATAATGATCCCGAATAAAACTGGAAGTAAAATAATAATTGACGATATTATGACCTTAATCTTGTTCTTTTTAAGCATTGTCATTATCTCCTTTCAAATCTGCAATCCATAGCATAGTTTCCTCCAAAACAGAGGTGTTGATCTCATAGAAAATAAACTTTCCTTCTCTTGTATCTCTGATTAAGTCAGCATCCTTCAACACCGATAGATGTCTTGAAATCGAAGGTGCTGTTACAGAGAAATGATCGGTAATCTCTCCCGCAGACATTCGCCCCTTTTTCAGCATATTTAGTATTTCACGGCGAATTGGATCGGCAAGAGCTTTTAATGTCTGTTGCAGTCCCACATCACAACCTCCTTTAACATTTAACCTAATTGTTAATTATATTATACGCACGAAGAATGCTCTTGTCAATAGGTATAGAAAAAAAGTCACAATTCGTTCATGATATTTCCCTCACTCAAATATTTTCGGTAGCCGCTACCAAAAATATTTCTCAGATTCTTTATTTCGTCACATTTGTATGGCATAATAAAATAATACAAAAAACATGACAAGGAGGGCAGATAGATGGAACAGGAGAAGCGTGGACGTGGCAGACCGAAGATTGACACGCATATCACCGAATACGGCGCACCCAGCCGCAGACAGGCAATCAACGCCATGTATATGTTTGAGGGCGTACATCTATTATCGGTAGCCGCTACCGAAATTCCGGATAGTGACCTGCTCTGGCACTCGGACGATGCAACGCAGACAGCGAAAAGTAAAAACGGCATCCTTGAACAGCTTGGACGCATGAGGGTACAAGACCAGTACAAAGAGGAAGATTGCATTTACATTGCCAATCTTGCCATTGCCGCCTTGAAGAACGGCAAGACCTCCAGAGAGATAGAAAAGGCAATCCGAAACGTGCGGACTGCAAACAAGCGAGCCGAAGCAGACCCGGACAGCGAATGGCTGCACAAGCAAGCCGTTGAAGCCGCCAACGAGCTTCACAGGATGGGAGGTGCTTTCCATGAGCATCCTTAATCAAAATCTGCTGACGCTTGATTTTTGGCAGGACAAGGTAACATACGG